>CAYTZH010000002.1:0-194305 GCA_964442285.1 uncultured Spirochaetales bacterium | reverse complement strand
GCGGCCTCCTGCGCGGCAGCCACACGCGCCGCCTCCTCCGCGGCCTCCTGCGCGGCAGCCACACGCGCCGCCTCCTCCGCGGCCAGACGCGCCGCTTCCTCGGCGGCCTCCTCCACCTCCTGCTCCGCGGCCACACGGGCGGCCTCCTCGGACGCCTCCTGCTCCGCGGCCGCTGCGCGGGCGGCTTCCTCCGCCTCCTGCTCCGCGGCCGCTGCGCGGGCGGCTTCCTCCGCCTCCTGCTCCGCGGCTGCCAGACGCGCCTCCTCGGCGGCCGCCTCCGCCGCCGCGGCCCGCTCCGCCGCGGCGAGCTGCGCCGCCCGCTCGTTCGCGGCCCGGCGCGCCGCGGCCTCCGTGCGCGCCTCTCGCTCCTCGGCCACCGCTTCGTAGGCCCGCGCAGTCTCCAGGCGATCCTCCTGGGCGGAGCGCGGAGGCTCCTCCGGGGTCGCCACGACCTCCACCGCTGGCGGGCCGCCCTCTCCCATGAGCGCCATCACGGCCCCGACCAGGGCCATGCCCACGAGCGAGGCCGCCAGCGCCACGAGCGGCACGCGCCGCGACCGCGAAGGCCCCGCACGCTGCGCCTCGACGACGGGCTCGGGCGTCCCGGGCTCGTCGGCCGCCGGCGCCTGCGTGGCGGCGGCGTCCCCGGGTACCACGATCGGGTGCTCCAGCGTCGGCGCGTCCTCGTCGGCCCCGGGGATGCGGAGCACCTGGACCGTCACGTTGTCCGGCCCACCGGCCTCGTTGGCCAGCTCCACCAGCCGGCGGGCGGCCACGCTGGGCTCCTGGCGCTCGAGCACGGCCTGGACCGCCGCGTCGTCGATCACCCCGCAGAGGCCGTCGGAGCAGAGCATGAAGCGGTCGCCGGGCAGGACCTCGAACGGATTGACGTCCACCTCCACCCGCGCCTCGACGCCCACGGAGCGCAGGAGCTCGCTGCGCCGCGGATGCACGGCGGCCTCCTCGGGCGACAGGAGGCCCCGGCGGACGGCCTCGCCCACCCACGAGTGATCCGCGGTGAGGATGTGGAGCTGGTGCTCCCGGAGCAGGTAGCAGCGGCTGTCCCCGACGTGGGCCACCCAGCCGCCGACGCTCCCGTCGAGCAGCAGCGCGACCATGGTGGTCCCCATGCCCGCCAGCTCCGGCTGCCGGCGCGACATCGAGAACACCCGCTCGTTGGCCAGCGCGAAGGCGTCGCGAAGGAGCGCTTCGGGCGGCGAGTCGCCCGGCCGGAACACCTCGCCGACGGCCTCGACCGCGAGCCGGCTGGCCGTGCTCCCGCCGCGGTGACCACCCATGCCGTCCGCCACGACCATCAGCCGCGCGCCGGAGGGCGCCACGAACTCGCCGTAGAAGTCCTGGTTCTCGGAGCGGGCCCGGCCCACGTCCGTGAGCGACGCCGCTTCCACATGCGACAGGTTGATCTGACTCATCGCTCGTAGACCATGTCGACGTCGCCGATCCGGATGCGATCGCCCGGCCGGATCGGGCTTCGCTGGATCGGCATGCCGTTCACGTAGGTTCCGTTGGCGGAGCGGAGGTCTTCGAGCTCCACCTCGCGACCCTTGGCGTGGACCTCGGCGTGGTAGCGCGACACCTTCGGCGACGGCAGCACCACGTCGTTGTCCGCGAGGGCGCCCACTCGGGTGCGCCCGGCGCGCAGGCGGTGCTTCTCGCCAGTCTGGCTGCCGAGCACCAGCACCAGCTTGCCCGGCGAGCGGGAGCGCCGCAGCCAGAGCACCAGCAACAGGAGCAGGAGCAAGGTGCCGCCGCCCACGCCCAGCTCCAGGAAGGGCCACTTGAAGGGCGGGTACTGGATCGGCCCCTTCTCGTCCTTCTGCCCCTCGATGATCACCCCGACCATGTGGGCATCGCCGTCGAACCGGGTGGGGACGTAGACCACGTAGCTCTTCTCGAGCTGCTCGAGGATGCTGCCGTAGAAGCGGTTCAGGTGGACCGTGGAGGTCGCCTGGAAGAAGCCCGTGTTGATCTCCCCGGCGCCGGTCCGCTTCGAGAGGTCCTGCAGTACGTCGAGCCCGCCGCCGCCGAAGCGGGCGTAGCCGATGCTGAAGACGGGGATGCCGGGCTCGCCCGGCCCGCCCTGGGCGTACTGGACCACCTGCTCCAGATCGTGGTTGCTGCCGCCGTCGTTGCCGTCGGAGAACACGATCACGAGCGCGCGACGGGGCAGCTCCACCCCCTGCCGGATCAGCTCCACGCTCCGGTACACGCCGTCGTGGAGCACCGTGTTCAGGGAATTCGGATCGATCTCGAGGTTGTCGAGGATCACCCGCTTCTTCTGGAAGGGCATGTCGAAGGGCGCGATGACCTCGGGCGCGCCCGCGAAGGTCACGATCGCCACCCGGTCCAGCGCCCCCAGGCGGTCGATGAAGTTCAGGGCGGCGGTCCGGGCCCGGTCGAAGGGCTCCCCGGTCATGGTGCGGCTCACGTCGATGGCCAACACCACGGTGATGCCCTTGCCGCTCTCCTTCAGGGTCTGGACCCGCAGCTTGCCCGTCTCGAACTTGCGCTCGTCCTCACGGACCTCGAAGTGGGGCTCGTGGAGGTTGTCCACGGACTCCCCGTAGCGGGTGAGCGCGCGGAGGTAGATCTCGAGACCCGCGTCCCACAGCGACCCGGAGCCCACCACTTTGACGTCGTCCAGGTGGACCCGCTCGACCTTCTGGAGCTTGAAGTCTCCCGGCGTCGTGTTCTCGGCGAAGTCGTCCTGGGCCTGGGCGCTGGCCGCTGGCAGGAAGGCCAACCACAGAGCTGCCATGACGATCCGCGTGCGCATCGCTAGACGACGCTGCGGAAGCGGAGAGTGGTCCGACCCAGCTTGAGGTAGTCGCCGTCCTTCAGCTCCGTGCCCTCGGTGGCGTCCCCGTTGATGAGCGTGGGGTTCTGCTCGGAGAGGGGCCCGACGACGAACTGACCGTCCATGTGGATGATCTTGGCGTGGCGGCGCGAGATCCACTCGCTCGAGAGGTGGACCCCGCACTCGCGCGAGCGGCCGAGGAAGTTCTCGCCGTCCGCCAGGCGGAAGATCTCCCCCTCGAGCTCGCCCTCGACCGCCACGAGCACGCCCACCACCCGCCCGGTCGGCGCGGCGGTGGCGGTGGAGAAGATGCGGGTCGCCCCGGCGTCGTCCACGCCCGGGCGCGGAGCCGCCGGCGCCGGGGCCATGGGCGGAGGGGCCGGTGCCGGCTCGGGAACCCGCGGCTCGACGCTCGGCGTGACCACGGTGGCTGCGGGGCCCGGACCCGGCGGTCGCGGGGGCGCCGCCGGAGGCGCGGCCCCCGGGCCGGGAGACTGGGGCGGGACCGAGATCATCTCGGTCGGCTGGTCGCGACGGCGCTCCTGGGGCCGGTCCATGCGGGCCCCCCGGGCGCCGCGCTGGCCGCGGCCCGGCGGCGGCTTGGAGCCGCCCCCCAATCGGCGAAAGAAGTCTCGGACGCCCAAAGCATCCCCCGTCCATGTGACGATCTTTCGATCGGAAGCTCGAGTTTAACCCAGCCCCCCCGCCGGGATACAGTGAAGTGCCGCACACCGGCCGGCAGGCCGACTGCTTCCACTCAGTATCCGGCGGCCCGCAGCTGCTCCCGACTGGGGAGACCGCCCTCCCCCGCCACCGCGGCGGCCATGAAGCGGGCCACGTACTTGCGGGTCTCGGCAGGCAGCAGCTTCTTCTCCACGAGCCGGAAATACGAGCGCTCCCGGGGGTCGAAGGGGTTCTCCAGCTGGCGCAGGGAGCGCCGCACGCCGTTCTCCCCCCGGTTGTAGCCGGCCAGGGCCAGCAGCAGGGAGTCCCCGCCGAACTCGAAGGCCAGGTCCCGGAGGTACTCGGCGGCCGCCCGGGTCGACCGCTCGGGGTCCTTCCGCTGATCCACCGGCTTCAGCTTGAGCCCGTAGCGCTTGGCCGTGCCCGGCATGAACTGCCACAGGCCCACGGCGCCGGCCGGGCTGCCGGCCCCGGGCCGGTAGCCGCTCTCGATCATCGACAGGTAGTGGAGCAGCGGCGGCATGTGCCGCTCCTCCAGGGTGCGCTTCATGTCCGCCACGTAGGGCTTGCCCCGAGGCAGCGCCCCCCGGATGAAGCGATGCTCCCGGGCCAGGGTCTCGGCCACCTGCTGGTAGAACCAGTCGGGGACGATGTCGGTGGGCTGGTAGAGCGCCGCCAGCACGTGGTGCAGCTGGTCCCGCAGGCAGGCGTTGAAGCGCGCGCCCGAGACGCGATCCAGCCGGCACGGGCCGCCGGCGACCGGAGCCGGCTCGGGCACCGGCACCTTCAGGGCCCACTCCACGTCCTGATAGACCGCCACGAGGTCGACGTCTTCCGGCAGGTGGGGGCGCAGCCGCTTCATGGCCTCGACGCGCACCAGGTAGCGGGGCACGTCGTCGAGCTGGCGACCCTCGTAGAGCTGCTTCATGGCCGAGTCGAGGTAGCCGCGCGCCGCCCGCGCCTCGCCGGACCGATGGGCCTCCACGCCGTTCCAGGCGGTCGCCGCCGCGTCCAGGATCACCGGGTCGGGGCGGCTGCTGTACCAGTACCAGCCCCCACCGACCGCCAGGAGCAGCAGCAGGACCAGGGCCGACGAGTACCAGCGGCCGCGCTCGACCTTGTCGAGCCGGAACTCGAGCAGGGCCTCCCCGGCGAGCCCGATGCGATCGCCGCTCTCCAGGGGCACCTCGCCCTGCACGGGATGGCCGTTCAGGGTGGTGCCGTTGGCGCTGCCCAGGTCCACGAGCACGTAGCCGCCGGCCTGCTCGCGCACCAGGGCGTGGCGGCGCGAGATGCGCGTGGGCTGCAGCACGCAGTCGGCGGCGGGGTCCCGCCCGATCAGGGACTCGACCCGGCGGAGCTCGAAGACCCCGACCTGCCTCCCGTCCTCGAATTGGAGCAGCCGCGCCGCCACCACCTTCCGCTACGGACCGGCGGACCCGACCGGGACGTCGATCTCGGCCGAGGTCTTCGGCGTGATCCGGACCGAGGACGTGCCCTCGAGGCGGGCCCGACTTCCGTCCGGAAAGACCTCGATGATCTCGATCTCGCCGATGGGGCTCCCGTCCTCGATCAGACGCCCGCGGAGGCCCGGCGTCATGCCGCGGCTCTCGCCGAGGTCGATCAGCACCTTGCGCTCGCCTCCGGGCGGGTTCTCGACCTCCAGGATCCGTGCGGACACCGGCTCGAAGGCGGGCGGCGGAGGCGCCTGCGGCGGCTGCTCCTGGCGCGCGCGGATCTCGTACGGATAGGCGTCCCGCGCCAGCTCGCTCGCGTTCAGCACCACCACGTAGTAGCGCTCGTGGCGCGGCTCGAAGCGGATGGCCGCGCGGCCGCCGACGCTGGCCGTGACGGTCTCGACGGGCGCATTGCCGCTGTCGGCGACGCTGAGGCTGACGTCGCCCGGACCCGCCTGGGCCACGAGCTCCACCGTGACGACGCCGGGCCCCGCCGGGCGCAGGACGCGGTAGTCGCGGCAGTCGTTCTCCGCACACCAGATCTGGTCGGAGCGCCAGACGTCGAGGGGCAGGTCGGTGGCGCCCCAGGGATCGCCGTCGGGGTCGGGGGGCGGGTTGCAGGAGGCGCAGGCAGACACCCAGAGCGCCGCCGCCAGGGCCAGCGCGGTTGCCGTTCGCTGCCAGATCGAGCTCTTCACGCGTTACTCCCGAACCGTGGGCGGGGGCGCCCGGTGCACCACGTCCCGGATCTCCCCGCCCGAGCGCAGGTCGTAGGTCACCACGATCTCGCTGCCGTCGTCGTAGCGCAGCGTCCACTCGTAGCGGGACTGGCTCACGGGCCGCGCGTCCTGGAAGAAGAGCGGGAAGGCCAGCGGGCCCCGCCACTCCTTGCGCGGCTTCAGCTCCCGCTCGCCGCCCAGCGGGTCCTTGACCCAGGCCCGCAGCACCACCTCCTGACAACGCGGCGACCACTCGAAGCGGCGTCGGTCCGTGCCCTGTCGGTAGGGCCAGGACTGGGTGTCCGCGCCGCAGGAGAGGATCAGGTCCTGGCGGCTGACCAGGCCCCCGCCCACCACCCGGGAGGGCACCCCGTCCAGCACCACCGTCACCTCCGGCTGGCCCGGACCGCCGCGGCCGAACAGGGCCGCCTGCACCCGCTCGGCCTGATCGAGCCAGGCCAGGAACTGGGGCCCGAGCTGCATGGTCCGGTCGGCCAGGGTCTCCACGAGCCGGCCCTCGTTGTAGAAGGGGCCGATGTCGGTCTTGATGAACTTGTCGAGGGCACCCGTCTGGGGCGCGTAGAGCTCCTCCAGCTCTGCCTTCGACAGGCCGTGGCCGTAGCGGTTGGCGATCCGCTCGGCCCAGCGCTGGTCTACGGCCTCGATGGCGGTGTCCATGACCGCCGAGAAGCCGTCGAGCACCGGCATGGAGAGCACCCGGCGCAGCTTCTCCTCGGCCTGGGGATCCCGGCCGCTCGGCACCAGGGCGCGGATCTGGTCGAGGGCCTGGCGGAAGGAGGTGGCCTCCTTCTGCGCCACCTTGATCGCGACCCCCAGGGCCGCCTTGTCGCTCACCTGGGCCGCCGACACGTCGGCGTGGACCTGGTCCAGGAGCCCCTCGTAGGTGAGCCACGGCGGCACGTCGCCCTCGACGTCCTCCCGCACCTCCTCCCGGCGCACCTCGTGGAGCGACTGGATCCACGACGGCGCCTCGACCTCCCGCGGCAGCTCGGCCCGGGTGTTCTCGTCGAGGGTCCGCACGAGCTCCACGTAGGGCGACTCCTTGACGCCGGGATCCGAGCGATAGGCGGTGGGGGTGGAGATCAGGAACTCGCGCCAGCCGCCGTCGTAGCGCGTCACGTAGTTGCGGCGGAACTCCTCCACGGCCGTGCGCGAGGCGCCACCGCTGCGGCCCACGGCGTCGACCAGGCCGCGGACCAGCGCCTCCCAGGTGCGCCGGGTGAAGGCGCCGGGCACCTCGGGAAGCAGCGCATCCTCCGGCTCGGGCACCCGCACGTCGCGGTAGCGGACCGGCGGGTAGGTATCCACGTGGATCTCGCTCCAGCGCAGCAGCCGCTCCATGTTGAGCAGGGTGGCCGCCGCGCTGCGCAGCAGCTCGAGCTCGCGGTTCACCCGCTGCTGCCGCTGGACGTCCGACGACCAGCTCACCCAGGCGTCGTAGCCGGCCGTGAACGTGTCCCGGTCCTGGGCCTTGCGCGAGATCGGCGCGTACTTGAAGAGCTGGGGCCGGAAGGCGTCCTCCCCATCCGCCTGCATCGAGATCCAGTTGATGTCCATGGCCAGGTTGGCGAGGGCCTCGAAGGAGTCGTCGTCGTAGCGGCGCACCGCCGCCAGCAGGTTGGCCTTGCTCGGATCCTCGAACTCCCGCCCGAAGGCCCAGACATAGGTGCGCTTGGCGCGATCCAGCGCCTGGTGGAAGAGACCCCGGTAGCCGAGGCCGCCGAAGAACCCCGCGGCCCGGGCCTCCTCGCTCTCGATGCGGCCGCGCATGACGTCGGTGACGGGCAGGCTGGGCGCCGCCGAGATGAGGGCCTCGGCGTCCGCCTCGAGCCGATTCGTGCCGGCGCGGTGGTTCCAGAAGCCGATCGTCCAGAACACGCACATCACGAGCAGCACCAGCAGCCCCGTGCCCAGGATGAAGCGGCGGGCCAGGGGGCCCAGGCGACCGGTGGGCAGGGCCAGCTCCTGGTCCCCGACGACGACCTCCCGGAAGGCGTCGCGCAGGAAGAAGCCGCGCTGCACGCCGGCATCGGCCACCGCGTGGCGGGCCCAGTCGTGGCCCAGGCGCTCGAGCCGCGGCGAGACGGTCTGGCCCTCGCGGCGGGCGCTGACCAGGTACACGCCGCGCATGAAGGGCGTCTCGTCGTAGACCGACGGTGCGAAGGCCCGCCGCAGGAGCACCGCCAGCGCCTCGCCGACGTCCTCCAGCTCGTGGGAGAAGTCGAAGAGGCGGCGGCGGCGCTGGGGATCCGACTCCCGCATCAGCATCTCCGGCATGAACCGGTCGACGCGCCCCCGCATCGCCTCCCAGCCCTCCAGCACCTCCTGGCCGGCGTCGGCGAAGCGCCGCTCGGGGTTCGTCCAGCCGAAGATCTCCTCCAGGCGACTGGGAGGGAGCTGGGAGGCCACCTCCACGAAGCCCTCGATCAGATCGGCCTTGGTCACGAAGACGTAGATCGGGACGTCCACCCGCAGGACGTCCTTCAGCTCGTTCAAGCGGCGCCGGAGACGCCGTGCGTCCTCCTCGAGCTCGCGGGCGCTGCGGCCCAGGAGGTGGGTGACCGGCACCGCGACGATCAGCCCTTCGAGGGGCAGCTTGGGCCGGGCCCGCCGCATCAGGCGCAGCAGCAGGCGCCACATGCGCCGGCTGGCGCCCTCGTCGGACTCGACGAGCCGCCCGGCGGTGTCGAGCACGATGGTCTCGTTGGTGAGCCACCAGTCGCAGTCCGGCGTCGGCCCGTCGGAGATGAGGCGGGCGTACTCCGAGGAGAGGTCGAGCCCCGACTCACGGAGCAGGGAGCTCTTGCCCGAGCCCGGCGGGCCCACCACGAGCAGCCACGGGAGCTCGTACAGGCCGCCCAGCCGCGAGCGACGCAGCTCCTCGAACGAGCGCTCGAACCCCTTCTCGAGGTTGCGGAGGGCCTCGCGCTCGGCCTGCATCTCCCGACGCGCCTTGACGGCCTCGTCCTCTTCCTCGTCGACGCCGCGCTCGCGCCGCTCGGCCTCCCGCCGGGAGAGGGTGATGTAGGCCAGCACGACCAGCAGCAGCACCAGCAGCAGGCCCAGGCCCACGGCCGCCGCCAGCAGCCAGTTCTCCACGTAGAAGCCGAGACCCGCGGCGAGGCCGACGATCAGGAAGACCCCGCCCCAGGTGAGCAGGTAGCGGGGGTTGCGCGCGATCGACGCGAAGTAGCTCGCCTGGCTGAGCCAGCTGTAGAGGCGGTACACGGCTCAGGACCCCGGAGGCACGGGCACGTCGCCGACGGCCCAGCGAAGGAGCAGCCACAGCACGCCGAAGAAGACGCCGCCCGCACAGGCCATCAGCAGCAGGGTCGGGAACACCCGGCGCTTGCCGAGGTCCGGCAGCCGGATGTTGACCTCGTAGGCGTCCGGGAGGAAACGCGACTCCCGCGCGACCTCGAGGGCCGAGCCCGAGACGCGCAGGGCCTCGTACTCCTTCTGGAGGAGCGCCCGACGGTCCGCGTCGTGGCCCGCATACTGACCCTCGAAGCCGAGGGCCAGACACAGCAGGTACACCTCGCGAGCGTGGTTCTGCTCGGGCCGGAGCGCGGCCATGTGGTCGTAGAACTCGTTGCCCGCCTTGTTGGTGCGGTAGAGCTGCAGCTGCAGCGGCTCCCGGCGCCACTCTTCGGAGCCGATCCAGTTGGAGCGCTGGATCATCTCGTCGGTCCAGGCCACCAGGGCGAAGCGGGCCTCCTCCACCTCGTCCGGGGGGATGCGCTGGGCGTCGGGATGCCGCGAGAAGCCGTCCAGCAGCCCGAGCAGGTGGCTGCGCAGGGCCGGGAGATCGGGCCGCCGGTTCTCGGGTGCCGACTGGAACAGCTGCACGTACCCGAACAGGTCGCCCGCCACGCGTCCGAGGGATCGCGACGCCATGGCCCTAGCCCGCCCCCGCCATCACCACGAACAGGCGCGCGTCGGCGTTCTCGAGCTTGCCCAGACTGATGGCGAAGCTGAAGTCCTCGCGGATCTTCTTCCAGTGGGCGCCGTGGGGATCGACCTTGAAGTACTCGTAGCCCGGGCGGGCGGCGATCTCGGTGGGCGCGGCAGGCATGTGCTCGATCGCCAGGCCCTTGGTGTTGAGCATGACGAGCGGCTGCACGCCGCTGGTGGAGCTCGCCTTGCCCTCGTCCACGACCCAGCGGGCCAGCTCCTTGGCCTCCAGCGACGACTTGACCGCCAGGAAGAAGAGGTTCCGCGGATCCACGAGCTGGGTGTTGAGCTCGCTGGTGGCGTAGAGCTTGCGCCCCGCGTCCCAGACGAGCACCAGCTCCTTGAAGTTGTCGGGCACGGCCTGGTTGAGCTCGTTCTCCAGCAGCTCGATCAGGGCCATGAAGCAGGGCCAGAGGTTCTCGTGGTCGTAGGTGGGGAGCTCCAGGGGCTCCAGGTGGTGGAAGGCCCCCAACGCCCCGGCCGTCTCGACGAGCGCCGTGTAGATGTCGAAGGGCACCGTCTGCCCGGTGGAGAGCAGGTGGCGCAGGACGCCCGTCATGCGCGCGAGCGTGTAGCGCATCCAGAAGCGCGGCAGATCGGCGACGGCGAAGGTGGCCGTCCGCCCGGCGACCACGCGCACCTTGGACGCGATCTGGCTGACGATCTTCTGGACCTCGTCGTGGAGCGCGGGCGAGGCCTGGACCGAGAGCAGGGGCGGCGCGTAGTTCTTCGCCAAGGCGAAGGGCTGCTTGAGCTCCCCGGTGCCCACGATCTCCGCCAGCTTGAACGACTCGTGCACCTCGAGCTCCGACTCCTCCCCGGAGAGGAAGACCCGGGCGTAGGGGAAGGCCAGCTCGATGGGCGCCTCGTAGCCGCCGCGGTTCCAGTCGGGCAGGTCCTCGGTGCGGAAGCGCAGCCGCAGGTCCTTGGAGCCGCTGTCGGCCGGACCGGCGTTGGCCTCCGTCTGGGAGAGATTGCGCAGCCCCAGGTAGACGTTGACCCTCTCCGCGGAGGGATCGAACTCGCGGCTCTCCACGATGGCGTTGCCCGGATAGTGGATGATGAAGCCGCCCGGCATCACGGCCTTCAAGCGCAGCAGCTCCACCCGGTTGTCCGAGAGCGCCTCCTCGTCGAGCTCGATCTCCTGGATGCCCCAGTGGAAGGGGTTCAGCGCCTTCAGGTGGAAGCGGAGCCGCTCCTCCGAGAAGATCTCCGCGTGCTGGAGGTGGTGGGGACGCAGGAACATCCCCTCGGTCCAGGCCACGGGATTGAGTCTCCGGCTCGGCATGCGGTGCCCTTCAGTCTCGCTCGATGTTGTTGGGTCCGAGCGTGATGCTCGGGTCCGAGAACCAGCCGCAGCGGGCCCTCACGCTCGTCTTCCGCTTCCCCTCCGGGTCTCCCGGGGCCCGATAGTAGTCCGCCACGATCCCGATCTCTTCCGTGCGGTCGCCGAAGTCCTCCACGACCTCCTGCTCCTCGCCCGGGGTGATCGTCATCTGCAGCGGCGGGGCCACCATGCCCCCGATGGGCTCCTGCCGGAGCAGGTCGCTGACGCTGGCCTGGTGGAAGGCCAGGTCACTCTCCAGCGGGAAGAGGTACAGGGCGACCACATGGGCCTGCTCGTCGTAGTAGTTCAGCCGCGAGCTCGCCGTGATGTCGATGCAGGCCTTCGACGAGCACGCCGCCGTGCCCAGGGCGGCGCCCACCAGGGCGCACGCCCGCACCAGCATTCCGGCGCGACTCCCCAGCGCGCCTCCTGTCCAGATCATGGATCTCCCCCACCCGATTCGCGAAGTCCGCTAGGAACTTCCGTCCTTCTTGCCCTTCGTGGCCTGCTTCGGCTTCGTCGGCGAGGCGCCCTTGCCGCTGCCCGCGGAGCCGCCGCTGTTGATGTTGACCATGGTGCCCGAGATCGACACGCCCGCCGGCCCGATGTCGATGAAGTTCCCGCCCACCTTGAGCGAGAGCTGCATGCCGGCCTCGATGACGCACGTCATCCCGGCCTTCAGGTGGATCTCCTGACCGGCGGCGGCCGCCCAGCTCTTGCCGACCTTCTCGTCGAGGTCGCCGCCGATCGTCAGGCTCACGGCGCCCTCCACCTCCTCCAGGTGATCCTTCTTCACGAGGACGTGCTTCTCGCCCTCCACCTCCTCCATCTGGTCCCCGCCCACCGTGAGGTGGGTCGTCCCGCCGACGTGCTCGGTGCGACGCTGCCGGACCCAGGTGTCCTGGTTCTTCTCCGCCCGCAGGAAGAGCTGCTCGGACCCCTTCTTGTCCTCGAAGCGGATCTCGTTGTAGTTGTCCTCGCCGCCCCCCTTGGAGCTGCGGCTCTTCAGTGTACTGACGGTCTTCTCGTCCGGCAGGGCGTAGGGCGGCATCCGCTCGCCGTTGTAGACGCGCCCGGTGACCATCGGGCGATCCGGATCCCCCTCCAGGAACTCCACGACCACCTCCTGGCCCACCCGCGGGAGCTGGATGCCCCCCCAGCCCTGGCCGGCCAGGCTGTGGCTGACCCGAAGCCAGCAGGAGGACTTGTCGTCCGTGGGCCCGTGGCGGTCCCAGTGGAAGTGCACCTTCACCCGACCGTGCTTGTCGGTGTGGATCTCCTCGCCGGAGGGGCCGGTCACCTTCGCGGTCTGGATGCCCTGGATGACCGGCTTGGGCGTCACCTGGGGCGGGCGGTAGGTCAGGTCCGAGGGGACCGCCGAGAACCAGTTCTCGTAGGCCGAGCCCCCCTCGTCGTACCCCGCACCCTCGGAGAGCGAGTGGGAGACCTCCGTCACCAGGTAGCGGCCGTTGAAGTCGTCCCGATAGTGGCTCTTCAGCACGGAGCAGTGGCCGGGCAGCATGTTCGAGAGCTCGCCGCGCCCGTGGGCCTGCACGGCCGCGGACTCCTCCGCCTCCATGCGCAGCTTGGCCAGGCTGCTCCCCTGGTTGCGCTTGAGGTACTCCCCGGGATAGTCGAAGATCTCGAAGTCCTCGTTGCCGCCCATGGGCTCCACGGTGGAGGTCTCGCTGCCCAGGTCCTCGCTCGGCTGCTCGAAGTTGTAGTCCGAGAGGGCGATCTTCCCGGGCGCGAGCTCGCGCTCCAGCTGGAGGTCCTCGACCTCGCCGGTCGTGCGCTCCGACGTGCTCGAGACGTACTCCACCTCCGGAACCTCGGGATTGTCCGGGTACTCGGGCTTGTCCGAGATCACCATCACGTGGCGACCTTCCTCGTGGAGGAAGTGGTACCGCATGCCCTCCTCTTCCATGAGGCGCGAGACGAAGTTGAAGTCCGTCTCCCGGTACTGCACGCAGTAGGTGCGCTTGCCCTGCCCCTCCGCGTCCATCTGGAAGTCCGTGTAGCCCCGTCGACCGAAGACGTCCTGGATGATCTCCGGGACGGTCTTCTCCTGGTAGATGCGACAGTCGGAGATGCGCGTCAGGCACCAGAACCAGGGGACGATCTCGGCGCGGTACGACACGAAGCGCCGGTCCTCGCCGCGCTGGGCGAAGCGCGAGACGATGCCGCTGAAGAAGCGCTTCTTCTGGTCCGGGAGCTCCACGTCCACCCAGAGCTGCTGGCCGATGATGGAGTTGAAGGTGAGGTTGTCCCGCTCCGAGATCAGGTCGAGCTGGAAGCGGAAGGGGCGCGAGATGGCCTCCTCGCCCACGAGGCGCTCGAGCATGAGCACGTCGCGGTCGCCGCCGAAATCGCCCTCGAGCTTCGGACAACGCACCGTGGTGATGCGGTCTTGATCGGAATAGCCGGAACTCATGCTGGACCTCCTTGCTAGGTCACCTGGAAGGTGAATGCGCCGGACTCGTCCACCCCGACTTCGACTCTCTGGAACGTCTGCCCCTCGGCCATGCGCGAGAGGAAGTCCGCCGCCATCTGCGGCAGCAGCGCATGGGTGAGGATGTGGTCGACGTTGCGGGCGCCACTCTGGGGATCGGTGCAGCGCGCCGCCACCGCCTCCACCAGCTCGTCGCCGTACGCGAACTCCGCCCGGTGGTTGGCGCGCACCCGCTGGGCGATCCGGTCGATCTGCAGCCGGATGATCCTGCGCAGGATCTCCGGGGCGATCGGGTAGAAGGGCACGGTCACCAGGCGACCCAGCAGGGCCGCCGGGAAGGTCTGGAGCAGCTGGGGCCGGATGGCCTCCACCAGCCCGTCCGGGTCCGGCCGGGTGTCGGGATCGGCGCTCAGGGTCATGATCGTGTCGGTGCCGACGTTCGACGTGAGCAGGATGACCGTGTTCTTGAAGTCGATCACCCGCCCCTCGCCGTCCTCCAGCACGCCCTTGTCGAAGACCTGGAAGAAGATCTCCATCACGTCCGGATGGGCCTTCTCCACCTCGTCCAGGAGGACCACGGCGTAGGGGCGCCGGCGCACGGCCTCGGTGAGCACGCCGCCCTCCCCATAGCCGACGTAGCCCGGAGGCGCTCCCTTGAGGCTCGAGACCGTGTGGGCCTCCTGGTACTCGGACATGTTGATGCTGACGATGTTCCGCTCGCCGCCGTAGAGGGCCTCGCTGAGCGCCAGGGCCGTCTCGGTCTTGCCGACGCCGCTCGGACCCACCAGCAGGAACACCCCGACGGGTCGGGCGGGATTGTCCAGGCTGGCGCGGGCGGTGTGGATCCGCTTGGCCACCGCCTCCAGGGCGTGGTCCTGGCCGATGACCCGCTCGTTGAGCTTCTCCTGCAGGCGCAGGATGGTCTGGATCTCGTCGGCGAGCATCTTGCCGACGGGGATCCCGGTCCAGGCGGCGATCACCTCGGCGACGGCGCTGCCGTCCACCTCTCCGAGTACCAGGGGCTGCTCGCCCTGGACCGCCGCCAGCTCGTCGCGGAGCTTGGAGAACTCCGCCCGCAGGGCGTCCGCCTCCTCGGGCGTGGGCGGGGCCGGCGGCGGCTCGCCGCCCTCCTCCGCCGCCGGCGGGCTCACCAGGAGGTCGAGCCGATCCCGGATCTCGGTCATGCGGCTCACGAGCTCGAGCTCGCGCTTCCAGCGGCCGTCGAGCTCGGCGAGCTCGCTCACGGCCTCCGCCTTCTGCTCCTCGATCTCCCGGAGCCGCTCGGCGTGATCCTCCCCGAGGTTCTCCTCGCGCTGGAGCAGCTCCTGCTCGCGCTCCCAGTTCGCGATCTGCCGCTCCAGGTCCTCGATCCGGGCCGGCTTCGCGTGCCGGCCCATGGATACCCGGGCGCAGGCGGTGTCGAGCACTGACACCGACTTGTCGGGCAGCTGGCGCGCGGGGATGTAGCGGTGGGAGAGGCGCACCGACTCCGAGACCGCCTCGTCGAGGATGCGCACCTGGTGGTGGTCCTCCAGGTACTTGGAGACGCCGCGCATCATCTCCACCGCGGACGGCTCGTCGGGCTCCTCGACCTTCACCACCTGGAAGCGCCGGGAGAGCGCCGGGTCCTTCTCGAAGAACTTCTTGTACTCGGCCCAGGTGGTGGCGGCGATGGTCCGCAGCTCGCCCCGCGCCAGGGCGGGCTTCAGGAGGTTGGCGGCGTCGCCCTGCCCTTCCCGACCGCCGGCGCCGATCAGGTTGTGGGCCTCGTCGATGAAGAGGATGATGGGCCGCGGAGAGCTCCGCACCTCCTCGATCACCTGCTTCATGCGGTTCTCGAACTCGCCCTTCACGCCGGCGCCTGCCTGCAGCAGCGCCAGGTCGAGGGTGCGCACGGACACATTCTGGAGCGGCTCCGGGACGTCGCCGTCGGCGATGCGCTGGGCGAAGCCCTCCACCACGGCCGTCTTGCCCACGCCCGCCTCGCCGGTGAGGATGGGGTTGTTCTGCCGCTTGCGGGTGAGGATGTCGATGATCTGGCGGATCTCCGGATCGCGCCCGAGCACCGGATCGAGCTTGCCGCGCCGGGCCTCCGCGGTGAGGTCCTGGGTGAACTGGTCGAGGGACGGGGTCTCCGTGCCGGCCGCCGCGCCGGGCGTGGCCACGTCGCGACGGGTGGCGGCGCTCATGGCCGCCACCTCGCGGTCCTCCCGGGATCCCGACACGAGCTTCAGGAAGTCCTTCTCCAGCACCTCGCGGTTGACGGAGCGCAGCTCGGCGTGGGCCTCGATGAGGCGCCGGGCCAGCCGGGCGTCGTCGAGCGCCGCCAGGAGCAGCGCCCCGGAGCGCGCCTTGGTGAGGTCGTAGTTCACCGAGCAGAGCACCCAGGCCTCCCGGGCCAGCTGCTCGATGGTCTGCGAGAGATCGGGGCGACGCGCGTTGCCGGTGCGGAACGTGTCGAGGGAGCGGTTCAGGTCCCGCAGGAGGCGGTCCGGATCGACGCCGAAGTGCTTCAGGATCTGGGGCAGGTCACCCTCGCCCGACTCCAGGAGCTTTGCGATCCAGTGCTCGATCTCCACCTCGTAGTGGGTGCGCGACACGGCCAGCCCCGCGGCGCCTTCCAACGCGCGCCGGGTCGTGTCGTTCAGCTTGCCGATCAGGGAACGAAGATCGAGGCTCATGCCACTGCCTCCGGGACGCCCGGCAGCGCGGGCCGTCCATCGGGTTGCGGGTTCGGGGAGGGCCTCTGCTGGGAGGCGAAGAGGGCGTCGTCGGGATCGCGGTCGAGCGCGCCGGAGCTCGCCCACGTGGTCCAGCCGAGGCGCGGGGCGTCGGGGCCGGCGGCGCCGAGCTGGAGCGGCGGGGCGTCCTCGCGGCGCAGGACCAGCTGCACCTCGAACTCGAACTCGGGCGGGAGCGAGAGACGGACGAGCTCCATGAGCGAGGCGTAGCCGGGCGCGTCGGGGAGCAGCGACTGGTACTCGGGCCAGCCCATCGGGCCCAGGCGGAGCCGAAACTGGTACTGGTTCAGGTTCACCTCGGCGCCGACCACGAGGTCCTGGCCCAGGGTCGCGTTGGCGGTGCCCAGGTAGCTCCGCTCCTCCGGGTCGAGCAGGTAACGACGCAGCCGGAACTGCTGCGCCTCGGCCTCCACGCCGAAGAAGCTCTCCACCAGGTTCTCCAACACGCAGGCGGGGACCGGCGCCATCGCCAGCAGTCCCGCCCGCGACAGCAGGGCGCGGTCGTCGAACGGCAGGCGCCCCCGCAGGCCCGGGGTGGCGAGGCCGATGATCGCGAAGACCGCCTGCTCGAAGAAGTTGCTCTCGTCGCCGCGCTCGTGACGGATCGAGAAGCGGTACTTCTCCCAGGCGCGGTAGAAGAGCGAGATGAAGCGATGGTTGAAGAGGTCCAGGAAGTCGCGAACCGCGGGATTCTTGGCCTCGAGCTGGCGATGGATCTCCTCGGTGTAGCGATAGGGGAGCGACCCGAAGCTCCCGGGGCTGGCCACGCCCATGAACGAGACGCTGAGCTCCGGCGCTCCGCCCGGCTCCGACGGACGCTCGAGGGAGACCACGTTGGTGTTGGCGAACGCGAACGAGAGGTCGGACTTGAAGCGGACGAACTCCTCGTCGGGATCCGCCGAGGTCCCGATGTCCGATTTGTCCGGGTAGCGCTCCCGCAGCAGACGGACGGCCTGGAAGAACTCCAGGCACTCCGGCTGGTCCCACAGCGGGTCTTCTACAGTACCTGCGTTTCGCCCGCTCTCGGCGGCCATCGCATCAAGACCTCTTCGCGATTGCGAACACGCGCAACCGTCTGGGTGAACGAGTTGATCGAGGAGTAGAGACCGAGGAAGCGCTCCAGCACCGAGGCGAAGAGATAGACGCCGCTCCCGGTGTACTTCGCGCCGTCGAACTCCAGGTTCACCTCCACGCCCCGCGCGAACCCCGCCTGGGCGCCGCGGCCGATGCGCCGGAGCACCCGCCGCGTGCGCATGCCCACGAGCCCCTGGATGCGCTGACGGGTCACGGCGGAGTCGGCGAAGTCGTAGAGAGTGAGGATCTCGCGGAGCGCGGTGAGCGCGCGCTCCGCGCCCTCCCCTTCCGGGGCGTCCTCGGCGAGCCCCCCGGTGAGGGACATGTAGTTGAGCGCCAGGTGCGAAACGAGGCGCCAGCGGGAGCGGTCGCCGGCCGGTGCGCGCACCGTGGCGTCCGGCTTGCGCAGGCAGGTGATGGAGCGGATGCCCGGGTAGCCCTCCAGCTCGAAGTCGCCGTTCGGGTCGCCGAAGGGCAGCCGCGAGGCGAGGTCCCGGTTGGTGGCCAGGACCTCCACGTGGAGCACGTCGACCGGAGGGGCGACGTGGTGGAAGCGGCGGTCCACCAGGGTGAGGAACACCTCGGTGCCGTTGTCGCCCTTGCGCATGGACGGCCGTCGCGCCGCGTGCCAGAAGGCCACGTCGTCGGCCCCGCCCATGCCGTGGCGAACGGCGTAGAAGGGATGGAAGCGACGCACCTCCGACGTGCCGGGGCGCGTGCTGGTGACGTCCCGTACGCCGTACACCTCGTAGGAGTAGGGGGAGCGGACGTCCGGCGTGACGCGGTAGTCGATGCTCGCCTGGTTGAGGCGGATCGGGTCGGCCCGGTGCGGGAACAGATTGACCGCCGGCGTGCAGCCAAGGAGGAAGTTCGCCGGCTCCACCCGCAGGTCCATCTCCGCCAGGGAGCGCTTGAGGAGGATGGTGAGCGTGAACTCGGACGACTCCTCGTCCACCTTGAGCCGATCGATCCCACCCACCTCGGCGAAGAGGTACTTCTCCGGGAACGAGAAGTACTCCTGGAGCAGGCGGTAGCCGAGGAAGGACTCCAGGGGGTAGTCCAGCAGCCCCTCGTCCTTGCCGAAGCCCAGGGGCCGGATCACCTCGGCCCCGTTCACCCGGGCCGGCTCCTCCCCACAGCGCAGGTGCACGCCGAGCGCGTCGCGAAAGAAGAGCTCGTAGAGCCGGTGCAGCGAGCCGCTCTCGGCGTTCAGGTAGAAGGTGAGCTGATCGACGGCCAGCTCGGCGAGAGGGCTGTCGTCCTCGGTCCGGATGCGCAGGCGCAGGGCCGACTGGCACTCGGGCGGGAGCCCCCGGCCGACGGCTGCCGCGGAGACGATCTCGGCCCGGCTGACCACGAGGGGCCAGAGCTTGATCGGGTAGGCGGTGCGAAAGCGGCAGCGGACGCCCTCGACCGCCTTCGAGTAGAGCACGGCGTGGCGATCCACCTGGACGCCCTCGGCCACCTTGCCCTGCTCCGGGTCCAGGTTGACCTGGACCACCGTCATCGACGGCACCGGCGCCAGGTAGTGCGGATAGAGGATCCCGAGCAGCGCGTCCGTGATCTCGGGGAAGTCGTCGTCGAGGCGCAGATGGACCCGGGCCGAGAGCATGGCGAAGGCCTCGATCAAGCGCTCGACGTGGGGGTCGTCGCAGCGGTTCGGCTCGAGCAGGAGGCGGCCCGCCACCTCGGGATACTTCTCGGCGAACTCGTACGCCATCTTGCGGATGAAGCGCAGCTCGCGCTCGTAGTAGAGCAGCAGCTCGTCCCGCATCAGACGGCTCTCTCGATCCTCATGTCCCCGGTGTCGAGGGCGACACTGGTGTCGAAGCTCACCGGCTCCGAGATGGGCTCCACGTGGAGCAAGGCGTCGATCCGAAAACGCAGGTTGAAGTCCGCAGGGTCCTCCCGGGGCACGATCTCCACCCGCACGCTGCGGGGCAGCAGCCGCGGCTCGAAGGCCCGCACCACGCGCTCGATCGCGCGGCAGATGCCCGAGGCGTCGGACTGGCTCGTCCACGACAGGTGCGAGAAGTCGGGGAGGCCGTAGTTCAGGACCGAGGCGCCGGACTCCTCCATCTCCTCCAGATCCCATGGCGACCAGGCCGTGGTGTTGAGGAGCCACTCCAGGTCCCGGCCGACGGAGCGCTTCAGCTCCCGCACTCCCACCTGGAGCTGTGCACCCGGGACGTTCTTGGGTACCCGGCCCGACAGCCGGTCCAGCAGCGACGGGCGGATCGAGTCCTCGGGCTTCGCTCGGGCCATCAGATCGCTTCCTCGGGCTTCGCCCGAGCCATCAACCGGCCCCTTCGATCTCGAGCAGACGCAGGTCCAGCAGGCCGGTCTCCCGTTCGGACTCGCCCTGGACACTCAGGAGCACGCGCTGGCCGACGCCCCGTGCGCCGAGGCTCTCGGACTCGGTCCACTCGGTCATCCGCCCGACCCGGAGGGGGCTCCCGGCCTGGCTGTGGGAGCCGTCGTAGAGCACGGGAAGGAAGACGCTGGCGTCGTTGCCGCGAGCGTCCTGCAGGGAGGCGGAGATCCAGAGCAGGTCGAGCTTGCGGCTGGGCTCGGAGAGCTCGAGCTTGCGGATCTGGGAGAAGGGCAGCCAGAGGTAGCGACCGCCCGCGAAGACCTCGAGAACGGTGCAGAGCAGGTCGTCGGTGTCGCGGATGGCCTCGAACGACTCTCCATTCAGCTTGCCGCCCACGGCGACGGACGCCTCCGCGGCGGCCTCCAGGGCGCGGTCGGCGCCCGCCCCGTCGCCCTCGCGCGCGCAGGCGAGCGCGGTGAGACGGTGCTCCAGGTCTTCGGGCGGGTCGGGCGCGAGCACCGGGCGGCCCTCGCCGCCGAGCACCTCCCGCCGCTGGGCCTCCGCCTCGAGCAGCTGCCGGTACACCAGGGAGCCCGCCTGGATCTGGGGATCGGTGCTGGCCAAGGCGTCGAGCTGGCGGGTCGCGCGCTCGAGGTCGCCCGTGAAGCACAGCAGGGTGAAGAGCAGGAAGCGGGCGTCGCCGTCGGCGGGGCTTCCCTTGACCACCTGGATCTGCGCCTCGATCGCGTCCTCGAGACGCCCTTCCTGGAAAAGCTCTTCAGCGCTCATGCGTGGCTTCTTCTCACTCCCGTGCCCGGAGGGCGGCGTGCCGGCGACCCAGCGCGGCGACGACGAATCGATGGCGTGGGTCGGCGGGGCGGGAGGAGATCCCCCGCCCCGCGAACCCGTGGCTGCAGAGACGGGATCAGCCGCCCTTGTTGGCGCTCTGGTCCCAGTGCGTCTGCACGTCGCCCTTGGCCTTGCCGGTCTTGTGATCGGTCTCGGTGTAGACCCAGCTGATCTTGGCGTAGTTGAAGGACACCTCCTCGAGGGGAAGCGTCTCGCCGCCCTGGGCCGAGCCGCCCGGGCGCACGCTGGTGACGATCACGTCCTCCATCTTGTACTGCATGTACCGGGCCTTGTCCTGGGTGGCGCGGCACAGCTCGACGGTCACCTCCTTGATGTGCTCACCGTTGCAGCAGGCCAGGTTGAGCTTGGGGGAGGCCTTGTCGAGGGACTTCACGATCGAGAAGTCCGAGTGGTCGCAGCGCTCCGCCGAGCGGGCGCCGCCGCTGGACACCGAGCCCGTGGCCGGCTGCGACACGCCGTGGCTGAACGACAGGACCTCGATCCAATCCTTGTGCTTGTCGTCCGTGCTCTCGCCGGGAATCGTCCCGATCTTCAGAAAGGTATCGAATGCCATCTTTCCTCCTTGATTCGCCCCCGACTCCCCTCTGGAATCCGGGCGCCTCCGAGCAATGAGAATCTAAGCGGCTCCCCCGAACAACGCTGTGAGGCGAAGCACAGGGGGCCCCTCTCCGCCCAGGCCTACTTGGCGGCCTTCGGCAGATCCGCCACCAGACGCAGCGAAACGTCCAGCGCCTCGAGCTGGAAGTGCGGCCGCAGGTAGGCGATGGCCTTGTACTCCCCGGGCCGCGCCTTGTCCTCCGCGACCTCCACCATGGCCTCCCGCAGGGGCTTTTCGGCCTTCGCCTCCTGGCTGGCCTCGTCCATGTTCAGCACGTACTGCACCAGCCAGCGGTTCAGGAAGTTCTCGCACTCCTGTCGGGACATGAACGAGCCCACCTTGTCGCGGCAGATGGCCTTGAGATAGTGGGCGATCCGCGAGGTGCAGAAGAGATAGGGGATCATGCTCGACAGCTTGGCGTTGGCCGTGGCCTCCTTGGTGTCGTACTTCTTGGGCCTCTGGGCGCTCGCCCCGCCGAAGAACGCGGCGTAGTCCGTGTTCTTGCAGTTGAGCAGGCCGATGAAGCCCAGGTCGTTGAGCTCCTTCTCCCGGGTGTCCGGGATGAGGACCTCGGTGGGGCACTTGCTGGCCACGTCCCCCTCGCGGGTCTTGAAGGTGTGGATCGGCAGATCCTCTACCAGGCCGCCGCCCTCCGGTCCGCGGATCGCCACGCACCAGTGGTACTTGGCGAAGGCGGCCGTGATGTTCTCGGCCATATCGTAGGCGGCGTTGCCCCACAGGTAGTCGTGGTGCAGCTCGCTGACATCCTCCTGGTAGTCCCAGGCGTCGCAGGGATTGTCCTCCGGGTCGTAGGGAAGCCGCCGCAGGGTGTGCGGGAGGACCATCGCGCAGAAGCGCGAGTCCTCGGAGTCCCGGAAGCTCAGCCACTTCGTGTTCTCGGGGTTGTTCTTGTCGAAGATCTTGGCGAGGTCCCGGGGATCGGGCATCTGGGTGAAGCTGTCCATGCCGAACATCTGGGGACCGGCCGCCGAGATGAAGGGCGCGTGGGCCGCCGCCGCCACCTGGGAGATGTGCTGCAGCAGGCCGACGTCCTGGGGCCCCTTGCCGAACTCGTAGTCGCCCACGAGCGTGCCGAAGGGATCGCCGCCGTACACCCCGAACTCGTACTCGTACACCGACTTCCACATGAAGCTCTCGGTGAACTCGCTCGCCGACTCGAAGTCCCGGAGCAGCTCCTTCTTGGAGACGTTCAGGACGTTGATCTTGATCGACTCGCCCGTCTCCGTCCCCATCACCAGCTTGTTCAGGCCACGCCAGGACGCCTCGAGCTTCTGGTACTCCTCGTGGTGGAGGATCTTGTCCATCTGCCGCGAGAGCGCCTCGTCGAGCTGGGCGATCCGCGAGTTGATGGTCTTCAGCACGTCCTTCTGGACGACGAAGCTCTCGTCCACCACCTGGCTGATCAGGTTCTGGATGAGCTCCTTGCCCCGCTCCTTGGCGGAGTCGTCCCGGGCCTTGATGCCGGTGTCGAGGATCTGATCCAGCAGATCCCCGCTCTCGAGGCTCTCGAGCTCGTCGACCGCGATTTCCTGCTGCTGTGCCATGTCTACTCCTCCTTGGACGCGTCGCCGTCACCGTCCCCGGCGGCGCCGTCCGTTCCCAGGACGTCCTGCAGCTTGCCCTGCACGTCCTTCTTCTCGATGATCGCGCCCAGGAGCTCTTCGAGGCGGTCGTTGCCCTCCATCCGGGAGAGCAGGTCCTTGAGCTTGCCCCGGGCCTCCAGGAGCTTCGCCAGCGCGGGCACCTGCTTGGCCACCGCCTCCGGCGAGAAGTCGTCGAGCTTGCTGAAGTTGAGCTCGACGTTCATCTGGCTGTCGTCGTCCTGTAGCGTGTTGTCCACGCGGAAGGCCAGACGAGGTTTCATGCTCTTCACGACGTCGTCGAAGTTGTCGCGATCGATGGAGCTGAACTTGCGGTCCCGGAGCTTGGGCTTGTCCTTCTGGTGGCCCGACAGGTCCGACATCACGCCCACCACGAAGGGCAGCTCCTTCAGGACCATGGCCCCGCCGGTCTCCACTTCGTAGGTGATGTGGACGCGCGGCGGCCGCACCCTGCGCTTCTTGTCGAAAATGCTCTCTTTCGCCACGGCGATTTCCTCCTGTGGAAAGGTCGAGAAGGTGTCGCACCCCGGCCGAGCGGGGTGTGAATCTCATCACTGCACGGGGTGCCGCCCGCTCATTCCTCCGGTGCCTCGATGCCGAGCAGCTCCCAGATCTGGCCCTGGGTCGTCGGATCCTTGATGTAGTCCCGGACCAGGTCCTCGAAGGAGAGCGAGCCCCACTTCACCGCCCGCCCGATCAGGGCGGCCATCGGGCTGTGGGGCTCCGTGCGCCGGAAGAACTCGGCGATCTCCCGCAGCCGGTCGATCGCCTGGGCCCGATTGGCGATCGGCCCGGAGGCCACCCGAGCCCCGCCGAGGCTCTCGACGGCGCCGCCCTCGGCCTCCCCTTCCTCCGCCTCCTCCCCGCTGCCCACCTGCTTGTCCAGGAACTCGCGGATCTCGTTGACCAGGTCGCGGAGCGGGATCAGGATCGGCGCGTCGTCGCCGAAGCGCTCGTCGCAGAGGGTCTCGAGCGCGGCGATCTTCTCCTCGCTGACCACCAGCGCGTCGCGGACCTCGCGCAAGGCCTCCGGGGGTGCCGACGCGAGGGCGGCGTTCCAGCGCTCGCTCGTCACCATGCCCGCGTCGACCATCTCCTGGTAGCGGCTCTGGTCGGACTGCATCTGGTACTCGTCGAGGCGCTGGCCGTTCTCGTAGTCCTGCCAGGTGAGCGACCGCTCGCCCGGCACCGGAACCAGGGGCACGAGCTTCGCCCCCGCCAGGGAGCCCGTGGTGCCGCTGGCGAGGGCCGTCACCAGCCAGCCCAGGGGACGGGCGCGAATGGGCCCGACGATCTCGCCGTCCTCGGGGTCGTAGCCCGGGTGGAGCTGGTCCCAGAAGCGCTCGATCAGGGCGTGGCAGAGCTCGAGCCCCTCGGCGAGCCCGGCGAAGCCGTCCCGATGCACGAGCGCCTCGGTGAGGCGGGTGGCCAGCTCGAGGTCCTTGCTCTCCTCGGCGAGGGCGCCGCTCGCCGTGCGCACGATCGCCGCCCAGTCGGAATCCTGTCCGTCGCCGCTCGGGTCTTCCTCGGGATCGACCTCGCGCCGACTCTCCTCGAGGTCCTCGAAAGTGGTATCGCCCGCGCGATACCGGAGGTTCTCCCCGGTGGGGGACTCGTCGCCGATCGGCGCGAGAAGAGCTTCAAGATCGATCATCGGACCCGCGGGTCAGGCCAACCGGCCGTCAGTCGTCGGCCCGTCAGCCGTCAGCCAAGGGGGGATGGGGGGAGGGCGATCGCCAACCCACCGTGAGTCCCGACAAAAGTAGGACGAATACTGCTCCCCCGAGGAACGCCCCGTCAAGCAGAATCTCGTGCCGGGTCCGGGGTTTCTGCCGGGGGCGGCCGGAGGAATCCCTGCTCCACCAGCGCCCGCACCATGGGCAGGGCGGCGTCCTCGAGCTCGCGCTCGGAGACCCCGGCCCGCACCGCGAGCTCGCGCAGGACCCGGCCCAGGGGCTCCCGCCCCCGACAGCGGCCCACCAGGTCGGCCATCAGGGGGTCGACGGCCCCCTCGTGGCCGAACCCCTCGGTCAGGCGCAGCAGGGTCCGCTCGGGGGTCCAGCCCGCCTCGCCGAGCCCGAGCTGCTGCTCCAGGCGCAGCGCGTCGGCGGCCCGGAGCCGGCTCTGGAGCAGGCCGCGCCGGCCGGCCTCCCCGTCGCCGAGGGCGTCGAGGAAGGCCCACGCCTCGAAGCCCGCCGCGACGGCCTCGCCGCCCGCCCCCCGCAGCGACGGCTGCGGGCCGGCGCGGAAGCGGCTGGCGCCGTCGGCCCGCCGGCGCAGGTGGATCGAGCCGGCGCTCACCGCCTCCACGCCGAGGCGCTCGTAGAAGGCCATCCAGTCCGCGAACTGCTCGCGCACCCGGCCGGGCTCGCCGCCCTCGGTGTGGCGCAGCCAGGTGCTCGCGTAGGTCGCCGCGTCGCGCGTCTCGGCGCACAGGGCCCAGACGTCGCAGCCACTCCCCTCGGCCCAGGCGGCCAGCCGGTCCCGCCAGTCCTCGCCGCGCAGATGGGCCCAGTTGCACAGGACGTGGCAGTAGCCGCCCACCTCCAGGTGCTGGGGAACCCGGCGCACGATCTCCCGGGTGATGCCATCGCCCTCGAAGCCGCTGTCCCGGTAGATGAAGGTGCTGGCGGGGGAGATCACGAAGGGGGGGTTGGTGACGACCAGGTCGAAGCGCTCCGAGCCCACGGGCTCGAACAGGTCGCCCTCGCGACACGAGACGGCGTCGAGGCCGTTGAGGCGGGCGTTGAAGGCGGCGATTCCCACCGCCCGGGGATTGCGGTCGGTGGCGACGACCCGCTCGCTGTGCCGGGCCGCGAGGAACGCCAACAGGCCGCAGCCCGTGCCCAGGTCGAGGGCGGCCCGGGCGGGCCGTCGCACGGTGAGGTCGGCGAGGGTGAGCGTGCTGCTGCCCACGCCCATCACGTAGTCCTCGGCGCGGACCTGCCGCCCCCGTTCGGGACGGTCGAAGGCCAGCCAAAGGCCCCGGAACGGCAGCAGCCGCACGGCACCGCGGATCCGGTCGCCGTCGACGGACTCCAACAGGCCGGCCGAGAGCCAGGCCTCGAGCTTCATCGGGGCGACGGCCCGCTCGGCCTCGCCGGCCGCGACGTCGGCGCCCACCAGGAAGAGGCGGATCAGCGTCTCCAGGGGCGAGCCGCCGGCGGTCTTGGCCAGCAGCAGCTCCACGTCCCCCTCCTTGGCGTCGCCCAGCTCGCCCTGCCCGAGGAAGGCGAGGATGCCGCCGTCGTCGAAGCCCGCGCTTCCCAGCACGTCGCGGGCGCGGGCGTAGACCTCGTCGCTTCCCAGATCCAGGGGACGGTCGGCGGGGGGGCGGTCGGCCGGGGCCATGACGGGCGTCTCAGACCTCCCGCTCGCCGGGCGCCCAGCGGCGGTCGGCCAGGCGCTGGGCCACCCCCTCCGAGAGCTGGTCGAAGGGATACTCCCGAGCGGCCTCCAGGGCCCAGAGGAGGTTGCCGTCGCCGTCGAAGATCCGGCCGTCGAGCGCCAGCACCAGGGTGCTCCGCGCCCAGGCCAGCGGCGAGGTGTGGTAGACGTGCTCGACCCGGAGCTCGTAGCGGCCTCCCGCGAGCGCCGTGGGGTAGAGGCCCCCGCCCTCCACCTCCTCGAGCAGCACGCCGGCGGCGATGCGCGCCACCTCCGCCTGCAGGCGCTCGTCGTTCTCGGCGAGCAGGAACGGGGGCACGGCCCCGCCCTCGAGGGCTGCCTCCCAGGCGCCGTTCCAGCGCTCGGCCGCCGCGCGGTCGCGGAAGTGCCAGGTGCGGAGCCAGGCGCTGCGGTGGTGGGAGGGGCGCGGCGGCGGTCCACTGGCCGCCGGCGACGCCGCCGCCGCGGACGCCCCGGCCGGTCCCCAGCGCGACCGCGTCTCGCAGAGCTCCGCGAGGTGCCGGCACTCCGCGGCGGTCAGTCGGAGCTTTTCGAGTCCCATGCGTGTCCCGTCCCTGGCCCGGTCCAAGGGTAGACCCGGCGGCGGCCGAAGGCCCGAGAAAGTAGGATCGGCTCGGTCGCGACGAGGGTCTGTGAGCCGCTTCACTGCACGCGGCCGCCCCACGGGCGAAACTCGCCCACCATGGAGCCCTCCCCGGCATGAGCTTCCCGGCAGCCCGCCTCGGCGACCAGACCGTCCACGGGGGCACGATCGGCCCGGTGACCACGGGCGTGGCGGCCCGCGTGATGATCGGCAACAAGCCGGCCGCCTGCATGGGCGACATGCAGATCTGCCCCATGTTCGACGGCCCCAAGCCCCACGTGGGCGGCATGATCCTGATGGGAAGCCCCACGGTCTTCATCGGCGGCAAGATGGCGGCCCGGGTCAACGACCCCCACGAGTGCAAGGGCCCGCCCGGGACGATCGCCGTGGGGGAGTTCACGGTGCTGATCGGCAACGCGGGCGGGGGCGGCGCGGGCGCCGGCGCACCCGGCACCCCGGCCGCCTCCATGAAGGCCGCTGCGGAGAACGGCTCGGCCCTCGTCTGCAAGGGGCCCTGCGAAGCCTGCGGGGCGCTCTAGCGGGTGCGACTCCGTCCGGACCAGATCGACCAGTTCGCGGCTGCCCAGGGCGAGGCCCGGCGCGCCGCGCGGGCGCAGGCCTGGGCAGAGGATCGGCCGGGCGCGATGGTCGACACGGCCACGGGCACCGTCCGGGTGCTCGACGCCGAGGGGCGCGAGGAGATCGCGCGCTTCGACGCCCACGGCCTGGTGGAGCTGCGCACCTTCGAGGGACGCACCTACACCCTCGCCCACGACGACGAGGGACGCGTGGTCGAGGCCGGACTGGTGGGCCTGCCGCGCTACGGCATCCGCTACGACGACGAGGGCCAGCCCCGGGAGCTCCTGCGCGACCAGCAGGCCCTCCTCGCCCTGCACCCGTGGGAGGACGAGGAAGAGGGGCTGGACGGCGTAGAGGCCGAGTTCGCCGATGGCACCCGCGAGCGTCTCGCGTACCGGCGCGACGCACTCGTGCGGACCGTCGATGGCGCCGGCGGTGAGCTCCGCCTGGAACGCGACAGCGAGAACGCCGTTCGCGCCGTCGTCGATCCCCGGGGTCAGGTGACCCAGTACGAGCGCGACCCGCTCGATCCCTTCGGCGTCACGATCGTGAGGGCCGATGGCAGCCGCGAGACCTGGGTGTCGGAGGACGACGACCTGGCCGTCTACGTGAACGACCAGCTCCACGGTCGCGTCACCGGCGACGAGCGCCAGGAGCGCGTGGAGTTCGCCGACGGCCACACCCTGGAGATCGAGTGGGACGACGAGAATCGTCCCCTGCGCGGGGCCAACGGCGAGATCGAGGTCGCCTTCGAGTACGACGGCGAAGGGCGGGTGCTCGCCGAGCGCCAGGGCGCGATCTCCATCGAGTACGCCTACGACGAGGACGGCAACCTCGTCTCCCTGCGCACCTCCGACGGACAGGAGAACCGCTTCGCCTGGGATGGCGACGGCCTCCTCTCCCGGGCCGAGGACGGCGAGGGCGGCACCTACGAGCTCGAGTACGACGCGGGGGGCGTGGTCTCGCGGCTCCGCTTCCCGAACGGCGTGGAGACCCGGGGAGCGGTCACGCCGTCGCCCGACGGCGATCTCTGCACGGTGCTCACCACCCGGGCCGGACGCGCCGACCCCATCGTGGACGAACGGGTCACCCTGGACCTGCGCGGTCGCGCCGTGCGCCAGATCCTGCCGGGCCACGCACGGGGATTCGAGTACGACGGCGCCGGTCGCATCGTGTCCTGCCGCGACGCCGTCGAGGGCCGGGACGAGACCTTCGCGTGGGACGCCTCGGGCAACCGGATTGCCGCGGGCGACGTCGGGGCCGCCTTCGACGCGTGCAACCGCATCCAGCACCAGGGCCACGAGCAGTTCAGCCACGATGCCCACGGCCGCATGATCGGCCGCACGGGCCTCATCGCAGCCGGCTACACGTACGACGGCCAGGGGAACCTCACCGCGGTCTCCCACTCGGGCCGCGATCCGGTCCGGTTCGCCTACGACGCCTTCGGTCGCCGGATCCGCAAGCAGTGCGGCGGTCGGGTCACCCACTTCCTGTGGGCGGGTCGCCAGCTCCTGCGGGAGTGGACCACCGAGGACGGCCGGCCCGTCGAGCGGCGCGACTACCTGCAGCTCCCGGGCGAGCGCCAGCCGCTGGGGGTCCGGATCGACGGTCGGCTGCATGCCTACCACCTGGATCGCACGGGCACGCCCCTGGCCTTGACCGACGAGCGTGGCGAGGTGGTCTGGAGCGCCGACTACGACGTCTTCGGCCGCGCCCGAAACGAGCGGGGCGACGTCCGGCAGCCCCTGCGGCACCTCGGCCAGTACTGCGACGACGAGACCGGGCTCCACTACAACGTCTTCCGCTACTACGACCCGGGCCTGGGCCGCTACCTCACCCCGGATCCGCTCCGGTTCCGCAGCGGCACCCACAACTTCTACACCTACGCCAACGGCGACCCGGTCAACCTCCGGGACCCGGACGGCCACCTGGTCTTCTGCACGGCGCTGCTCATCATCGCCGGCGCCGCGGTCGTGGGCGGCCTGATCGGCGGCGCCATCGGCGCCGCCACGGCCGAGGAAGGCAAGGGCTGGGAGGAGTTCAAGAAGGGCTTCGCCTGGGGCGCCCTGGGTGGCGCCGTCGGTGCGGCCGTACCCATCATCGGCGCGGCCGCCGGCCTGGGGACCGCGGCGATCGCGGGGATCGCCCTCGCGGCCGATGGCATCGTCGCCGGTGTGGAGGCCTGCTCCGAGGGCGGCTGGAGCGTCGGCACCTTCGCCAAGGGCGCCGCGATCTCCGTGGCCGCGACGGTCGGAACGCTCGGCCTCGCGAAGATTCCGGGCGTCAAGCGCGCGCTGGGCGCGGTGGGCAAGCGCCTCAAGGGGACCGGCGACTACCTGATCGGAAAGACCAAGCAGGCCTACTACCAGCTCTTCCCTGGCGAGCTGGCGATCTCTCGGGAGGTCCGGCGGCAGGCCGAACACGTGCGCAAACGGATGGCTGCTCTGTTCAAGGAGGGCCACGGGCCGCAGCGTCATGAGGGCCAGGTGACCGAGCAGCAGCTGACGGACCGGGTCCAGAAGAAGTTAGATCCCGAGACGGGGATTCGGCACGACAAGTACCGGAAAAACGCGGACGGGACACCAGCCAACCATCGTTGCGGTGACCACGCCACCAAGATCAACTCGCCGGAGTCCTACGTCGCGGCCGACGACCACCTCCGCAACTCGGCGGACTTCAAGGCCAAGGCGGCCGCCGGCGAGGACCGTATCCCCGCCGAGGCGAAGCTCGAGGACGTCTACGGTCCCGACTACCGGGACCACGTCTCCGGCAAGTCGAGGAAGGACCCGTCTCAGCAGTGGAGCCCCACAAGCGAGCCGGCCCCCGTCGACACGGACTTCACAGACGGTACGGTAAAGGCGTTCTACAAGAAGCAGCCGGATGGGAGTTACTCCATGGTGACGATGTTCCCCGAGCCGGCTCCGACCCCCTGATGCGGAGGCTCCCATGCAAGACGAACGGGTCCCCGAGCCCCTGAGCAACTTCCTCGCGAACGTCTACCACGTCGAGGTGGACGATGTCGCCGGATGGAAGGAACAGGTCGAGGCCGGCATCGTCTCTCCGGAGAAGGTCCAGCTGCTCCGATCCCAGCTGGCCGACGCGATCCGCACCCGATCGATCTCTCCGCAGACCTACAAGCGCCTGACGAGTGACAACGAACAGGCCTCGAACGACGACGTTGCGGCGGCGCTCGCCGAGCTCTGGACGGAGATGTTCGGCGACGATCCCGTACCGGCGTAGCCTCAGTCCAGCTCCAGGAACCCCCGCTCGATCAGGCCCACCACCACCGGCACGAGGCTCTCGGCCGCCGTGCGGAGGGCGTCGCCCTCGGCGCCGGTGACCGCCGCGGCGAGATCGGAGAGCGATCGCGCGCCGTCGCAGAGGCCGACGAGCTGGGCCACGCTGGGATCCAGCTCGGCCCCGGCCTGGAGGCCGCGGGTCTGGCGCAGGATGCCGACGCGGGTGCGCCAGCCCCCGCCATCGCTCTCGTTGACGGTGTCGAGCCGCACGCCCGGCGCGATCCGAGGCCGGAGGCTGCGGGCCAGGTCGGCCGGCGCCTGGCCGTGGAGGCGATCGCGCGCGGCCAGACCCCGCTCGATCGCCCCGCCCGCGGACCCGTCCAGGCCGTCCACGCCGCCGAGGGTCCAGAAGCGGTTCGGGCGCTCCGAGGCGCGGCGCAGGGTGATCAGGCCGGTGCTGATGGACTCGATGCCCGCCGCGTCGAAGTAGGCCATCCACTCCTCCCAGCGGGCGCGGTAGGCCTCCTCGTCGAGCCGCTCGCTCTCGCGGATCCAGTTGGCCGCGTAGACCTCGGGACGCTGGCTCGCGAGCTCGATCACCCAGGCGTCACAGCCCGTGCCCTCGACCCAGCCCGCCAGCCGCTCGGGCCAGGGCTGGCCACGCAGCTGGGCCCACTGGGCCGTCATCTGGCACAGTCCGCCCGCTTCCAAGTAGGCGCCCACCTCGGCCACCAGGCCCCGGACGAAGCCGTCGCCCTCGGTCCCGCCATCGCGATAGACGAAGCGGGAGTCGGGCGAGATCGCGAAGGGCGGGTTCACCACGACCAGGTCGAAGCGCTCGCCGGCCACCGGATCGAAGAGGCTGCCCTCCCGCACCTCCAGGTGCTCCACGCCGTTCAGCGCGGCGTTGAACGCGGCCAGGTTCAGGGCGCGCGGGTTCACGTCCGTGCTCACCACCTGCTCGGCGTGGCGGCTGCACGCGAGTCCCTGCACGCCGGGGCCGGTGCCCAGGTCGAGGACCCGGCCCACCGGCCGCCGCACCGTTGCGTGCAGGAGGTCCATGGTGATCCGCCCCGGGCCCGGCACCCGGTCGGGGGCGGGCGGACCCGCCACCCGGTTGACCGGAGGATCGAAGACGACCCGGAAGCCCTGCTGGGGCGCCATGCGCAGCGGCGCGGTCACCGCGCCCGCCGCCTCGGCGAGCAGGCCGCCGTCGCACCAGTCGGCCAGCGGGGTCGGCGCGACGGCCCGGGCCGCGGCGTCCGAGGGCACCGACGTGCCCAGGAGGAAGAGCTCGATGAAGACGTCGAGGGGCGTGCCCTCGGCGGTGAGGCGCAGGAGCCGCGGCAGCGACTTCTCGTCCACGCGCACGCTGTCGGGCGTCTGCAGGCGCCCCAACACGCCGGCCTCGTCGAAGCCGGCGGCGTCGAGGCGCTCGCGCACGGCGGCGACGAATCCGGGATCGAGGTTCAGGGGACCCTGCTCGGCTTGTGTACCCATGGCGCCGAGTATACCGGTGGGCCGATCCGCTCCGGTGACCCACCGCACAGGGCTCCACCCTCGCCTGGGCTAGGGTTCGGGTCGTGGACGCAGCGACGCGACTGATCGTGGTGGGCGGCTTCCTCGGCGCCGGGAAGACGACCGCGCTCCTGCGTCTGGCGGAGCACTACCGGAGCGAGGGCCGCCGCGTGGGCGTGATCGCCAACGACCAGGCGGAAGGCCTGGTCGACACCGCGCGCTTCGCCGCCGCCGGGATCCCGGTCGACGAGGTGGCCGGCGGCTGCTTCTGCTGCCGCTTCGACGACTTCCTCGCCCGCGCCGACCACCTGCTGGCCGAGGCGCGTCCCGAGATCCTGCTGGCCGAGCCGGTGGGGAGCTGCACGGACCTGGTGGCCACCGTGATCGAGCCCCTGGCGCGCTTCCACCCCGACCGCTTCGAGGTGGCGCCGTTCAGCGTGCTCGTGGACCCGGAGCGCGCCCTGGCCATGCTGGGGGGGCGGGGGCCGGTGGGCCTCTCGGAGAAGGTGACCTGGCTCTTCGGCCTGCAGCAGCAGGAGGCCGACGCCCTGGTGGTGAGCAAGCTGGATCGGCTCGACGCCGCGGACCGCGCCGAGCTCGACCGCCACCTGGCCGAGCGCTTTCCGGACGTGCCGCGCCTGGCCATGTCGTCCCGCGACGGCACGGGCTTCGAGGACTGGCTGGCGCTGCTCGCGCAGCCGCGCCCGGCCTCTCCGCGGCTGCTCGCCGACCTGGACTATGCCGCCTACGCCGAGGCCGAGGCCGAGCTCGGCTGGCTCAACTGCCACCTCGAGCTGGGCGCGCCCGCGCCGCTGGAGGTGGACGCCGCCCTGGCCGATCTGGGCCAGGCGCTGCACGCCGACCTGGCCAGCGACTTCGAGATCGCCCACGGCAAGCTCCTGCTGCGGGGCGACCGGCGCTCGGCGGCGATCAGCCTGGTGGGTCGGGCGGAGCCCGAGATGGTGCAGCGGGCGGAGGAGGCGTCGGCCCGCCTCGACCTGGTGGTGAACCTGCGCATCGAGGCCGATCCCCAGCGCTTCCACCTGTCCCTGCAGGAGCAGCTCATGGCGTGGTGCGACCGGCAGGGCCTCGACGTGCTCGACGGCGGCGGCCAGGCGTTTCGCCCTCCGCCGCCCGTACCCACCCATCGCGTGACGGACTGAGGTCTCCGGCTAGCCGGGGGGCTTCGGAACGATCTCTTCGCCCACGACCCGGGCGCCCTCGAGCGCGTAGGTCCGGTACCCCTCGATCTTCTCGTCGTCGAGGAACCAGCGCGTGACCGGCCCGAAGAACTCCACCAGCTGCTCGGGCGTGCAGGTGGGCAGGAAGGTGCGGAAGACCCGCGGATCGTAGTAGCGGAAGAAGAACTCCTGGTCGGTCTCGTCGGTCACCACGAAGATCTCCCGCAGGTGGCGATGGAGGTCCTCGAACGCCGCGTCGCTCTCCAGCAGGACGCCGACGTTCTGGCCGAAGCCCTCCAGCCAGTACGGCAGCAGGAGCGCCGGCTCGTCCAACGCCACGAGACACGGGCCGACGTGGGCCAGGCCCTCGGCCCAGGCCCCCTCGAAGAGCGTGTAGACCTCGAAGCCCAGCGCGGCGCAGCGGAAGGGGAGCTGCTCGTCGCCGGCCCCGTCGACGAGCGCGTAGAGGCCCTTCGCGGGCATGGCGCGGGCGAGGGCGTGATGGAGCGAGCCGGGCTCGGGCGACATCGGCTCGGGACGAGGCGTGATGGGCGACACGCTGCGGCAGATGCGCACCGGGCCCGGCGGAGGCTCGTCGGCCTCCCGCGGCTCCGAGGCCGGTGCCTCCAGAGCCGGCGTCGCTGCCGGCGCCTCGGGCACCGCCGCTCCCGCTGCCGGCGCCTCGGGCACCGCCGCTCCCGCTGCCGGCGCCTGGGGCACCGCCGTTCCCGCTGCCGGCGCCTGGGGCGCCGCTGCCGGCTGCGTGAGCGGGACCGCAGGTCCCCCGACGTCCCGGCCGATCGGGCGGGGCCCGGTCCGCGGCGGGGACGGAGGCGGCGCCGCCGCGGGCGACGGCGCCAGCGGCTGCAGCGTCAGCCGCGAGTCCCCCACCACGATCTGGTCCCCCGGCCGCAGGATCGCCTCCTGGACCGGCTGCTCGTTCACGAGCGTGCCGTTCGAGCTGCCGAGGTCGCGGAGCACGCACTGGGTGCCGTCCCAGGAGAGCTGGCAGTGGACGCGGGAGGCCCGGGGATCGTGGAGCACCAGCTCGCAGCCCGGATCCCGGCCCACGCGCAGGGGCCGGCCCGGCTGCACGAGCGCGAATCCGGTCGCCGCCGAGCCCGTCGGACCGGCCTCCACCCGGAGCAGGTAGCGCGCGGACATCGCGCGAGAGTCTAGACCAACCCTCCGGGCGAGGTCGGTACAATGGCGATGGACGAAGGATTCGATCGGAGCCCCGCATGTCCCGCCACGACGTCCGACTCTCGGTATCGGGAGGCCCCGCAGAACGCGGGCGCGCCCGGGAAGCGGGCGCCTTCGTGCTCGGCGTCCTCGGCGACTTCTCGGGGCGCAGCGGCCAGCCCGGCCTCGAGGCCCGCCTGGCCGAGAAGGTGCTCCACGACGTCGACCGCGACTCCTTCGACACGCTCGTGCGACGCCTGGCACCGAGCGTCGCGCTGGAGCTCCCCTTCGCGGAGCGGGTCACGTTCACGTGCTGGGCAGATTTCGAGCCCGACGCCCTGGTGGAGCGACTGCCGGGGCTCGCCCGGCTGCACGAGGCCCGCGAGGCCGTGGGCGACCCGGAACGCATGCGCGCCTGCCTCGCCGAGGCCGGGGTCGCGCTGACGGACCCGTCGTCCGCCGCCGCCGAGGAGACCGCGCCCTCCCCGCCCGCCTCGAACGCCGACCTGCTGGACAGCATCCTCGGCGGCGAGGGCTCCGAAGCCCCGCGGGCCGCGGCGCCCCGCAGCGCCTCAGCGGAGCTGGACAGCGCCCTGGCACGCCTGATCGAGGAGATCGGAGCGGCGGCCGCCGACCGCACCGACTACGCCGCCCAGGACCGCTGGCGGGCGGCCATCGACGCCGCCCTGGCCGAGCGGCTGCGCGCGGTCCTCCACCACCCGGCGCTCGCCGCCCTGGAGGCGCGTTGGCGCGCCCTGCGCCGCCTCGTCCTCGGCGCCGAGACCGGCGCCGGGCTCCGCATCCGCGTGCTCGACCTGGGGGTCGAGGACCTGCTGGCGGAGCTCCGGGCGGCCGACGACGATCCGCGTCGCACGGCGTTCCATCGGCTGGCCGTCGAGGGCGAGCTCCGCACCCCGGGCGGCTCGCCCTTCGGCCTGATCGCGTGCGACTACGCCGTCGGGGCGGACGCCCTGGGCGCGGCGCTCTTCGGCGCGCTCTCGCTCTACGCCAGCCTGGCGGAGGCCCCGCTGCTGGCCGATGCGGGCACGGACCTGGCCGGCCTGGGCGAGCGCGTCGAGCCCGGGGGCGGCGAGGTCTGGGGTGCGCTCCGCGAGCTGCCCGGCGCGGACCGGGTCGCCCTCGCCTGCCCGCGCCTGCTCTCCCGCCTGCCCTTCGGCGAACAGACCCTGCCCCTCGAGCACTTCGACTTCGAGGAGCTCGGGGACGCGGAGGGCCCGTGCCTGTGGGAGAGCGCGGCCCTGGCCCTCGCCGGCGCGGCCCTGGGCGCGGTGGCCGGGAGCGGCTCCCTGCGCGGCCTGCCTCCGGTCGTCGACCTGCCGGACCTGCGCGTGCACGTGACGCCGGCGGGCACCGCGATCGGCCCCACCCAGCGCGAGCTCAGCGAGTCGGAGCTGAAGCGCCTGGTCGAGCATGGGCTCGTGCCGGTGGCCGGGATCCGCCACACGGACACGGCCCGGGTGCCCTGTCTTCAGTCGGTGTCGGGGACGTCACTCCTCTGACGCCGCCGCGATCCGGTAGACCGAGACCTCCCGGACGTCGGGGTGCTCCAGGTCGGGAACGCTGCGCGCGCGGTAGCGCACCACCTCCTCCACCCCCGCCGACGGTGTGAAGGCGCGCCCGGGGTCGGCGGCGAGCACGTCGACCCCCTCCCCGGCCAGACCCCGCAGCCAGCGCAGCCCGTGGCGCGCCAGGCGGCTGTCGTACCAGAGGTCGCCCGCGAGCACGACGTCCCAGCCGCGGTTCTCGGCGTAGATGAGATCCTCGCTGGTGACGTCCACCGCGAACCCATTGGCCGCGGCGTTGGCCCGGGTCGCCGCCCCGGCGCGGGGATCGATGTCGCTGGCCAGGACCGCCGCGGCCCCGGCCCGGGCGGCCGCCACGGCCGTCACGCCGCAGCCCGCGCCGAAGTCGAGAACGCGACGCCCGGCCACGAGCGCCGGTCGGTCGAGGACCAGCCGCGCCAGGGCCTGGCCGCCCGCCCAGGCAAAGGCCCAGTAGGGGCGGTGGACCTCGCCCGCATCGGGATCGTCGCCGAAGGAGCGCCACAGGGGCGATTCGGGACGCAGGAGCCCGAGCGCGAGCTCGGGCACCAGCGGCGCGCGCCCCGGCTCGGTGTGGGCCCGAACGAGGGCGTCGAGGTCCGGGGCGTCGGCGTCGGGGAAATCCACGGACCGAGTATACGCGGGCCTCAGTCCCCCTCTGCGAAGAGGTCCCACCACAGACGGCGGTGAAAGGCGAGGAGGGCCGCCTCGTGGTCGGGCGCGTAGCGTCCGCGCTCGTATCCGCGCGAACGGAGCCCCCGCTGCACCGACTCGCAGATGGCGACGTCCTCGGCCTGGACCTGCTCGCTCTCGGCGATGCTGGCGCGCGCCGCGGGCTCGGCGAGGTCCGGATCGAAGTAGAAGTCGAACACCACGGTGCAGTGCTCCGGGCCGTCGGGCACGACGAGATTGGTGTCGAGGACGGGGCCGTAGCGGTTGAGCATCAGGTTGGGATGGATCCAGGCGTACAGGACGGAGGCGCCGGCACGGCCCAGGCGGGCCGAGCCCCGGACCCGGGCGGTCTGCACGCTGTGGTCGTCGGCCACCTCGCTCCGGTAGCTCGCCAGCTCGAGGCCGCCGCCCAGATCGCGATGCAGGTGGGGCACGTGGTAGCCGCCGTCCAGGTAGTTCTCGACGAAGACCTTCCAGTTGCAGGCCAGCCGGTAGCGGCGCCGCTCGGCGAAGCGCAGCCGCTGCCAGCCGGTCCCGTCCAGGCGCTCGCCCAGGCGTTCGAGCCCCGCACCGAAGGATGCGGCGTCGGGAGGACCCGCCAGGAGCAGCGGCCCCCAGACGGCGGCCGGTCGCTCGGGCAGGGCCACGTCCCCGGCCCCCGCCAGGCTGCGCGCGCCCGGGGCGCGCAGCAGGCGACCGTCCAGACCGTAGGTCCAGCCGTGGTAGGGGCAGCGCAGCGCCCCGCAGCGACCGCGGCCCCGCGCCACCTCGGCGCCGTGGTGGCGACACACGTTCTCGAACACGCGCCGCTGCCCGGTCTCGTCGCAGACGGCCACGAGGGGCTCATCCGCCGCGTCGGCGAAGAAGTCGCCCGGGCTGGCCACGCCCTCGGCCGGCCCCAGGAGCTGCCAACGCGGGGCGAAGACCCGCTCGCGCTCGCGCTCGAGGACGCTCGCTTGCGTGTACCAGGAGGACGGCGGCGTCGCCGCCGACGCGAGGGGCGCTTCGGGGTCGAAGTCGTCGCGCCGGAGCGGAGCCACGATCCGAGTCTAGTTCAGCGCGCGGCCACGGCGTCCCGGACGAAGCGGACCGCGGCATCGACCAGGCCCGGGTCGGCCGGATGGAGCGGGTCCCGGCGATAGGCCCGGGTGGAGTAGTCCACCTGGAGCTGGCAGATCACGTCGGCCACGGCCTCCACGTCCAGGTCGGAACGGAACTCCCCGGCCTCGATTCCCGCGCGCAGCAGGTCGGCCACGTAGCGGCGGTGTGCCTCGACCCGGCGGCGCCCCACGGCGCGGTGGCGGGCTCGGGGCAGGGCCGCGTCTCCGGTGAGCAGCGCCGGCAGCAGGGGATGGCTGGCGGCGAACGCCACGGACTGACGGAACATGGCCTCGAGGGCGTCGGCGCGGGTCTTCGCGTCCGGCCCCCCCGCCACCATGGCGCGCTGCCAGTCCCGCTGGATGCCGTCGATCACCACCTCGAACAGGTGCTCCTTGCCCCGGAAGAACTGGTAGAGCAGGCCGTTGGAGACACCGGCCCGGGCGGCGATCGTCTCGACCGTGGCGCCCGCGAAGCCCCGGTCGCCGAAGCAGGCCCGCGCCGCCTCGAGGATGCGCTGGCGGCGCTCCTCGCTCGCCGCCCGCCGCCGGGAGGTCCCGAGCTCCGGGTCCGGAGAAGACATTGAACGAAATATGACATGAATTCATTGAACTTTCTAGATAGATGATTCAGTATTCGGAGGCCCAACCGAGAGGACCCCGAGCCCATGGCCCAGCTTCCCTTCCGCGCCTTCGACGCCGACCACCACTACTACGAGGCCGAGGACGCCTTCATCCGCCACGTCCCCCGCGCCATGCACAAGCGCTGCATGCAGTGGGCGGAGGTGAACGGACGCAAGCGGCTGCTCGTGGGCGGGCGGATCAACCGCTTCATTCCCAACCCCACCTTCGATCCGGTGGCGCGACCGGGCATCCTCGACGAGTACTTCCGCGGTCGGAACCCGGAGGGCGAGGACATCCGGACCCTGTTCCGCGACCTGCTGCCCATCGATCCGTGCTACCGCGATCGGGACGCCCGCCTGGCGCAGCTCGACGCCCAGCAACTCGAGGGCTGCTTCCTGTTCCCGACCCTGGGCGTGGGCATGGAGGAGTCGCTCAAGCACGACCCGCCGGCCGCGGTCGCGGCCTTCCGGGGCTTCAACCGCTGGCTCGAGGAGGACTGGGGCTTCGCCCATGGCGAGCGGCTGTTCGCCGCCCCCTACATCACGCTGCTGGACGTGGACGCCGCGCTCGAGGAGCTCGAGTTCGCCCTGGGCCGCGACGCCCGCATCGTGTGCCTGCGGGCCGCGCCGGTCGCCCACCCCCACGGCAGCCGCTCTCTGGGCGACCCCCTCCACGATCCGTTCTGGGCCCGCGCGAGCGAGGCCGGGATCACGGTGGCCTTCCACTCCGGCGACTCCGGCTACGGCAAGTTCGCCGCCGAGTGGGGCGAGGGCGAGGAGATGGAGGCCTTCCGCTACGACCCGCTGCGCGCCTGCCTCTCGGCGAGCCCGATCCAGGACGCCATGGCGGCCCTGGTGTGCCACGGCGTCTTCGACCGCCATGCCCGGCTCCGGGTGGCCACCATCGAGGCGGGGAGCGGCTGGGTGGCGCCGCTGTTCGCGTCGCTCAAGAAGGCCTACGGCCAGATGCCGCGGGCCTTCGCGACGGATCCCATCGAGTCCTTCCGCCGCCATGTCTGGGTGTCGCCCTACTACGAGGACGACCTCGAGGGCCTGCGCGCCCAGATCGGCGCCGACCACATGCTGTTCGGATCCGACTACCCCCATGCCGAGGGGCTCGCCGAGCCGACCGACTTCGTCTACGACCTGAAGGGCTTCGCCGAGGACGAGATCGAGCAGGTGATGCGAGCGAACGCCCGCGGGCTCGCGCAGCGAATCTAGGCCGGCTCCAGCAGCAGGGCACCGTGGCCCGCGGCCCCGGCCAGCGGGTAGCGGAAGGCGCCGGAGACCGCCTCGGGGGCCTCCGGTGGGGTGAGCTCGACGCGCTCGCCGTCGCGCTCGGCCACGCTGGCCGCGGTTCCGGCGACCACGTTCAGGAACTCGGCGACGGCCTCGGAGAGGGACGCCTCGCCGGCGGGTCCGTGGGTCCCGGCCAGGGCGACGGCCAGCTCGGCGTCGCAGGCCAGGGTCACCGCGAGACCCCGGCTCCCGCCCAGGACGACCCGCGCCCGATGCGCCTCCGGAAGCGATCCCGAGAAGGGCTCCGGAGCGCCCAGCTTCATGCGCACCCGCGCCACCTCCAGCCCCAGCTTGGGGAGCAGGTCCACCACATGGGCCGCCGCAGCGGACCCGGAGAGCGCCGAGGGAAGGCGGACCTCGTCCAGCTCGTAGGGCGCCTGGTCTCGCTTGAAGTCGGCGAGCAGCGCCTCGAGCCGCGCGGCCTCCAGGTGGCCCAGGTGCACGAGGGCCTCGCCGAGGTAGATGTGTTCAGGGCTGGCGTCGGCGAAGGCGAGGGCCTCGCGAAGCTCGGCCGCGTCGATCTCGCCCTCTTCGATCAGGAACTGCCCGAAGAACTTGACGCTCATGCAACCGCCCCGCCCTCGTCCGATCCGCTGCGCTCGCGCTCGAAGAGATCCGCGAGCTGGTCGGTGTCGATGGGCTTGGAGAGCACCTGGATGGCGCCGAGCCGGAAGGCCTCCTCCGCGCGCGACGCACCGCCCCCCACCGAGGACAGCACCGCCACCCGCAGGGCGGGATCGCGCGAGCGCATGAGCCGCAGGGCCGAGAGGCCGTCCATGACCGGCATCACGATGTCGAGCAGCACCAGGTCGGGCTGGGTGCGCTGCACCACCTGGATCGCCTTGGCTCCGTCCTCGGCCGTCCCCACCACGTCCACGCCGTCGATCTCGTCGATCAGGGCCGCGACCTGCGCCAACACGCTGCGGCTGTCGTCGACGAGCACCACGCTCAGTTTGCACTTCGGGTCGGCCATGCTGTGGCCTTGTTCGGCCAACGGGCGAAAGGCTTGAGGCGCGCGCGACGGCGCTGCCGAGCGAGATCCGTGTGTAGGGTCTTCGCAGGAGGAGCGGCCCGGGCTAGGTCCCCCCTGCGGCACCCTCCCCCGCGGCTTCGTCCCCGGCGGCGCCGCCGAAGAGGACCCGCGCCATGTGGACACGCTCGCCGGGCGTCCAGCGTTCGCCCCGCTCCCGGTAGAGACCCTCGACGGCCTCGAGGCGCGGCACCAGGCCCGCGCGGTTCGCGATCTGGATGCTGATGCCCGGGCGTGCGTTCAGCTCGAGCACCAGCGGGCCCAGGTCTTCGTCCAGCACCATGTCCACCCCCAGATAGCCGAGCCCGGTCAGCTCGAAGCAGCGCGCGGCCCGCTCGAGCAGGTCGTCCCAGCCCGGGATCGCGTGTCCCGCGATGGGCTGGTACGTGTCCGGATGCTCGCCCACCAGGCGATCCTGCATGACACCCGAGAGCGTCCTGCCGGTGGAGAGGTTCACGCCCGCCCCGACAGCCCCCTGGTGGAGGTTCGCGCGGCCGTCGGAGCGGCGGGTCGGCAGGCGCACCATCGCCATCACCGGGACACCCCGGAAGACCACCGTGCGGATGTCCGGCACGCCCTGGAAGGTGATCGGCTCGAAGAGCGGGTCGAAGCGCACCCGGTACTCCAGAATGGCCGCGTCGCTGCGACCGCCCAGGCTGTACATGCCGCTGAGGACGTTCGAGACGTGGTACTCCAGGTCTCCGGGATCGAGGAGCTGGCCGTTGGCCTTGAGGTAGCGGTCGCCCCGCCGCCCGACGATCACCAGGATGCCGTTGCCCCCGGCACCCCGGGCCGGCTTGACGACGAAGCTCTCGCGCTCGCGGACCAGCGCGTGGACGTGGCGCACCTGGTGGGCCGCCCCGACGATGCCGTAGAGCTCCGGGACCGCGATGCCGGCCTCGATGGCGAGGGTCTTGGTGCGCACCTTGTCGTCGACCAGCGGGTAGAGCCGACGGGGGTTGTAGACCGAGATGTAGCGGGCGTTGCGCGCGTTCATGCCGAGGACGCCGCGCCGCTCGAGGGCCGCGAACGGCCGCCACCAGCGGACGGGCGACTCAGACGCCATCGCCGGAGAGGGCCCGGAAGCGCCGCAGCTCGAGCAGCCGGTAGCCCGAGTAGCGACCCAGCAGGAGCGTCGCCGCCAGCAGCAGCAGCAGCAGCTCGGGGAACACGAACGTGACGTGCTGCAGGAAGGGGTTCACGAAGGCCAGGTGGCTCACGATCGCGATGCCCAGGCTGCCGAGGGCCGCGTTGAGCGCGTCCTGGGCTCCGGACTCCTCCCACATCAGCGACATCCGCTCGATCACCATGGTGAGGATCACGATCGGGAACAGCGCCACCGAGAGACCGCGCTCGATGCCCAGGGTCTGGCTCAGCACGCTGAGACTCGCCAGCACCAGGATCACCACGATCAGCACCGACGCGAGACGGGGAACCAGCAAGAGCTTCAGGCGAGCCAGGTAGCGGCGGAGCACGAGCCCGATCCCCACGGTGGTGCTGAACAGCACGAGACCCCAGACGATGCCCGTCTCCCGGAAGGCCAGCCCGATCAGGATCGGCATGAACGTGCCGAAACTCGGCAGGCCCACCAGGTTGCGCATCACCACCACCAGCAGCGCCCCGATCGGGATCATGACGAGGATCTGGTAGACCGCCTGGGTGCGGATCGGCAGGTTCAGGAGGGAGAAGCGGAAGGCCGGGGACGGCTGGCGCTCCGCCCGCATCTCGGCCACCTCGAGGCTGCCGTAGGCCGCGCGCACCAGGGAGAAGTCGACCTCGGCCCCGCGGGCCCCGTCGGTCTCCAGCAGCCGCCCCGGGCCGCGCCACCACAGCAGGTGGTCGGACGGCAGGCCGCGCGAGCCGGTCTCCGGGTTGAAGAAGAGCCAGCGCTCGTCGTTGTGCACCGCCAGCCAGGGCACCAGCTCCGCATCCCGGCGTCGCTCCTCCAGGGGCAGCACCCAGGCGATGCGGGCCGGGATGCGCGCGCCCGCCAGCAGGCGGATGGCGGTCTCCACCCGGTCCTCCCGGCGGGTGCGACCGGCGAGGAGCACCTCGACGCTCTCGCCCGGGCTCGGGTCGTTGAGGTGGCGGATGAGCTGGGCCGCGAAGGTGGCGATGTCGGCGGACTGCCCGCGGACCTCGTCCAGCAGCGAGAGCGCCGCGGACCGCACCGGCTCCTCGAACTCCGGCTTCTGCGGATATGGGAGGGACGGCGACTCGTCCCGCATGGCCCCGGAGGCGTAGATCACGGCCCGGTAGTAGAGGCTCTGCCGGCCGCTCGCCCGCCGTTTGGACCAGGCGGCGAGCCGTCCGCCTCCGTCGCTGTCGCCGTCCTGTGTCTGCGTCTCGAAGCCGTACCCGTAGGAGACGAAGTGCTCGTCCAGGACGGTGAAGCCCGGCGGGGCGTCGAGGATCCGGAAGGCGGCCTTGACCGGGCCGCCACGAGCGCGGAACTGGATGCGCGCCTCGACGGTCCAGACGGGCGTGACGGTGTCGGGCACCAGCGGCAGATCGAGCACGCTGGCCTTGTAGGCGAAGAGGACCAGCCCGAGCACGGCCAGGAGCAGACAGGCAATCTGGAGCTGGCGGCGCGGCATCGGGCAGCGCGACCTCCGTGGCGTACGCCCGCGGGGGCGGGAGTCTACTGCTTCGACCCGTCTCCGCGAGCGTCCGGCGCCGGACAGCCGGGCCTCGCCGTAAAGCGCCGGCTCGAGTCCACCAGCGCCACCCCGGCCAGGAAGTTGCGACCCAGGAGCACCGGGTACAGGAAGTCGCTGCGATCGCTGAGGCTCACCTCCACCCGGCGGAGCTGGTCGCCGAGGCACAGGTCCAGGCGCACCACGGGGCGGCGCTGGGGCGGCGCCCCCTTGCGCTTGATGCGGACCCAGCGCGCCACCGGACGCTCCACCAGCGGGCCGCGCTCGTCGCCATGGTCCAGCCGGAAGCGCACCCAGGTCTGCCCCTCCCGCTCGAAGGTCTCGATCTCGACGGCGTGCACGGACGAGGTGGTGGCACCGGTATCGAGCCGCGCCTTCAAGGCGAGTCCGACTCCCGGCAGGTCGACCTTCTCCAGGTAGCCGTACACGGCGGGGGACGGGGGCGCGTCCCCGGACGCCCAGCCCGCGGTTTGGCCGCAGGCGAGTGCCAGGAGCAGGGCGACCACGGCACCCCGGCGCGACCGTGCGGTGACCTGCCCGGACGCCTGCCCGCGCTCCTGCCCCCGCCGACGTCTCCGCTCGCCGCCTTCCATTCCCCCTCCTGCCGGGGGGCAGTGTAACGGGCCGGGGCGAGGGGGGTTCCCGAGGCGAGGAGGGGGTTGCTCCCCTTGACCCGGCGATCACGGCTGACGACCCTACGCGGCCGGCCCGCTGCTGCACCGCAAGCCGCCCCGGAGGAGCGCCCATGCCCGACGATCCGTACCAGGTTCTCTTCCTCTGCACCGGGAACTCGGCCCGGAGCATCCTGGCGGAGAGCCTGCTGGGCCGGATCGGCGAAGGCCGCTTCCGCGCCCACAGCGCGGGGAGCCGACCCGCCGGGCGCGTCCATCCGGGGGCGGAGCAGCTGCTCGCGGAGCGCGGATTCGCGACCGATGGTCTGCGCAGCAAGTCCTGGGACGAGTTCGCTGCGCCGGGGGCGCCCCCGCTGCACTTCGTCTTCACCGTCTGCGACAACGCGGCCGGCGAGGCCTGTCCCACCTGGCCCGGCCAGCCGATGACGGCCCACTGGGGCGCCGAGGATCCCGCCGCCGTGAGCGACCCGGCCCGGCAGCGACAGGTCTTCCGCCGGGTGTACGCCGAGCTGGAGGCCCGCATCCGCCTCTTCGTATCGCTCCCCCTCGACTCCCTCGACCGGCTGAGCCTCCAGGTCGAGCTGGACGAGATCGGCCGACGCGGGCCCGGCCTCTGACGGGCGTCCGCGGGAGCCTGCTGGAGCCGCGGGGGACCGACGAGTTCGAGCCCCCGCCTCCCGAGGTGCGAGCGCGTCGCGCCGCGGTCCGCCTGGGCGAGGCCGCCGCCGCGAGCGCGCGCCGGCTCTCCCTCGCCCCGGAGGTCTACCTCCGCGACCGCCGTGGCACCGCCGCCACCCTGCGCGCCATCGACGCCGCCGCTGGCGGCGGGTTCTACGACGTGCCGGCCGAGGCCGCGGAGGACGCCGACGCGGCGGCCGAGGCCCTGGGCGGCGACGAGCTGGTGGTCGACGTCCAGACCCACTACGTCCGCCTCGGACGCACCCGCTCGGCGGGCGCCCGGGGCGTGCTGGGCTTCATCCGCGACGTGGCGCCGGAGCGCTTTCGCCATCTCGACCCCGAGACGAGCCTCTCCCTGGCCGAGTACCTGCGCTGCGTCTTCGTCGAGAGCGAGACGGCGGTGGCGGTGCTGACCGCCGCCCCCGGCGACGACGCCAGCAACATCCTGCCCAACCCCGATATCGCGGCGACCCGCGCCCTGGTCGACCGGGTCGACGGCGGCCGGCTGCGCCACCACGCGATCGTGCACCCGAACCGGCCCGAGGAGCGCGACGCCGTGGACGCGATCGCCGCGCGCTTCCGCCCGGACGGCGTCAAGGTCTACACGCTCTACGGCGGCGACCCGGCGGGCCGCACCGGCCGCGCCTGGATGCTCGACGACGAGGAGACCGGACTGCCCTTCCTGGCGCGCGTCCGCTCCGCGGGCCTGCGGGTGGTCTGTGCCCACAAGGGGCTCTCGGGGCTCTCGCCGACCGGCTCGCCCCGAGACGTGGGACCGGCCGCGGCCGCGTTCCCGGAGCTCGACTTCCTGGTCTACCACGCCGGCTACGAGCTCCCGACCGGGGAGGGGGATGCGGAGGGCGCCTTCCCGGAAGACGTGCCGCCGCCCGCATTGCGCGGCACCGACCGGCTCGTCGCCAGCCTGCGGGAGGCCGGCATCCCGGCGGGCGGGAACGTCTACGCCGAGCTGGGGAGCACCTGGTACGCCCTGATCCGCCGGCCGCTCGAGGCCGCCCACGTGATCGGAAAGCTGCTGCTCGCCGTGGGACCGGACCGGGTGCTGTGGGGTACCGACTCGGTCTGGTACGGACCGTGCCAGCCGCTGATCGACGCCTTCCGCGCCTTCCGGATTCCCGAGCGGCTCTGCGAGCGCCACGGCTACCCGCCGCTGACCCGCGCGCTCAAGGCGCGCATCCTGGGCCTCAATGCGGCGCGGGTCTACGGCCTCGACCCGGCGGCGGCGCGGCGGGCCGCCGCGGCCGACGACCTGGGCTGGATCGGCGAGGCCCTGCGCGAGGCGCGCGCCCGGGGGCTCGTGGCCGACGGCTGAGCCGGCTCGGCTGGGATCAGGCCCCCTGGACGTCCCGCGCGAAGCGCTCGCCGTCGCCCGTAGAGCGCCCGCGCGCGAAGCGCTCGCCGTCGCCCGTAGAGCGCCCGCGCGCGAAGCGCTCGCCGTCGCGGCGTCCGAGGTCGAAGGTCTCCTGCACGGCGGCTGGATCGGTGTAGTCCCAGCTCGTGATCGGCGTGGGGACCGACGGGTGGACGTAGGTGCGGCCCGGCACCCGGGGCAGCGCCGCGGGCGGATACGCTCGGGTGAGCAGCACCAGCACCCGGCGGGCCTCGGGCACCAGACCCACCGGCGCGTTGTCGAGCAGGCCTCCGTCCAGCACCAGGCGGCCGTCCCGGCGGTGAGCCGCGGTGAACGGGGGCGTACAGGACGAGTGCAGGATCAGGTCCGCGAGGGCCTCCGGCGTCCGACAGCGGCGCACCGGCACGCCCTCGGGCCGGAAGCCCAGCCGCCGGCCCCAGACCGCGTGGATCCGGGAAGGGAGCGCCCGCTCCACGCCGTGGGCCACCGCGGCGGCCCCGAGCCCGGCCCAGGGGCCGAGCCGCGCCGGCCCCCGAGCGACCAGGATCCGCAGCTCGGGGCCCGCGTGGAGCCGGGCCAGCAGATCCTCGTCCGTGTTGTCGAGGATCGTGGCGCGGTAGATCCGCTCCTGGGGAAAGACGGGCTCACCGCGCAAAGCGTTGCGCCAGTAGGCGTTGCGGGGGTTCGCCTCGACGCGACGCTGGAAGTCCTTTCGCACCCGCTCGATGCTGTCGGTGAGGGCGGCGCAGGCGAAGGCGGAGCCGGCGCTCACGGCGGCCACCCAGCGCGGCGCGAGGCCCAGGGCGGGGGCCGCCACGGTCCAGAAGCCGGCCTGCCAGAAGCAGCGACAGCCACCCCCGGCGAAGACCACGGCGTCGAAGTCCGCGCCGGAGGGAGGCCGGCCGGCCCCTCGCGGCGGGGCCGCGGCGTCGGTCCCGGTCTCGTTCGCTGCGACCATGGCGCCTCCGGCGCGCACAGGCTACACCGCCCCCCGCGGGTGCTGCCACGCCCGCAGGCCCTGGGGCCGAGGGGAAGCTCCGGTGGCCGCGCCCAAGCGTGGCAGAATGAGGCGTCCAGCGTGTCCGAGGCCCGGGTGACCGAATCCTCCGAGAGCTCCCACCGCGAGCGGCAGGCCGACCTGAAGGCGGCGAACCGCCGCCGCATCCTGGAGGCCGCGAGCCAGGTCTTCGCGCGGGACGGATTCTTCGGCGCCAACCTGAACGAGGTGGCCAGCCTGGCCGGCGTGGGCAAAGGCACGCTCTACCGGCACTTCGAGAACAAGACGGCGCTCTTCGTGAGCATGCTCGCCGAGGGGGGAGAGAGCTTCCTCACGGAGATGCTCACGGTTCTGCGGCCGGGCGGCACGATCCTCGAGCAGCTCGAGGCGCTGACCGTCTTCTACCTCGAGTTCTTCACGACGAATCCCGAGCGCTTCGAGCTGATCTGGGCCATCCACAACCGCCACATCATCGGCGAGCTGTCGGAGCCGGCCCGGGAGCAGATCCTCGAGGTCACCGGTCGACCGGTGCAGGCCCTGAAAGCCCTGATCGCCGAGGGCGTGAAGCGGGGGGAGCTCGGGCCCTGCGACCCCGAGCACGCCGCCTTCGCCCTCATCGCCATGGGCAACGCCTGCATCGCCGGGGTGCTGGACGAGCGCCGCGCGCCCCTGCTCAAGCCGGACATGCGCGCGGTCTATCGCGAGGCGGCGCGCCTGCTGCTGCGGGGGCTCGCCGCGCGGCGTTGAGCCAGAACGGCCCGATCACCACGGCCGGGCAGCGGCGCCACGAGCTCTCCCGGGCGGGCGGACAGGTCGCCGCGGAGGACGGCGTAGGCCACGGCCAGCGGGAAGACGAAGCCGGTGAAGGCGACGGCGTTCTGGGGGGCCGTGCCGCCGGTCAGCGCCTCCCCGATCGTCAGCATCACGGGCAGCGCCATGCGCAACGCCGTCGAGCGCGCCATCGCCCTGGCCCGCCCCGGCGAGGAGCTCGAGGCCCTGGGCATCTCGCGGGTCGCCCTCCGCGGGAAGATGAAGCGCCTCGGGATCGTCCCCCCGAGCCAGGCGGGCCCGCGCCCCAAAGAGAAAGCCCGGCAGGAACTTCCTACCGGGCTCATGCGCAGGAGCAATCCTGGAACCCGCACACAGTCTGCCCCGCGTCCCCCCGCGACGCAGTGAAGTGGCTCACAGGGGCGGCCGGGAGGCGAGAAACCCCGCCGGATCGGGCCATTGGCAGGCCGCGTCGGCGGCTGGCTACAGTCGCGGCGCGGGCGGCGTTCGCGGCTCGCGGGGGAGACCGGGGACATGACCGCTTCGAGAGCGCCGGGCCTGGAGGCCGCCGCAGGCGTCGGGTCGCACGTGGGCGTGGGCCTGCGTGCCGACGGGCGGACCTTCGTCGGCCTGGTCGGGCTCCTCACCCTGGCCCGCGTGATCTTCCTGGCCTTCGACCCCTACCCCCTCGACCCCGAGGAGGCGCAGTACTGGAGCTTCGGGCGCGAGCTGGCCTTCGGCTACTTCTCGAAGCCGCCGCTCATCGCCTGGCTCATCGCGACATCGACGGGGCTCTTCGGCGACACGACCTTCGGGGTGCGCCTCCCGATCCCCTTCGTCCACGCGGCCACCGCCGGGGTGCTCTTCGAGGCCGGCCGCCGCCTCTACGGGCCGCGGGTCGCCTTCTGGACCGGACTCACCTACGCGACGCTTCCGGCGGTCAGCTACTCGTCGGGGCTCGCCACGACCGACCCGCTGCTGCTGCTGGCCTGGGCCCTGGCTCTGCTCGCCACGGTCCACGTGCTGCAGGCGCCGGCGCTCTCGGGCTGGATCGCCCTGGGCGCGTCCCTGGGCCTGGGCATGCTGGCCAAGTACACCACCGTCGCCTTCCTCCCCGGCCTGCTGCTCTTCCTGGCGCTCTCGACCCGCGCCGAGCGGGTGGCGGCCCGGCCGGGCTGGATCCTTGCCGCCTTCGCGAGCTTCGCGGTGCTCTGGCTTCCCAACCTGGTCTGGAATGCCCAGCACGGCTTCGTGAGCCTCGTCCACGTGGAGCAGACCGCGGGCCTGGGCGGCGACCTGTTCCACCCGGGCAAGCTGCTCGAGTTCGTCGGCAGCCAGGTCGGCCTGATCGGACCGCTGCCCTTCGCCGTGCTCGGGCTCCTGCTCGGGCGGCTGGGCCGCGTCCGCGCCCACCGGGGCCTGCGCCTCGGCCTCTGCCTCGGCCTGCCGCTGCTGGTCACCATCCTCGTGCAGGCGCTGCTCTCCCGGGCCAACGCCAACTGGGCGGCGCCCATGTACGTGGGGGGCACCCTGGCCGTGGTGCCCGCCCTGCTCGCCGCCGGCCGCCCGCGTCTGCTGGCCTGGAGCTGCATCCTCAACCTGGTCCTCGGCAGCATCGCGGTCGGGGCCGGGGCGGCCTACACCGCCTTCGGCAGCGCCTGGCCCCACAAGCTGGACCCGTTCCAGAAGTGGCGGCTCGGGCCGGCGGTGGGCCGGGCGCTGGCCGAGCGTCGGGCCGCCGCGCCCGAGGCGGTGGTGCTCTTCGACGACCGCCGGCTCATGGCGCTCTCCCTCTTCTACGCGGGCCTGCCCCTGGCGGACGCGGTCGAGTGGAATCCGGACGGCACCGCCGACAACCACTACGAGCTCGTGACGGACCTCGCCGCCGTGGCCGACCGCGAGATCCTGTACGTGGCCCGCAACCACGAGCGGGCCGTGCTCGCGAGCTTCGAGTCGGTCGAGCCCGAGCCCGAGATCCGCGTCGCGACCCACGCCGACCGGGAGCGCGCCTTTCCGGTCTACCGGCTCCGGGGCTTCCGGGGCTACCTCGAGCCGTTGGAGCTGCCTTGAACGGGACGTCGGGCCGCGGACGGCCCGCGGCCCTGCCCGCCCTCTGGGCCTCCCTGGCGGCGACCGCGGTGCTGAGCGGGGTCTTCGTCGCCTTCCCGGACCTCGACCTCTGGCTCTCGGAGCTGGCCTACGACCCGTCCGTGGGTCACTTCGTGGGCTCGGGCAACGCCTGGGTCTCGGCGGTGCGCGATCTGGGCCGCCTGGCGACCTACGTCGCCCTCGGCGGCTGCGCCGCCGTCCTCGGTCTCGGGCTCGCGCGCCCCGCGCGGCGGGATGCGGCCACCACCGCGGGCGCCGCCGCCGCCCTGCTCGGCTTCCTGCTCGGCCCCCTCGCGCTCGTCAACTGGGGGCTGAAGGAGCACTGGGGACGGGCGCGCCCCTCGCAGATCCTCGAGTTCGGGGGCGAGCTGAGCTTCCAGCCGGCCTGGGCCGTGAGCGACCAGTGCGCCCGCAACTGCTCCTTCGTCTCGGGGGAGGGGGCGGCGATCTTCTGGCTGCTGCTGCCCCTGGCCCTCCTCCCGGGAGCCTTCCGCAGGCCCGCGGTCGCGGCGGGGGTGGTGCTCGCCTTCGCCGTCGCCGGCGCCCGCTACCTGCGCGGTGCCCACTTCACCAGCGACGTGCTGCTGGCCGGCGCGCTCGCCTGCCTGGTGAACGCCCTGTGTCTCTGGGTCGTCCGCGATCGCGACCTGCTCGGGCTGGCCCGCGCGCGGCGTGGCTAGACGGACAGGATCGTGACGCAGCTGACGCCGGGGAAGCCGTACACGTGGGTGAAGCCGGCCTTGGGGCTGCCGGGCACCTGGCGCTCGCCCGCCTCGCCCCGGAGCTGTGTACAGACTTCGTACACCTGCCGAAGGCCCGAGGCCCCCACCGGCTCGCCGTTGGCCAGCAGACCGCCGTCGGTGTTGACCGGGAGCCGGCCCTCGATCTCGGTGTAGCCCTCGCGGATCCACTTCTCCTGCTCGCCGTCCTGGCAGAAGCCGCACTCGGCCAGGTGCATGATCTCGTGACCCACCTCGGTGTCCTGCACCTGGGCCACGTCGATGTCCTCGGGGCCGATTCCGGCGGCCTCGAAGGCGGCCTGGGAGGCCTGCACCGACGGACTGGGCCGGCTGTCGGTGGGCACCGACGGGTGCATCACCTCGAAGGAGCCGTAGCGGCGGGTGCGGAACACGTCAGCCCGGATGTAGACGGGGTTGCTGGTGTAGCGCTTCGCCGCCTCGGCCCGGCACAGCACCATGGCCGCCGCCCCCTCGCTGGGCGAGCAGAAGTGGAACTTGCGCAGGGGGTCGCAGACCATGGGCGCGCCCGCGATCTCGTCGTAGGGGAGCGCGCGACGGCGCCAGGCGTGGGGCGTGCGGGCCCCGTTGCGGAAGGCCTTCTCGGCGGTCCGATGCAGGGTCTGTTCGCTGATCCCGAAGTCGTGCATGTAGCGAAGCGTCTTCATGGAGAAGAACTGCGGGTTCACGGCCAGCCCCGTCTCGCCGTACCACTGGCCGAGCCCCAGACCCGAGAGGGCGTCGCCCACCGAGAAGGCGCCCCGGGGATGCTTGTCGAGGCCCACCGCCAGGGCGAGGTCGCCCTGGCCCGCCAGCAGGGCGTTGGCGGCGGTGAAGAGCAGGTTGCCGCCGGTGGCACAGCCGTTGAACAGGTTGGTGAAGGGCACCCCGGTCAGGCCCAGGAACTTGTTCATGGTGTCCGGGTGGAGCACCTCGAGGCTCCCGCCGCAGGCGAAGTCGATGTCCTGCCAGCCCACGCTCGCGTCGGCCAGGGCCCGGCGCGCGGCCACCACGCCCATCTCCATGGGCGAGACGCCGTCGTGGCGGCCGAAGGGGTGCAGACCGATTCCGATGATGGCGACGTCCACGGGCGCCCCTCCTCAGACCGGGCGGAAGGCGAAGGCCATGCGCTCGACGCCGTCCGCGGTCTCGTCGAATTTCTCGATGACGAGCTCCATCTCCATGCCGATGCGAAGCTTTTCCGGATCGTTCTCGGTGAGGCGCGCCTCCACGCGCACGCCCTCGGGCAGCTCCACGTAGCCCACGCCGAAGGGCTCGAAGTCGCTGCCCCGGGGCCCCGCGTAGGGAGGCGAAGGCGGCGGGAAGCGCTGGACGGTCCAGGTCCACAGGGTCCCGCGGCGCGAGAGCGGGATCTCGTCGGTCCGGTCGGAGGCGCAGGCGGGACAGCTGGCCTGGCGCGGGAAGCTCACCTCGCCGCACTGGGCGCAGCGGCTGGCCTTCAGGGCCGGCTCGGGGTCGGGCCAGGCGAAAAGGCTCTCGTCGATGGGGACCTGGGTCGGGTGGGGGCTCACGGGTCGCTCCGTCCGTGCAGGATCTGACGCTCCGTCAAATCCGACGGCAGTCTACCACCTCCGCGCGACCGGGGCCGGCGTCTGGCGACGCCGGGGCGCCGCGGCTACTCCAGGACGGCGTGGCCAGGGAAGTGCGGGAAGGCGTGCTGCGGGAGGGGCGGAACTGCTGGCGGATCCGCCGCGCCGGACGCGTGGCCTTTCTTCGGGAGGGCGCCGGCTACTACGCGGCCCTGGCCGATGCCCTCGAGGCCGCGCGCCACCAGGTCCTGCTGGTCGGCTGGGACTTCAACAGCCGCGTCCGCCTGCGTCGGGACGGGCGCGTACCCGCAGCCGAGGACGAGCTGGCGGCGCGCCTCGACGCCGCCTGCGCGCGCCGCCGCCGCCTGCGCATCTACATCCTCGGCTGGGACTTCGCGGTGATCTACGCCCTCGAGCGCGAGCCGGTGCCCCTCCTCCGCTACCGGCTCGGCAGCCATCGCCGGGTGCGCTTCCGACTCGACGACACCCATCCCCTCGGCGGCTCCCACCATATGAAGATCGCCGTGGTCGACGACGCCCTGGCGTTCGTGGGGGGCCTCGACGTGACGGCCGCGCGCTGGGACACCCCCGCGCACCGTGCCGACGACCCGCGCCGCAGCGACCCGGGCTTCGCCGACTACGGGCCCTTCCACGACCTCCAGATGGCCGTCGATGGCGAGGCGGCGCGCAGCGTGGGCGACCTGGCGCGCTGGCGCTGGCACCACGCCACGGGGCGGCGCCTGCGCCCCCCTCCGCGGGTGGCGGATCTCTGGCCGTCCGGCGCGACGCCCGCGGCCCGCGACGTCCCGGTCGCTCTCGCCCGCACCCTGCCGGCCTTCCACGACGAGCCCGAGGTGCGGGAGGTGGAGCAGCTCTACCTCGACGCCATCGGCGGCGCCCGGCGCTGGATCTTCATCGAGAACCAGTACCTGACGGCGGCGCGGGTGGGCGACGCCCTGGCCGCGCGCCTCGCCGAGCCCGACGGGCCCGAGGTGGTGGCGGTGGTGCCGGAGGTCTCGGGCGGCTGGCTCGAGTCGAGCAGCATGGGCCTGCTGCGGGCCCGCCTCGTCGAGCGGCTCCGCGCCGCCGACCATCACCACCGACTCCGGGTCGTGTATCCTCGCCTTCCCGACCTGCCCGACACCGCGCGCTACACGATCCACTCCAAGGTCCTCGTCGTGGACGACGCCTTTGCGCGCGTCGGCTCCGCCAATCTCGCGAACCGCTCGATGGGCCTCGACAGCGAGTGCGACCTCGCCTTCGAGGCCGACGGCCGCGACGACCTGCGCCGGGCGATCGCGAGCCTCCGCGACGGCCTGCTGGCCGAGCACCTGGACGTCGCGCCGGCGCGCGTCGCGGAGCTCCTCGCCGACACCGGCTCGCTGGTTCGCACCCTCGACGCGTTGGCCGGCGAAGGTCGTACCCTGCGGCCCCTCGACACCGCGCTGCCGGAGTGGATCGATGCCGCGCTGCCCGCCCCCACCCTGCTCGACCCGGAGCGGCCCGTCGACTTCGACGCGCTGGTGCGGGAGCTCGGGCCGGAGCCCGAGGAGCGGCGGAAGGTGGGCGCCGGCCTGCGGGTGGTGGCCGTCGGTCTGGGCGTGATCGGCCTCGTCGCGCTCTGGCGCTTCTCCCCTCTGGCGGAGTGGCTGCGGCCGGAGGCGCTCAAGGGGCTGGTCACCGGGATCGCGGCGCACCCGGCGAGCGCGCCGATTGCGGTCGCGGTCGTCGCCCTCGGCTGCGTGATCCTCGTCCCCCTGACCCTGATGGTGGTCGTGGCCGGCGCGGTGCTCGGCTGGATGGAGGGAATCGCCGTGAGCCTCGCGGGCGGCCTCCTCGGCGCCGCCGGGAGCTACGGCATCGGCGCCCTGCTCTGGCGTGATGCAGTTCGCAGCCTCGCCGGGCCGCGCCTCGACGCCCTGAGCCGGCGGCTGGGCCGCCGCGGCGTGCTCTCGGTGGCCGCAATCCGGCTCGTCCCCATCGCGCCCTACGGCATCGTCAACATGGTGGCCGGCGCCTCCCACGTGAGCCTTCGCGACTTCCTGGTCGGCACGGCGATCGGCTTCGGCCCCGGCATCGTCTTCCTCTCCGTCGCGGCCGACCGGGTGGGCATGGCCGCCCTCGACGCCGATCCGCGCGGGCTGCTCGGCGCGGCGGCGATCGCGTTGGCGGCCCTGGTCGGTCTCTACGGCGTGCAGCGTCTGGCGCGCCGGGTCTTCGGCGGGGCGCCCGACGCCGGGACCGACGCCGAGGACGAGGCGGGCGGCGCGTGAGCTTCGTCGTGGCGACCTACAACGTCCACGGCTTCGTGGGGACCGACGGGCGCCACGACCTGGGGCGGGTGGCCGACGTGATCCGGGAGCTCGACGCGCCCCTGGTGGCGCTCCAGGAGGCGGTGCACGGCGACGGGGGTCTCGACGCCCTCGCCGGCCGCCTCGGGCTTCCGGTGCTGGAAGGGCCCACGCTGCACGACCACCGGGGCCCCTTCGGCAACGCCATCCTCACGACCCTTCCGGTGCTGGGTCTGCAGCGCGTCGACCTCTCGGTGCCGGGACGCGAGCCGCGCGGGGCCCTGGACCTGCGGGTCGAGGTGGCCGGGGCGCCGGTCCGGGTGGTGGCCACCCACCTGGGGCTGGCCCGGCGCGAGCGCCGCCACCAGATCGCCCAGCTCGCGGACCTCCTTCGGGACGAGGCCGACCTCCCGACCGTCCTTCTGGGCGACGTGAACGAGTGGGGCTGGGCGCACCGTCCGCTGCGACGGCTGCGCGCACGCATGAGCCCGGGCCCGCTGCGCCGCACCTTCCCCGCGCGGTTCCCCGTGCTCCCCCTGGATCGGATCTGGGTGGATCCGGCGCCGTTGCTCGTGGACGCCCGGGCCCACGCCACACCCGCAGCACGGATGGCGTCGGACCACCTGCCGCTGCGCGCCGAGCTCCGGGTACCCGCGGTGCCGGAGCCGCCGGAGGGGGTCCCCGTGCTCGCCTCGGCCTAGCGGCTCCGGGCGCGCGCGCTGCCTTCCGGCCTAGCGGTGCTCCGGGTTCGGGAAGTCGAAGCGGCAGCCGGCGTCCCAGCCGGAACGCTGGTTGCCGTGGGCCGGGATGCCGCCGGCGTCCTTCAGCATCCGCGCCAGGTGGAGCAGGTTCCAGGTCATGAAGGTGGTGTTGCGGTTGGTGAAGTCGTTCTCGGGACCGCCCGAGCCCGGATCGAGGTAGGAGGGCCCGGGGCCGGCCTCCCCCAGCCAGGCCGCGTCGGCCTGGGGTGGGATCGTGTAGCCCAGGTGCTGGAGCGAGTAGAGGACGTTCATGGCGCAGTGCTTGGCACCGTCCTCGTTGCCGGTCACGAGGCAGCCCCCCACCCGGCCGTAGTAGGCGTACTGGCCGCCCTCGTTGAGCAGGTGCGACGCCGCGTAGAGGCGCTCGATCACCTGGGTGCAGACGCTGGTCTTCTCCCCCAGCCAGATCGAGGTGCCGATCACGAGGATGTCGGCCGCCATGACCTTCTCGAGGATCTCCGGCCACTCGTCCTCGGCCCAGCCGTGCTCCTTCATGTCGGGCCAGACCCCGAAGGCGAGCTCGTGGTCCACCGGCCGGATGATCTCGACCGGAACGCCGTTCTTCTCGAGGATCGCCTGGGAGATCCGGATCAGGCCCTCGGTGTGCGAGAGCTCCGGCGAGCGCTTCAAGGTGCAGTTGAGGAAGAGGGCTCGGAGGTCGGAGAAGTCCCAGCGGCTCGACTCGCACTGCTGGATCTGCCGTTCATTCAGGGTCACGGGGTGCTCCTCGCGGGTGTCTGATGCGGCTCTGATGCCCGAACGTAGCCGGGGTTCCAGACCCGTCCTCCGGGGGGGGCTTGAAATCAAGTTAACGAATATGTTAATCAAATTCGTCGACGCCCCAGAGGAGGACTGCCATGCTCCGAAACCCGCCCGAAGGCGCCCAGCGCGCCACCCCCTACCTCGCCTACAGCGATGCTCCCGCGGCCCTCGACTTCCTGTGTCGGGCCTTCGGCTTCGACGAGAGCTTCCGCTTCCCCATGGAGGACGGCAAGATCGGCCACGCCGAGCTCACCCTCGCCGGCGAGACGGTCGTGTACCTGGCCTCGGTCTGGACCGAGATGGGCTTCGCCAGCCCGGCCGACCTCGCCGGCGTCCACAGCCAGGTACACGTCTACGTGGAGGACGTCGACGCGCACCACGCCCGCGCCGCGGCGGCGGGCGCCACCATCACGGCCGCCCCCGAGGACCAGTTCTACGGCGATCGGATCTACCGGGCCGTGGACCCCGAGGGCCACCGCTGGATCTTCGCCACCCGGGTTCGGGAGGTCCCCCGCGAGGCCTGGCCGGCCGCCGGCGCATGAGCGCTGCGCCGAGCCTGGACGGCACCCTGAGCGCCCTGGCGGACCCGACCCGCCGCGGGGTGGTGGAGCTGCTGCGCCGGGGCCCCCGCCGCGCGAGCGATCTGGCCGACGCCTTCGGCGCCAGCCGCCCCGCCATGAGCCGGCACCTGCGGGTGCTCCGCCAGCAGGGCCTCGTCGAGCCGGCCCCGGACGACGACGACGGACGCGCCCGGGTCTACCGCCTCCGGCGCGAGCCCCTGAGCGCACTGCGGCGCTGGCTGGAGGAGGCCGAGCGCTTCTGGAGCGACCAGCTCGGGGCGTTCCAGGAGCACGTGGCGCGTCACGACCGCGCCCGACGCGGATGAGTCCCGCCGACGAGGTGGTGCGGGTGACGGCCGTGGTCGCGGCCGATCCCGCCCTCGCCTTCTCGCTGTTCACCGAGGAGGTCGATGCCTGGTGGCGACGCGAGCCGCGCTATCGGCTCGAGGCCGGCGAGGAGCTCGCGTTCGAGCCCCGGGTCGGCGGTCGGCTGCTGGCGCGCGGGCCCTCCGGCGCGACCCGCGAGCTGGCTCGGGTCCGGCACTGGGAGCCCGCGGTCCGCCTCGTGTTGACCTGGCTCGGTCCGCCGGTCGCGCCCGGCCCCGCCACCGAGGTGGAGGTGCGGTTCGAGGCCGCGGCGGGGGGGACCCGCGTGACCCTGGAGCACCGCGGCTGGGATGCGGTGGCGCCGGATCATTCCGCGCGTCATGGGCTGACCGGATCGGCGTTCACGGCGCTGATGGGAAGCTGGTGGGGAGACCTGCTGCTGGCTCTGGGACGCCTCGCGGGCCGACGGAACGGCTGATCCCATCGGCCCGCGCGGGTCCTGCGCCTGCACCCGTCAGTTGCTCTTGGGGTGCTTCTTGCCCTTGCAGGGATTGTGGGCCTTGCCCGCGCAGGGATTGCACGGGTTGGCGGCCTTGCCCGCACACGGGTTGCACGGGTTGGCCTTGCCCGCGCAAGGGTTGCACGGATTGGCCGCGCACGGATTGCACGGGTTGCTCGCGCACGGGTTGCAGGGGTTCTTGCCCCCCTCGTGATCACCCGCCAGCGCGGCGGCGGGCGTCAGCGCCAGCGCGAGGCCGGCAATCGCAGAAAGAACGAGGCTTCGCATGATCGGGTTCCCCTCGGCACCCGGGTGGACTGGTCCGGCCCAGGTGGGTTCGGTTGGCGGTCCTAGCTTACACGGTATTCGCTGCGCGCGAAGGCGCGGTTACAGCGATCGCACCCGGCGACACGAGACCGACCCGAAGGTGACCGCCGTCACCGACAGGCGACTGATGATCACCCCGGGCTGGACGGCCTCGCGCTCGACCGTGGTACGGAGCTCCAGATCCGGTCGCCGATCAGCTCGGCCACCGGCTCGCCGGGGCGGCAGGTCGAAGCGACACACGCCGACGTGGTCGTAGACCAGACGGTCGCCGGGGCCCGAGCGATGGACGAGGTCGACCTGCAGCCAGCCGCGCCAGGCCTCCTCCGCGGCGGCGCCCGCGCCCGCGCCTCTGCGGCACGAGATCTCCTTCGCGGGTCCGAGGGACCGAATCCGGGACGCTCGATCCGGTTGCGCTCCGGGGCTACTTTAAGGCGCTGAGAGCGCAACCCGGCGCGTCACGGGGTGTCCTTGAATCCGCCGCTGCCGATGTCGGACCGGACCGCGTGCCTCCACTGCGACCTCCTGGTGCGCATCGTGGACCTGGGAGAGGGCGAGCGCGCGACCTGTCCGCGCTGCGGACACGTGCTTGCGTCCCGGACGCCCGGGGCGGGTTCCCGGGCGCTGGCGCTCTCCGTGGCCGGTCTCGTGCTCCTGCTGCTGGCCAACGCCTTTCCTTTCCTCGCCCTGGAGTCCAGCGGCCTCGGGAACGTGATGACCCTGCCCGAGACCGCCGTCGCGCTGCACCGCGGGGGCCTGACCGCCCTGGCCGGACTGGTGCTGGCGGCGATCGTGGTGTTCCCGGGTCTGATGCTGGCCACGATCCTCGCCGTGGTCTGGCCCGTGGTGTCGGGAAGGAAGGCGGCCTGGCTGGTGCCGGCGGGCCGGCTCCTGTTCGGGCTCGGCCCCTGGAGCATGGCCGAGGTGTTCATCATCGGGGTGATCGTGAGCCTGGTGAAGATCGGCCACATGGCCCACGTCGAGCTGGGTGTCTCGTTCTGGTCCTACGTCGGCTTCGCGCTCTGCTTCACCGGGGCGGTCTCGAGCCTGGACCGCATGGAGATCTGGCAGGGGATCGAGCGGTGCGCGCGATGAGCGCCTTTCCCGCCGCGTCCGCCGCCGCACAGGGCCTGACCAGCTGTCACGTCTGCACCAAGCTGGGCGACGCCGCAGCGCGACGCTGCGCGCGCTGCGGTGCCGTGCTCCACGCGCGCCGGCCCCACAGCCTCCAGCAGACGGTCGCGCTGCTGCTGACCGCGGCCCTGCTGTACGTGCCCGCCAACGTGCTCCCCATCATGAACACCGAGCAGCTGGGACGGACGGAGGCCAGCACGATCCTCGGCGGTGTGGTGCTCCTGCTCGAGATGGGATCCTACCCGATCGCCGCCATCATCTTCGTGGCGAGCGTGCTCGTCCCCCTGGGCAAGCTGCTGATCCTGGGCTGGCTGTGCTGGAGCGTCGCGCGGAAGCACGCCACCTCGCCGCGTGAGCGCACCCAGCTGTACCGCGTCACCGAGTTCATCGGCCGCTGGTCCATGGTCGATGTCTTCGTGGTCACCGTGCTGGCGGCGCTGATCCACCTCGGGGGCCTGCTCCGGATCACGCCCGGCACCGCCGCGGTCGCATTCGGAGGCGTGGTGATCCTCACCATGCTCGCGGCCGAGCGGTTCGACCCCCGCCTCATCTGGGATCAGCTGGGAGACGAAGGTGGCTGAGCAGCCCGCGCGGGTGCATCGCCGGCGACGGGTGTCGCCGATCTGGCTGGTCCCCATCGTGGCCCTGCTGCTCGGCGCCTGGATGGTGGTCTACAGCGTGCAGAACCGCGGGCCGGAGATCACGATCATCTTCTCCACCGCCGAGGGCATCGAGGAGGGGGCGACCCGGATCAAGGCCCGCAGCGTCGACGTCGGCCTGGTGGAGCGCGTGCGGCTCACCGGCGACCTGGAGCGCGTGGTGGTCAGCGCCCGCCTGCAGCCGGAGGCCGAGGCGCTCCTGCGCAAGGACAGCCAGTTCTGGGTGGTGCGTCCGCGGATCGGGGTGAGCGGGATCTCGGGGGTGGGCACGCTCGTCTCCGGCGCCTACATCGAGCTCGCCCCCGGCACCGGCGAGCCCGGCCGCTACCACTTCGTCGGGCTCGACGACCTGCCCGTCACCCCGGTCGGGACGCCGGGCCTGAAGCTCACGCTGGTCAGCGACCAGGCCGGGTCCGTGAACGCGGGAGATCCGATCCTCTTCAAGGGCTACCAGGTCGGACGCGTGGAGAGCAGCACCTTCGAAGTGGCCACCCAGCAGGTCCGCTACAACGCCTTCATCGGACGGCCCTACGACGACCTGGTGACCTCGAGCACCCGGTTCTGGAACGCGAGCGGGCTCTCCTTCGACGTCTCGACCCAGGGGATCGAGGTCACCACGGGCTCGCTGGAGTCGCTGCTGATCGGCGGCGTCGCCTTCGGGCAGCCCGAGCAGGTGGCTCCGGGCCGGCCGGTGGAGAGCGGCGTGGAGTTCAAGATCTACCCGGACTTCCCGAGCGTGAACCAACGCCCCTATCGCCACGCCGTGGAGTACGTGGTGGAGTTCGGACAGTCCGTGCGCGGACTCCAGCCGGGCGCTCCCGTCGAGTACCGCGGCCTGCGCGCGGGGGAGGTGGAGCGGGTGCTGCTCGAGGAGCTCGCCGCGGAGGGCGACAGCGGACAGGGCTCGCCGATTCCCGTGCTGATCCGACTCGAGCCGGCCCGGCTGGCCCTCGAGGACTCGCCCGCGGGGGTGGCCGCGCTGGAGCGCGCCATCGCCGCCGGCATCGACAACGGGCTGCGCGCCACGCTCTCCACCGGGAGCCTGCTGACCGGGAGCCTGTACGTCGCCCTCGACTTCTTCCGGGATGCGCGACGCGCCGAGCTGACGCGCTTCGCGGACCGCCCGAGCATCCCCACCGTCGCCACCGGGCTCCAGGGCCTCGAGCAGCAGGTGACGGCGCTCCTGGACAAGCTGAACGACCTGCCCCTCGACGACGTCACCCGCTCCGCCGACGCCACGCTTCTGGAGCTGCGGGCCACCGTCACCGAGCTGCGGGCGCTGGCGGAGAGCGACACCCTGCGCGGTCTGCCGGCCTCGCTCGACGCCTCCCTCGCCGAGCTCGATCGCACCTTGCAGGGGGTCGACGCCCTGGCCCGGTCGATCGAGGCGCAGCCGAGCAGCCTGATCTTCCCGCGCCCGGTCGTGCCCGATCCCGAGCCGGTGGCGCCGGGGCGATGAGGCTCCCTTGCCTGGCCATGCTGGTCTGGCTGGCGAGCGCCTGCACCAGCCCCCCGCCGCCCGAGCCCGCGCGCTACCTGCTCCGCGCGCCCGAGACCGAGCGACTGGAGCGGTCCCGGCCCGCCCGGGTGGGGCTGGGCCGCCTGGAGGTGGCGCCCTACCTCGACCAGCCCGGCGTCGTGGTCGAGACCGAGGCCCACACGGTGCGCGCGGCGCGCCACCACCTCTGGGCGGAGCCCCTGGAGGAGGGTCTGCGGCGTCTGCTGCGGGCCGAGGTCAGCCGCGCGCTCGAGGTGGACGTCGAGGGCGATCCCGACCGCCGCAGCCTCTGGGACTGCGCGGTGGACGTCCGCATCGACCAGCTGCACGGGACGCTCGACGGCAAGGCCCGGCTGGTCGCGCGCTGGCGGCTCGACCACCGCAGCGAGGACGAGCCCGCCCAGGTCTTCCGCCTCGTCCGCACCGCACCGCTCGCGAGCGGGGGCTACCCGGGCCTGGTGGCGGCCGAGATCGACCTGGTCCGCCAGCTGGCGGGCGCCATCGCGCGGTCCGTGGCGGACGCGAGCGCACCCTGAGCGAAGGCCCCTGCCGCCTGCGCCGATGCAGCGGCCGCCCCGGCTAGGCGAGCAGCCGGCGGACGACGCTGCGCAGCGTCTCGATCCGGTACGGCTTGGCGAGGAAGGCGTCGGCCTTGTCCACCGCGGCGGCCTCGGGACCGTCGGGCACGTACCCGCTCGCCAGCAGCACCGGCAGCTGGGGCGCCTGCGCCCGGATCGCGGGCAGGGCGTCGGCGCCTCCCAGCTCCGGCATCACCAGGTCGAGCACCACCAGGCGGAGCGCGTCCCGGCTCGCCGCGACCTGCGCCACGGCCTCGCGGCCGTCGGCCGCGGTGATCACCCGGAACCCGAGGCGCTCCAGCATGCCCTGGGCGACGCGCCGCACCATGGGATCGTCGTCGGCGACGAGGACCAGGCCACCGCCCAGCCCCGTCGGCTCCACGGCCGGCTCCACGCCGGACACGGGCCGCGGCTCGGGCCCGGCGGATACCTCGGCCGGCCGGAACCGGATGGCGATGCGGTTGCCACCGGGCTCCAGGGTGCCCTCGAGCCTGCCCCCGTTGCTGCGCAGCAGTGCCAGGCCCGCCGCCAGCTCGAGACCGCCCTGGTCGTCGTCGTGGAGCCCGACCGAGTCCAGGTCGCCTCCGTTCTGCCAGCGCGCGCGCTCCTCGGCCGTGAGGGGCGCGGCCGAGTCCGTCAGCGAGAGCCAGGGCCCCCGGTCGTCGGCGCCGGCCTCGATCGCCAGGCGCCCCGGGGCCGAGCCCATCCGCCGGCGCAAGCTCCGCGCCAGGGCCAGCAGCGCCTGCTCGAGCTGCCGCGGGTCCGCCTCGATCCAGGGCCCCTCGGCGGCGGCGCTCTCGAGGGCCAGGGTGCCCTGCTCCTGCTCGGCGAGCGCCGCGGTCACCCGCTGCACCAGCCGACCCAGGGCGACCCGCTCGACCACGGCGGGCGCGCGGCCGGCCACCGCGAGCAGCTGGCGGGTGAGGCCGGCGGCGCTCTCCGCGGCCTCCTGCACCTCGCCGAGCAGGCTCGCCAGGGGCGAGCCCGGGGACACCTCGTCCTGGGCGAACTCGACGTTGCCGAGGATCACCGCCAGCCGGTTGTTGAAGCCGTGGGCGATCTCGCCCGCCAGGCGGGTCAGGCTCTTCAGCTTCTCCGCCTCGACGAGGCGTCGCGCGACCGCCTCCCGGGAGCGCGCCTCGCGGATCGCCCGGGTCGCGTCCTCGATCCGCAGCACCCGCGGCGCGGCCACGCCGAGCCCGCCGATGTCGAGCGCGGTCACCCGCAGCCAGGCGTCGTGCCCGCGGTCGTCCCGGTAGATCCGTCCCGCGCCGCCAGCGCGGTCCAGGTCGGCCAGGAGCGCCGCGCCGTCGGCCCGATGGCCCCCGGCCTCCAGATCCCACAGCCGGTCGGCCAGGGCATCGAGCGCGTTCGCGTCGCTGCGGAACGGAGGATCGGAGAGCAGGCGCGAGGCCGCGTCGTTCCAGTAGACCGGCGCGTGACGCCGGTCGAGGAGAACCACGCCGCCCTGGTCCCGGCGCAGGATCTCCGCGAACGCCACGGGCATCACCCAGAGGGCCCGCCCCCACCAGATCGCGAAGGCCGTCGCCAGGGACGTGAAGCCGAGGCTGAGGCCCGTGTAGCGTGAGGAGGTGTAGGTGCTGGAGGCCACGTAGAAGATCTGGGCCGCCAGGGGTACGCAGGCGGCGACGGCCAGGAGCAGGCTGGCCCGCCGCACCTCGCGGGCCTCGTGCACCCGGGCGAGGTAGACGCACAGCGCCACCGACACCGCCATCTGCGCGTAGCCGACCGCGAACAGGGCCCAGACCCCGGGCCCGTAGACGTTGCGGGCGCGGATCACCGGCTGGATGAACTGACCGTGCCAGGGATCGGTGACCATGAGCACCCAGAAGGCGGCGGCCACGGCCACGGGCACCCGCTCCCAGGGACAGGGCGCGGCCCGCACTCCGGGCGCGTGCAGGCGTACCCAGCGCAGCACCGTCACCACCCAGACCGCGGGCAGGAAGATGCTGCCCGAGTACATCACCGTGAGCCCGATCCGCTTGGCGCCGAGCGTGTCGGCCTCGGAGGCCAGCATCTCGCCCATGGTCCAGAGGGCGCAGCAGAGCAGACACAGGTAGAGCGAGCGGGCCAGGGGGGCGAGCGGCGGCCGCACCACCAGGGCACCTGCCAGGAAGGCGATCAGCGAGAGGCCCGCCAGACCCGCAAGGACGGACGCGTTCACGCGACGATTCTATCGCGATGCCGCGGGCTCCGGGGAAACGACCCCTCCGCTCGCGCGCGCGCCGGTCTACCCTGCCCGGGATGACGTTCCCACTCTCGATCCATCCCGCCCTCCCCGCCTCCCCGCGCTTGCTCGACGGGTTCCGGGAGGCCCTGCGTCCCTGGTGCCGGTCGTTGTTCGACGCGGAGAGCGGCGGCTTCCGCCAGAGCGAGGCCATCGGGCCCAACGTCCTCGCCAGCACCGACGTGGTCTGGCTCCGCTACGCCGCCGGCGAGGACGACCTGGGCGCTCCCTTTCCGGACCGACTGATCCGCTACCTGCAGGGAGTCCAGGACCCGGCGACCGGACGCGTCGCCCACGACCCGGGACCCGGCGGCCAGCTCCACGGCGACGGTCACGCGCTCTGGCAGACGGCCCGCGCCCTCCGACTACTGGGCGGCGAGCTGCTCCACCCCCCGAGGCACCTGCTGGCGCTCGCCTCGCCCGAGGCACTCTCCCGCTGGTTTGCGTCCTTCGACTGGGGGCCCGGCGGCAGCGGCAACCACCACGAGGTCCTCGGACTCGCACCGCTGCTCGCCAGCCGGCCGGCCTCCGATCTGGTCGCCGCGGTGCTGGATCAGCTGGGGCGGCAGCAGGACCCCCGGCGCGGCACCTGGCCCCGCGGCGCGCCGGCCGGGATCAGTCGGACCTTCGCCTACACCGCCCTCCACGCCGCCGCCGGGCGGGTGCCGGACCGCGCGTCCGGCATCGTGGACGCCGTGCTGGCCCTGCAGCGCGACAACGGGCTCTGGGACGTCGAGCGACCCCATTTCCACACCATGGACGCCGCGTACCTGCTCGTGCGCCTGCCCCCGCAGCTCGGCCACCGCCAGGCCGATGCCGTCGACGCGCTGTGGCGGCTGGCCGGGGCCACCCGCCGGCTCGTCGCGGAGCAGGCCGCGGCCTACGCGATCAATCCCCACGCCGTTCTCGCGCTGACCCACACCCTGGGGCTCCTCCAGGAGGCCTTCCCCGACGCGTTTCCCTCCAAGCCCCGCTTCCGCTTCGACTGGGACGACCTCTCCCAGTACGCCTGCGCGGCACTGGCTGCGACGGTCGACGCCCCCCGCGGGATCAGCGAAACTCCCGCGCCATGACGGACACCCACGACTTCCTGCGGTTTCGGGGCACCGACGGCTACATCGCGTCGTCGGCCCTGGTGGATGCGGTGAATGCGGCGATCGCCCTGGAGCGCCCGCTGCTCATCAAGGGCGAGCCCGGCACGGGCAAGACCCTGCTGGCGCAGCACGTGGCCGAGGGCCTCTCGCTCCCGATCGAGAAGTGGCACGTGAAGTCGACGAGCCGGGCCCAGGACGGCCTCTACGTCTACGACACGGTGCAGCGGCTCAACGACGCCCGCTTTGGCGAGGGCGACGTGGCCGACATCCGCGCCTACATCAAGCTCGGCCCCATGGGTCGCTGCTTCTCGGCCGACGAGCGCCACGTGCTCCTGATCGACGAGGTGGACAAGGCGGACCTCGAGTTCCCGAACGACCTCCTCCGCGAGCTCGACGAGATGCGCTTCACGGTGTCCGAGACCGGGGACGAGGTCGCCGCCCGGGAGCGCCCGCTGGTCATCATCACGTCCAACAACGAGAAGGAGCTGCCGGACGCCTTCCTGCGCCGCTGCGTCTTCCACTTCATCGAGTTCCCCGACAAGCCGCTGATGGAGCAGATCGTGGCCGTGCACCACCCGCGGCTCGACGCGCGCCTCCTCGATCAGGTGCTGCTCAAGTTCTACTGGCTGCGCGAGCAGAGCGAGCTGCGCAAGAAGCCGAGCACCTCCGAGCTGATCGACTGGATCTCGGTGCTGCTGCGCTCCGGCATGACCGCCGACGACATCGAGGCCCACATCCCGTTCCTCGGCGCGCTGCTGAAGAACGAGCAGGACCACGAGGCCCTGGACCAGTTCCACGACCGCGGGGGGCGCTACCCCCAGGAGTGGAGCCAGCTCGGCCCGCGGTACAACAACTAGGCGCCGTGTTCCTCGACTTCTTCTACGCGCTGCGCGACGAGGGCGTCCCGGTCGGGATGCAGGAGTGGCTCACGCTGATGGAGGCCCTGGACAAGGGCCTCCACGGCTCGAGCCTGCGTCGCTTCTACAACCTCTCCCGCGCCTGCCTCGTGAAGAGCGAGACCTTCTTCGACAGCTTCGACCGCGCCTTCCTGAAGGTCTTCGAGGGCGTGGAGGGCGCCCTCGACATCGAGCAGGAGGTGCTCGACTGGTTGGCGAAGGCCAAGGAGTTCGAGGGCCTGAGCGACGAGCAGCGCGCGGAGCTCGAGCGGCTGGCCAGCGACGAGCTGCTGCAGCGCTTCCTCGAGACCCTGGCCGAGCAGACCGAGCGTCACGACGGCGGCGGGCGCTGGGTGGGGACGGGCGGCCACTCGCCCTACGGCCACGGCGGCGAACACCCCACCGGCATGCGCGTGGGCGGACCGGGGCGCAACCGCTCGGCCATGAAGGTGGCCGAGGAGCGCCGCTTCAAGGACTACCGCAGCGACCTCACCCTCGACGTCCGCCAGACGCGCATGGCGCTGCGGAAGCTGCGCCAGCTCACCCGCACCGGCCCCGCCTCGGAGCTGGACCTGGACGAGACCATCGACGAGACCTGCCGCAACGCCGGCGAGATCGAGCTGGTCTTCCGCCCCGAGCGCCGCAACGACGTGCGCCTGCTGCTGCTGATGGACGTGGGCGGCACCATGGACCCGTACTACGAGCCGGTGAGCCGGCTGCTGACGGCGCTCCACGAGGAGCACGGCCTGCGAGACTTCCGGGCCTACTACTTCCACAACTGCCCCTACGAGCTGCTGGGCACCAACGCCCGCCTGCTGCGGCGCGAGGCCATCCCCACGGGCGACCTCTTCCGCCAGCTCGACGAGCGCTGGAAGGTGATGATCGTGGGCGACGCGGCCATGCACCCGGCCGAGCTGCTGGAGGCGTACGGCAACATCGACCCCCGCCGGATGACCGAGACCCGCGGCATCGACTGGCTGCGACGCATCGCCGACCACTTCCAGCGCGCGGTCTGGGTGAACCCGGATCCGCGCGGCAGCTGGGACCACAGCCACACCTGCCGGGTGATCCAGCGCCTGTTCCCGATGTTCGAGCTCACCCCCGACGGCCTGGCCGAGGCGGTCGGGACCCTGGTCGGTGCGCGTCGGGCGCACTGAGGCGGGGATCCTCGCCGGCACGCTGCTGGCCTCCCTCGCCTTCTCCCTCGTCTTCCTGAGCCTCCGCAACCTGTACGACGACGAGGTGGGCTCGTTCGAGCTGTTCCTGGAGACGCTGCCGACGCTCTGGGCCCGGGCCAACGCGGGCGACGTGCACCCGCCGGGCCAGTACGCCCTGGGACACCTGTTCCTCGGCCTGGCGGGAACGCCGCGCTGGGCGGGCCTCGGCCCGCTGCTGATCTGCATGCTCGGGATCGCGATCTTCGTGGGCACGCTGCTGGCCGGCGGCGTCCTGCGCGGCGCCCCCGCGCTGCTGTTCGCCGGCGTGGCCTTCCTCCATCCCCAGATCCTCATGTGGGGAAGCTCCCTGCGCTGGCAGCCCTATCTCGCCGGCGGCGTGCTCGCCGTCCTCGCCGTGGCCCTCTCGCTCCACCGCGAGCCGGAGGACGGGCGGCTCCGACCGCCATCGATGGCCGTCTGTGTCGGGCTCGGCCTGCTGCTCGGCGCGCTGCTCTACGTGAACTACCTGATCCTGTTCCTGTCGCCCGCACTCGCCGTGGCATGGCTGCTCCGCTATCCGATCGACCGCGGCTCGGTCGTACGGATCGCCGTCATCGGCCTGGTGGCGGGCCTCCTCTTCGCGCCCCAGGTGGCTCCGTTGTGGACGGTCCATCTGCCACAGGGCGGTGGACAGCGGTCGATCCTGCTCGCCCTCGTCAAGCTCCCGCCCGGCGCGGTCGCGGGGCAGGCCGTCCTTCCCTGGCATCCGGTCGCTCTCCCGGTGGGGCTCGTGTCGCTCTTCTTCTTCGCCCGACTCGTAGGGCGGGTGCGCGTCGCCGTCCGGGAGGCCGGTGGCGCCGTTCGGCTCGTGGGGCGCGCCAATCCCGCCTGGCTCGTGCTCCTGGGCTTCTACGTGCTGGTTTTCGCCGGCGCGGTGGTCACGGGGGTCGGCTACAAGCCGCGCAGCCTGCTGTTCCTCGGGCCGATCTACGCGTACCTGCTGGCCGTCGCCTGGGCGGCGACCTCCTGGAGGCCCGTGAAGCTCGTGGGGGGCGCCCTCCTGGTCGTCTGGCTGGGCGCCAGCGGCCACAACCTGCTGGCCAAGACCGGCACGTCGAAAGCCGGCTTCATCGATCGCCACGACGAGGTGATCGCCCTCGCCCACGAGGAGGCCCACGGGCGCCGGGCGCTGTTCCTGAGCCACGACCCGGCCCTGGCCTTTGCGCTGCATCGGGCCGCCCGGGAGCGCGGCGAGGACTGGGCCGTCTGCGCCCCCATCCCCGACGTCTATCACGGGGACCCCTGCCAGCAGGCCCGGGCGTGGAAGGGCCCGGAGCGGGTATTCCTGGTGAACAGCTTCATCGGCTCGTACCTGAGCGTGGCCCGGGCGCTGGACCGGGCACAGCAGGGCGTAATGGCCGGCCTCCGCGTGGAGCGGATCGTCGAGCGGTCGTTGGATCCCGACGCCGCCATGAAGCGCCGCATCCCGACGGCCGATGCCGCCCTCAGCCACGACTTCCGCTATCAGATCGCGGTCGGCAGCCTGCGCCCGGGCGCCTCGTGGCATTCCATGATCCGGGCCTACCGCACCCTGCTGCGCCGGGAGGCGACCTCCGGAGGGCCCGAGTTGTAGGCCGCCGCGGAAACGTGGTATGACCCCCGCGCGAGAGCAAGGAGGTACGCATGAGCTCCGACGTCGTGCGGGTCGACGATCCCGCCCCGGCCATCCGCCGCATCACCCTGAACCGCCCCGAGAAGCGGAACGCCCTGAACCATCCCCTGCGCGGTGGCATCATCCGCGCGCTCCAGGAGGCCGACTCGGACCCCGAGGTGCGCGTGATGATCGTCCGCGGCGCCGGCAAGTGCTTCTCCGCGGGCTACGACCTCGGCGGCGGCAACGAGGGCCACGAGCTGCCCTGGTACACGGCCGGCGGCGACGGCCACTGGCCCCGCCACGTCACCCAGGGCTGGATGAGCATCTGGGAGCTGGCCAAGCCCGTCATCGCCCAGGTGCACGGCTTCTGCCTGGCCGGCGGCAGCGAGCTCGCCACCTGCTGCGACCTGGTCTACATGGCCGACGACGCCCAGATGGGCTACCCGGCCGTCCGCTTCGGCGTGCCGGACAACCACTTCCACGCCTGGTTCGTGGGCATGCGCAAGGCCATGGAGATGATGCTCACGGGCGACTCGATCTCCGGGATCGAGGCGGCGCGGCTCGGCTGGGCCAACGCCTCCTTCCCGGCCGACGAGCTCGAGAAGCGCGTGCTCGAGGTGGCCCAGCGCATCGCATCGGTGCCCGAAGACATGGTCCAGCTCAACAAGCGGGTCGTGCACCGGCAGATGGAGATCATGGGTCTTCACACCGGCATCCGCGCGGGCTCCGAGCTCTGCGCCCTGGGCACCCACCAGAAGAGCATGCACGCATTCCTGGGTCAGATCTCGAAGAAGGGCCTGACCGGAGCGCTGCAGGATCGGGACGAGCCCTTCGGCGACTACCGCACCGGCGAGGACGGCGGCGAGGACTGAGCCCGCTCGAGCACCGCGCGCCGGAAGCGGGCCGCCCCCGCCGGCGCGACGTTCAGGAAGAACGCCGGCTCGAAGAGCTCGGCCTCGAGCAGCGCCGTGCGACCGTCGTCCAGCCGCACCAGGTCGTAGCGCGCGTAGAGCAGGGCCTCGTCCACCCCCAGGCGCTCCCGACACACGGCGCGAACGGCGGCGTCGCAGCGGGCCGCGACGGCGCGCTGATCGGCGTCGGCCTCCCGGGGCGAGATGTCCTCCCGGTAGGCGCCCCCCACGAAGCCGCCACCCGCCGCCAGCAGCGGCCCCTTGCGGAAGGCGTGGGAGACCTCCCCGTCGAAGAGCACGAGCGATACCTCGCCGGCCTCCGCCACCGAGCGGGCGAAGGGCTGCACCATCACCGCCACGCCCTCGGCGAAGATCACCTCGGCCAGGGCCCGGGCAGCCGCCGCGTCGGCGCGGAAGCGGCCGGTGTGGCGGCTGCCGGCGGAGACCACCGGCTTCACCACCACCTCCCGGTCCCCGTGCCGCGCCAGGGCGTCCGCCACCCCGGGCGCCGTCTCGGCGACGTCCGTCGGGATCACCGGAACCCCGCGCTCGGCGAGCTCCAGCAGGTAGCGCTTGTCGAGGTTCCAGCGGATCACCGCGGGCGGGTTCGCCACGCGGGTCGTGGCCGCCACCCGGTCGAGCCAGGCCTGGAAGTCGGCGAGGCGGGTCGTGTAGTCCCAGGTCGAACGAATGACCACGAGATCGTAGGCGGACCAGTCCACCGCGGGGTCGTGCCAGATGGGATGGTCGACCGCGATCCCGGCCTCGGCGAAGGACCGTTCGTGGTAGGGCCGATCCACGTCCTCGTGCTCCGTGCCGTCGAGGACGGTGGTGGCGAAGGCGATGCGCGCCCGGGAGGCGAAGGGAGACACGGACACCTCGAATTCGTCCCGGTCCGCAACGTAGCGCGCGGGACGCTCGAGGCCCGCGTCCGCGACATCCCCGACGCGGGGATCGAGGGAAACCCGGAGAAGGATGCCCGCGCGGCCGATCCGGCCGCGGGGCTCCTCCGGGAAGCCGGCGGATCGTCCGAGAAGCGGGAGATGGATGTGTCCGCTCGCAGCCGGGGCCGCGTACGCCGCCGCGTGTGGGAGCTCCTCGAGGATGCGGGCGGCGGCGACCCCAGGTCCCGCGCCGTCGATACGGCGCTCATCCTGTTGATCGGCGCGAATGTCGCCGCGGTCGTGCTCGAGTCGGTGCCCGAGCTCCATCGCCGCTGGGCCTGGACCTTCGCGCGCTTCGAGGACGTGTCGGTGCTCGTCTTCACCGCCGAGTACCTCGTCCGCCTCTGGGCATCCGTCGAGCGGTCGAGCGTCCGCAGCGGTCGTCTGCGCTGGGCACTCTCGCCCTCCGCCCTGATCGACCTCGCGGCCATCGCCCCCTACTACCTCTCCGCCTTCTACGCCCTCGACCTGCGCTTCCTCCGCGTGCTGCGCCTGCTCCGGGTGCTGAAGCTCGTCCGCTACTCGGGGGCCCTGGGGTCGCTGATCGAGGTGCTGCGCGCCGAGCAGCAGGCCTTCGGCACCGCGCTGGTCATCCTGACGGCGATGATGACCCTGGCGGCGAGCGGCATCTACCTGGTGGAGCACGAGGTCCAGCCCGAGGCCTTCGGCTCGATCCCCGCCGCGATGTGGTGGGCCGTCGCGACCCTCACCACCGTGGGCTACGGCGACGTCACGCCGATCACGCCCCTGGGCAAGCTGTTCACGGCCGTGGTGATGATCGTGGGCGTCGGCGTGGTGGCGCTACCCACGGGCGTGATGACCTCGGGCTTCATCCAGATCCAGCGGCGCCATCGCCGACGCCTCCACGACGAGGCCCGCGCCGCCCTGTCCGACGGCGTGCTGACCGCGAAGGAGGTGGCGGCCTACGACCGACTGGCGGAAGAGCTGGGCGTGACCCCCGAGGAGGCCCGGGAGATCATCACGGCGGCGTCCGCCTCGCCTCCGCCGGAGTGGCGACCCGATCCGTGCCCGCACTGCGGCAAGTCGCCCGACGCCTGAGCGCCAGGCCGACGCGACGCGTGCACGCTAGACGAGACGCGTGAACGCTAGACGAGACGCGTGAACGCTAGACGAGACGCGTGCACCCTAGACGGGACGCGTAAACGCTAGGCGCGACGCGACGCCGGGCGCCGCACGCGCCGCGGACGGCCCAGAAGAACCAGCGCCAGCAGCCCGAGCTCCGCGCCCAGGCCGCAGCCCTGGGCCTCTCCCGCGTTCGGCGCCACGCAGTCCGCATCCGCCGGTCCCAGGGGCACGCCCCCGTTGGCGGCGGCACCACCATCGAAGTCCCAGCCGCCGTCGTTGTCGTTGTCGAGCCCGTCCTGGCAGACGGGATTCTCGGTGATCCCCAAGGCATCGACGCAGCCCACGTCCGCCGGGTAGTCGATGAAGCCATCGCCGTCGTCGTCCACGCCGTTGTTGCACGCAGCCGTCAGCGCGACGAAGGCTTCGAAGAGCGCGATGCGCGACTTCGTGATGCCCGCCTCGGTGATCGGCACGCCCGTGGCCTGCAGCGCCGCGAGGATCTCGTCGACGCTCGCCGTGGGCGCCGCCTGTCGCAACGTCGCCCATCCACCGGCGACATGGGGCGCTGCAAACGAGGTCCCGGACGCCGTGATGTAGTTGAACTCTCCCGTGTAGCGGGGACCCGAGATCAGGTCTCCGGGAGCGAAGAGGTCGAGAAAGGACGCCACGTTGGGATAGCCGGGCACCGTATCGTCCTCGCGAGTGGCGCTCACGCTGACGACCGAGGAGATGCACGCCGGGCTGCCGATGGCGTCGTCCAGCCCGGCGTTCCCCGAGGAGGACACCGTGGCGATGTCCACCGACCGGAGGTTGTCGACCGCGGCCTTGAGCGCGGGGCTCGCCGCGTCGCAGGCGGCCTCGGTGGTGTAGGCCAATCCGCCGACGCTCAGGTTGACGGCGGCGATCGTGTGGGAGAAGCGGAAGTTGGTGTAGACCTCCTCGAGGGCCGCCGTGATGTCGCTCTCGGCGATGCGGGGACAGGGAGCGGGATCCGGCGCGCAGAAGCCGGCGTCGTCGACGCGGGAAGCGATGAAGATCGAGATCAGGTCTGCCCCTGTCGCCACCCCGTCGAGCGCGTGCCCTTCACCGATCGCGATCCCGGATACGAGGGTGCCGTGGAAACACTCGTCGGAGTAGGTACAGTGGCGGCCGGCCATGTCCCCGATCATGGAATCCTGGTTGTTCGGACAGTGGCCGAAAAAGGGGCTCGGCGGACCCTCGGCGAAGCAGGCCTCGCCGACGAGCTTGCCCTGGAGGTTCGAGTGCTCCGCGAACACCCCGGTGTCGGCCACCACCACCACCTGCCCGGCCCCATCCATCCCGATCTGTCGCATGATGTCGCCCTGGACCACGGGCACCGTGATGTCGAGGTTGGGCCGCAGCCAGCGGTTCGGGCGCACCGAGCGGACCCGCGGAGAACGCTCGAGCCGGGCGAGCGTGGCGGCGTCCACCTCGAGGGAGGCAAAGGGCAACGTCTCGTAGGTGCGGCCGACCTGGAGGCCGGGCCCGGCCAGGCCGTCCAGCAGGCGACGGCGCTCGTCGAGGATTCGCAGGCGCTGGAAGCCGCGATCGGTCGGGGAGAGCCGTCCCTCGGGTGTGAACGGAAGCGCGAGTTCCACGAGCACCCGCGCCCGCCCGTCTCGAGCGATCGCCTCGCGGACGGCGCTGGACACCCGCGAAGCGTCCGGCGCGGTGGGAGCGGGGAGATCGGCAGCCCGGGCCGAGACGACAGGCGAGAGGCACAGGCCCGCAACCGCGGCCAATGCGATCCATCCGCACCGCTTGCGCCGATCGCATCCACTCCGCATGGTCCCGCTCCTCGCTCCGCCGAGCGTCCAGTCTATCCCAAACCGAGCCGGCCATGGGCGCAAGGACGCCAGCCCCCGATCTCTTCACGCGATTGCTATACCTCCGTCCATGTCCACGGATCCGTCCCTCGACCTGCTCGACGTCATCGGTCCCGACACGTACGCCCGCGACGGCTATCCCCATGCCGCCTGGAAGCGCCTGCGCCAGGAGTCCCCGATCCACTGGTTCGACGTGCCCGGCGGCGTAGGCTTCTGGGCCGTCACCAAGCGCGCCGACATCGTCCGGATCTCCAAACAGCCCGAGCGCTTCCTGAACGCGCCGCGCCTCGCCATCTTCGAGCAGGGCGCCCCGGTGGAGGGGGAGCGGCGCCTGGCCCGTCACCTGCTCAATATGGATCCGCCGGAACACGCGGCGTTCCGCAAGGCGGCGAGCGGCTGGTTCACGCCGCGCGCCATCGAGCGCCGGCGCCAGGAGGTGGAGCGCATCACCCGGGAGGCGCTCGACGCCATGGCCGGCGACGGCGAGGAGCGCACCGGGGACTTCGTCGCCGACCTGGCGGCGCCCGTCACCCTCTCGGTGCTCGCGGACATGCTGGGCGTCCCCCGCGAGGACTGGACGCTCATGTTCCGCTGGACGAACCAGATCGCGGGCGCCTCCGATCCGGAGTTCCAGACCGGCGACGAGCCCATCGACTCGGTGCAGGACGCCCGCGCCGGCCTCTTCGAGTATTTCCTGAAGCTCGGGGCGGAGCGCCGACAGAGCCCGCGCGACGACATGGTCAGCGTGCTTTCCAACGCGGAGGTGAACGGCGGGTTCATCCCGCCCTTCGAGCTGCTCTCGTACTTCCTGCTGCTGGTGGTTGCCGGAAACGAGACGACCCGCAACGCCGCGAGCGGGGGATTGCTCGCGCTGATCGAGAACCCCGCCGAGATGGCCAAGCTGCGGGCGAACCCGGACGGGGTCGACACAGCCGTGGAGGAGATCGTGCGCTGGACCGCGCCGGTGATCCAGTTCTGCCGCACGCCCGTGGAGGACGTGGAGATCCGCGGCCGGAAGATCCGGGCGCGGGAGTCCCTGTGCCTCTTCTATCCGTCGGCCTGCCGCGACGAGGAGGTCTTCGAGGACCCGGACGCGTTCCGGGTGGACCGCCGGCCGAACCCCCACCTGGGCTTCGGCATCGGCGAGCACTTCTGCCTGGGCGCCAACCTGGCCCGGCTCGAGCTGCGGGTGATCTTCCGGGCGCTCGCGGAGCGGCTCGAGCACGTGGAGCTGGCCGGCCCCCCGGAGCGCATGCGTTCCTCTTTCCTCGGCGGCGTGAAGCGGATGCCGATCCGCTACCGGCTCCGCCCCTGAGCCGCGTCGACGAAGATGGGCGAGGACCAGGCCCGCTCCTCGACGGGCGCGAGGCAGTCGTCGGGGGTGCCGTCGGGCAGCAGGCCGCAGGGCTCCGCGCGCACGCAGCGACCGCGCGCATCGCGCTCGCAGCGCAGCGGGTCGCCGTTGACCGCCGGCGACGGTGCCTGGACGGCCCGCACGTAGTAGACCGTCTCCCGCGAGAACCCGGGATCCTCGAACGCCGACACGCAGCCCTCCCCGAGGGCCGGACAGGGCAGCACGCGCCAGGGGTCCTCGATCAGGGCCCGGATCGACTCGTCGGGCGCCCGCTGGGGCCGGATGCGCACCACCTCGATCCGGGTGATCGGCTTGCGGACATCGGAGGGGTGGTGGCAGTGGCCGCGACACAGCGCGGCGATCCGCTCGGCCCCCAGCGCCCGCTCCGCGAAGTCGGGGCAGCCGGGCTGCGGCTCCCAGGCGCCCACGGCGCGGACCTCGAAGCGGGGGACACTGGATAGCGACACCTCCGAGCCCATGGGCCGGCGCGTGCCGTCCGGCGCGAGCAGGTCGAACCAGAGCAGGATGCGGTCGCCCGAGGTCGCGTAGACGCGGCGCTCGCGCAGGGCCTGGAAGATCGACGCCCGATCGCGACCTTCGGCGTGCACGGCGGTGAGCCCGCCGGTGTAGTAGTACGACGAGCCCCGCCGGTCCATGAGGTCGTCCGGGAGGGGGTACGGCACGCCGTCGGTCATGATCTGCCGGCTGCCCTCGTGGTAGCCGGTGCCCGGGCGCGAGCGGTGGTTGTCGCTGGCGCCGATCATCCCCCAGCGGAAGCGGGCATCGGTCGCGTGGCCGTCGACGCTGCCGAGGGCGTAGGCGTACTGGACGCTCTGGCGGGGGCGGTAGACGAACGCCGGCAGGAAGGCGTCGCGCAGATTGCCGCAGTCGCCCCAGTCGGCCAGGGTGGTGCCGGGGACCGCATCCACCGGCGAGAAGTAGCCCGGCCGGGCCGCCACGGCGTCGCGGGCCGCGGCAACCTTTCGCTCGCAGGCGTCGCTCCCCGGGTCTTCGCAGCGCTCCCGCGCCAGGGCCTGGGCCCGCTCACAGCACAGCTCGATGCCCTCTCCATCGAGGGGACAGCGCCAGCCCGCATCGCTCGGTCGGGGTCGCGAGAAGGCACGGTAGACCTCGGAGGTCCCGTGCCCCGAGTAGACCTCGAGGAGCGGCTGCCAGCGCGGATCGTGGAGCTCGAGCTGGCCGGCCAGGTCGGCGTGCTGCGGATTCGTCATCCCCCAGGCAAGGCCGTGGGGGATCACGACCGCGGGAAGACCCCAGTCGGCGAGCTTCTCGAACAGCACCGCCGGGTCCGGTGCGGACTCCCGGCAGTCCGACGGCAGCTCCCGCACGGGGACGCCCGCGGGACAGTCCTCCAGCGCCAGCTGCTGCCGGGCGTAGCGGTGGAAGTCGGCCCAGTTGCCGAGGCCGCCCTCGCCGTAGAACGGGGCGATCACCCCCATGCCGAGGAACATCCAGGGCGCGCCGCGGTCCGACCCGATGGGCCGCGCGGGGATCCGACCTTCCTCGGTGTGGAGCAGGACCACGTTCTTGTGGCCGTAGTGCACCTCCGGGTCGCTGCGGTTGTGGGACCATTCCCAGCCGAGGAAGGAGACCATGTCCGGATCCGCCGGATCGCCGGCCAGGGCGTTGCACTGCCGGATCGCGTCGACGGTCCGGCTCCAGGTATCGGGAGTGAGGCTCTCGGCGTGGTCGTTGATCGACCAGAAGTCGAGCTGGGAGCAGAAGCGCGCGAAGTCGCAGGCGTCGGCGGGCGGGCTGGCGCGGGCCCGCCCCCGGATCTGGCCGGCCTGGAGCTGGGCGTCGGCGGAGTAGATGGTGTGGACGTGGAGGTCGCCGAAGAGGATCTGGGGCGCCTGGGCCCGCTCCACGGCAGCCCGGGCCCCGGTCTGGCGCGCGGCCTCGGCGGCGACCGCCGCGGGCGGGCGGCGGGCCTCCGCGGCGTCGCCTTCGGGCGGAAACTGGCCGCGGCTCCCGTTCCACAACAGCACGGCCAGGTAGACGACGACGGCCGCGATCGGCAGCAGCAGCAGCGCCAGAAACGCCCGGACGACGAAGCGCACGACCCTCCCTACAGCGCGGGGTTGTCTTCGCCGAGACCCGGCATCAACGAGCCCACCTTTCCGTCCATCGCGGCACTCCTCGAGATCGGGCGACCATACTACCCGAAGCGAGCGCCACGGCGGGCGCGGATCAGGGGCGGAGCCGCGCCTCCGGGCTCTCCTCCCAGCCGTAGCGAACCGCCTTGGCGCGGACCGCAACGTCCGCGGGCCGCGGGAACGGCCCCGTGTAGAGGCGCCAGGGGCCGTCGCCGAGGCGATAGCCGAGGGAGGCGCCGGGGGTCGCGGTGTGCAGACGCACCCGGCCGGCTTCGGCGACGACCTCGGGCGCCGGCGTCACCTCCGCTCGTCCCCGCGGCGCGATCCGGGCCACCATGGCGTCCTCGGGCTCGTCGCTTCCGTCGCCCATCCGGGCGAGCCACGCGTCGAGGGCGCGGCGCAGGCGCGCGAGGTGCGCCGCGTAGGCGGGGTCCTCCGCCCGGTCGTACAGCTCGTGGGGATCGTCCCGGAGGTCGAACAGGCGCTCCGCACCGGGCGGCTCGAACCAGGCGCGCTGGGCCGCGTCGAGCCGGCCCGCCGCGTGCAGGGCCCGGAGCTCGCGCACCGTCTCGAGGTTGTCCCGGAAGGCCAGCGGGTGTCCTCCCGGCAGCTCCGGAACCTCGCTGCGGATGTACTTGAAGCGCGCGTCGCGAACGGCGCGCTGGCGGTCGGGCACCTCGTCGATGCGATCCCGGGCCGCGTACACGTAGCGACGGGGCTCGCCCGAGAGGAAGCTGCGACCGTGCAGCCGGGCGGGCGCGGGCGCACCCGCCAGCGCGAGCAGCGTGGGGGCCAGATCCACGAAGCTCACGAGCCGCGGGTCGACCGAGCCGGGCTCGGCACCGGCCGGCCGCAGCGCCGCGGGCCAGCGCACGATCATCGGCACCCGCAGGCCGGCGTCGAAGAGCTCGCGCTTGGCCCGCGGAAGCCCGTCGCCGTGGTCCGTGGTCCAGATCACGACCGTGCGGTCGGCCAGGCCGTCGGCCTCGAGCCGGCCGAGCACGGCGCCCACCGCGGCGTCCATCTGCTGGATGTTGTCGTAGTGCCGGGCCAGGTCGGCCCGGACCGTCGGCGTGTCGGGGTAGTAGGGCGGGACGGGCACGTCCGCCGGCCGCGTGGGCACGTCGCCGCCGGGCCAGCCGAATCGCCAGACCCGGTAGAGCTGCACGAGCAGGTGCATGCCGCTGTGGGGCCAGTGGCCCAGGGGTGTGAAGATTCCGCTCTCGTGGGTCTCCAGGAAGTTCAGCATCCCGAAGAAGGGCTGGCCCGCCGCGCGAGGGGCCCAGAGCGCCTCGCCGCCCTCCGCGTCCCACACGGTGAAGGGGCCGCTCCCGGGCCGGACCCCGCTGAACTGGTAGTCGAGCTTCTCGGTGACGAAGGTGTAGTAGCCCGCCGCCCGCAGGCGCTCCGGAAAGGCCCTCACCTCGGGCGGCGGCACGCTCCGGTACCCCCCGGCCGGGCGACTCGAGCTGCGCATGTGCTGGGCGCCGATGGCGATGGCGTGCATGCCCGTGATCAACGCGGCGCGGCTCGGGGCGCAGACGCCCGCGGTGGTGAAGGTGTTGGGATAGCGCACGCCCTCGGCCGCGAGCCGGTCCAGGTGCGGAGTCCGCGCGACGGGATCGCCGAAGGCGCCGATCCGCGGGCTCAGGTCCTCGGCGACGAGCAGGAGGAGGTTCGGCGGCTCCGCCCCGCCGGGCGCCGGCGCGAGGGCCAACGCGGCGACGACGGCGGAGGTCGCGAGCGGGACGAGGCGGAGGGCACGCACGACAGCGCCGAGCGTAGCCCAGCGCCCGATGCCAGGTCCGTGCGCCGAGGCCGTGCGCGTGGGAGAATCGGGGCGTGCGCGTCGGAGGCATCGCCATGGCCATCGCCCTCGCCCCGTGGGCCGCCCTGAGCGGGTGCGCGCCGCCGGCGGATCGGGGCCTCCGCCGACCCGAGGCCGTGTCGGCCACACCCTTCGCCCAGCGCGACGTGCGGGTGGACGGGCTGCGCCTGCGCTTCGTGGACGAGGGCCCGCGCGACGCCGAGACCGTGCTCGTCCTCCCCGGCCACACCGCCCGCATCGAGGACTACGACGCGCTGGTGGCGCCCCTGGCGGCAAGCCGTCGGGTGGTGCTGCCCGACCTCCCGGGCAAGGGCTACTCCGACAAGCCGGACCGCCCCTACTCCTTCGCCTTCTACCGCGCGGTGGTCCTCGGCCTGCTCGACGCCCTGGGGCTCGAGCGGGTGCACCTGGCCGGGGGCAGCCTCGGAGGCAACCTGGCCCTGCGCCTGGCCCGCTACACGCCCGCGCGCGTCGACCGGGTGGTCGCCTGGGGCCCGGGTAGCGCCTGGGAGGCCCGACCGCGCCTGGCCGCGTTCATCCGGACCGCCGGCTCCTACGCGCTGTTCTGGCCAGCCATCCGGGTCCACTCCCGCTTCTGGTTCCGCCGCGACAACCCGGACCGCGAGCGCCTGCTCGCCGAGAAGTTCGCCTACTACCGGGAGGTCATGGGGCCCGGCTTCGTCCGCATGTACTACGACATGGCGGCGGACTCCGTCGGCTCCAGCCTCTTCGACATCGCGTCCGGGATCGAGCGGCCCGTGCTGCTGATCCGCGGCGCCCGGGACGACGGGGGCGGACTGGAGGAGGGCATCGCCCGTCTGCACGCGCTGCTGCCGCGCTCCGAGGCGCTCGAGATCCCCGACGCCCGCCACGCCCTCACCAGCGAGGCGCCCGAGGCCCTCGCCCAGGCGATCCGGGAGTTCCTGGACCGGCGCCTGTGATGTAGTTCACAAGCTCGAAATCATTGATCTTTTCGAACCTGCGGGGCGCCGGCGGCGACCCATCGGGCGAACCGCGAGGGAGAAGAGATCATGTTCGCCGCCGATGCCGACACCCGCTCCGAGCCCATCCCGAGCACCGGGCCGCCCAGCCGGGCGCTCGAGACGATCGCGCGCCCGGGACCGCTGCGACGCTTCATCCAGGGCGAGCCCTTCGGCTTCCACTTCCTCTATCCGAGCTCGTGGCGGGCGCTGGCCATGGAGGACACCGACGAGACCCGCCGTCGCATCTGCCTCTTCGCCGCCGGCGAGGCGGCCGAGGGCCAGGTCGCCGTCTGGACGCTGGCAGCGAGCGGAGTCCGCGGACCGGAGGGCCTCCGCCGCGCATTCCTCCGCTCCCTCTCGCGGGAGCAGCCGGCGCCGAGTCGGAGCCCCTTGTCCCCCATCCCCACCCCGGCTGCGGGTCGGCTCGGCGCGGCTTGGGCGGCCACGACGGACCAGATCGTGGGCAGCCGGCAGCTCGCCGTACGCACCCGGATCGGCCGAGGCCCGCAGGGCTGGCTGCTGGTGGCGGGGGTGGAGCCCCCCCGGGAGGCCCGGGCAGATGGCCCGACGCCGGTCGAGCGTGCGGGGGCGGTGATCTGGAGCTCCTTCCGGAAGGCCTGACCGATCGTGCACCTCGAATCGAACCTCGGGCCGATGCAGGGAGAACGACGAGTGGTGGTAGAGTCCGGTCGCCGGAGCGGCCGCGGCGCGCGGCCCCCCGGGTCTGGCCAGGGGCCGATGCGGCACACGCAACCGACCTCGTCCGAGGACGAGACCGACCGGGCACTCCTGCAACGCGTCGCCGAGCAGGATCGGCGCGCGTTCGAGGCCCTGTACCAGCGCTACGCGCGCCGGCTGGGCGGCTATCTGTGGCGGATGGTCGGTCGCTCCGACCTTGCCGAGGAGGCCCTGAGCGACGTGATGCTCACCGTCTGGCAGAGTGCCGGTCGCTACGACGGCCGCGCGCGGGTCTCCACCTGGCTGTTCGGCATCGCCCACAACAAGGCCCTGAACGCGTTGCGCAGCGCGCGTCGCCGCGGGCGGGAGACCCTCTCGGACGAGCCCTTCGGCGAGCAGGTTCCCGATGAGACGGCCGCGGCCAGTCCCGAGACCGCACTCCTGGAGCGCGACCGGATGCGCTCCCTCAAGCGGGCCCTCGAGGGGCTATCGGAGGACCACCGGGCCGTGGTCGAGCTGACCTTCGTCGAGGGACGCTCCTACGCGGAGATCGCGGAGGTCCTCGGCTGCCCGGTGAACACCGTGAAGACGCGCATGTACTACGCCCGCAAACACCTGGGTCGCGCCCTGGGCAAGGACGCACCGCGGCGGGAGGACACCCGTGGCGACTGAACGGAGGTCCCCCCGTGGCGACTGACGCCTTCGCCACCGCCGAGCACGAGCGGGCCTACGCCCTGCTGCCCTGGTACGTGAACGGGACGCTCGAGGAGGCCGAGTCGCAGCTGGTCTCTGCCCACCTGTCGAGCTGCCGGATCTGCGAAGAGGAGCTCGCCGACTGCGCGGAGCTGCAGGCCGCCGTGCGCCGGACGCGGCAGGAAAGCTGGGAGCCGGGCCCCGCGCACCTCGCGTCCCTGATGGCACAGCTCGGCGCGGGCACGGCCGGACGGGTCCCGGCGCAGAGCCCCTGGTCGCGGCTGCGCGACTGGCTGACCGCGCCGCCGGGCTGGGGGCGCTGGGTGCTGATCCCCCAGACCGCGCTGGCCGCCGGCCTGGCGGGCCTGATCGTCTGGCAGAGCCTCGGAGCCGCCCCCGCCGACTACCGGACCCTCACCAGCCCGCCGACGGCCGCCGCCCCCCTCGCGGGCCACGTGCTCGACGTGGCCTTCCGGGACGATCTCCGGGAGATCGAGCTCCGCGCCCTGCTCCGGACGCTGGAAGCCGAGCTGGTGGCGGGGCCGTCGGAGCTGGGTGTCTACACCGTGGTGGTCCCCGCCTCGATCTCTCGGGCCGGAGCGCTGGAACGGCTTCGCGGCCACCCGGGCGTGCGGCTGGCCGAGCCCGCCCGGGTCCCGGCCCCGTGACGCGGGCCCTTCGCCCGGCCCGGATGACCGGACTCATCCTGGTCGGCCTCGCCCTGGCCACGGGTGCCTGCGCCAGCCTCGCCCCGGGTGGCGAGGAGGAGCCGCCCCAGCTCGGCTCCCGCCAGGTGGTGGTGGCTCTGCGCCTGGTGGCCCCGACCCTGCGGGCCGAACAGACCCGGCGACTGGCCCGCTACCACGACATCCAGCCCGTCGGCGCCTTCCCGCTGGCGTCGATCGGTGCACACTGTGTAGTGTACGAGGTGCCGCCCGGGCGCTCCATCGACGCGGTCCTCGCGGCCCTGGTCGACGACCCGGAGGTGGTGCTGGCCGAGCGGAACCAGCGTTTCGAGATGCGGGGCGACGCCCACTCCGATCCCTACGCCGAGTTCCAGCACGGCGCGACCCGGATCGGCGCCGACGCCGTCCACGCCTGGAGCACGGGCAGGGGCGTCCGCGTCGGCGTGGTGGACACCGGCGTGGACGGACAGCACCCGGACCTCCGGGGCGCGGTCCTCCGCTGGCGGAACTTCGTACGGGGCGGCGAGGCGTCATTCGGCGCGGACCCGCACGGGACCGCCGTGGCCGGCGTGATCGCGGCGCGCGCGAACGATGGCATCGGGATCTACGGCATCGCGCCCGACGCCGAGCTGGTGGTGGCCAAGGCCTGCTGGCACCCGGACCCGGGCGGGGAGCACGCCATCTGCAGCAGCTGGACCATCGCCCGCGCCATCGACTACGCGCTCGGGTCCGAGGTCCACGTCCTCAACCTGAGCCTCGGGGGTCCCCCGGACCGCCTGATCGAGCGCCTGCTGCTCACGGCCCGGGGTGCCGGCGTCGCCGTCGTGGCCGCCGTCGGCGGACGCGACCCCGTGGACCCGGGCTTTCCGGCCTCGCTCGAGTCGGTCATCGCGGTCGCCGAGAGCGAGTCGGGCCGAGGCGGCCTCGCGAAGATGCTCGCCGCTCCCGGCCGCGAGATCCTCACCACCCTGCCCGGCGGCGGCCACGGCTTCCGCTCGGGGAGCTCCCTGGCGACGGCCTACGCCGCCGGGGCGCTCGCGCTGCTGCTCCAGCAGGCGCCGGATCGGGCGCCGGCCGACGTCGCCGAGCTGCTCTGGTCGACGGCCCGGCGCGCGGCCGGGGACGGCGCCGGGCGGCCGCCGACGATCGACGTCTGCGCCGCGCTGCGGGCCTTGACCCAGGGCAGCGCCTGCGCGGAGCCGACCGCCCCCTCATAGATCGATCGTGAGCTGGAGCCAGGTCCGCACCACGCCGGGCCGCTCGAGGCCCTGGCGCGCGTCGAAGTAGGCCACCTTCGCCAGCAGCGTGACATGTGCGCTGAGCGGTCGCGCCAGCACCGCATCCACCTCCCAGCCCAGGACCTCGCCGTCGGCGTCGGCCTGGAAGCCGTGGAGCGCGAGCTCGCCCCGGAAACGCGCGGGCAGGCGCGGGCGCAGGCGCAGGAAGAGATCCCGCAGGCCGGCCGGCCCGCCGTTGTCGAGGAAGGCATCGGCGTAGCCGTTGAAGACGTGCAGGGTCCCGAGCGGCGTGGCGAAGCTGGCCACCCGCTCGTCGCTGCCGAGCACCTCCAGGCCCAGCTCCAGATCGCCGAGCCGCGCGGACTCGGCCGCGAGGGAGGCCCAGACGTAGCTCGCGGTGTAGTCGGCCGGGTTCTCGCCGGCATCGGTCTGGAGTGCGTAGGAGAGCGCGTACCGCAGCCGCCAGTCGGCCGCGAGGGAAAAACCTCCGATCAGGCGTCCCCCGAACGTGTTGGAGGAGGCGGCGCGCCCGTTGCGGAAGTCCAGCAGGTAGGCGAAGAGCGTGAGCTCGGCCCCCGGCAGCCCGCGCCAGCTCAGGTTGACCAGATGGGAGTCGGACTCGAAGTCGCGCCGGGGACGCGGCCCCTTGTCGCCGAAGATGCGCCGCACGTCGAGCACGTAGGCGTAGGTCAGCTCCACGTCCTCGAGCCCGAGGCTGGTCGAGGCGAGCACGGCGTCGAAGGTCTGCTCGTTCTGGCGCCAGCCCACGTTGCCGACGAAGCGCTGGTCGCCGAGCAGGATGCGCTGGCGGCCGGCGCGCAGCCGGAGCTTGCCGACCGGGTTCTCGTAGGCCACGTAGAGCTGGTTCAGATCCAGGTCCTCGGGGTCGAGGACGAGCGAGCGACCGTTGGGGGAGCTCACCCCGTCGAAGTAGAGGTCGTCGTCCGCGGCCAGGATCGCCTCGCCCTCCGCCAGGAAGGAGAGGCCCATCCACTGGCGGCTGCCGAAGCCGCCCGCGGCGCGGACCGTGAGCGCGTGGGCGGGGTCGGCGCCGCGCTCGTCGGCGTACTCCCAGCGCGGGCGCAGCTTCAGGTAGAAGCTGCCGGCGGGGTTGTCCTTGAGCGGGCTCAGCCTGTCCCGCCAGTCGGTATCCACGTCGGAGACCGCGGCCGGAGTCGCGGCCCCAGAGGGATCCGCAGCCTCCTCCGCCGCCGCCGGCCCCGCCAGCGCCAGCCACATCACCACGCCGATCCCCGCCTCGCTCCAGCGCATCGGCAGGGAATGTACCCCGATCTAGCCGCGCTCGAGGCCTCGCAGGAGCACCTCCGCGAGCGCGTCGGCCGTGGCCTTGGGCGTGTCGCGGATCTCCTCGGCCACCTGCGGTCGCGAGAACTCGCGGCCGAGGCCGCCCAGGACGTGGGCCACGGCCGCGGTGTCCACCGGCGGGATCGCGCCCTGCTCCACCGCCCGGTCGAGTAGGCTGCGGGTCACCGCGATCACGTAGCCCTCGTGGGCGTCGAGCAGGCGACTGGCGCCGGGGAGGTCGGCCAGCTCGCGGGCGTAGGCCAGGGCCGTGGGCTGGACGGCGCGGTTGGCGGCCCGGAGGTAGGCCCGGAGGGCCTCCAGGGGCGGCATGTCGGCCCGCAGGGGCTCCAGGGCTGCGCGGCCGATCCGGCGCAGCCGGCGGTCGACCACCATCAGCACCAGCTCCTCCTTGCGCGGGGCCAGCCCGTAGAGCGTGCGCAGGGAGCAGTTCATCTGGGCCGCGATCTCGGCCATGGTGAGCTCGGAGAAGCCCTCCACCCGGAAGAGCTTCTCGAGCTCGTCGAGGATCTCCCGCTGGCGGGCCGTCAGACGCCGCTCGGTGTCGGGATCCAGCAGCGGCCGCGGCGCCCGGACGCCCGGGAAGCGCAGGCGCGCGCCCGTGGAGTCGCTCACCGGGCTCCGCTCACGGCAGCAGCGCCTCGGGGAGGTCGACGACCCGGGCCCGCAGCCACTCTCCCAGGCTCTTGGCCTGGGGATCCTGGCGGGTCGAGGCGGCCACGCCCTCCTCCAGGAGCCCGTACACGACGAAGTTGAGCGAGCGCAGGGCCGGAAGCCGGTGCCGCTCCACCCGCAGCGCGGCGGTCTCGGGCAGCAGCGCCTGCAGCTTCTCCGAGGTCAGGAAGGCGTCCAGCCAGGCCCAGCCCGCATCGCTGCGGGCGAACACGCCCAGGTTGGCGTTGCCGCCCTTGTCCCCGGACCGGGCGCCGAAGACGAGGCCCAGGGGCGCCGGCCGGCTGGGACCCGACGGCACGGGGGCGTCGGGCTCGGGCGCCGGCCGCACCGACGCCGGCGCCGACGGGATCACCGAGGACACGGAGCGGGTCTCGCCGCCGAGCACGACCACCTCCTGGGGGACCGCGTCGGCGGCGATGCAGGCGGGCTCGTACACGCCGAAGGGACGTCCGGGGCCCGGCCCCCCGCCCACGCCGAAGAAGCCCGGGATCGTCGCCAGGGCCAGCTCGATCACCGCGTTGGAGAACGCCCGGCCCACCTTCTTCTCGTCCGGGTCCTTGACGCTGATTTTGAGCAGGGCGACCGCCTGCTCGTTGGTCTCCGGGTCGGGACGGTCCGTGCGGATCAGGCGCGTCTTGACGAACTCGAAGTCGTCCGGCGCGTAGGGACAGGCCCGCCAGAAGGCCTCCTCCACCAGGGCGGCCTTGGCCTCGACGTCGAGCCCCGTGAGACACACGCTCATGTCGTTCCGGAAGCCGCCGGGCCGGTTGATGCAGACCTTCAGGGTCGCCGGGGGCGGCTCGCCCTGGGCGCCGTGCAGGCGCACCCGGTCCGCCCCGAGCGGCTCGAGCTGGATCGTGTCGAAGCGGGTGGTGACGTCCGGCCCGAGGTACTCGACCCCGCCGATCTCGTACAGGAGCTGGGAGGTGACGGTGCCGACGGAGACCTCGCCGCCGGTGCCCTCGTGTTTGCCGATCACCGACGAGCCGTCCGCGGCGATCTCGGCCCAGGGGAAGCCCACCCGCGCCATGCCCGGCACCTCGGTGAAGAAGCTGTAGTTGCCGCCGGTGGCCTGGGTGCCGCACTCGATCACGTGGCCCGCCGCCACGGCGCCCGCCAGGGCGTTCCAGTCCGTCCGCGACCAGCCGTGGTGCCAGGCCGCCGGACCGCAGACGACGGCGGCGTCGGTGCAGCGTCCCGTGACGACCACGTCGGCGCCGCGCTCCAGGGCGTCGACGATGCCCCAGCAGCCGAGATAGGCGTTGGCCGTGAGGAACGCCGAGGCGTCCTTGATGGGCTCGCCGGTCTCGAAGTGGCGCAGCTGGTCCGCCGCGATCAGTTCGGCCATGCGCGGCACCAGGTCGTCGCCGCGGACGTAGGCGATGGTCGGGTGCAGGCCGAGCTTCCGAGCCACCTCGGCCACGGCCTCGGCGCAGCCGTCCGGGTCGAGCCCGCCCGCGTTGGAGACCACCTTGATGCCCCGCTCGAGGCAGGTGCCCATAACCTGCTCCATCTGCGCGACGAAGGTGCGGGCGAAGCCGCCGCCGGGCCGCTTCATCCGCGTGCGGGCGAGGATCAGCAGGGTGAGCTCGGCGAGCCAGTCGCCGGTGAGCACGTCGATGGGTCCGTCCTCGACCATCTCCCGCGCGGCGGAGATGCGGTCGCCGAAGAAGCCGGAGCAGTTCGCGATGCGGATCGGATCGGCCATCAGGACGCCTCCTCGGGGGCGTCGGGCTCGACCACCAGCAGGACCGTACCGGCCTCCACCTGGTCGCCCTCCGCCACCCGCACTTCGCGCACCACGCCGTCTTCAGTGGCGCGCATGGGGTGCTCCATCTTCATGGCCTCGAGCACCACAAGGGTTTCGCCGGCCGTCACGCGATCGCCGACGCGCACCCGCAGCTCGAGGACCTTTCCCGGCATGGCGGCGACGAAGCCGCCGGCGCCCTCGTCCGCTCCGGGCTCCAAGAAGCGCGGGACGAGCAGCAGCTCCAGGTCGCCCCCGACGCCGTGGACCACCAGCCGCTCTCCGTCCCGGGTCACCCGGGTCCGGCGCCGGCAGCCGTCGATCTCGGCGTCGAGCGCGGTCCCGCTCCAGGCGTGGACCCGGGCGTGGCAGCCGTCGCCGAAGCGGAAGCGGCCGTCGCGCAGGCGGCGGTAGTGGATGCGGAGCTCGCGCTCGCCGTGGCGCAGCACCACCTCCTGGTCGGGCATGCGGGCGTTGCGCCAGCCGCTGGGCAGCGAGGCCAGGGTCGTGGCCGCGGCCCGGTTCTCCCCCTGGATCCAGAGGGCCGCGGACCGTGCCGTGCGCACCAGCTCCGCCTCGTCCGGCTCGCGGCGCCGCGGCGGCGCAACCCGTTCGATGAAGTCGGTGGTCGTGTCGCCCGCCAGGAAGGCGGGCGTCCGCAGGGTGGCGGCCAGGAAGTCCCGATTGGTGGTCACGCCGCCCAGATGGAGCCGCTCGAGGGCCAGCGCCAGGCGCTCGGCCGCCTCGAGGCGGGTGGCACCGTGGGCGATGGCCTTGGCCAGCATCGGGTCGAAGTCCGTGCCGACCACCGAGCCGGGCGCGACGCCCGAGTCCCAGCGGATCGCCGGCTCCGGCGCCGGCTCGAACGCCACCAGGCGTCCCGTGGCGGGCAGGAAGTCGGCGGCCGGATCCTCGGCGTAGAGCCGCACCTCGATCGCGGCCCCGTCGAACTGGATCGACTCCTGGGCGTAGCCCAGGGGCTCGCCGCGGGCGATCCGGAGCTGCTCGCGCACCAGGTCGATGCCGGTGACCGCCTCGGTCACCGGGTGCTCCACCTGGAGCCGCGTGTTGACCTCGAGGAAGAAGAACTCGCCGCTGTCGTCGTCGACGAGGAACTCGACGGTGCCGGCGGAGCGGTAGCGGAGCGCCCGCGCCAGGCGCAGGGCCGCCTCCCCCATCCGCGCGCGGAGGTCCGGGTCGACCCGCGGCGAGGGCGACTCCTCCACCACCTTCTGGTGTCGGCGCTGGATGGAGCACTCGCGCTCGCCCAGGTGGACGAGGCCGCCGTGGGCGTCGCCGAGGATCTGGATCTCCACGTGGCGCGCCCGGGGCACGTAGCGCTCCAGGAAGACGCGGTCGTCGCCGAAGCCGCTCTGCGCCTCGCGGCGGGCCGCGACCAGCGCCTCCTCGAGCGCGTCGGGCGCGACCACGATCCGCATGCCCTTGCCGCCGCCCCCGGCCGCCGCCTTGACCAGCAGCGGGTAGCCCACCGCGTCGGCCGCGTCGGGATCCTCGCTGCCCGGTAGCGTGGGCACGCCGGCCTCCTCGGCCAGCGCCTTGGCCGCCAGCTTGTCGCCCATGCGCTCGATGGCCTCGGGCGACGGCCCGACCCAGGTGAGCCCCGCCTCCTGCACGTCTGCGGCGAAGGTGGCGTTCTCCGAGAGGAAGCCGTAGCCCGGATGAACCGCCTCGGCGCCCGAGGCCCGGGCCGCCTCGAGCACCGCCTTCCCGTCCAGGTAGGAGGTCGGGAGGCGCCAGGCCAGGTCGCCCTCGGCCACGTGGGGCGCATCGGCATCGGCGTCGACGTAGACCGTCACGCAGCGCAGGCCCATGGCCCGGGCGCTGCGCACGACGCGCCGGGCGATCTCGCCGCGGTTGGCCACCAGCAGGCTCGTGAAGCTCACAGCCGGAAGACTCCGTAGCCGGGCGCCCCCTCGACCGGCGTGTTGCGCACCACCGAGAGGCAGAGGCCGAGCGCCGTGCGGGTGTCGCGCGGATCGAGAATGCCGTCGTCGCTGATGGCCCCGGTCGCCTCGAGGGCGAGCGAGCCCTTCTCCTGGACGGCCTCCACGGCCGCCACCAGCTTGGCGTCGGCCTCCTCGTCGAAGACCTCGCCCCTCCGGGCGGCCCGCACCCGGCGCACGATCGACATCACGCCGGCGATCTGCTTGCCGCCCATCACGGCGATCTTGGCGCTGGGCCAGAGGAAGGTGAAGCGGTTGTTGAAGGCCCGACCGCTCATGGCGTAGGTTCCCGCGCCGTACGAGGCGCCGAGGATCACCGTGAGGTGCGGCACCGTGGAGTTGGTCACCGCGTTGATCATCTGCGAGCCCTTCTTGATGATGCCGGCGGCCTCCGGATCCCGGCCCACGACGAAGCCGGTCAGGTTCTGGAGGAACACCAGCGGCACGTCGATCTGGTTGGCGAGCTGGATGAAGTGGGCCGCCTTCTCGGCCGCCTCCGGGTTGAGCACGCCGTTGTTGCCGAGCAGCGCCACGGGGTAGCCGTGGATCCGGGCCCAGCCGCAGATCAAGGTGTTGCCATAGCGCGGCTTCCACTCCTCGAAGCGGGATCCGTCGACCACGCGACCGATGACCTCCCGCACGTCCACCGGCCGACGCAGGTTCGGATCCATGAGTCCGAGCAGGTCCTCGGGATCGAGCGCCGGCTCTTCGAAGGAGGCCGCCGGCGGCGGACCGGGCTTGCGCCAGTTCAGGTGCGACATCACCTCCCGACACAGGCGCAGGGCGTCGCGCTCGTCCTCGGCCAGGTACTCGCCCAGGCCCGACACCTCCGCGTGCAGCTGGGCGCCGCCCAGGGTCTCGTCGTCCGACTCCTCCCCCGTAGCCATCTTCACCAGCGGCGGTCCGGCCAGGAAGATCTTCGACTGGTTGCGGATCACGATGTTGTAGTCCGACATGCCGGGCTGGTAGGCGCCGCCCGCCGTCGACGAGCCGAACACGACGCAGACCGTGGGGATCCGCAGCTTGGACAGCTCGATCATCTCGTAGAAGAAACGACCGGTCTCGGCGAAGTGGGTGGTCTTGGCGCCCTTGCGGCGCGGCTTGCCGTCCTCGTCCCGGGGCTCCATGCGCAGGTCGGCGCCGGCCGACTCCACGAAGCTCACGTAGGGGAGGTGGTTGTCCCGGGCGATCTCCAGGGCCCGCATCCACTTCTTGCCCACGTAGGGGGTGAGGGCGCCGCCGAGCACCGTGGGATCGTTGGCGAAGATCACGCACTCGACGCCGGCGATGACCCCGATGCCCATCACGGCCCCGCCGCCGACCACGTAGTCGGAGTTGAAGCCCGCCAGCGGACTGATCTCCAGGAAGGGGCTGTCGGGATCGAGGGCGAGATGGATGCGCTCGCGCACCGGGAGCTTCCCGCGCTGGGCGAGGCGCTCGTGGTGGTAGGCGCCCCCGCCCTGCTCGGCCTCGTCGAGGAGGCGGTCGATCTCCTCGAGCTTGCCGAGCATGTCGGCGCGGTTCTCCGCGAACTCCGGGGATCGGGTGTCGAGCCGGGAGCGCAGCGGCGGGGCGAGCAGGGTCGGGTGCATGGCCGGCCTCTCCGGGTGGGACCGCAAACGGGTTGACAGCTTGGTAACGCATGGGGTAACAAGAGTCAATCAAAATTACCGCTGGTTGCGCGCCGAGGCCCGGGCGTCCGGTGCGGAGGAGACGGCCATGACCCCGGTCAAGACCGCGATCGAGCGCGGCGTGATGGCGGTGACCCTCGCCGACGTGGAGAACCGCAACGCCCTGGGCGGCACCCTGGTCCAGGGGCTCTACGACGCGATCGCCGCGGCCAACGCGGATCCGGCGGTCCGCGCGGTCCTGGTCACCAACGAGGGCAACACCTTCTGCGCCGGCGCCAACCTGAAGGAGCAGTCGAGCGGCCGCGGCGGCGGCATCTTCTCCAAGGTGGGCCTGCCCGAGCTCCTCGAGGCGATCCAGCAGTCGCCCACGCCCGTGGTCGGGCGCGTGGCGGGTCACGTCATGGGCGGCGGCAACGGACTGGTGGCCTCCCTCGACATCGCCATCGCCGCCGACGACGCCAAGTTCGGCTTCACCGAGGTCCGCCTGGGCCTGGCGCCCGCGATCGTCTCGGTGGTCTGCCTGCCCAGGATGCGCCCGGGCGAGGCCATGGAGGCCTTCCTGCGCGGCCACCGCTTCCCCGCGTCGCGGGCGGCGGAGCTCGGCCTGATCCACCGCGCGGTTCCGCGCGACCAGCTCGACGCAGCCGTCGAGGAGGTGCTGACCGACCTCCGCCGCGCGGGCCCCCAGGCCCTCGGCGCGGCCAAGCGGCTGGTGTACGAGGTCCCGCGCATGGAGCAGAAGGAGGCCTTCGCCTGGACCAGCCGGCTCTCGGCGGATCTCTTCAAGAGCGAGGAAGCGGCCGAGGGCATGGCTGCCTTCCTCGGCAAGCGCCGGCCCGCCTGGGCCGACGACGACGACGCAGCCTAGGGAGGAACGGCGATGAAGGTGGACGCGGGACTGATGGGCTCCCTGGACGAGGTCCCCAAGCGGGCGCGGGAGCTCGAGGCCCAGGGCTTCGACGGCCTGGTGACGGCGGAGATGAGCACCGACCCCTTCCTGCCGCTGCTGCTCGCCGCGGAGCACACCGAGCGGGTCGAGCTCATGACCTCGATCGCCGTGGCCTTCGCCCGCAATCCCATGCTCCTGGCCAACCTGGGCAACGACCTGCAGGCCTACTCCCGGGGCCGCTTCGTGCTGGGCCTGGGCTCCCAGATCAAGCCGCACATCACCAAGCGCTTCAGCATGCCCTGGTCGAAGCCCGCGGCGCGGATGCGCGAGATGGTGCTGGCCATGCGCGCGATCTGGAGCTGCTGGTACCAAGGCGAGAAGCTCGACTTCCGGGGCGAGTTCTACACCCACACCCTGATGACGCCCATGTTCACGCCCACCAACAACGCCTTCGGCCCGCCGAAGGTGGTGGTGGCCGCGGTCGGACCGCGCATGACCGAGGTGGCCGGAGAGGTGGCCGACGGCATGCTCGTCCACAGCTTCACCACCGCCCGCTACCTGCGCGAGGTCACGCTACCCGCCCTCGAGGAGGGCTTCGCCCGCGGCGGTCGCGACCGCAAGGACTTCCAGCTCTGCTACCCGGCCTTCGTCGTCACCGGCCGCAGCGAGCAGGAGTGGGAGCAGACGCGCACCGCCGTGACCCGGCAGATCGGCTTCTACGGCTCCACCCCGGCCTATCGCGGCGTGCTCGAGGTGCACGGCTGGGGCGAGCTGCAGTCGGAGCTGAACGCCATGTCCAAGCGCGGCGAGTGGGCGGCCATGGGCGAGCGGATCAGCGACGAGGTGCTCGAGGCCTTCGCGGTGGTGGCGCCCCCGGGCGAGGTGGTCGGCGCCCTCAAGGCGCGCTTCGGGGGACTCGTCGACCGCACCCTGTGCACGTTCCCCTTCGCCACCGACGCGGAGCGCCAGCAGTACCTCGAGGAGCTGCAAGCGGCATGACCCTCCAGGAGAGCCGCGACTTCCAGGCCGAGGCCGAGGCGCTCCACGCCTTCCTCGGCAGCCTCGAGGAGGCGGACTGGAGCCGTCCCACCGCCTTCCAGGGCTGGACGCCCTGGGACGTGGTCGCCCACCTGCACTTCTTCGATCTCGTCTCCCGCGTGGCGGTGGAGGGACGCGAGCCCTTCGCCGCCCGGCGCGACGCCCTCATCCAGGCGGTGGCCTCCGGATCCACCAATGCAGAGATCGCGCGTCGCGAGCTCGGTCATCTGGATGCGGCGGCGCTCCGCGAGGCCTGGATCACCACCGCTCGCGCCCTGGCCCGGGAGCTCGGCGGCCTGGATCCCAAGGCGCGCCTGCCCTGGTTCGGCCCCGACATGGGCGTGCGCATGTTCACCACGGCCCGGCTCATGGAGACCTGGGCCCATGGGCAGGAGGTCTACGACCTCCTCGGCGCCTCCCGCCCGCCCACGGACCGCCTGAAGCACGTGGCGACCCTCGGCGTGAAGACCTTCGGCTGGACCTTCGTCAACCGCCGCGAGGAGCCGCCGGGGTCGCCGCCCCACGTGCGTCTGCTGGCGCCCTCGGGCGAGGTCTGGACGTGGAACGAGCCGAGCGAGGCCGAGTGCGTGCGGGGCGACGCCCTCGACTTCTGTCACGTGGTGACCCAGACCCGCAACGTCGCCGACACGGCGCTCGAGGTGATCGGTCCCGTGGCCACCCGGTGGATGTCCATCGCCCAGTGCTTCGCGGGACCGCCGGCCGACCCGCCGAAGCCCGGCCAGCGCACCGGCGCCTGAGCGCCGCGAAGGAGCGGATTCGTGGACCTGACCTACGGCGAGCGGTACGAGGGCTTCCGGCGGGAGGTGCGGGCCTTCCTCGAGGAGCACGTCCCGGAGGGCGGCGTGAACCTCATGGGTGGACGCGAGGCCCGGGTCCGCTGGCTCTCGCTCCTGATCGAGCACGGCTACTGGGCCCGCACGATCCCCAAGACCTACGGCGGCTTCGGGGCGGAGCCCGACCTGCTCGAGACCGTGATCATGGACGAGGAGTTCAACCGGGTCGGCGCGCCCCGGGGCATGAGCGCCCAGGGCCCGGCCATGCTGGTCCCCACCCTGCTGGCCCACGGCAGCGAGGAGCAGAAGCAGCGCTGGGTCGCGCCGACGATGCGCGGCGAGATCCTCTGGTGCCAGGGCTACTCCGAGCCGGGGGCCGGCAGCGACCTGGCGAGCCTGCAGACCTCGGCCGTGGAGGACGGCGACCACTTCGTCATCAACGGCCAGAAGATCTGGACCAGCACGGCGGACAAGGCCCAGATGATGTTCGTGCTGGTCCGGACCGAGCCCGAGGCGACCAAGCACGCGGGCATCAGCTACCTGCTGCTGCCCATGGACACCCCGGGCATCGAGGTGCAGCCCCTGCGGACCATGTGCGGCGACCTGGGCGAGAACTCCTTCAACCAGGTCTTCTTCCAGGACGTCCGCGTTCCCCAGGCCAACGTGGTGGGCCGGCGCGGCGAGGGCTGGAAGATCGCCAACACCACCCTCAAGCACGAGCGCAGCAGCCTGAATGCCAACGCCGAGGGGATCTGGCTGCGACTGGCGCGACTGATGCAGCGCGAGACCGCCAACGGCGTCTCCGCCATGGCCAGCCCGGTCTACCGCGATCGGCTGATGCGGCTGCAGGCGCGCGCGCTCAGCATGAAGTTCCACGGCATGCGCCTGCTCACCTGCAGCCTCCAGGGCCGCTCGCCGGGCGTGGCGGGCCTGGTGGTGAAGCTCCAGAACTGCCAGCTCAGCTACGACATGGCGTCTCTGGCCATCGACGTGATGGGCGAGCTCGGGGTCCTCTACGACCACGCCAGGTACGAGCGCGAGCGCGGCTTCTGGCAGTCCTTCTCGATGTTCTCCCTCGGGCTGATCATCGGGGGCGGCACCGCCCAGATCCAGAAGAACATCATCGCCGAGCGCGGCCTGGGCCTCCCCCGCGAGCCCAGGCCGGCGGCGGCCTGAGGAGGCGGCGGTGGACTTCGGACTCTCCGACGACCAGCAGCTCCTCGAGGAGACCGTGCGGAGCTTCCTCCGGGATCAGGTCCCGATCGAGCGCGTGCGCGCGCTGCGGGAGGCGGAGTGCCCGAACGACCGCAGCCTGTGGAAGGCGCTGGCCGAGCTCGGCGTCACCGGCATCCGCATCGACGAGAAGCACGGGGGCAGCGGCCTCTCGCTGCTCGACGCCGCGCTGGTGGGCGAGGCCCTGGGCCACGCGGCCACCCCCTCCCCCTTCCTCGCCTCGGCCGTGATGGCGCCCACCGCGCTCGCCGCCCTCGATGGCCCCCGCTGCGCCGAGTGGCTGGCCGGCATCGCCTCCGGCGAGCAGATCTTCGGGGTCGCCGTGACCGAGGCCTTCTCCGTGCGCGAGGATGCCGGCCTCCGGGTCTCGGACGGCCGCCTCCGGGGCAAGGCCCTCATGGCCCTCGACGCCCCCAGCGCCGACCTGCTGCTGCTGGCCGTCGAGGGCGCGCGGCTGGCGGTGGTCCGCGCCGACGCACCGGGGCTCGCGATCGCGCGCCTGGCGACCGTCGACGCCACCCGCTGCACGTCGGAGCTGGTGCTCGACGACGTCGAGCCCGAGGCCGTCTTCGACGACGCCGCGGCGGTCGTCGACCGGGTGCTCGACGCGGGCCGCATCGTCCTGGCCGCCGACGCCCTCGGCGCCTGCGCGTCGATGCTCGAGCAGTCGGTGGCCTACGCCCTGCAGCGCAAGCAGTTCGACCGCGTGATCGGCTCGTTCCAGGCGGTGAAGCACCTGTGCGCCGAGATGGTGGCCGAGCTCGAGCCCGCCCGCTCGCTGCTCTGGTACGCCGCCCACAGCTTCGACGCCCAGCCCGACGAGGCGCCGTTGATGGCGTGTCACGCCCTCGCCCACGTCTCGGAGATCGGTCGCGAGATCGCGAGCGTGGCCACCCAGGTCCACGGCGGCATCGGCTGGACCGACGAGCAGAACCTGCACTTCTGGTACAAGCGCATCGGGAGCGCGCGGCACCTGCTCGGCGGACCCGAGCTCCTGCGCGCGCGGGCCGCGAAGCTGCAGGGCTTCGCCTGACGGAAGGAGCCCCATGCACACCCAGCTCGCCCGCGACCTCGGACTGGAGTTTCCGATCTTCGCGTTCACCCACTGCCGCGACGTGGCGGCGGCCGTGTCGAAAGCCGGAGGCCTCGGCGTGCTGGGGGTGGCCGGCCACTCCCTCGACCACTTGAAGATGGAGCTCGACTGGATCGAGAACGAGATCGGCGACCGGCCCTACGGCGTCGACCTGCTGCTGCCGGCCCGCTTCGTGGGCAGCGACCGCGGCGGCCTCGGCGCCGACGAGCTCGAGGCCCGCATCCCGGAGGGGCATCGGCGCTTCCTCGACGACCTGCTGGCGCGCCACGAGGTCCCCCCCCTGCCCCCCGACACGCGGGTCGCTCCGGCGTTCAGCGTCGGCTACGAGCGGCAGCGCGATGTGATCGAGTTCGTCTTCCGGCGGCGGATCTCCTTGATCGCGTCGGCGCTCGGGCCGCCGCCGGCCTGGATGGTGGAGCAGGGTCGCGAGCACGGGGTGAAGGTCGCGGCGCTGGCGGGCACCGTGGAGCACGCCCGGCGCCACGCCGAAGCCGGGGTCGACCTGGTCGTCGCCCAGGGCACCGAGGCGGGCGGGCACACCGGCGACGTCTCCACGCTGGTGCTCGTGCCCGAGGTCGTGGACGCCGTCGCCCCGATTCCGGTGCTGGCGGCGGGCGGCATCGGCAACGGGCGCCAGGTCACCGCCGCCCTCGCCCTCGGCGCCCAGGGCGTGTGGATGGGATCCCTGTGGCTGATCACCGAGGAGGCGGAGACCCACTCCGTGGTGAAGGAGAAGTTCCTGCGGGCATCGTCCAGCGACACCGTCCGCAGCCGCTCGCTCACCGGCAAGCCGGCGCGTCAGCTGCGCAGCGCCTGGACCGACGCCTGGGAGGATCCCGCGAACCCGGATCCGCTGCCGATGCCCCTCCAGCCCCAGCTCGTCCGCGAAGCCCAGGCGCGGATCTCGCGCTCGGCCCACAAGTCGCCGGGGGCGGCGGACCTGGCCAACTACTTCGTGGGCCAGATCGTCGGCTCCTTGAAGCACGTGAAGTCCGTGCGGACGGTGATGCAGGAGCTGGTCCAGGAGTACGCCGACACCATGGAGCGCCTGGACGGCTGGGCCGGCGGCGACGAGCCGCCCGCCTAGCCCAGCAGGCTGCCCACGATCCGCTCCACCAGGGCCTTGGCCGTCCACGTGGCCAGGGGGATCAGCATGTAGACGCCGACCCGACGCCACTGGCCGTAGGCGATCGGCCACTCGCGCAGGTCGGCCACCATGGCCCGGTAGGCCAGCAGGTCCACCATGCGCAGGCGCTCGGCCTCGTGGCCGATCGGGGAGTCGTCGAGGGCACCCGGCTCGCCCCGCAGCGCGCGGGCAACCCGGGCCTCCTCCGCCGCCTTGGCTTGGGCCACCCGCCGGCGGACGCCCAGGGAGGGCAGCAGCAGGAGCGAGCCGGACAGGACCCCTACGAACACGGTGGCGCCGACCACGGCGCCGAGATGGACCCCCGTACCGAGCAGCATGGCGAGCCCCATGACCAGCGGACTGATGAGGGCCGCCCGCACGCCCATCCGCCCGAAGGGCTCGAGCCGTCCGAGCTCGAAGAGCTCCACCCGCGCGTGCTCCCAGCCCAGCTGCCGGAAGCCCAGGGCGACCTGGAGCAGCACCAGGACGGGCGCCGTGATCGACCCGATCACCAGGAACGACATGGCCACGATGTAGACGTCGAAGGGGGTCCGCTCGGCGGAGAGGACCGTCGAGATCCGCCCGATGTTGGCCTCCATGGCCACGAAGGCCAGGAGCTGGAAGGCGCCGGCCACCGCCAGGAAACGGCCGAGGGGTACGTGCTCCATCCGAGCCAGGCCGCGCCGGCGTTCGCCCGCATCCAGGGTGAGCACCGGCTCGAGGTCTTCCAGGTCGCGCCGGAGGCGTCGCGCGCAATGGGCCACGGCCGCCGGCGTGAAGGCGATCAGCACCGCGAAGAAGAGCATCGGCCGGAGCTCCGTCTCGCCGATGGCCGGTGGCTGGTCGAGCACCCGCTGCAGCCCCAGCCAGGCGGCCACCTGCAGGACCACCAGCAGCGCCGCACTCGCCAGGCCGAGGCCCAGGGGGCTCCAGCGCAGGAGCTCGGCCCCGCGCAGGAACCACGGCGGAGCGCCGAGACCGTCGGCGCCGGGCTCGCGGGACGGGGCGTCGCTGGCCATGGCCGCCATCCTAGCCGCGCGGGGACGGGAAGAGGAGCCGTTTGGCAGCGGCGGCCCGGGCGCCCATAATGGCGCCGATGAGCCTCCACCAGCGGCTGACCCGGGAGATCCGCGAGGGCCCACGCGGGCCCAAGATCGCCGCGCTCTTCGACCTGGACCAGACCCTCCTGGCCGGCTTCTCGGCGACGTCCTTCCTCCAGGAGCGCTTCCTCTCCGGCCGCATGGCCCCCCGCGAGGTGGCCGAGACCCTCATCGGCACCCTCTCCTTCGCCCTGGGCCGGACCGGCTTCTCGGGGCTGATGGCCACCACCACGGCGGCCTACCGGGGCTTCGCCGAGAGCGCCCTCCAGGAGCTCGGCGAGGAGGTGTTCGAGAAGCACCTGGCGACCCAGATCTATCCCGAGTCCCGGGCCCTGGTGTCGGCCCACCGCGAGGCAGGCCACACGGTCGCGATCGTCTCTTCGGCCACCCGCTATCAGGCGGAGCCCCTGGCCCGCGACCTGGGCATCCGCCACGTGCTCTGCACCCGCTTGGAGGTGCGCGACGGCGTCCTGACCGGCGGGATCCTCCACCCCACCTGCTACGGCCCGGGCAAGGCCAAGGCGGCCCGCGACCTGGCCGAGGCCCACGACCTGGACCTCTCCCGCAGCTGGTTCTACACCGACAGCCACGAGGACCTGCCGCTGCTCGAGATCGTGGGCCAGCCGCGGCCCCTGAACCCCAACCGCCGGCTCTCCCAGATCGCCAAGGAGCGCCGCTGGCCGGTGCGCCGCTTCCACAGCCGCGGCCGGCCCAGCGCGGGCGACGTGGTCCGGACGGGCCTGGTCTACGGCAGCCTCGTCCCGGCCGTCTGGGCCGGCACCGCCAGCGGGCTCCTCAACCGCTCCTGGCGCGAGGGCACCAACGTGATGGGCTCGGTGTGGAGCGACCTGGCCGCATCGCTCGCCGGCATCGACCTGCGGGTGGAGGGCGAGGAGCACCTCTGGTCCCAGCGTCCGGCCGTCTTCATCTTCAACCACCAGAGCGGGCTCGACGCCGTGCTCCTGCTGAAGATGCTGCGGCGCGACCTGACCGCCGTGGCCAAGCGCGAGCTGCGCAACAACCCGATCTTCGGACCGCTCTTCGGCGCCGCGGGCGTGGTGTTCATCGACCGCGGGGACCGGGCCAAGGCCATCGAGGCCCTCGAGCCCGCCGTGGAGGCCCTTCGCCAGGGCCGGTCGCTGGCCATCGCGCCCGAGGGAACGCGCTCCCTTACCCCCCGGCTCGGCCGCTTCAAGAAGGGCGCCTTCCACATGGCCATGCAGGCGGGCGTCCCCCTCGTGCCCGTGGTCTTCCGCAACGTGCTCGACGCCCTGCCGAAGGACGCCCTGGTGGTGCGCCCGGCCACCATCGAGGCGGTGGTGCTCCCGCCCGTCGACACCCGGGACTGGACCGCGGCAGGTCTCGACGCGGAGGTTCACGCCATCCGGCAGCGCTACCTCGAGGTGCTCGGCCAGCGCGAGGAGGAGACCCCATGACCCTGCGCATCGGCGTCGTCGGCGCCGGCTCCTTCGGCACCACCATCGCCCATCTGGCCAGCCGCAACGCGCCCACCCAGCTCTGGTGTCGGCGGACGGAGACCGCCGACGAGATCAATCGGGAGCACACCCACGAGCGCTACCTGCCCGGCTACCGGATCGCCGAGGCCGTGCGCGCCTCGGACTCACTCGAGGAGGTGGTGCGCACGGCCGACGTGGTGGTGATGGGCGTTCCCTCCCTGGGCATGCGGGAGGTACTGAAGCAGGTGGCCGGGTTCATCCGGCCCTGGGTCCCGGTGGTGAGCCTGGCCAAGGGCCTCGAGCGCGGCAGCCACCTGCGCATGACCCAGGTGGTGCAGGAGATCCTGCCCGACCATCCCACGGGCGTGCTCACCGGCCCCAACCTGGCCAAGGAGATCATGGCCGGCTACGCGGCGGCCAGCGTGATCGCCTTCGAGCGCCCGGAGATCGCACGCCAGCTCCAGGCGGTGTTCCACTCGGGCGTGTTCCGGGTGTACACCAATCACGACGTTCGCGGCTGCGAGCTGGGCGGCGCCTTGAAGAACGTGATCGCCATCGCCACCGGCATGGGCGACGGCCTCGGGGTGGGCGACAACACGCGCTCGGCGGTCATCACCCGGGGACTCGCCGAGCTGACGCGCCTGGGCGTCGCCATGGGCGGCGAGCCGGCCACGTTCTCCGGGCTCACGGGCATGGGCGACCTCATCGCCACCTGCACCAGCCGTCAGAGCCGCAACCGCCACGTGGGCGAGGAACTCGGCCAGGGTCGCACCCTCGACGAGATCGTGGCCGCCATGAACCAGGTGGCCGAGGGCGTGAAGACCACCCGGGTGGTGATGGAGCTGGGCGCCGTCCACGAGGTCGACCTGCCGATCGCGAGCGAGGTACACGGCGTGCTCTACGAGGGTCGGACGGCGCGGGACGCCTACCGGGGCCTCACCCGGCGGGCGCCGGGCTCCGAGGGCGAGGCCGACTGAGCCTCGGCGATGCCGACCGGGTTTCAGGCCTTGCCGCGTCGGGCGTTGATCAGGGCGATGATCGGGCTGGGCTCGGCCGGGTGCCACTTCGTCTCCGCCGGGTGCTCGTGCCAGACGAAGGGCAGCTGCGCCACGTGGCCCGGCTCGCGCGCCTCGGAGAAGACGGCCAGCGCCGCCCGCAGCACGGCAGTCTGCGTCTCCACGTCGTCCACGTCGCCGTAGGGACGACCGAAGGGGTGCTCGATGGCAGCCACCCGCGGCATGCCCACGAGGTTCTGGTAGACCCAGATCATGTTGAGGGTGACGGTCGGGATTCCCGCCGCCTCGATCACCCGCGCGACCCGTCCCACGGACCGGCAGCAGTCGGGTCAGACGGGCGCGAGGAGGGCCAGGTCGACCTCCTCGCTTCGCATCGCCGCCGCGATCTCCGGGGCGCTCTGCGCCACCAGGGGGCCCGGGTCGTTGCCCTGGTAGCCCATGATCGAGTAGTGGCTCGGCGCCATGGCGCCCACCTCGCCGGCCTCCACCAGCGCGCGCAGCCGGTCGAGCGGCAGGGCCACGTTCAGGTCGCGCTCGATGTAGCCCGTATCGATGTGGAGGTGGTCGGCCCGGATCGCGGCCGCCGTGGCGTCGGCGCGCAGCCGCCGCCAGCCCGGGTCGCCCCGGGTGGGGTTCCTGCGCTCGAAGTCCATGTCGAAGGGGCGGTCGTCGCGCATGGAGATCCCCGCCGTCGAGAGCAGGGCCAGCTTGGACGCGGCGAGGGGCTTGGCGACGGGGGTCCACGGGATCCCGTCGTACGCGGGCTCGTCGGGGATCGCCCGGGAGAGCACGTTCTTCAGGAAGCCCCCGGCGAAGCGCCAGGGATCGACGGTGCGCTTCATGGGAGAAGCGAGTAACACGGCGCCCCCGGCGACGTCAAGACGGGTTGTCGATATGATGGTCCGATGGCTCGCTCACCCATCTCGTCCCCTTCTGCGTGGCCACCTACGGCGCCATCGCCAACGGCGCCCTGCTTCGGGCTGCGGCCCTGCTGCTCATCCCCGTCGGCGGCTGGGTGGGCGGCGCCTTGATGGAGCGGGTGCTCGACGCCATCCTCGGCGCATGACGCCCCGCCTGCGCTACTTCCTCACGGCCTTCCTCCTGGCGCTCCTGCTCGACCAGGGCACGAAGCAGTCGATCGCCGCCACCCTGGCGTACGGCGAGCGTGTGGTGGTGATCCCCGAGCTCTTCCACCTCTTCCACGTGCGCAACCCCGGCGGTGCCTTCAGCTTCATGGCCGACGCCCCCTGGGCCCAGCGGATGTTCCTGCACGTGGGCGTGGCGACCCTCGGGATCGGGATGGTCTTCGTGTTCTACCGGCGCCTCGAGCCCGAGCAGCGGCGCGGGCCGCTGGCCCTGGGGATGGTGCTCGGCGGCGCCGTCGGCAATCTCTTCGACCGCCTGGCCTACGGCGGCGTCGTCGACTGGATCGACGTCTTCCTCTGGGGGGGCTACTCGTGGCCGACCTTCAACGTCGCCGACAGCGCGATCGTCGTGGGCGCCGTGGTGCTGCTCTGGGACTCGTTCACTCCCGTCGACGAAGCGCCCGAGCCCGACGCTCGGCCTTCTCCCACATCCGGAGGTAGCCCTCCGCCGACTTGAAGAGCGGCTCCAGGTCCGCGTCCGTCACGCCGTCCAGACGGGCGTCTTCGATCAGCTCCGGCAGCAGGCCGATGTGCACCAGGCCCTCCGTGTTGAAGTCCACGACCCGGTTGCCCAGCCGGGGCTGCTCGAAGTCCACGTCACCCGCGTAGGATCGGAACGGATAGGTGACCGGGTTGGACTGGGGATCCGAGCAGCCGCTGTCCGGCCCGAAGCGCGGCCCCGGCGCGCCGGCGAAGCCGTTCAGGTCGAAGCCGAAGCCCTCCGCCGGAAAGCCGCCGTTCTGTTCGATCAGCTGGACCCGCCCCTGCAGCCCGTCGTCCATGCTGCCGGGCCGGCCCGCCACCTGGCAGCGGCCGAGGCCCGTCTTCGACACCCCCCCGAGGCGATAGAGCGCGCCGCGGTTGTTCAGCCCGTGGGTGCCCGCCGCCGGGTAGTCGTGGGCCTCCAGGATCTCGAAGGCGCGCCGGTAGGCGCGACGCGGCATGTGATCGAGCTCGATGATCATGCCACGCTTGATCATCTCCCCCATGAGGAGCTCGCCCAGGAACGTCAGGCCAGCGGCCTGGCAGACCTCCTCGGTGCCCGGCGGGTCCAGCAGCACGCCGAGGAACGGCAGCAGCGAGCCGACGGGATCCTGGGCGAAGTTGCTGAAATCGTTCGGCGGCGGCGCGAAGTAGTCGTCCCGCACCTGGATCAGGCTCGGGAAGGCCGCCACGCCCTTGTCGAAGACGCTCGGGAGGTCCGGGCAGTCGGCCGTGTAGTTCGAGTTGTGGCCGGTCTGGATGAAGTTGCCGAGCTCGATGAAGAGCTTCTGACCGTCGCCGGCCGAGAAGGCGTTGTCGAACTTGTGCACGGGGAACATCGCGCGGACCCCGAGCTCGTGGTAGTAGTCGAGCTTCTCGATCACGTCCTCCGCGGTGCAGGCGGGAACGCCGGGCGGCGGGACCAGGAAGCAGTCGAAGAGGTTCGACGTCTCGATCCCCAGGATCACCGCCATCTTGCCGCGGCGGATCACCCGGCGCGCCTCCTCGGGCGAGAACACGATCCGGAACCAGCCCTTCCCGGGCCCGCCCTCCTGGGCGTCGATGTAGTCCTGCATCTCGTAGGTCGCCTCGAGGATCCGGTCGACGGCCACCATGTCGTTGCAGGCGTAGCGGACGGGCTGGACGTTCAGGCCGACGATGAGGTCGCAGATGATCTGGTTGCTGGTGGCGTGCTGCACCACCAGGCGCAGGCCGCCCAGGTAGGCCCGCTCGAGCCACTTGTAGTACTGGGTCTGGTGGGTCGAGCTCTCCGGAGCCGCGGGCCAGTCGGTGAAGTCGGGCCACCCGGCGGTGGCGTGGTTGGGCTCCGGCAGCTCCCCGAGGATCAGGGCGATCAGCAGGCTCGTGAGGTCTGCGTCCTGGTTGTCGAAGGCGAAGCCAAAGAGATCCTTGCGGCCGTCGACCCCGTGGAAGAGGGCACAGTCCGAGAGGGCGTGCTCGATCCCCAGCGGGTGGAACGGCGCGCCGTGGAAGATGCCGCCGCCACCGAAGGACAGGTTCGACAGGATGTGGGAGTGGGTGTCGACGATGCCGAAGAGCGAGCCGTCCTCGAACTCCACCGCCTCCACCCGCCCCTCGGCGTCGACGCTCACCTCGGGGAAGGCCGCACAGCCCTTTCGCGGCAGCAGCACCAGGTGAGCCGCATCCTCGGGGTCGGCGCTGAGCCCGTCGAGGGTCAGGTAGCCACCCGTCTTGCGATGGCGCAGGCGCAGCGGGGCCCAGCGCTGGCGCCCCATCGCCTCGAGCTCCCACTCCGCGTCGGACTCGAAGCCGTCGTCGACCAGCAGCACGTCGGAGAGCAGCTGGTCGGCGCGCTGGAGCCCGATGCCGTCCGACACCAGATAGGAGCCGGCGTCGTCGTAGAAGAGATACGCGCCCAGGCGCGAGGGCTTCAGGAAGAACGGGGTGGCCCGCCAGGGCCAGCGCCGCTCGAAGGCGTAGCCGTCGCCGACCTCGTCGGGCGTGAGCATCTGCGGCAGGAAGCGGCCGGGCTGCAGGGCGCCGACGGCGTAGCAGCGGTTGGCCACGTCGTATACCGGGCGGCCGTCGTAGCAGGCCTGCAGACCCAGGGCGACGGTGGCGAGGAGCAGGAGTCGTGCGGATCGGGAGCGTCGGGACATCTTCGGCATGGCTCAGCTGGGCTCGTTGGAGGAGCCGGCATCCTACCCCATCGCCGCGCGCACCGGGGCGGCGAACCGGAAGCGGCTCCGAACCCACCGGCGCGCCGGTCCACTAGGCGGAGAGCTGCGCCTCCGTGACGGGCCTCGACGCGCTCGACTCGGCCACGACCCGTCGCCAGCGGAAGGGCGCGGCGAGGTTGGCCCACCAGCCCATGGGGAAGCGGGGCAGGGACTCGATGCCGATCTCCTCGGGCGGCTCGCGGTCTGCGGGAAGGAAGCGCGTCCCGAAGACGACGTCCCATACGATCAGGTTCCCCCCGTAGTTGTGATTGGCCAGCTCGGGGGACGGCGCATGGTGCCAACGGTGGAGCTCGCTCATGCTGAAGATCCAGTTCAGCGGCCCGATCCGGACCGGCACGTTGGCGTGCTGAAAGGAGCCGTGGACGCCGGAGAAGAGGTTCACCAGCGCCAGCACCGGCGCCCCGGCGCCGAGAAGCACCAGCGGGACGAGCTTCAGGCTGCCCACCAGGAAGAGGTCGATCGGGTGGAAGCGGGCCGCGTTCAGCCAGTAGAGGCGCGGGGCGCTGTGATGCGTGGCGTGGAAGCGCCAGAGCCATGGCACCTCGTGCATGGCGCGGTGGAAGCCGTACTCCACGAGCTCGGCGACGACCAGCGCGAGCGCCATCTGCAGGAGGATCGGCCATTGCCCCGGCCAGAGACCGAAGCCCCACCGCTCCGCCAGGACCGCGCCCAGCGCCGTAGCGCCGATCAGCACCGCTGGGGTGGCGGTTGCGTTCATGACCCCGTTCGTGACCAGGAGCGCGACGTCGGTGCGCAGGTCTCCCTGGGAGTGCAGCCAGCTCCGGTGCCAGGGGAGCAGCCGTTCGGACACGGCCAGGAACAGGTAGGCCAGGGCAATGGGCGGGCCGATGGACAGTGCGGGCTCGACGCCGGCGTCCATCAGCGCGAGCCCGAGCCAGGTGGTCGCCGCCAGCAGCGCGGGAAACGCCGCCACGGCGAAGATCCGCTCCGCACCGCGAAGGACCCGCAGCCCGGATTCGCAAGGCCCGTTCACGGAGACCTCCCGCGCACCCGGGCAGTGTACGCTCTGCTGTGCCGCCCTGTCACGCGCGGAGCGAGTCGATAGACTCCGGCGCCATGGCCCGACGCCGTCTCCGCGCCACCCGCGGCTCCCTCGCGGGAGCGGCCTGCCTCCTGCTCCTCGCCTGCGGCGAAGCGCCGCGGCCGGAGCCGGTCGCTGCCGGCGCGAACGTGATCCTGGTCTCCCTCGACACGGTCCGGGCCGACCATCTGGGATGTTACGGCGACGGCGACGACCTCAGTCCGCGGCTCGACGCCCTGGCGGACGAGTCGTTCGTCTTCGAGCGGGCCTTCACCCACTCACCCAACACCCTGGTCGCCCACGCCAGCCTGCTGACCTCGCTGCATCCCGTCGCCCACGGGGCCCGCCCGGAGCGCCCCCTGGGCGACGCCGCCGTCACCCTGGCGGAGGTCCTCGCCGCCGCCGGCTACGAGACCGCCGGCTTCGTCACCCACGGCGACTACCTGAGCGCCGAGAAGGGCTTCGCGCAGGGCTTCGACCACTTCGATGCCGCCTACGGCGATGCGGACGCCCTACACGCCCGGCTGCAGGCCTGGCTGCCGGGACGCGACCGCAGCCGGCCGCTCTTCCTCTTCCTGCACTACTACGACGCGCACTCGGACTGGGAGCGCCGGCCCTATGACCCGCCCGCGCCCTTCCGGACCGGGATCCCCGACGCCGTCGACGGCTTCGACGGCTGCCGCGGCAACCTCTGTGCCTCCCGGCTCCTGCTCGCCGTGAAGCGCGGCGAGGCGACCCTCTCCGAGGTGGAGCTCGACTGGACCCGCCGCCTCTACGCCGCGGGCATCCGCTACCTGGACGACCGCATCGGCGCGCTGCTCGAGACGCTCGGTCGGGAAGGCCTGCGCGAGGCGAGCTGGATCGCGATCACCGCCGACCACGGCGAGGAGTTCCTGGAGCACGGCAAGATGCTGCACGGCCAGGCCTACGATCACACGGCCCGGGTGCCGCTGCTGATACGCGCCCCGACCTCCCTGGGGCTCTCGCCCGCGCGAATCCCCCTGCCCGTCGCCCACGTGGACGTGATGCCCACCCTCCTGGCGGGCGTCGGCGTGCCCGCACCGGCCGGCGTCCAGGGGAGGTCGCTCCTGCCGCTGCTCACCGGCGGGACCGTGGAGGCGAGGCCCGTCTTCTTCAACCACTTCGGCAAGCCGTCCCGCGTGAGCGTCCGCGCGCAGGGCTTCGTGCTGGTGAACCAGACCGGCGAGCCCGCCCTCTTCGAGGACGCCTCCGACCCCCACCAGCAGCAGGATCGCGCGGGCGAGCACCCGGAGCGAGTGGCGCGCCTCACCGAGACGGCCCGGCGCTTCCACGCCGTCCAGAAGGAGGCCGCCCGCGCGCTGGCCGCCGGAGAAGTGCTCGCCCCCGATGCGGCCGAGCAGGAGCGCCTGCGGCAGCTCGGCTACCTGCCGTGAGCGGCGTCGATCGTCGGCCCTCGTACGTGCGGGAGACCGCCCTCGCCTGGCTCGTCCTCGGACTCTGGGAAGCCGTCGCGGTGGCCGTCGTGCCGGGGGCGCTCGCCCGGGCGGCGGACCGCGAGTTCCTGCTGGACTGGCGCGTCAGCGCCGGGCTGCTGGTGCTCTACGGCGGCGTGGGAGCCGTCCTCGGAAGCCTGGTGGGCGCCGCGCTGGCGCCCCTGGAGCGACAGCTCCCCGCCCGTCGGGCGCGATCGCTCGCCCTCGCCGTCGCGGCGTGGACGGCGATGGCCGGCTTCGCGATCCACTTCCTGGTGTCGATCCAGGCCGGGCGCGTGCCCTATCTCGGACGGACCGGGATGGCCAGCCTCGGCCTTCCGCCGCTGATCGTCCTGGCCTGGGCGATGCTCGACGGCGCGCGGGCACCGCGCGGCCTTCGCGCCGCCCTCCACCCGTGGGCCGCGCTCGGCCTGCTGCTCGGCCTGGTCTGGCTGACCCGGGACCTTCCGCGCCTGCCGGGGGTGGGCGAACTCCCCCTCGGCGTCACGGCGGCGGCGGCCGCCGGGCTGGCCTTCGCGCTCGGGCTCGGGGCCGCCCTGCTCCAGCGCGTCGCCTCCCCGCGCCGCTGGCTCCTGATCCCGACCACCGCCCTCGTCCTCGCGCTGTGCGCCGGAACCGGGCGGAGCGTTCGGCCGGCGCTCCCCGCGCCGCCGGGGCGCCCGCCGGCCTCCGAGACCCCCGTGGTGCTGGTGGTGCTCGACACGGTGCGGGCCGATCACCTCTCGCTCTACGGCTACGCCCGCGACACCGATCCGCAGCTCCGCCGATTCGCCGAGGGCGCCACCGTGTTCCGCGAGGCGATCATGCCGGGCGATTTCACCCTGCCGAGCCACGCCTCGATGTTCACAGGCCAGCACGTCTCGCGTCACCGCGCGCACACCAAGAGCGGCGTGCTCCCCGACGAGGCGCGCACCCTCGCCGAGATCCTCGGCGGGAGCGGCCTCGCGACGGCCGCCGTACTCGCGAACTGCGGCTGGCTGGCGGAGAGCCACGGCATGGCCCAGGGCTTCGCCTACTACGACGCCCGCTGCGGGACCTCACCCTTCCTGCGCGTCCCCAGCTGGTACCTGCGCGAGCTGCCTCGGCGCTGGATCCGCCGCCGCTTCTTTCCCGAGCGGGCGAGCTGGCGCTGGCGCGACGCCGGCGAGATCACCGACGAGGCCGTGGTGCTGCTCGACCACCTGGCTGGGTCCCCCTTCCTCCTGTTCGTGAACTACATGGACGCGCACCGGCCCCTGCATCCGCCCCCGCCCTTCGATACGCGCTTTCCCGGCCGCGACGAGGGCTTCGACATGCAGCGCGACTGGAGCCGACTGCTCCTCGGCGTACCGAAGGGCGCCACGGTCTCCGAGCGGGATCGCGCACACATCGCCTCCCAGTACGACGGGGCCATCGCCTACATGGACGCCGAGCTCGGGCGGCTCTTCCGGCACCTCGCGGGGCTGGAGCTGTTCGATCGCAGCCTGATCCTGATCACGTCGGACCACGGCACCTCCTTCGGGGAGCCCGGATTCGGGGCGCGGCCCGCCTTCGGGCACGGGCAGTCGGTCTATCAGGACGTGGTGGCGGTCCCGCTGCTCGTCAAGCTCCCGCAGCAGCGGACCGGGCGGGTGCGGACCGACCGGGCGAGCGGCCTGGACCTGCTGCCCACGGTGCTCGACGTGCTCGGGCTGCCGCCGGAGCCCGACGCCGAGGGAAGAAGCCTCGCCGGGCCGCCGGCCGATCGTCCGCTCTACGCCGAGTCCTTCGCCGACGAGGGGCCGCGCGCCCGGGCCGTGTTTGCGGGCTCCGAGAAGCTGATCCTGCACGCCGACGGGGGGAGCGAGCTCTACGACCTCGCCCGCGATCCGCAGGAGGAGGACGATCTCGCCGCGTCGCGGGCGGACACCGCGAACGCGCTCCGTGAAGACCTCGAGCGCTGGGCCGCGCGCGCCGACGCCTCCGACACCCCGGCCCTCGACGAAGCCGCGCGGCAGCGCCTCCGCGAGCTCGGCTACATCCGCTAGCGCGCGGGGCCTTCCCTACCCGCCAGCGGGGTGCCTCCCCTCCCCGTTAGCGGGGGGCCTTCTCCTCCCCGCTGGCGGGGGGCCTTCTCCTCCCGCAGCAGCGCGCGGCCGAGCCCGAAGCACGCGGCCACCAGGATCAGGCAGAACGGCAGGCCGGTATTGATGGCGGCGGACTGGAGCGCGGCGAGCCCCCCGCTCACGAGCAGCGTGGCCGCCACGGCGCCCTCGCTCACGGCCCAGAAGACGCGCTGCCACACCGGCGGGTTCGGGTGGCCGCCGGATGTGAGCATGTCGACCACGAACGAGCCCGAGTCCGAGGAGGTCACGAAGAAGATCGCCACCACCAACGCCGCGAGCAGGGAGGTCACCCGGGCCAGGGGCAGGCGATCCAGAAGTGCGTAGATCCCGGTGGAGATGTCTGCCTGCACGGCGGCGGCGATCCCGGGACGCTGGAGGTCGAGTTCCAGGGCGGCCCCCCCGAACACGCCGAACCAGCAGAAGCTCACCAGCGTGGGAACGATGAGCACGCCGAGCACGAACTCCCGCACCGTCCTTCCCCGGGAGATCCGCGCGATGAACATCCCGACGAACGGGGACCAGGCGATCCACCACGCCCAGTAGAAGAGGGTCCACGACTTCTGCCAGTCGTCGCTTCCGGACTGCGTGTAGCCGACGCTCAACGGGACGAGCCCCACCGCGTAGTCCACCAGGCTGCCGGGAAGGCGCTGCGCCACCGCCAGGGTGGGTCCGGCTGCAGCCACGAAGAGGAAGAGCACGGCCGCCAGACCGACGTTCAGCTCGGAGAGCCGGCGGATCCCCTTGTCGAGGCCGAGCACCACGGAAGTCGTGGCGCCCGCGGTGATCACGGCGATCAGGGCCACCTGCACGCCCGCCGTCTCGGGCGCGCCGACGAGGCGCCCCAGGCCCGCATTGATCTGGATCGCGCCGAGGCCGAGCGACGTCGCCAGCCCGAACAACGTCCCGAACACGGCGAAGACGTCGACCGCATGGCCGAGCCAGCCGTGGATCCGGTCGCCGAGGAGAGGGTGCAGCGTCGAGCGGATCGCCAGCGGCAGGCCCTGTCGATGACCGAAGTAGGCGATGGCGAGCCCCATCACCGCATAGACGCCCCAGGCGTGGAGGCCCCAGTGGAAGAAGGTGAGGGTCATGGCCTGGCGGGCGGCGGCGGGCGTCCCGCTCTCGCCGGCGGGCGGACTCGCGTAGTGCAGCACCGGCTCGGCGACGCCGTAGAACATGATACCGATGCCCATGCCCGCGCTGAAGAGCATGGCGAACCAGGAGCGGAGGGCGAACGCGGGCGGCTCGCCCTCGGGCCCGAGTCGGAGGCCACCCCGCTTCCCCAGGGCGCACCAGAGCGCGAAGACGAGGAAGAACGCCGTCGCCGCCACGAAGAGCCAGCCCCAGAACTCGACGATCCGGTCCTGGAGGCCGAGGAAGAGGCGCCTGGCCGAATCGGGATCGACGACGCCGAACAGCAGGACGGCGCTCACCACGCCGGCAGAAGAGAGGAAGACTGCCGGCTCGACGCGCGACCAGTCCGCCTTCACGGGGAACCGCTCAGGCCTGCTTGGCGAAGTGGAAGATCCCCCACGTCAGGTAGCCGCTGTCGGCCGCGGCCACCCAGTGCCCCAAGCCCTCCAGCATCCGGTCCACGTAGTCTGGACCGCAGCGGGCCCGCATCTCCTCGCGCCGCGCCTCGAGCGCGCCGCGTACCCGGTCGTAGTGGGTCCGGAGCTGATCGGGCATCGCCTGGAACGCCACCTCCGCGAAGCCCAGGGCCGCCAGGGTCTTGCGGTAGAAGCCCGGCGAGGCGAGCGAGTCCAGGTGGATCCGGGCGAGGACGGGACCGAGCACGTCGGGCGGACAATCGTCGGTCTGCATGGGATCCGTGAACACGAAGCATCCGCCGGGCGCGAGCACCCGGGACACCTCCGCGAGCACGCGCTCGCGCCGTCCGCTGTGGAGGATCGCGTCCTGGGACCAGACCGCGTCGTAGCAGCCCTCCCCTTCCGGGATGGACTCGAAGCTCCCGTGGACGACGCGGACCCGGTCCTCGAGACCGGCGTCCCGCGTGAGCCGGCGGTTTCGCGCATTCTGGACCTCGCTGAGGTTCAGGCAGTCGACGCGGAAGCCGAAGCGCGAGGCGAGGGCCCGTGCCGCACCGCCGTAGCCGGCACCGATGTCGAGCAGGCGCTGCGCCGGTCCGAGGGCGGGGAGCCGTGCCGCCATGCGCTCGACGGTGCGTGCGCTGGCACGGGCGACCGGCTCGTCGTCCGAGGCGTAGATCCCGATGTGGATGTCCTCTCCGCCCCAGATGGCGGCGTAGAAGGAGTCCGCCTCGCCGCTGTCGTAGTAGGCCTCCGTCGTTGCCTGGACCGCGTCCGCCTTCGGGCCCTCAAGCATCCGGATGCTCCATGTGCTTCTGGGCGACGTGCACGAAGAAGTCCGGATCCGCCTCCTGGTAGGTTTCCTGGAAGTCGCCATAGGTCTTCACCGAGGCGAAGCCCGCCTCGCGGATCAGGCGGCGGGTGTAGTTCTTGCGCAGCGGGAACATGTTGAGGCGGAACTGCGAGCCGTCGGGAAAGGTGTAGAGGAAGCGCGCCAGACCCTCGTCCACGTGTTCCGGCTCGGCGGAGACCTCGTCGCCGCAGTAGTAGTACTTGTGCTGGCTGGAGAAGCCGTGATCCAGGATGGCGTCGTAGTTGCGCTGATCCAGGATCAGGATGCCGTCGTGCTTGAGCGCGGCGTAGAACTCGGCGAGGGCGCGGCGACGGTCCTGCTCGTCGAAGAGGTGGGTGAAGGAGTTGCCCAGGCAGATGATGGCGTCGAACTTCCCGTGGACCTCCCGGTTCAGCCAGCGCCAGTCCGCGTGGATCGTCTTCAGGATCAGGTGCCGGGCGGTGGCGTTCTCGAAGGCCTTGGAGAGCATGGCGGCGTTGCCATCGACGCTCGTGACCTCGAATCCGGCGTCAAGGAGCTGGATGGAGTGGAAGCCCGTCCCGGTGGCGACGTCCAGGACCTTCATCTTGCTGGTCGCCTTGAGCTGGTCGATGAAGAAGCGGCCCTCGCTCTCGGCCCGGGACTCCCAGTCGATCAGCTCGTCCCATTTCTCCACGAAGCTCTGGACGTACTCGGCGTGATAGTGGCCCGATTCCCGCATTGCCGTCGGGTCCTCGCCGAAGTCCTGGCGCACGGCCCGGAGAGACCGCCTGGCCTGCGCGCGCAGGACGGCGCCGGGGTCGCGCAGGGCGTCGGCAGAGTTCGGGGCATCGGAAGAGTTCGAGGACATGGAGCCTCCCAGGCAGAGCAGGGCGCGACGACTCGGACGGCTTCTCGGGCCGCCACGGCAGTCGAGCAGGTAATGATCAGGGGAAGCCTCAGGCTATAGCCTCTGGTGTGACCGTGCAACCAGGAAGCCACGAGAATCGACGAAGAGATCCCTTATCGTTGATCTTCCGTCCCTTGCGTTGGCACAACGTCCAGAGAGAGAAGACGTGGTGCCTTCTCCTTCTCCACCACGAGCTTCCGATGGACCGGCGGGGGGGCTACTCGAGATAGCCGAGAGCCCGAAGCTGCTCCGCCATCTGGGGATCCATGGCCTGCGGCGTCGCGCGCTGGCGCAGCGGATGGGCGCGGTTCGCCTCGGCCCGGGCGCGCATGGCCGCCTCGAAGCTCCGGACCACGTGCGCCGAGGGATCCGGCAGCGGCCGCGCCTCGGCGGGGTCGTCGCCCAGGGCGTATAGCTCGCGGCGCGGCGCGCCGTCCGCAGCCGGCCCGACGATGAAGCTCCACTCGGCGCTCTACACCTTGACGGGCGTCAGGCCCAGGCCCTCCGCGAACGCCAGGCGCTCGGCGCCGTCGGGCTGCCGCAGGTCCCGACCCTGGGCCTGGGCCGGAACCGGCAGGCCGAGCAGCCCCAGCAGCGTGGGCAGCACGTCGATCGACTCGGAGACCGCGGCATGGCGCTGCGCCTCCGGGAACCGCGCCGGATTGCTGAAGAGCAGCGGCACGTGGAGGTTCTCGTTGTAGACGTGGGTCGTGTGTCGCATGCGGCCGTGCTCGAGGAAGCTCTCCCCGTGGTCCGAGGTGAACACGACGAGGGTCGACCGGGTCAGGTCGAGGGCGTCGAGGTGACGCCGCAGCACCCCGATCCACCAGTCCACGTAGCGGACCTCCGCGCGGTACAGGGCGCGGAGGTAGCGGAGCTCCGCGTCGCTGGCCGGCGGGATCTCGCCCCCCTCGAGCTTCAGCAGGAACCGGGCCTGCTCCTGCCAGCTCCGGCCCCGGAGGTCCGCCAGACGAGGCGGCGGCGGACCGTCCCAGAACAGGGTGTCGAAGGGCGGGGGCGGCTCGTAGGGGTCGTGGGGATTCAGGAAGTTGACGAACAGGAAGAAGGGCGCCGCGGCCTCCCGCTGCCACGCGTCGATCCGGGCGATCGCCGCCTGGGCCACCTTGTCGGTGGAGTAGACGTCTTTGATGTCGGACACGATGGCGAACTCGTCGAAGCCCTGGCCGAACCCCGTGCGCGGGCTCACCCAGGGCTGGGCCGAGACGGCGGCGGTGCGATAGCCGTGGTCGCGAAGGATCTCCGGCAGGGTGGCGAAGCTCTCGGGCAGTGGGGTGAACTTCTCCCGGTCGCTGGGCGCGTTGATCACGCCGTGCACCGACTGGTAGGTGCTCGTGAACAGCGACGACATCGAGGGCGGGGTCCAGGGCGCCTGGGCGTAGGTGCGCTCCGCCACCAGGCCGGTCCGTCCGAGAGCGTCGATCTCGGGGGAGGCCGCCGGGTCGCCGTTGTAGAGGCCCAGGGCGTCGGCCCGCAGGGTGTCGCAGACGATCAGCAGGACGTTGAGCCGATCCCGGGCCGTGGACGCGGCGTCGCCCGCCGCGCAGCCCGTCGCCAGGAGCGCCGGGACGAGCAGCCGGACGGTGAAGCTGGCCATGGCGCGTCCATCGGCCGATCGGCGCTCGGAGCTGAACCGGGATCTCCGGGGGGCGGCTCAGACCGCGCGATCGAGGACGTAGCGCGTGGCGATCGGACGGACGACCTCGAACAGGAAGGTGGAGGCGACGACGACCCCACCGAGGGCGCCCGAGCTCCCCACACGTCGTCGACGGCCACGATGGCGAGAAGTGAGCGCACGAACGGCGTCTCCGTTCCGAGGCGTGCTCCATGTCGGCGGTAGTCCTGTATCGATCGGGACCCGCTCAGGCGGGTCGGGGCCCGGAATCCCGACAGCAGCGGGCTCGCGGGCCGACCGTTACCCTGACCGCGCCATGCGTAGGTCCTTCGCATCCTGGTGGAAGCCCCCGGAGCTCCCGGACCCCGAGGAGCAGAAGATCGCGGCGTTGGCCCTACCCCTGGCGACGCTCTTCGGGGTGCTGGGCCTCGCTTGGGTTCCGCTGGCCCCATGGCTCTTCCCGGGTCCCCTCTGGCCGGCGATCGCCGGTGGGACCGGGGCCCTTCACCTGGTCGCCGCCGCCCTGGTCCGGGCCGGCCGGGTCCGCGCCGGCGCGGGGCTGGTGGTGGCCATCTCCTTCCTGGCGACCGCCACGTCGTTGGCCGGGGCTGGCGTGGGGAGCCCGATCAGCGGCACCTTCATCGTCTGCGTCGCCACCGCCGGGCTCATGCTCGGCCTGCGGACCCTGGTCTGGATGGCGGTGCTCGCGGTCGCGGCGCTGATCGGGGTCGGCCTCGGCGAGCTGCGGGGCGTGCTGCCGCTGGAGCCCCTCCCGCCCAGCATCGGCCGCAGCATCGCCCTCGGTGCGACGACGGTGGCACTGGCCGTCGTCCTGATCTGGCTGGCCAACCGGGCGATCCGCGGGCGCGAGGACCAGCTGGCCGAGAGCGAGGCGCGCTTCCGCGCCATCACCGAGAACGCCCCGGACCTCATCGCCGAGGTCGACACACGCGGGCGCCTGCTCTACGCCAGCAGCGGATACACGCGGGCGCTCGGCTACACGCCTGAGGCGCTGGCACGCCTCGATCCCATCGCTCTGGTGCACCCCGACGACCGGCCGGCGCTGAGCGACGTCCTCGAGCGCGTGCTCGCCGGGGACCACCGGATCGGAACCATGCGGCTCCAGCACCAGGACGGCAGCTGGCGCTGGTTCGACTTCGAGGCCAGGACCTACACCAGCGCGGACGGCCAGCCCCGGGTCGTGAGCGTCGGACGCGACCTGACGGCGTATCGGGACCTCCAGGCACAGCTCCAGCGGGCCCAGCGCCTCGACGCCCTCGGCCGACTCGCGGGCGGCGTCGCCCACGACTTCAACAACTTCCTCACGGTGATCCTCGGCTCCGCGGAGTGGCTGCGCGAGGAGCTCCCCAAGGAAGGACCCCTCTCCGAACGCGTCGGGGAGATCGAGGAGGCGGGCCGGCGCTCGGCGGGCCTGACCCGCCAGCTCCTCGCCTTCGGTCGGCGCCAGCCCTTCCAGCCCCGCATCGTGGATCTGAACCGGCTGCTCGGCGACATGGACCGGCTGCTGCGGCGCGTCCTCCCCGCCAACATCACCCTGGACTCGGTGCGCGGCGGCGGACTCGGACGGGTGCGGGCCGACCCCTCGCAGCTCGAGCAGGTGATCCTGAACCTCGCCATCAACGCGCGCGACGCCATGGCCCAGGGCGGTACCCTGGTGATCGAGACGGCGAACCTGTTCCTCGATCCCGAGTACGTCAGACTGCACGCCGACGCCCGCCCCGGACGCCACGTGATGCTGGCGGTCTCCGACACCGGGGGCGGCATGGACGCCGACACGACGAGTCAGGCCTTCGAGCCCTTCTTCACCACCAAGCCGGCGGGGGAAGGAACCGGCCTCGGACTGGCCGTGGTGCACGGCATCGTGAGGCAGCACGGAGGCCACATCGAGCTCTACAGCGAGGTCGGCGAGGGTACGACGGTGAAGATCTACCTCCCGCGCGTGGAGGACAGCGCCGACGCACCCGACGCGCCGTTGCCGGAGGTCCTCGACTTCCGCGGCACCGAGACCGTGCTGGTGGCCGAGGATGAAGAGCTGGTGCGACAGCACGTGAGGCAGATCCTCGAAGCCAACGGCTATCGGGTCATCGAGGCCCCCGACGGGCACGCCGCCCTGGAGGGGGCACAGGCCATGGGGGGCCTCGACGCGGTCGTGACGGACCTCATGATGCCCGGCCTCGGTGGCCTCGAGCTCGCCCGCCGCCTGCGCGAGCTGCGCCCGGGGCTCCCCGTGCTCTTCGTTTCGGGCTACACCGAGAACGGCATGGCCGCGCGCGGCCTGGACGGCGACGCCCTGCTGCTCAACAAGCCGTTCACGCCCCGGGAGCTGCTGCGCCGGCTGCGCGAGGCCCTGGACCGCCGCCCCGAGGGCTGAGACCGCGACCCGGACGGCGGCCTTCAGCGCTGCGCGCCGGTGACCTGCGGGCGGGCCCGGAGCGCGGCGACCTGACCCTGTCGGGCCAGGTCCGCCGCCTCGGCCAGGACCCGAGCGGCCTCCTGGGGCGCGTGGAACCCCATGGAGTTCTCGGCGGCGACGAAGTCGAGCCGCCACTGCGCCGCCCGCTGCAGCTCCAGCGCCTCCTGCAGCGCGGCCTCGCTCGCACCGGCCTCCCGCGCCTCCAGGATCGCGTCGAGCTGATCCATGAGGGCGGCACCCGCGCGCTGGAGAAGCGCGAGGTTGCGACTCTGGATCGCGTCGACGCGGGCGAGGATCTCCTCCTCGGGGAACTTGTGACAGGTCTGGCAGGCCCGGGAGACGTTCAGGAGCGGACTGCGCACCCAGTGATCCGAGACCTTCGTCGCCCCGTCGCGGGCGTAGGGCATGTGGCAGTCCGCGCAGGAGACCCCGCTGCGGGCGTGGATGCCCTGGCTCCAGAGCTCGAACTCCGGGTGCTGGGCCTTCAGGATCGGCGCACCGGTCTCCTCGTGGCGGTAGTCGAAGAAGCGCTCGCCCGAGGAGAGGCGCGTCTCGTTCCAGAAGGCCTCGGTCTGCTCGACCCGCATGCCCCGACCCCAGGGAAAGGTCAGCTTGAAGTCGCTGGCACAGTAGTACTCGACGTGGCACTGGCCGCAGACGAAGGAGCGCATCTCCGTGCGGGTGGCCTCCGCGTTGGGATCGTAGGGCGCGCGCCGCGGGCCCTCCCGCCAGCGCTCGATCGACGGCAGGTGCGGCACCTCCGCATCGCCTTCGGCCAGGGCCTGGATGCCCTGGATGAAGCCGGGGCGGGTGACGCGGATGCGCATGGACTCCGGGTCGTGGCAGTCGACGCAGGACACGGGCTGCCCGTGTCCCAGGTCGTGGAGCAGCTCGTTGGCTGCTCGGTAGCTCATGGCGTGGGTCTTCTCGAAGCCCGCGACCAGATCCCCTTCGCCGAGCTCCCGGTAGAGTGGCATCACCGAGGCGTGGCAGTGGAGGCACGAGCCGGACTGGGGCTTGGACTGGCGCTGCGTCTGCTCCTGGTCCACGAGCATGTAGGCATGACCGCGGCGGTCGCGGTAGTCGATCGAGAAGGCGTACCCCAGGAACATCCGCTTCAGCCAGGGGTCCCGCGCGATCTTCTGCTCGGGGAGCGCCTCGCTCCCGCCGTGGCCCCCGAAGCGGGTGCGGGTGGAGCGCGCCGTGAGCAGGTAGGTGTCGTACTGCCGCGGCCAGTTGGTGCCCCAGATCTCGGGATCCGTGGTGTCCTCGTCCACCTCCACGAGGCGGACGAAGGGCTCGCGGGCCTCGCTCTTGCGCTCGAACACGTCGAGCAGCAGCGCGGTGACCAACGCCGTCGCGATCGCGACCGCGACCAGCAGCAGCACGTAGGGCAGGATCCGGCCGGATTCTCGGCTCATCGGGATTCTCCAGAGATCGGGGGTCGCGTGGGAAGCTCGTCGAGGGGCCCGCCGAGGCCGACCGACTCGCCGTGGCCGACGGAGGCGTGGCACTGGACGCAGCGGGGCGCGCCGGCGGTCGGCGCGCCGATCTGCCCGTGCACGAGGTCGGCGTGACAGTGCAGGCAGCTCTCCTGGAGGATCGCCGCGTTCTTCGACGTGAGCCGGATCGGCTCCGGGAAGTCCTGGAAGGTGAAGGCGCGCGAGTGGTTGAAGCCGTTCTCCGCCTTCGCCCAGTACCTGCCCACGAGGTCGTGGGGCAGGTGGCAGTCGATGCAGCCGGCGACGGCGGCGTGGCTCGACTTCTCCCAGGAGTCCAGCTGGCTCTGCATGATGTGGCAGTTGGCGCAGGCCGCCGGATCGGTGCTCAGGTAGGAGCTGCCCTCGGCGTACTGGAAGGTGGCGAGGCCGACGCCCACGAAGACCGCGACCGCGAGTGTGCACAGCGTGGGCAGCAGCCGCATCGGGGCCGGAGGCTAGTGTGCAGCCGGCGTTTCCGGTAGCCGGGAAAATGCCTGCACACCCGAGCGGCTCGACCGACTCAGGCCAGGGGAAGACCCGAGTCCGCCCGCGAGGTCCGATCGTGCTCGTCCACCACCGCGCGCGCCTCCCGGAGCTGGCGACCGGGGCCCAGGGTCTCGAGATAGCGGCAGGTGGCGTAGGCGTGGCAGGCCTCCTCGTAGCGACGCAGCCACAGGTCGAAGGCCTCGCGGAGGCGACCTTCCTCGCGCGGATGCCGGCCGGGCGGCGGCTGCAGCCGCAGCGGAAGGGCTTGGGCGTGAGTCGGGCCCGGAAGCAGGCCTGCACCGCGCACAGCCTCACGAACGCGGGGTCCGCCCCGAATGCCTCCAAGAGCGCGCGCGACTCCGCGCCTTCCGGGTCGAGCAGCCGATCCGTCACCAGGAGCCGGAAGCCGGCACGGGTGCGATAGAGGCGAAAGCTGTGCTCGCCGCGGTCTGCACACGCCGCGCGGATGCGCGCCAGAACCTCCGCCTCGCGGGTGGCGGGCCGGCCGCGCAGGCGCCGGAACAGGCGTCCCAGTCGGCCCACCGGGGGGACGTCCACGTCGACGAACGGGACCCGGGCGGTGTTGAGCACCTCGGCGCCGTAGCGGTTGCGCGTGACGAGGGCCTCGGGCGCGTCCCGGCCGCGGCCGAGGGGGCGCAGGATCTCCTCCCGCAGGGGTCGACTGCCGTAGGCGTAGCCCGCGGCGGTCGCCTCGCCCCGGGCCAGCCGCGCCGCCACCTCCGACACGCGTTCCCGCGCCCGTCGCAGTGCGTCGGCCGGGCTCTCGTCCGACCATCCCCAGATCTTCAGCCGATAGCGCCGGCCCTCGGGACCGGTCGCCGACCCCGTGGCGGGGGCCCAGTGTCGGGGCACGTGCACGGACGGAGCGTAGACCAGGGCCCCGGGTCAGAGGAAGCCGAGCTGGCCCGCCTCGTGGCGGAGCTCGTCGCGGAAGCGCGGATGGGCGACCTCGATCAGGGCGCGCGCCCGCTCGCGGATGCTGCGTCCGCGCAGCTCGGCCAGGCCGAACTCCGTGACCACGTTGTCCACCGTGTTCTTGTTGGTGGTCACCACGGCGCCGGGGGTGAGCTGGGACCGGATGCGCGAGGTGGCGCCGTCGGAAGTCGTCGACCGCAGCACGATCACGGCGACGCCGCCCCTCGAGTACATGCAGCCCCGCGCGAAGTCCGACTGCCCGCCGGAGCCCGAGTAGTAGGCGCTGCCGATCGACTCCGAGGCGCACTGGCCGAGGAGATCGACCTCGAGGGCCGCGTTGACGGAGACGAAATTGTCCTCCCGGGCGATCACCCGGGGGTTGTTCACGTAGTCGACGGGCCAGAACTCCACGGAGGGGTTGTCCTCCAGGAAGTCGTAGAGCCGTCGCGTCCCCAGCGCGAAGGTGCTGACGACCTTGCCCGGGTTGAGCGTCTTGGCCGTTCCGGTGATGACCCCGCGCTCGAAGAGATCGACGAGACCGTCGCTCACCAGCTCCGTGTGGACCCCCAGCTCGCGGTGCTCCGTCAGCAGATCGAGCACCGCATTGGGGATCGAGCCGATCCCCATCTGGATCGTCGCGCCCGGGCGGATCCGCTCCACCACGAACTCCGCGATCCGCTGCTCGGCCTCGCCGGGCTGGGGCGGATGGACCTCCAGCAGGCCCCGCTCCGACTCGGCGAAGCCGGCCACCTGGCTCACGTGGAGCTGGTTGCGACCGAAGGTGCGCGGCATGGCCGGCGTGACCTCGAGGAAGAACGGCACCTTGCCGATGAAGCTCGCGGTGTAGTCCGCGTTCGTGCCCAGGGAGAAGAAGCCGTGGCGGTCGGGCGGGCTCGCGGCGGCCAGCACCAGGGTGCAGCGCGTGGAGCGCGCAAGGTGCAGGGGAACCTCGCTGAAGTGGCTCGGCACCAGGTCGAGCGTGCCTTTCCGGTACGGGCCCCGGGTGACGTGGGAGAGGAAGTAGGACACGTGCCGCAGTCGACCGGGGAAGGCGTCGTGCAGGTAGGCGCGGTCGTGCAGCGTGTGCATCTGGTGGACGCGCACGTCGGAAAGCCGGTCGGCTCCGGCCTCCAGCGCGTCCATCAGCAGCGTCGGCTCCCCGTTGGCGAGGGGGACGATCAGGTCGGCGCCCTCGGGGATCGTGTCCAGCACGGCCTCCGGGGCACCGCGCTTGCGGGCGAGGTCTCGGGGATAGGTCATCGACGGCTGTCTTCGGAGAACGGGCCCGGACAGTTGAGGGGATCCGGGCCGGCCCCCGAGGGCGCCCCCGGACCGGCGCCCGGGCGCCCCCGGGGCCGCGCTGCGGCCCCGGGCTTCCCCCGAGCCGTGATACCCTGCCGGCCATGCGGATCGACATCGCTCCCCAGACCGGATCCCTGGGCGCGGAGGTGCGAGGGGTCGACCTCGGGCACCTCGAGCCCGAGGAGTTCGAGCGGATCCAGCGGGCCTTCCTCGACCACCACGTGCTGGTCTTCCGGGACCAGAAGCTCGATCCGGCGGCCCTGGTGGCCTTCGGCCGCCACTTCGGCTCCCTCTACGTGCACCCCATCGTGCCGCACCTGCCGGACCACGAGGAGGTGATTCCGATCGTCAACCGGGGCAAGCGCCGCACCATCACCGAGGTCTGGCACTCGGACGTGAGCTTCGCCGAGCGGCCTCCCCTGGCGAGCGCGCTCTACGCCCAGGAGGTCCCGGAGGCCGGCGGCGACACGCTCTTCGCCAATCAGCACCTGGCCTTCGAGCGCCTCTCCGCCGGGCTGCGGCGCATGCTCGAGGGTCTGCGGGCCGTGCACACGGGCCGGGGCCTCGGCGCCGCGCTGAGCAAGCCGGAGGCCTGGCGGGAGCACGGGCAGCTCCACCCCGTGGTGCGCACCCACCCGGAGACCGGGCGCAAGGCCCTCTACGTGAGTCGCGCCTTCACCCTGGCCTTCGAGGACATGACTCCCGAGGAGAGCCGACCGCTGCTCGACCTGCTGAGCGAGCGCGCCACGGCGCCGGACCTGCAGTACCGCCACCGCTGGCGCCCGGGCGACCTCGTGATGTGGGACAACCGCTCGGTCCTGCACTACGCCGTGCACGACTACGGCGACGCGCCCCGCAACATGCTCCGGATCACCGTCGAGGGCGACGTCCCCCGCTGATCCCCCAGCCGGTTCCCGCGGCGCTGGCGAGGGCGACCGCGGCGGCTCCGGCCGTCGGCAGGGGCGCGTACCAGACGACGAGCCAGGCGAGACCCGCGCCCAGGGCGCACACGACCGTGCGTCCCCGCAGCGGGCGGAGCAGGAGGCCCGCCCCCGCCGCGAGCGCCGTGAGGAGCGCCAGCACGTAGACGGCGAGCTCCAGCACGTGCACGAAGAACGGCTCGGTACGTCCCTCGGCCCGGTCCTTCACGCCCCGCAGGACCCTGCGGACCGCCACGTGGTCGGCGAGCTCCGTGAAGAGCTCCAGAGGAAGCGTCGCGGGGCTCGTCCAGCGATGGGTCCAGCCGATCCGGCTCACGAGCCGCGTGCGGCCCGGGCCCTCCGGATAGAGCACCCACGCGAAGGCGCCGGGCGCCTCCGGGGCCGTTCCGGCCCACACCACGAGCCGACCCCGTTCGATCCGATGGAACACCATGCTGTGGACTGCGCTGATCGGGACCTCGTCGCCCGCCCGGAGCTGCTGGTACTCGGGCAGGATGCGGTCCGCGCTGCGGATCCCGCGTGGGCTGCCCAGGTTCTCGATGACGTCGTAGGCGTAGAAGCCACCTCGGCCCCACCCCATCTGGATCAGCCAGGGCCAGATCGCGTCGGGGCCGGCCTCGATGGTGATGGCGCGGGTGGCCAGGAAGGTGGGCGCGCCGTGGAGCTCGTCGCCGGGCATGGACCGCGCGATCTCCTCCGCCGTCGCGCCCCAGTGGAGCTGGTAGGGACGGGCCACGAAGGCGTAGGCGCCGGCCACGGCGCCCAGCAGGATCGCGAGCAGGACGAACTTGGCCGGAAGCGTTCCCATGGCGGGCGGAGCGGTGGCACCTCCGTCTAGGCGAAGTAGCTCTGCGACGTCGTCGCCGCCTCGACGTTCTCCTTCAGGTGGGCGAACGAGCCCATGTCCGCGTTCACCACGTCCAGCCCGTGGGCCAGCACGTAGGCGTAGGTGCGCTGGAAGGCCGAGAGCGGTGCGGCCCTCAGGCGCTCGTCGTAGTAGCGGTCGAAGGCGCCGGGCTTGTCGAACCAGCCCAGGAAGGGCATCCCGGCCAGGTGGCGGGCCGCCTTCATCCCCACCAGGCCCATGCCCGCCGCGCGCGCCGTCTCGAGCACCGAGCGCAGGCCGGTCAGGGGCGGGGACCCGGGGAGCACGGCCTTGCTCTCCCAGTCGTACCAGCCGCCCGGGGTGATCGCGATCATGGCCAGGTCGAAGTGGCCCGTTCCGGCGGCGGCCAGCAGCACGCGCTCGGCGTTGCGGTGGGTGCTCAGGCCGAAGAAGCGCACCTTCCCCGCCTGCTTCGCCTTCTGGAAGGCGGCGTAGACCTCGTCGCTGGCGACCAGCGACGGGTTGTACGCGGCCATCAGGTAGTAGGCGTCGACGCGGTCGACCCGGAGCTCCTTCAGGCTGCCGTCGAGCCGCTCCGCCCAGGTGGCGGCCGACGTCCGCGCCTGGGCGACGCTCACCTCGGCATCCGGCTCCGCCTCCAGGGGCGCCGGGGCCTTCGAGATGAGGAAGATCCGGTCGCGCGCCTTCTGGAGAAAGGGCGCGAGGTGCTCCTCGGCGTTGCGGTAGTAGCCCCGATAGCCCACGTCGAAGACGTTGACCCCGGCGTCGAGGGCGGCGTCGAGGAGGGCGTCCTTCGGCCGGAACATCAGGGCCGCGCCGCAGCCGAAGACGAGGCGGCTGGCGCGGAACCCGGTGCGGCCGAGGGTGCGGTAGCTCATGGCCGGCCACCCGCCGGACGCCCCCGCGGCCTCCCGGGCGGCGTAGACCGCGGCCCGGGCGTCGCGGGACTGCAGCAGGGTCCGGCCGCCCACGGCGAGCATCGCCAGGAGCTGCACGAAGCGACGGCGGCTCAGGCCGTCGCGGGCTCGCTCGTCGTCGTGCACTTCGCGCCTCCTCAACCCGCCCGGGAGCCGCCCGGCGCCCGGCCGGAGCCGTACGGTGGCCATCCGGGAGCCGCTAGGATACCGCGGGAGGAGGTCGAGGGGACCGAGTCGATGCTCGAGGTTTCGAGGGGCGAGGGCTTCTCGGTGGCGGACGTCTTGGGCGTCGCGCCCGACCGTGTCGCCGCGAACGGGGATCGGCTGCGCTCCCTGCTCGCCGAGGCCGGCGTCCTGTGCCTGCGCCTGGGACGCCGACTCGACGACGCGGAGCTGCAGTCGGTCGCCGAGGCGTTCGGCCCGATCAAGGATCCCGTGGGCCGCACCCGCGACGGCGGCGTCCTCCGCTATGCCGACCGGCGCCAGACCATCGACTCCGGCTTCGTGATGACGCCGGAGGCCCGCGGCGAGCTCCAGCTCGGCGGCCTCGACGACGAGCGCCCGGGCCTGTTCGAGACCTACCACACCGACGACACCTTCACCGAGGATCCGGCCCGGGTCACGGTGCTCCACGCCCGGGCGCTGCCTTCGCGGGGTGGCCCCACCTGCTTTCTCGACATGCGGGCCGCCTATGCCCGGCTGGGCGGGCCCACCCGCGACCGTATCGCCGCGCTGCGGGTGGTCTACGCCTACAACAACGAGGACGCCTTTCCTCCGCGGCGCGCGGCCCACGGGCCCCCGGAGGCGCTGGTGGAGGTGACCCACCCCCTGGTGCGCACCCATCCGGTGGCGGGCACCCGGGCGCTGTTCCTCGACCTCGACCGGGCGAAGCACGTGGAGGGCCTGCCCGTGGACGAGGGCCGGTCGCTGCTCCAGGGGCTGCAGGATCGCGCCGAGGCCGAGGCCCCCCGCTGCGAGCATCCCTGGCGCGACCACGACGTGCTCGTGTGGGACAACGCCTCGCTGCAGCACAAGGCCGGCGGGGACTTCGCCCTGGGCGAGCCGCGCCGGTTCTGGCGCTACATGGTCGCGGCCGAGCGGCCGCGCTGAGCCGCTGGGGCTTCGCGGCGATCGGCTGCAGCCGCTTGCCGTGCTTCACCCGCTCGTCCGCCTTGTGCACCATCGTGTAGGCGTACCTCAGTCCGCCCGAAGACCTCATCCTGCTCCAGGGCGCGCTCGCCCTGGGGCGGGAGGCCAGGTGGTCCACGCCGCGCCCACACCACAGCCTGCATCCACGGCCCCCCTCGCGCCGAACGGCGGCGAGTCGCTGCTGGACTGCTCCTGCTTCATCGCCTACCTCATCGCCTGGAGAGAGGGAACCATGCTGGAAGTGCGCAAGTCCGAAGAGCGCGGCCACGCGCAGCACGGCTGGCTCGAGAGCCGTCACACCTTCTCGTTCGCCGGCTACCACGATCCGCGCTTCATGGGGTTCCGGTCCCTGCGGGTGATCAACGAGGACCGGGTCCAGCCCGGAAAGGGCTTCGACACCCACGCCCATCGGGACATGGAAATCCTGAGCTACGTCATCGACGGAGCCCTCGAGCATCGGGACAGCATGGGGCACGGCTCCGTGATCCGACCCGGCGAGCTCCAGCTCATGCGGGCCGGCACCGGAGTGACCCACAGCGAGTACAACCCCTCGGCGACCGAGCCGGTCCACTTCCTCCAGATCTGGATCGTGCCCGACGCGAAGGGGCTCGCGCCCACCTACGACCAGCGGGCGTTCCCCGAGGCGTCGCGTCGCGGAAGGCTGTACCGGATCGCCGGGCCCGCTGCGACGGGGGACGCCGTGCACGTCCACCAGGACGTGTCCCTCTACGCCACGCTCCTCGCTCCCGGCGAGAGGGTCCGTCACGACCTGGCGCCGGGGCGCTTCGGCTGGCTCCAGGTGGTCCGGGGCGAGCTCGAGGTGAACGGCCGGGCGGCGGCGACCGGGGACGGCGTGGCCCTCGCTGACGAGGCGGGCGTCGAGCTGTCCGCGCGCTCCGACGTCGAAGCGCTGCTGTTCGACCTGGCGTAGCCGGGCTCCGGCTGCGGTTCTGGCGGGCGACTCCGCGCGACCTAGAAGCCGGCGTTGCAGCCGCCGTTCACGCACACCGGCAGCTCGTTGCTGGCGTAGCTGTCCGGGTTGTGGACCTGGACCACGTGCAGCCCGTTCGACGGCAGCGGGCTCAGGGTGATGTCCACGGTGTCGGCCCCGAGCGCCAGGCCGCAGCCGGCGCAGCGCACCCCGTCCACGAGCACCGCCGCCGAGGCCTCCACGTACTGGGCGTCCACGGTGATCGTGGGCGACCCCCCGGTCGCGTTGGGCAGGTCGTCCGCCCAGAGCAGCGGCTGGCGGTCGGCGCCTCCGATCGACATGCCCTGGGGAAGCTGCGCGGTCACCACGATCGTCCGGCCGCTGGTCACGGCCAGGTCGCGAAGCTCCGCGGTGGTGAGGCTCGCGCCGCGCGCGGGCACCCAGAGACCGCTCGCCGGGTCGAAACGGTGGTTCACGCCCATGGCGGCCGCCGCCGCGGTGATGCGCCCCTCGTCCGCCATGGCCTCGATCTGGGCGAGCGAGGCCCCGACCCCGGCGTCGGCCGCGTTGGTCGGGGTCAGGTCGAGCTGGCGTCCGGTGAGGCCGGGCAGGCCCACGCTCATCTCGTTGATCAGCGCCCAGATGTTGGTGACCGGGACGCTGTAGGCCAGCGTGAACAAGCCGGGGAAGGTCGCGGCCAGGGAGCCGAACTCGCTCATGCCCGTCGTTGCCGGGTCGAACCCGGACTCCGCCAGGTTGTCGTAGGAGCTGGTCAGCCCGTTCGAGAAGGTGATGTGCCGGTCCCAGAGCCCGCGGATCGAGGGCGCGTCGAAGCCGCCCACGACCGGCGAGTTGGTGGACACCGTGAGCGGGAGCGCGTGACAGCCGCTCTCGTCGCTGGCACAGCCGCCTCCCAGGATCGAGCCATTGTTCAGGAAGAAGTCGTTCACGCCCACGGCCGCCGACGCCGAGAGCACGTCGCTGGGACGCCGCTCCGGACTCGGCGGGAAGGCCACCGCAGCCAGGAACGCCGCCATGGCGTCGCGCTCGCCCGCGTCGAGGGCGCCCGGAAGCAGGGTGGGTCCGGCCGCGCAGCTCGGGCTCTGCGCACACATCACGCCCGAGAGGCTCGCGTCCACCAGGTGACGGATGCAGCCCACCTCGCCGTCCACGTCCAGGTCGCAGTCGGGCGCGACCGGGTCCTCCGGGGCGCCGACGCCGACCCCCGCGAAAGGGTCGGCCAGGTTGCCGGCCCAGTGCAGCGGCAGCGTGTTGCGCAGCCCGCGGATCGGCATGGTGGAGCGCGGCTCGGGACACACCACGCCGCCGCCGCAGGCGTCCTGGGGACCGAGGGTCGTGTTGATGGTCCAGTCGATGTGATCGATGTTGCCGTTCGGATGGCACGACTCGCAGGAGAACGTGCCGCTCGTGGAGGCCCGGGCGGAGCTGAAGGCGATGCGCCCCTCGCGCACGCTGGCCGGCGTGGGGTCGCCGCCGGCGGAGAAGCTGGCGGTCACCGACGGCGCCGCCGGATTCGAGACGTCCACCACGGAGACGGTGTTGCCGACCGTGTTCAGGACGAAGGCCGTCTGGGCCGCGCCGAGCCCGTCCGACGCCAACGCCACGCCCTGGGGAATCGCCCCGGTCTGGACGTGGCCCAGGACGTTGCCCGCCGCATCGAGGGTCACGAGTCCGGGAATGTCCACGTCGACGGTGCTCGGGTCGCCCGCGTCCGCCGGAACGCCGTCCGAGCCCGCCACGCTCGCCACGAGCACCTGGCCGTCGACGGCCGCCCGCACGCCGTAGGGCGTGGGCACGGGCACGCCGAAGGGGTTGGCGGCCCCGGACTCGAGGTCCACCACGAGGGGCGCGCCGCAGGCCCCGCCCGGGCAGGAGACGACCGAGAGCCGGTTCTCGAACATCCGGTTCGCCAGGGCATCCAGCCCGTCCTTCTTGTTCCGGGCCTCGGTGTTGGTGACGAAGACCGTGTCGCCCACGGCGGCCACGCCGTAGAGCAGCGTGCCCAACCCTTCCACGACGTCCACGGGCTGGACCGATTCGGCGCTCCCGTCGGCGTCGAAGAAGTCCGCGGCGTCGTACACGAAGAGGTCGCGGTCGGGAATCAGCCCGTTGTGCACGACCTCGCCCCCGATGTTCGGGCTCGTGGCGAACGCCACCAGCGTGCCGAAGTTGAGCGGGAACTCGCAGCCGGTGCCATCGCCGCCGTGGCCGTTCGGGTCGTAGGCGGGGCCGCCGCCGGGGCCGCAGGAGTTGAACTCGCTCTGGTTGCCCGACTCGAACGCGGCGACGAAGACCCGGCCGCCCGACACGGTGAGGGCGCGGGGCGCCTGGGCGGTCAACGTGGCCCGGTCCTCGGAGAGCGCCGCGTTCCCGGCGGCGTCGATCGTGAGCGCCAGTACCTGGTTGGGGTTGTCCAGGGTCACGAAGGCCCGGGTGGGCCCGTCAAAGGCCACGCCCACGGGCTCGTCGGTCAGGCTCACGCCGCTGCCATCCAGCTCCTGGAGGGTCTGGATCACGGCTCGCTGCCCCGCGTCCACCACCGAGATCGTGTCCGAGATGTGGTTGGTGACGAGCAGGATCTCCGGATCGCTCGGCTGGGCCTTGGGCTTCACGGCGATCCCGACCGGGTCGAGCCCCACCGGGATGATGGCGAGCGGGGCGAAGGGCGGATTGGCGTCGAAGAGGGTGAGGGTGCCGGCGGTGGTGTTGGCCACGTAGAGGACCTGGCCGTCGTTGGACAGGGCGATCGGATTGGCCTGGGGGCTGGTGAAGAGCTGGGCCCCCAGCCCGGGCCGGGGATTCTGGTTGCAGGTCATGCCGAGCTGCAGGGCGGCGACGCCCGCGGCCACGAGCAGGGCGATCCGACTCAGGCGGTTTCGGTGCTGCACGACGCTCCTCCGTGAGGTGGCGGGGGGTCGCTCCAGTCTACGCCCGGCGCCCGCGGAGGTGTGCCGCGAATTGCCCTCCCCGCCCCGCCCGCGATGGGATTGGCGCTCCATATGGCTGCCGCTCTGTTGCCGGTCCCGCGCTTCGGGTAGCGTTCGGTGTCATGGAAGCCACCTCTCGCCGTCTCGACGCTCGGCAGCGGCGCCTGCTGGCTGCGGGCCTGGTCGCCCTGCTCGTGCTGGCGTGTACGGAGCGCGGCCACGTGGTCGTCCTCAGCGAGGAGCCCAGCGCACAGGTCTTCGTCGACGGCGTCGCCACCGGCGCCGTGGGCCCCGACGGCTTCGAGCTCGAGGCGGGGCCGCACACCGTGGAGGTGAAGGCGGAGGGCTATCAGCCCTGGTCAGCGGAGATCGAGGTGAGCGCGGATCGCCCGACCGTCCTGCAGGTGGAGCTCCTGGGCCTGGCCGGATACCTGATCGTGCGCTCCAACGTCTCGGGCGACACGGTCTGGATCGACGACACGCCCGTGGGTCCCTCGAGCCCCCAGGCACACGAGGTGCCGTCCGGGCCCCACGTCGTCCGGGTGGAGCGCCCGGGCTACACGCCCTTCGCCCAGGAGGTGGATCTCCCGCCGAACGAGACCCTCACGGTCCAGGCCTCGCTCGTCCCGATTGCGCGGGTGCCCGACCCCCGCGCCGAGACCCACACCGAGGTCGTCCCCGTGCCGGTCCCCGGCTACGCACCGCGGCCGTACTACCCGGGCCGGCCCTATCGGCCCTACCGCCCGCCGCGGCCCCCGCGCCCGCGCTTCCCCTGAGCCGCCGCCGGGCGCGGGTCGGTGTCACCCCCTCGCGTGGCTGCGGGCGTTGTCGAGCGCCAGGGCGATCCACGGCACGAGCCCCTCGAGCAGCTCGTCCCGGTCCGACACCTGCCCGCCCCAGACCTCGAGGCGGCCCACCGGGCCGCTCCCCGTCTTCAGCGGATAGGTCCGATCCGGCGGCGCCGACGCGGCGGCCGGTCGCAGGAGCGTCTCGTCCTCCCCTTCCCGCGAGCGCAGCCACAGGGCGATGCGGTGGTCGGGCAGATGTCGCGCGAAGACGTCGGCCAGACCGTCGGTGAGCGCGTCGACGCCCACGTGCGCGCTCAGCTCCTCGCCGAGCTGGTGCACGAGCTGGAGCTGGCGGGCCTGGGCGACGACCTGCTCGCGGGCCGCCCCGAGCTCCCGGTAGCTCTGCTTCAGCTCCTCCTGCTGCTCGCTCATGGCCTCGACGAGCTCCCAAGCCGAGAAGCGCGAGGTGAGCGCGGCCAGCTTGCGCCGGGCGAAGCGCTCCTGGGCGGGCGGACGGATGAAGTAGGTCGCCTCCCGATCGTCCAGCTTCATCTCGACGTCGGCCTCGGGATGGCGAAGCAGCTTCGGCACTGCAGTGAGCACACCGTGGGTCAGGTGGAACATCTGCGGGCAATCGCGGTAGGCCGCCGGGATCCGGACGACCTCCCGGATGCGCCCGTCCGGCAGATCCTCGAACTCGTCCTCGAGATTCGAGAACAGGCTGCGGCCGAACCAGACCGTGCCCATCCAGTACAAGTCTCGGGGCCGACGGAAGACGCGCGCGACGAGCCGCATGAACCCGAAGCTGGACGCACTCCGGAGGTGGTTGCGTCCGAGGGCGAACAGCTCTTCCGGGCCGCCGCAGAGCTCTTCCAGACGCTCGTTGAGCTGCACGAAGAGATCCCAGTCGACCCGCTTCCGGAATCCGCGCAACGTGTCGAGCGAGACCGGCAGCCCATCGACCAGGCGCTCGTGGGGAATCCCTCGAACCGTAAGTCCGTCGAAAACACCGCCGAAGTAGAGGCAGGAGACCTCGTTCATCGGAACCTCGCGTGCATGGATGGGGAGTCGAGCCCCGAGGATCACCCGAAGAAACGCTGAAAACAAGGCGAAGTTACGGCGTGGCTGCCGGTCGACCAGTGATCCGGGTCACGGCCGCAGGAGCCGGGAGGCGCTCCGGCCCCGGTCCGGCCCTCAATTGGCGGCGGCCGCCTGCCGAAAGATCGAACAAAGGGGAAAACCCCACAGCGCAGCAGCGGGGCCGACAGCGACCGGCCCGCCGAGGGGACCTGCGAGCGTGGGACAGAACGCCGACCGGCTCGAGATCATCGACGCCGTGATCACCGAGGCCGTCCGCCTGGGCCTCGGGCATCTCACGGCCGAAGACGAGCGCTTGACCGGGCGCACCCTGCGCCTCGGCGGTCGCGACCTCGTCCACTTCGGGTCCTGCAGCTACCTGGGCCTCGAGCTCGACCCCCGCCTGAAGCAGGGGGCGATCGACGCCATCGAGCGCTTCGGAACCCAGTTCTCGTCCTCGCGCGCCTACGTGTCGGCGCCCCTGTACGAGGAGCTCGAGGGGCTGCTGGGCGCCGTGTTCGAGGCCCCGGTGATCGTGACGCCGTCCACGACCCTGGGCCACCTGGCCGCGATCCCGGCGCTCGTCGACGAGCGGGACGCGGTGATCCTCGACCACCAGGTCCACAACAGCGTCCAGCTCGCGGCGCGCCAGCTCCAGCCCATCGGCACCCACGTCGAGCTGGTGCGACACAGCCGACTGGATCTGCTGGAGGAGCGGATCCGCGAGCTGCGGCACCACCACCGGCACGTCTGGTACCTGCTCGACAGCGTGTACAGCATGTACGGCGACGTGGCGCCCCTGGAGGAGCTCGCCGCGCTCGGCGAGCGCTACGAGCAGCTGCGCCTCTACGTCGACGACGCCCACGGCATGAGCTGGAAGGGCCGCCACGGACGCGGCGTGGCCCTGGACCGGGTCCCGCTCCATCCCCGGATGGTCGTCGCCACCAGCCTCAACAAGTCCTTCGGCGCCGGCGGTGCCGCGCTGGTCTTCGCGGAGGCGACGACCCGCCAGCGGGTGCGGAACTGCGGCGCCACCCTGATCTTCTCCGGTCCGCTGCAGCCCCCGATGCTCGGCGCCGCCATCGCCTCGGCGCGCATCCATCTGAGCGACGAGATCTACGCCCTGCAGCGACGCCTGCGGGCGCGCTTCGACCACTGCAGCCGCCTGCTGGCGTCCGTCGACCTCCCGGTGCCGTCGTCGCCCGACTCGCCGGTGCGCTTCGTGGGCATGTACTCGACCCGCGCGGCCCAGCAGATGGCCCTGCGGCTGATGGACGAGGGGTACTACGTCAACACGGGCCAGTTCCCGGCGGTCGCCGTCAAGAAGTCGGGCGTGCGGTTCTCCCTGAACCTGCACCAGACCGAGGAGGACATCCGCGGCCTGGTGGACGCCATCGCCCGCAGCTTCGATGCGGTGCTCGCCGAGGAAGGAGAGACGCCGGAGTCCGTCTGGAGCGCGCTGCGTCTGCCCCCGCCCGCCGGCGGGGGCCGGCGGCGGACCGTCGATCCCCGCCCCCGGCCCGGAAGGGCCGAGCGGCGGCGCGGACGCCGCGGCGCCGCACTCCGTCTCGAACGGGCCGACACCATCGAGAAGATCGACGCCGCCGAATGGAACGCCCGTCTCGGAGGACGGGGATCGTTCACCTGGGGGGGCCTCCGGTTCCTGGAGCGGACGTTCCGCGACCGCCCGGAGCCCGAGAACGACTGGCACTTCCACTACTACCGGGTGCTCGACGCCGAGGGTCGACCGCGTCTCGCCACGTTCTTCACCGATGCGCTGTGGAAGGCCGACATGCTCGCGGAGCCGGACGTGTCCCGGCAGGTGGAGCAGCTGCGCGCGCGGGATCCCCACCTCCTGGTCAACCGCACCTTCGCCATGGGCTCCCTCCTCACTGAGGGAGACCACCTCTTCCTCCACCCGGACGCACGGCGCGGCGGATCGTCCGAGTGGAAGGACCTGATGGCGCTCCTGCTCGCCGCCGTCGACGCCGATGCCGAGGCCCGCGGCGCCGAGACCCTGGTGCTCCGCGACCTGCCGGCGGACGACCCCGAGATGGACGCCCTGCTCCTGGAGCGGGGCTTCGCCCGACTGCCCGCGCCCGAGACCTTCGTCGCCGAGTGCACTTGGCCCGACGAGCAGGCGTTCCTTCGGGCAGGCTCACGAGATCTGCGGCGCCATCACGGTCGCCACGTACAACCCTGGAACGGAACCTACGAGGTCGAGGTGCTGGACGGCCGGTCCCGACGCCCCACCCCCGACGAGCTCGCGCACCTCTACGCGCTCTACCGCAACGTCCAGGGTCGCAGCCTGGCACTGAACACCTTCCCCCTCCCCCGGGACCTGTTCGCCCGCATGCTCGAGTTCCCCGACTGGGAGCTGCTGGCGCTGCGGGTCCGTCCCGGCGCCCTCCCCGGCGCGCCGGACGCCCCCGTCGCCGTGGTGGCCTCCTTCGTCGGCGAGGACCGCTACGTCCCCATGGTGATCGGCCTGGACTACGCCTACGTCCACGCGCACGGGCTCTACCGCCAGTGCCTGCGCCACGTGGTGCTGCGGGCCCGGGCGCTGGGACTCCCGCGCGTGCTCTTCGGGATGGGAGCTCCGCTCGAGAAGCGCCGCTTCGGAGCGAGGCCCACGGCGCGGGTCTACTACGTCCGCGCCGACGACCCCTACAGCTTCGACGCCATCCAGCAGCTTCGCACCGGATCCTGAGGCCCCGGGGATCGATGACCGCGCGCCGCGCCGTCCGGGCCGTGTCGATCGCCTCCGCGGCGCTGCTGCTCCTGGCGCTCGCCGTCTTCGGCGCCAGCGAGCTCCGCTTCGAGCGGATCTACGCGACCCCGACGCGAGCCCTCTCGGTCGCCGTCGTCCACGACGCGGAGACGCTGGCCCGGGGCCGCCACCTCGGCGTGGCCATCGCCCAGTGCAGCTTCTGCCACGGGGACGACCTGGGCGGTCGCTCGCTGGCGGACGATCCCTGGGTGGGGCGGCTGTGGGCCCCGAACCTCACCTCGGGACGCGGCGGCCTTCCGCCCGACTACCGTGACGAGGACCTGGCGCGCGCGATCCGCCACGGTGTAGATCGGGATGGGCGCGCCCTGGCCTTGATGCCCTCGGACCAGCTCCGCGCGCTCAGCGACGAGGATCTGGCGGCCATCGTCGCCTGGCTGCGCGGCGTGCCCCCCGTGGACGGTCCGTCCCGGGAGCGGGTCGTGGGCCCGCTCACCCGCGCCGTCCTGGCCAGCGGCCTCGCGCCGGACCTGCTGGCCGCGGAGCGCATCGACCACACGACGCCGCCCCCGCCCGGGCCGGAGCCCGCCGCGAATGCCGCCTACGGGGAGTACCTCGTGGCCGTCGGCATCTGCCGGGTCTGCCACCGGCCCGACCTCGAGGGCGGTCTCCACCCCCTCTCCCTTCCGGGAGAGCCGCCCCCGCCGGACCTCACCGCCTCGGGCCCGCTCGGGGGCTGGTCCGAGGCCGACTTCGTCCGCAGCCTGCGCACGGGGATCGCGCCGGACGGGCGGGTCGTCGACCCCGAGTTCATGCCCTGGCCACGCTACGGCCAGATGAGCGACCTCGAGCTGCGCGCCCTCTTCGCCTACCTGCGGACGCTCCCCTAGCTAGACGGGTTCCCGAACCGATCCGAGGCTCGCTCCCGAAACCGTTGACAGCCGCGCGCATCCGGTCCACACAGGGCACGAGGAGGCGCCCGATGGACGACCTGCTCCCGTTCGACGACCCGCGCTACGTGGCCGAGCCCCGCGCGCACTGGCAGCGACTGCGCGACGAGGCGCCGGTGTACTGGTGCGCAGCGAAGCGCTTCTGGGCGATCACCCGCTACGACGACGTGGTCGCGGTGCTCCACGACCCGGCGCGGTTCTCGTCGAAGGGCGGCCCGATCGGACGCTCCGAGGAGGTGGGCCTTCCGCGACAGACGCTGATCCAGGACGATCCGCCCCACCACGACCGGCTCCGGCGCATCCTGTCCAAGGCCTTCACGCCGCGGGTGACGGCGACCCGCGAGCCGCGGATCCGGGAGATCGCCGGGGCGCTGATCGAGGCCGTTCGCGCGCGCCTCGCCGCCGGGGAGGAGGTCGACCTCGTCCACGCCTTCACCAGCCCCTTCCCGGTGGGCGTCATCGCCGAGATCCTCGGGATCCCCGAAGCGCTCCGGGACCGCCTGCGGCTCTGGAACGCGACGACGAGCGTCACCGGTGCGGCCGAGATCACCGACGCGAGCGCGCCGGGGGTGATGCGGGAGATGTACGACACCCTCGCTGCCCTGATCGAGCAGCGCCGCACCGATCGACGCGAGGATCTCTTCTCGGCGCTGATCGAGGCCTCGGAGCGCGACGAGAGCCCGCTGGCAGCCGAGGAGCTGGTGGGCCTGTGCCAGCTGCTCTGGACGGCGGGAAACGAGACCACCACCAACCTGCTCTCCAACGCCGCCCTGGTGCTGCAGGCCCGCCCCGACCTGCTCGCCCTCGTCCGCGACACGCCGGAACGGATCCCGGCCCTGGTCGAGGAGCTGCTGCGGCTCGAGTCTCCCGTGAACGCCCTGGCCCGGGTCGCCACGGAGGACGTGGAGCTCCGCGGGGAGAAGATCCGCGCGGGCGACGTGGTGATGGTGATGTTCTCGGCGGCCAACCGGGATCCCCGCCACTTCGAGCGGCCCGACGACTTCGACCTCGACCGCCGCCCCAACGACCACGTGGCCTTCAGCCACGGGATCCACTTCTGCCTGGGCTCGCACCTGGCGCGACTCGAAGCGCGGGTCGGCCTCGAGTGCCTGGGCGCGCTGCTGGCGGACGCCCGGGTCTGCCCCGAGCGCGGCGTCCGGATTCCCACCGGCATCCTGCGCGGCTGGCTGCGCCTGCCGGTGCTACCCACCTAGGTCCCTGTAGAACCACCACTCTTCCCGCTCGCTGCGCGCTCGTGAGAGAGCCGACGAGGGGGGCTTGCACGTGCCTATTCGATCGAATAAGATGGGCCTTGTTCAGCTGAACAACGCCCGGGAGATGGACACCCATGGCCCAGCCCGCGGACCGCCCGCGCAGCCACCCCCGCCCCCAGGCCCCGGCCGACGAGGCCTCCACGCGCGAGCGGATGCTCGACGCGGCGCTCTCCGCCTTCTCGGAGCTCGGCTACGACGGCGCCTCCACCCGGGAGATCGCCGCGCGCGCTCGCGTGAACCAGGGCCTCATCCCCTACTACTTCGGGTCCAAGGAGGGCCTCTGGCGCGAGGCCGTGAACCGGGCCTTCTCCGAGATCCGATCCGGCCTGGGCTTCGCCCTCGAGGCCGCCGAGGCCGGGCGCCCGCTCGAGCCGGCGCTGCTCGAGGAGATGATCCGCGCCCTGGTGCGCTTCGCCGCCACCCACCTCGAGTTCCACCGCCTGATGACGGACGAGGGCAAGCGCGACGGTCCGCGCATGCACTGGATCGTGGATCACCACGTGCGGCCGATCTTCGAGACGATCGAGAGGCTGGCGGGGCTCGCCCCCGAGAGCGGCCCCCACGCGACCCGGATCGACCCGATGCTCCTCCACTACGTGCTCGTGGGAGCCACCACCCACCTCTTCCACCAGGCGCCCGAGTGCCGGCGCCTGACCGGCCGCGATCCGGCCGACCCGGAGATCATCGAGGCCCACGCGGACGCGCTGGTCGCGCTGTTCCTGGGGCCTCCCACCGAACGAGGAGATGCTCGATGAAGCTCGTGACCTTCACCCAGGCCGGCGCCACCCGCATCGGGGTCGTGGACGGCGAAGCCGTCGTCGACCTGTCGACCGCCGCCCCCGAGCTGCCCTCCGAGATGGTCGCCTTCCTCGAGGCGGGCGATCCCGCCCTGGCGGCGGCCCGCACCGCCCTCGCCGCGGGCGGTCACCGCGTGGCCCTCTCGGACGTGACGCTCGCGTCGCCGCTCCTGCGCCCCCCGAAGATCCTGGCCATCGGGGTCAACTACCGCGACCACATCGAGGAGGCCAAGGAGAGCGGGATCCAGATCCCCGAGCATCCGGTGGTCTTCAACAAGCAGTCCACCTCGGCGCACCCGCCCTACGAGCCCTTCCACAAGCCGCGGGTCTCGGGCGCCCTCGACTACGAGGGCGAGCTGGGCATCGTGGTCGGCAAGCGCTGTCGCCACGTCCCCCGTGACCGCGCCGCCGAGGTGATCGCCGGCTACACCATCGTGAACGACGTGTCGGTGCGGGACTGGCAGCTGCGCACGCCCACCTGGACCATGGGCAAGTCCTTCGACACCCACTGCCCCATGGGCCCGTGGATCGTGACGGCGGACGAGTTCGGCGACCCCCACGGCCACGACCTCAAGACCTGGGTGAACGGCGAGCTGCGCCAGAGCTCGAACACCAAGAACCTGGTCTTCGACTGCTTCTTCCTGATCGAGCACCTCTCCACGGCCTTCACCCTCGAGCCGGGCGACGTGATCCCGACCGGCACGCCCGGCGGCGTGGGGATCGCCATGAAGCCGCCCCGGCTGCTGAAGGCGGGCGACACGGTCCGCGTCGCCATCGACGGCATCGGCGAGATCGACAACGCGGTGATCGACGAGCCCGACCCGACCCCCCGGATCGCCTAGGAGGAGCCCGTGCCGGACTTCGACGTCGCCATCGTGGGATTCGGTCCGGTGGGCGCCATGGGCGCCTTCCTGCTCGCCGACGCAGGACTGCGGGTGGTCGTGGTGGAGCGCGAGACCGGGGTGGTCGAGATCCCGCGCGCCGTGAACATCGACGGCGAGATCGTGCGCGCCTTCCAGCGCCTGGGACGCGGCGAGGAGATCGCCGCCACCCTCCAGCCCCCCCGCGCGGGCGACGCGGTGGCGTTCACGAACGCGAAGCGGGAGCCCTACTTCACCATGCCGGTGCCGCGGCTGGGCCACAACGGCTATCGCGACGTGAACCTCTTCGACCAGCCCGAGTTCGAGGGGACCCTCCGCGGCATGATCCGGGAGCAGGGCAAGGCGGCGCTACGCCTCGGCCACGAGGTGACGGGCGTCCACCCGGGCGCAGACGAGGTGCTCCTCGAGACCCGCGACATTGCCAGCGGCGAAACCCGTCGGCTCAGCGCCGCCTACCTGATCGCCTGCGACGGGGCCAACAGCTTCGTGCGTCGCTCCCTGGGCATTGCCTGGCAGAGCCTGGGCTACGACCAGGACTGGCTCGTGGTCGACGTGGTGGTGGAGGACCCGAGCGACCTCCCGATCCTCACCATGCAGGTCTGCGACCCCGCCCGGCTCGCCACCTACGTCTGCGCGAAGGACCCGAACCGGCGCTGGGAGTTCCAGCTGAACCCCGGCGAGACCCGGGAGGAGATGCTGCGGCCGGAGCGCATCCGCGCCCTGCTGGACGAGTGGCTGCCCGCCGACCGCTACGCCCTCCGCCGGACCGCGGTCTACCAGTTCCACGCGGCCACCGCGGAGCGCTGGCGGGCGGGCCGGGTGTTCCTGGCCGGCGACGCCGCCCACCAGACGCCCCCATTCCTGGGCCAGGGCCTCAACGCCGGCTTCCGCGACGTGGTGAACCTGGCCTGGAAGCTGCCCTGGGTGCTCGACGGCACCTGCGGCGACGCCCTGCTCGACACCTACGCCGCGGAGCGCGACGCCCACGCCCACGACCTGGTCGACTGGGCCGTCGCCATCGGCAAGCTGATGGAGAACCTCGCGGCCCAGGAGGCCGGAAAGCCGCCGCCCCATGCGGTCGACTCCTCGTCGGGCTACGGCCAGGGACGCACCGCCCCGCCGCTGCACGGCGGCGCGATCACCCTGGAGCAGGTGGGCGGCGGGAGCGCCACCGGCACCCTGCTCCGCCAGCCCACGGTGTGCCCGCCCGGCGGCGCGCCCTGCCGCCTCGACGCCCTGCTCGGCCGCGGCTTCGCCGTGCTGGCCCGAAGCGACGCCGACCTCGCCCTGTCCGACGCGAGCCGCCGCTTCCTGGACCGCATCGGCGCCCGCTGCGTGTCCCTCGAGGGCGTGGCGGTGGTGGAGAACGAGCTCGACAAGCTCTTCGAGTCCCATCCGGCCGCGATCGTGCGCCCCGATCGCTACGTCTTCGGCGTGGTGGACGGGGCCTGGAGCCTCGACCGCCTCGTCGCCTCCCTCGAGTCCAAGCTCGCCCTCCGCGAGCCCACCCTGCACTGAACCCACACAGGAGAGAAGAACATGGCACTGCATCGACTGCTCGGCATGACCGTCGGCGTTCCCGAGCCCGCCGTCCTCGACGACTTCTATCGCGAGATCGGTCTCGAAGGGGGCGACGGCGTCTGGGGCAGCCGCGACCTGCCCGGCCAGATCCGGATCGAGGAGGCCCCCTACCGCCAGATGCGGGAGATCCGCCTGGGCTGCGCGGACGAGTCCGACCTGGTCGAAGCCGCCCGGCGCCTGGACGCCCTCGGCGTGAAGTACCAGATCGGCGGCGGACGCCTGCGCGTGCCCGACCCGATCAACCACTGGGTCTACGGGGTCGAGCCCGCCGCGCCCCACGACGTGTCCCTGGCGCCCGAGCGGCTGGTGAACAAGCCCGGCCGTCGCGACCGCCTGAACCAGCGCGCCGAGGTCCTGGTGGAGGCCAGGCCGCGTCCGCCCCGGCGCCTCGGCCACTTCGTGTGCGGAACCCACGAGGTCCCCAGGTCCCTGGCGCTCGCCAAGGCCCTCGGCTTCCGCACCTCGGACGTGGTGGGCGGCATCGCCCACTTCCTGCGCTGCTCCCGCGACCACCACAACTTCCTGCTGGCGCCGGCTCCCGTGCCCTATCTCAACCACTACGCCTTCGAGTACGACGACTTCGACGCCGTGATGCGGGCCGCCAGCGTCTACAGGCGCGAGCACGGCGAGGAGGTCCAGGTGGACGGCCCCGGGCGCCACGTGATCGGCGGCAACATGTTCTGGTACCTGAAGGACCCGAGCGGCACGTTCTTCGAGCACTTCACCGACATGGACGTGATCGAGGACGACGACGCCTGGGAGGTGAAGGAGGACTGGGACCTGGGCCATTCCTGGTCGGTCTTCGGCAGCGGGCAGCAGTCCGAGCTCTTCTTCCGGCCCGAGGACATGCAGGAGATCGTCGACGGCTGGAACCGGAGCAACGGCTGATGCTCGCCCTCTACCACAACGCCGTCTCCACCTGCTCCCAGAAGGTCCGGCTGGTGCTCGACCACAAGGGGCTCCCCTTCGAGTCCCGGGAGGTCGACCTGCTGGCCGGAGGTCAGCACGACCCGGAGTACGTCAAGCTGAACCCCAACCACGTGGTGCCGACCCTCGTCCACGACGGCGCGGTGCTGATCGAGTCGACGCTGATCAACGAGTACCTGGACGACGCCTTCCCGGATCCGCCCATGCGCGCGGCCGACCCGGTGCGGCGCCACGCCGGGCGCATGTGGACCAAGAAGCTCGACACCGGCGTGCACGCCGCAACCGGCGTCGTGACCTTCGCGATCGGCCCGCGCCCGCTCCTGCTCCAGCAGCCGCCGGAGGTGCGGGAAGCGAGCATCGAGGCCATCCCCGACCCGGCGCGCCGGGCCGGGCGCCGGAGCGTGATCGAGCACGGGGTGAAGGCCCCGGAGTTCGCCGGAGCCCTGCACGCCATGCTCGGTCTGCTCGACGAGATGGAGGCGGCGCTCGCGCCGGGCGCCTGGCTCTCGGGCGAGGCCTTCGGGCTCGCCGACGCGGCCCTGCTGCCCTACGTGCTGCGCCTCGACCACCTGGCCATCACGCCCGCGATCGAGGCACGGCCCCAGGTGGCGGCGTGGTACACCCAGGTGCAGGCCCTGCCCGCCTACGAGACCGCCGTCGCGAAGTGGCTCCCCGGGCCGGTCCTGAGCGTGTTCCGCGGCAACGGCGAGGCGGTCTGGGCCGACGTCGAGCCGCTGACCCGGGCGCGCTGAGCGCTCGCTCCCCTTCGGCGGCCCTAGCGCCAGGCGCGCGGGCGGCGGCCGGCCAGCGCGAGGCCGGTGAGGGCCAGGAGCAGCGCGGCCCCCGGCTCGGGAACGCTGCTCAGGAAGTCGGACGGGGCGAGGCTCGTGTCGTGCAGGCGCACCTCGTCCATGGTGCCGAAGTTGGCCGCGGCGAAGTCCATCAGCAGGCCCACCTCCACGGGCGTGCTGGAGTCCCAGAGCAGGGGCGCATTGTCGGGCCCGTCGATCGACGCCACCTCGCTGCCGTCCACGAAGAAGGAGCCCACGCCGGTCGCGGCGTCGTAGGAGAAGGCGTAGTGGCTCCAGCTGGTGTCGAGGTCGTCGAGACCCGTGAGCTGGAGCTGGGTGACGCCGCCCAGCGGGTCGTCCACGAACCAGGTCACGGTCAGGGCGTTGGGGTTGTCGATGACGATGCCGTCGGACCCGCCCGTGGAGCGCTGGAACAGCGTCGCCGTGCTCTCCTGGGTGCGGGCCCAGAACTCGACCCCGAAGCTCGCGACGTCGAGGCCGAGCCAGGCGGCGGCCGTCGCGTTGATGCCGTTGCCGCCGCCCTGGCGCGTGGCCCCCACGCTCGACGTATTGCCGTCGCCCGTGAGCGGCACGGTCACGCCGGGGATGTTGGCGGTGTCGAGAAAGGCCTCCGACGAGACCAGGTCGCTGGCCCCGGCCACGTCGCTGGCGACGCGCAGGCCCTCGGGCGTCGGGTCCGCGTCGACCTCCATCCGCCACCAGGCGATGGGCGTCGCCACGGCCGGCGCTGCGAGGCCGAGCAGCGCGCCGAGCGGGAGGGCCAGCAGGCCCAGCCGTCGGATCCTGGCGGTTCCAGCAGACATCCATCCCGGTACATCGGGGGGACGGCGCCCCGGGTTGACGCCTCGCCACGGCGACCTGCCGGGCGCCTGCGCGCGGGCTGCCGGCTGGGGAGCAGTCGTTGCGTGCCCGCCGCGAGCGCCCGATCGGCGGTAGGCTCCATAGGATCGACACCCCCCTTCCCGAGGAGGAACCCATGCCCGGAGCGCTCGAGGGCTACCGCGTGCTCGACCTGGCCCAGGTGATCTCGGGCCCCCTGGCCACCCGGATCCTGGCCGACCAGGGCGCCGACGTGATCAAGGTCGAGCCGCCCGCCGGCGACGTGATGCGCCACATGGGGGGCACGGGCGGGCTCGCCCCCACCTTCACCACCACGAACCGCAGCAAGCGCTCCCTGGTCCTCGACCTGACGCGGGCCGAAGGCCTCGCGGCGTTGAGGCGCCTGGTGGCGGACGCCGACGTCCTCGTCCAGAACTACCGACCGGGTGCCGCCGAGCGCATGGGGATCGGCGCCGACGCCCTGCGCGCGCTCAATCCGCGGCTCGTCTACGTCTCCATCTCGGGCTTCGGGGAGGAAGGCCCCTACCGCCACAAGCGGGTCTACGACCCGCTCATCCAGGGGATGTCGGGCCTGACCGAGATCCAGGGCGGACCCGGCGAGCGTCCGCGGCTGGTGCGGGTGATCGTCCCCGACAAGGTGACGGCCCTGACCGCGGCCCAGGCCATCACCGCGGCGCTGCTGGCCCGCGAGCGCAGCGGCCAGGGGCAACACGTGCGCCTCAACATGCTCGACGCGGTCCTCGCGTTCATCTGGCCCGAGGGCATGGCCTACCACACCTTCCTGTCCCCGGACGCGCGGCGACGCGCGCCCGTGGCAAGACGCGATCTCGTGTACGAGACCCTCGATGGCTACGTGGTGGTGTCCACGGTGGCGCACCGGGAGTGGCAGGCCTTCTGCCGCGCGGCCGGCAGGCCCGAGTGGCTCGAGGACGAGCGCTTCCGCACGACCGCCGGCCTGGTCCGGCACGCCAAGGAGCGGCTCGACCTCATGGCCTCGGTGCTGCGGACCCGCCCGACGGACCACTGGCTCGAGGTGCTCGATCGGGAGGACGTGCCCTGCGCGCCGGTCCTGACCCGCGACGTCGTCCACGAGCACCCGCAGATCGTCGCCAACGGCATCCTGGTCGAAGAGGAGCACCCGGTGGTGGGCCCGCTGCGCCAGGCGCGCCCCGCCGAGCGGCTGGAGGCGACCCCATCGGAGATCCGCGGGCCGGCCCCCACCCTCGGGCAGCACACCCACGAGGTGCTGGCCGAGGCGGGCTTCCGGGCCGAGGAGATCGAGGCCCTGTGGCAGGCCGGCGCCCTGGGCACCGGAGGTGGGCCCCGGCCCCCCGCCGACCCGCGTTCCGGGTAGTCTACGGGGGAGGAGACCGCCATGGCAGACCTCTTCGATCGCTACCGGGTCATCGACGTCGACAGCCACGTGTCGGAGCCCGCCGACCTGTGGACCTCGCGCGTTCCGCGCAAGTGGAGCGATGCGGTCCCCCACATCCGCAACCTCCGGGGCAAGGACGTCTGGTTCGTCGGCGAGAAGCCGGTCCTGCCCGTCGGGACCACGGCCATCGCGGGCTACGACGGCACCATGCCCGACTTCCCCGACACCATGGCCGACATCCCGCCCGCGGCCCATCGCGCCGACGCGCGCCTGGCCCACCTCGACCGCGAGGGGATCCACGCCCAGGTCCTCTACCCCAACGTGGGCGGCTTCGGCTCGGGCGCCTTCCTCAAGCTGAAGGAGCCGGCGCTGATGCTCGCGTGCGTGCAGGCCTACAACGACTTCCTGGTGGAGTGGGCCGCCGCGGATGCGAGCCGGCTCGTGCCGGTGATGGCCACCCCGTTCTGGGACGTGGAAGCCTCGGTCCGGGAGATCGAGCGCTGCGCGGCCCTGGGCCACCGCGGCGTCCTCTTCGGGGGACAGCCCCAGTCGTTCGGCGAGCCGCCGCTCCCGGCCCCCCACTGGGACCCGATCTGGGCCGCGGCCCAGGCCGCCGGGCTCCCCATCAGCTTCCACATCGGGTCGGGCGCCGAGTGGGACCTGGGGGGCGCCGGCGACATCGGCCTGCGGGCCCAGTTCGCCCGGGTGGCCGCCAACGCCTTCATCGACAACGAGAAGTGCCTGGCCGACATCGTGTTCGGCGGCGTCTGCCACCGCTTCCCCGAGCTCGCCTTCGTCTCGGTCGAGAGCGGCGTCGGCTGGCTGCTATTCGTGCTCGAGGCCTTCGACTGGCAGTGGAGGAACGCCGGCATCCACAAGGACCACCCCGAGTACGACCTCCTGCCGAGCGAGTACTTCCGCCGCCAGATCTATGGCTGCTTCTGGTTCGAGGAGCACGGCCTCGCCAAGGCCCTCGAGCTCTACCCCGACAACATCCTCTACGAGACCGACTTCCCCCACCCGACCTCGATGTCGGTCGGTCCCCAGTCCGCCGCGGTCCACCCCCGGGAGTACGCGTCGCGGGTGCTCGACGGGATCCCGGCCCCGGTGGTGGAGAAGGTGCTCCACGGCACCGCCGCCCGACTCTACCGGCTGGACTCCTGACGGGCGGACGCCCGGATCGTCGTGCTGTAGCCTCCGCTCACCCCGCCCCGGGAGCCGGAAGGAGCCCATCGTGACCGAGCCGTCTGCGTATACGCCGCCCAGGGTCTGGAAGTGGGACCGCGAGAGCGGCGGCCGCTTCGCCAGGATCAACCGCCCGATCGCGGGCGCGACCCACGAGAAGGAGCTGCCGGTCGGCGAGCACGCGCTGCAGCTGTATTCGCTGGCGACCCCCAACGGGGTGAAGGTCACCGTGCTCCTGGAGGAGCTGCTCGCCCTCGGCGTGAAGGAGGCCGAGTACGACGCCTGGCTGATCAACATCGGCGAGGGCGACCAGTTCGGCAGCGGCTTCGTCGCCGCCAACCCCAACTCGAAGATCCCCGCGCTGGTCGACCACGGCACCGCGCCGCCCACCCGGGTCTTCGAGTCCGGCGCGATCCTCGTCTACCTGGCGGAGAAGTTCGGCCTCTTCCTGCCCACGGAGCCGTCGGCGCGGGCCGAGTGCCTGTCCTGGCTCTTCTGGCAGATGGGCAGCGCGCCGTACCTGGGTGGCGGCTTCGGCCACTTCTACGCCTACGCCCCGGAGAAGCTCGAGTACCCGATCGATCGCTACGCCATGGAGGTGAAGCGCCAGCTCGACGTGCTCGACCGGAACCTGGCCGAGCGCCGCTTCCTCGCCGGCGACAGCTATACCATCGCCGACATGGCGACGGTCCCCTGGTACGGGGGCCTCGTCATGGGCAAGCTCTACGAGGCGGCCGAGTTCCTGGACGTGACCTCGTACCGCCACGTGGTCCGGTGGGCATCGGAGATCCAGGAACGGCCTGCCGTGCAGCGGGGGCAACGGGTCAACCGCACCTGGGGCCCGGAGGAGCTCCGGGTTCCGGAGCGCCACAGCGCCCGCGACCTCGACTGAGGCGCCGGCTCCCGGGCACGAAGGCCCATCGCTAGCGATCGAGCGGGGGCTTCTCCGGGCCGTCTGCCAGGTCGGCACTGAAGACGACGCCACTGCCCTGCTCCTCCTTGCAGCGGTACATGGCCGTGTCGGCGCGCTCGATCAGGGCCTCCGCCTGGGTCCCATCCAAGGGGAGCAGCGACACCCCGATGGCGGCCGCCACGCGCACCGGGCGACCGCGGATCTCCACCGGCTGCGCCACCAGGGCGGCCACCTTGCGGGCGACGAGCTCGACGTCCGCCCGGACGACACAGTCCTGCAGGAGGATCCCGAACTCGTCGCCGCCGATCCGGGCCACCCGGTCGGTCTCCCGCAGGCCGCGGCGGAGGCGGGACGCCAGGATCCTCAGCAGGGCGTCGCCCGCCGGATGGCCGAGCTCGTCGTTCACCGCCTTGAACCCGTTCAGGTCCAGCATCATCACGGCCAGCAGGCGCTGGGACGCGACGGCCCGCGCGACACCCAGGTCGAGGTGCTGCAGGAAGCTGCGGCGGTTGGCGATCTGGGTGAGCGGATCGTGGCCCGCCATGTGCTCGAAGAGCGCGCGCTCGCGGGAGAGCTGCGTCCGCAGCTGGGCGTTCAGGGTCTCGAAGATCAGGAGCGCCACGAAGATCGTGAGGGCCGTGGGAATCAGGGCCAGCGTGCGGGTCAGGCTCCGGGTCTCCGCGGGCGACACGTCCGGGAAGACGCAGCCGCCCAGCTCCGCCACCAGGAAGCCGCTCCAGGCGGCGACCACCGCGACGCTCCAGAGGGCGCCCTGGGCGCGACCCGCGAGCAGCGCCCCGAGCACCGGAACGACGGCCAGGGCGGGAAACGTCGATGCCGCCGTTCCCCCGAGGTGGTAGGTACAGACCATCAGGTTGATGAAGATCCCGAAGCTGAGGGCCCCGACGGCGACCGAGAGCGAGCGGACGAAGCGCAGCACGGCGAGGGGAGCGATCACCGGGGCCCCGAACGACAGGTAGATCCAGTGCGAGCCGCGGTCGAAGTTCTCGGCGCCGAGAGCCACGAGCAGACCCACCGCGATGGCGAGCGTGACCGCGCTGGAGAAGCAGATCGTGACCAGCAGACGCGCGCGAAGCAGGTCGTTCTGGTCGCGGCAGGTGCCCTGACGGATGAAGGGCGCGAAGAGCCGGGCCATCCGCCGCCGGCGCAGACTCCTGCGGAGGGCCTCCTCGGGAGTCTCGATGTCGAGCGGCGGCAGGCTTCGCACCGGGGTGGGACCTCCGCGTGCGACATCGGGAAGCCCCAGTCGGCGATTGAGTCGAAGCGTCCCCGGACCGTGGAAGCCCGGTGGACCGGCTCCGGCGAACCCCGGAGCCCGGCTCGACGCTCCGGGCGGTTCGCCCAGGCGAGGTTGACTTAGATACTAATTACATATATGCTTTGTGCATTGAAGGAGCCCAGCCCCGATGCCGAAGCCCGGACGCCGCACCGACCCCGAGGAGCAGGAGTTCCTGGCCCGCTACGACGCCGGCCCCTTCGACCGCCCCTCCCTGGCGGTCGACGTCGCGATCCTCACGGTGCGAGAGGGCCGGCTCGAGGCCGCCCTCGTGGAGCGGCGCGAGCTGCCCCACAAGGGGCGCTGGGCCCTGCCGGGGGGCTTCGTCCGCATCGACGAATCGCTCGACCGGGCCGCCGCGCGGGTCCTCGCCGAGAAGGCGGGGCTCCGCGACGTCTTCCTCGAGCAGCTCTACACCTTCGGCGCGCCCGGCCGCGATCCGCGCACCCGGGTCGTCTCGGTCGCCTACTACGCGCTGGTGGATCCGGCCCGCGGGGTCGGCAGCGAGACCCACGAGCTCGTCTTCGGCCGGATCGCGGTCCCCTGGGCGGGCGAGACCGGCGGCCCGGTGGAGGTGCGGGGCCCGGACGGGCGGAAGCGCACCCTCGCCTTCGACCACGCGCACATCCTCGGCACGGCCGTGAAGCGGATCCGGGGAAAGCTCGACTACACCCCGATCGGCTTCCAGCTCCTGCCGCCCACCTTCACCCTGCGCCGCCTGCAGGACGTCCACGAGACGATCCTCGGACGCGGGCTGAACAAGGACTCCTTCCGGCGGCGGATGCTCGCCTCGGGTCTGCTCGAGGCCACCGGCGAGCGCGAGCGCGAGGTCGGGCATCGACCGGCGGAGCTGTACCGGTTCACGAAGCGCGCGGCGATCTGAGCCGGCGCAGCGAGAGAGGAGCACGTCATGGCCGAGATCCGTCACTTTCCGCTGCTGAGACACCTGCGAGCCGAGCCGAGCGCCCATGTCCTGGCCTTCCGAGGCGGCCGCAAGGTGGCGAGCGGGCGCGGGCTGGCCTTCTGGTTCCGACCGCTCAGCACCAGCGTGGTAGAGATCCCGCTGGACGATCGCGAGCTCCCCTTCCTCTTCCACGGGCGCACCCAGGACTTCCAGGACGCCACCGCGCAGGGGGTGATCACCTTCCGCGTGGTCGACCCGGAGCGGATCGCCGAGCGGGTCGACTTCTCGGTCGACCTGCGGACCGGGCGCTTGCTCAGGCAGCCGCTGGAGAAGCTGGCCGTGCTGCTCACGGAGCTCGCCCAGCAGTTCGCGCTCGGCTACCTGGCAAAGACCCCTCTGCGCCACGCCCTGGCCGAGGGCGTGAGCGAGATCCGCGAGCGCGTCGGGGAGGGCCTCCGCACCGAGGGCGGACTCGAGGAGATGGGGCTCGAGGTCGTCGCGGTCCGCGTGGGCGCCGTGAAGCCCGTCGCCGAGGTGGAGAAGGCGCTGCAGATCCCCGTCCGCGAGGCCATCCAGCAGGAGGCCGACGGTGCCACCTTCCGCCGACGCGCCGAGGCGGTCGAGAAGGAGCGTGCGATCCAGGAGAACGAGCTGCAGAACCAGATCGAGCTGGCCCGCCGGGAGGCGAGCCTGCTCGAGCGGCGCGGCGAGAACGAGAAGCGGCGGGCGCTCGACGAGGCGGAGGCCGCGCGCATCGGCGCCGAGGCCGAGGCCGAGCGCGCCGGCATCGGGGCGCGGGCCCAGGCGGAGAGCATCGGTCTCGTGGAGGAGGCGAAGGTGAAGGCCGAGGAGGAGCGCATGGCGATCTACCGCGACTTCCCCACCGAGCAGCTGCTCGGGCTGGCCGCCCAGCGCCTGGCGGGGAAGCTGCAGCGCATCGAGCACCTGAACCTCACGCCGGACCTGCTCGGCGACCTGCTGACCCGGCTGGCCCAGGCCGGCACCGCGCGCCTCGAGCGGGAGGCGCAGGGCCAGACATGACCGTCCCGGTCCCGCGCGTGGTGGTGGTCACCCGGAGCACGCCCTACGAGGCCCTCCTGGAGCGCCATGCCACGCGCGGGCAGGCCCGGTTCTTCCTCGAGCGCCGCGGGGAGGACCTCGACCGCGTCGAGGGCGCGCACCAGCGCTGCCAGCAGGCGCTCGCCCGGGTGCTGCAGTCGATCCCCCCGAAGTGGCGTCGCACCCGGCTCGACCGCCGCGACCTGGATCGCTTCCTGTTCGAGCCGGAGGACGTGGTGGTGGCCGTGGGCCAGGACGGGCTCGTCGCCAACGTGGCCAAGTACCTGCAGGAGCAGCCCGTCGTCGGAATCAATCCGCTCCCGGACGAGTTCGACGGGATCCTGGTCCCCCACCCGCCCCGGGCGGCGGCCGACCTGATCCCCGCGGCTGCCGGCGCCCGGGCGGCGATCGATCGACGCACCATGGTGGAGGCGCGGCTCGACGACGGCCAGCACCTCCTCGCCCTGAACGAGGTCTTCGTGGGGCACCGCAGCCACCAGTCGGCGCGCTACCGCCTGGCCGTGGGGACCCAGCAGGAGCGTCACTCCTCCTCGGGCCTGATCGTGGCCACGGGCACGGGGGCCACCGGCTGGGCCCGCTCGATCAACCGCTCCCGCGGCGACGCGCTCGACCTTCCCGCGCCGACGGACCGGCGCCTGGCCTTCTTCGTGCGCGAGGCCTTCCCGAGCATCGCCACCGGGGTGGCGCTCAGCTGCGGGCTCCTCTCGGAGGCGCAGTCCGTCGAGCTCGTGTCCGAGATGGACGAGGGCGGGGTCGTCTTCGGCGACGGCATCGAGGCCGACTGCCTGGAGTTCGCCTGGGGCCAGCGGGTCGCGGTGCAGGTGGCGCCGACGAGGCTCTCGCTGGTGGTGGGCTGAGGCGGGCCGAAGACGAACGACTCTGCCGCCGCTTCCAGCGGCTTGAGGATCTTCGGCGGGCTCGGATCCCGGCCCGAGCGCTCGGCGTTCCCCGGGTCGGGGCTCGCGGTCACGGACGGTGCGCGCGCACGATCCAGGCGGCGGACGCCATGCGGAGGCCCTCGGGCGTCTCGAACGGAGCCAGGGCTTCGCGCACGGACGCCGCGGCGGCCTCGCGGAGCTCGGGGTCGGCATCCTGGAGGAGCCGCGACGCCGGCCCGACCTGCATCATGAACTCCACGGCCTGGGCGAGCGCCATGCCGCGACCCACGATGAGCTCCCCCTCGAGGGGCTCGATCGCGACCTCGTCCCACCCCGCCTCGCCCAGGATCCGCTCCACGCGGCCGGGTTCGGCGAAGGCCATCGGCCCGGGCGCCCCCGGCTCCGGGGGCGGCGGCAGGGGCACGTGCTCGGCCACGGCTCCGAGGGGCACCGTCATCCAGGGGTTGGCGCCGAGGGCCTGCCAGCACACGAAGGCGAGGCGCCCGGCCGGCGCCACGGCGCCGAGCAGGTTGCGGAAGGCCTGCGCCGGATCCTCGAAGAACATGACGCCGAAGCGCGAGAAGACGCGATCGAAGGCCTGCGGCTCCAGGGTGTGGGTCTGGGCGTCGGCGTGCACGAAGGCCACGTTCTCCGCACCGCCCTCGCCGGCGCGGCGCCGCGCCTCCGCCAACATGGGCGCCGAGATGTCCAGGCCCACCACCGAGCCGCCCGCGCCCACCCGGGTGGCCAGCTCGAGGGCGGTCTGCCCGCAGCCGCAGCCCACGTCGAGGACGCGCTGTCCGGGCTCGAGCCCGAGCGCATCCATGGCGGCGGTGCCCAGGTGCCCGATCTGGGCGTGCAGCACGTCCGCCAGGGCCACCCACTTGGGTCCCGAGACCTCGTTCCAGTAGGTGATCTGCTCCGCGTTCGGTCCGCTCGCCGCGACCATGCCGACCCTCCCGGGCGTCTCGAGCCCGCCGTGCGTCCGCCCTCGCGCCTCCCCGACCGATTCCCCGGGGGAGATCGAGGCTTCAGCGAGGGCGGATCCCGGCCGAAGGTAGGGACTCCCGCGGTCCGCGTGGAGGGGTGATGGGAGCAATGGCGGCGCGCATGGCCCGCTTCGGGCGCACCGCCTGGCCCGAGGCAGCGATCTTCGGGGCGCTGGTCGGCCTGGGCTACGGCGGCTGGCAGACGGCCGACTCCATCCGGGATCAGGCCTACCTGGCCAACGGGATGTGGCGCACCACCGTCCGGGAGTTCGGGCTCGCCCTGCCGCTGCCGGTCGCGGCGGGGATCCTGGCGGGCCTCGTGCTCGGCTGGCCGCTGGAGCGGTGGCGGCGCGTACGAACCCGTCGGGCGCCCGAGCGAGGCTGGCCGGCCCTGCCCGGGACGGCCCGGCGCCTGCTCGCCCTGGCGCCCGCCCTGGCCCTGCTGCTGCCCGTGGCCATCGAGCTGGACCGACGGATCAACGCGCCGGACGGCCCGCCGGTGGTGCTCATCGTGGTGGACACGCTGCGGGCCGACGCCCTGGGCGTCTACGGCTACGAGCGCGACACGAGCCCCAACCTGGACGCCTTCGCGCGGGAGGCCGTCGTCTTCGAGACGGCGATCGCCGCCGGCAACTGGACGGCGCCGTCGACCGCGGCCCTGCTCACCTCCCGCTACCCGGTGGAGGTCAGCTGGACCTTCCCGCCGGTGCAGCTCGCCAGGAACCTCGTGTTGCTGGCGGAGATCTTCCGGGAGAACAACTACCGCACCCATGCGGTGGTCTCGCATCTCTACGTGGCGCGGCAGCTCCGCTTCGATCAGGGCTTCGAGGTCTTCGACCAGGAGAACGCCAACGGGCATCGCCACATCTCGTCGCCGTCCATCACCGCCAAGGCCCTCGATTTCCTCGACCGCCACGGCGACGAGAAGTTCTTCCTGATGCTCCACTACTTCGATCCCCACAGCGACTACCTCAGGCACTGGCAGCACGAGTTCAACCAGGATTCCAGGAGCACGCTCGGAGACGGACCCTACCTGCTCGACCTGGAGGCCTACGGCGACGACCTGCCCCCCGAAGACAAGGCCCACGTTCGCGGTCTGTACGACTCGGAGGTGCGCTTCACCGACGAGCACATCGGCCGCGTCCTCGACGCCCTCCGCGAGCGCGGCCTCTACGACGAGGCCCTGATCGTGTTCACGGCGGACCACGGGGAGGCGTTCTGGGAGCGGGGCATCCTGGGCCACCGGGACAGCGTGCACCAGGAGCAGATCCGCGTGCCGCTGATCATCAAGCCTCCGCACTGGAAGACGGGACGGGTCGACCGGGTCGAGACGTCGCTGATCGACGTGGCGCCGACGATCCGCGAGATCGCGGGGCTTCGTGCGCCCCGGCGGGACGTCTCGTGGGGACGCCCGCTGGACCTCAGTGGTGTCGATCCCGAGCGAAGCCTGGTCCTCACCGATGGCGGCTGGTTGAAGGCCGTCATCCGGGACGGGTGGAAGCTGATCTATCGCATGGACGAGAAGCGTCGCCAGCTATACGACCTGCGCAACGACCCCGGCGAGCGCGTGGACCTGGCGGAGCGCTACCCGGAGAAGACCGAGGCGCTGTTCCGCGAGTTCGAGGGTTGGAAGCAGCGCATGGACGACCACCGGGGGCCCATCGGCATGGAGCGGGAGATGGCCGAGTTCGGCGAGTTCTCCAACGAGGACCTGGCCAACCTCAACGCGCTCGGATACATCGTCTACGACGGCCCCGCCGAGGAGCCCGGGCGCTGATCAGACCTGGCGCAAGAACTCCGAGAGCCCGAAGCCCGTCCGCTCGCCCCAGGTCCACGCGGTCATCCCCTCGCCGATGTGCGTGGTCCTGCCGCCGCGGCGGTTGCGCAGGGGGACGAAGCCCTTCACCGCGCCGCGAATCTCGTGACGCTCGCCGTCCCGGGTCTCGATCCGCGCCACCAGCGAGCGGTGGTAGAGGCCGTTGTCCTCGTACTCCGCGTCGATCTCGACCCCGGTGATGGGAACCAGGACGTCGCCGCGCACGATCACGCCCCCCTCCCGGGGCGCGGCACCCGCCACCTGGATCCGGCTCACCATGGCCCCCAGGTCCGGCCCGAAGTTCAGGGTCAGCCACTCGTAGCGCTCGATGGCCTGCCAGTAGCGCGGCCCCCAGCTGTGGTCGCGCAGGCCGTAGCCGGCGATCTCGAGGCTCTCCTCGCCCAGGTCGATCGTGCCGCTCACCCGCATGTGCTGCTCGTAGTGGGCCTTGGCGAACTGCTTCTCCGGGTCGCGCTCGGCCTCCGCCGCGTCGTGGGACTGGCCGTACATGGGGCCCACGGCCTCGTGCAGGAGCGAGAGGCCGATCCGCCGACGCGGGCTCTCGCGAAAGGCGCGGCCCGGATCGGCGAGGGCCCGGGGGTTGGCGAGCTCGATCACGCCGCCGTCGTAGCGGGTCCGCAGCCTCTCCGTCGGCTCGAGCACCTCGAAACGCAGCCCGCCGGCGTCGAAGGCGTCGTTGGAGTCGATCTTCGCGCGCTTGAACGCGAACAGGACGCGCTCGTCGGGCAGGAACAGGCAGACCGTCATCTCGGCCTGACCCTCGTTGGCGCGGTTCCCGAGCCGCACGAAGCCCCCCAGCGCCTTCTCCGGATCGAAGAAGTTGAAGTACATGCTCTCGTTGAAGTTGGGCTCGGGGCCCAGGGGGTGGAGGCCGTCGTCTTCGGGCTTCAGGTTGCCGAGGATCCTCGCCATGGCGCGCTCCGGAAGTTCGCGATCATCTGGGCTACGGACTGTAGCGCTGGTCGCGTCCGGGCCCCTGCCGGGCGCTTCACGGAGGAGACCCATGGGCCCGTTCCGCATCCTGCTCGCCGCCATCTTCGTCCCGATCGTCCTGTACACCGGCGTCGTCGTCGCGGAGCACGGACCGGGCCTGCTGACCATATTCTTCGGCGACATCGTCCGGATGGGCTGGCGGGGCCAGTTCAACGTGGACTTCATGGGCTTCCTGCTGCTCTCGGGCACCTGGCTCGGCTGGCGCCACCACTTCTCCCCGGCCGGACGGGTCCTGATGTTCCTGGGCTTCTTCCTCGGGGCGCCCTTCCTCACCGCCTACCTGTTCGTGGCCAGCTTCCAGGCAAGGGGCGACTGGGCCGAGCTCTTCCTGGGCAGGCAGCGCGCCACCGCGCGGAGGGCACCCGCCTAGGGCCGGCCGGGCGCCGCGGGCGCCTGGGCACGCGTGCGCGAGGGGACGCGGGCGACGCTTCGAACCCCCTTTCCGGGCTCAAGAAAGCGCTTCGGAGCTCCGATCCAACCCAAGCGCCCAGTGGGCCCTTGGGGAGTGCGTGAGCGAGCGTCGATACCGCAACGGATCCCAGTTCCGCCGGAAGTCACAGGCCGGGCGTGCGCTGGCCGGCTTCGGCGTGGCCGCGGTCATGGCCGGCTTCCTGCTCGCGCTCCTCGAGCTGACCTCCGAGCAGTGGCGCTGGTTCGCGATCGTGACGGGCCTCTACAGCCTGGTGTACGGCGCGCTCACGCACCTCACGCTGTCGCGGGTGGACGGGCCGATCCAGGCGGCGCTCGACGCCGAGGCGGCGGATGCGCTGGACGGCGAATGCCTGCGGCGGGGCTTCGCGGCGGCCGTCAAGTTCCCGGTCCACGGGATCCGCTTCTCCCTGGGCACCTGGCTCGGTGCCGGGGTGGTGATCCCCGCCTGCATGACCCTCCGCTTCCGCGACTTCCCGCTGGAGGCGTCGGTCACGGTCCTGGCCTTCACCGTGGGCGGCGGCATGAGCTGCGCCGTCTTCACCTACCTGCTGGATCGGCGCCTGGTCGAGCGGCTTCGCGACCGCTGGGCCACGCGCCTGCGGGACCCCCACGAGCGACAGCGGCTCATGCATCCGCTCACCCTGGGGAGCAAGCTGCGGGTCTCGCTGACCGGCCTGGTCCTCTCGAGCGCCCTGCTGGCCGGCGTCGTGAGCGACCTCCTCTCGCGGCGGCCCATCGAGGCCTACGCGACCCGCATCCAGACCGGCTACCTGGAGCGCATGGCCACCCGGATCGACGGCCCCGGCGACCCGGTCCTCAACATCGCCCGCGACGACCTGCAGGAGCTCGGGATCGGCGCCGCGCTGGTGGTCGTGAACCGCCACGACGGACGGATCGCCGACGGACCCGAGGACGCCCTCACCGAGAGCGAGCGCGCCTGGATCGTGCGAGGCGGCGGCGTCGGGGCCAACAGCATGGGCTTCGAGTCGACCCACGCCTTCGCCTGGGTGCCCATCGAGGTCGACGAGGACCACCTCCTCGTGACGGTGATCGAGCGCGACGCGCTCACGGGCGACCTCACGGCAACGCGGCTCCTGATCGCCACCCTGGCCCTCTTCCTGGCCGCGGTGGGTCTGGCCTGCGCGCACTTCCTGGCCCGCGACGTCGGCACCACCGTCAGACGCCTGCGCAGCGAGGCCGAGCGCATCTCCGGGGGCGACCTCACCCAGGGCGACGTGGTGGAGAGCGAGGACGAGCTCGGCGAGCTGGCGCGCGCCTTCGAACGGATGGCCGGGTCGCTGCGGGCCACCGTGGGCCGGGTCGCCGAGGCGGCCGACGGGGTCGAGAACGCGGCCCAGGCGATCGCCGAGGCCGGCGGCAGCGTGGCCGAGGCCACCTCCGAGCAGACCCTGGCCCTGGGGCACTCGCGGAGCTCGATGCGCGCCGTGGACGACGAGATCGGCGGACTGGCCCAGTCCGTCGAGGTCCTCAACGGCAACGTGGAGGGGGCCAGCAGCTCGCTGATCGAGCTCGGCGCCGCCGGGGCGGAGCTGAACCAGACGGCCGGCTCGCTCTCGGAGCAGCTCGAGACGGCCGGGAGCTCGGTCGAGCAGATGGTCCGGAGCGTGCGTTCGATCGGGGAGAGCTCGGAGCAGCTCTCGGGCGCCGTCTCGGAGACCTCCTCGTCGATGACCGAGATGGCGACCTCGATGCAGGAGGTGGAGGCCAACGCCTCCGAGGCCGCGCGCCTCTCCTCGCGGGTGGTCACCGCCTCCGAGAGCGGGCGCGAGCGCGTCCGCCAGACCATCGCGGGCATGGACGCGATCCGCGACGCGACCTCCACCGTCGAGACCGCCGTCGGGGCGCTGGGCACCCGCATCCAGGAGATCGGCGCGATCGTCGACGTCATCGACGAGGTCGCGGACGAGACGAGCCTGCTCGCGCTGAACGCCGCCATCATCGCCGCCCAGGCGGGAGATCAGGGCAAGGCGTTCTCCGTCGTCGCCGACGAGATCACCGAGCTGGCCGATCGCGTGCTGACCAGCACCAAGGAGATCGCGAGCCTGATCCGTGCCGTCCAGGACGAGAGCGGCAACGCGGTCGCCGCCATCGAAGGCGGAACCCATCGCGTGCAGGAAGGCGTCGCGCTGGCCGCCGAGGCGGGAGTCTCCCTCGAGGAGATCACGACGGCCGCCCGCGACAGCGGAGGGCGCATCCAGGAGATCGTCCAGGCCGTGCAGCAGCAGAGCCAGGCTGCCTCCCACGTGGCCGACCTGATGGAACGGGTCAGCCAGGGGGTGACGATCATCCGCAGGGCGGGCGAGGAGCAGGAGCGCGGCAACGAGGTGGTGATGCGCAGCACCACCGCCGTCCGCAATGCCGCGCAGCAGGTGAGCCGCACGACCGACGAGCAGGCGCGCGGGGCGGCGGGCATCCGCGACAGCATGGAGAACGTGCGCAACGCGGTCGATCGCATGAACGGCAGCCTGCAGCAGCAGTCGGCGTCGTGCAGCGAGGTGGCCTCGGGCCTCGAGCAGATCTTCCAGCGCACCCGCAGCAACGAGGACGCGGCGAGACGACTGAGCGAAGCGACGGAGATGCTGCGGGCGCAGGCGGAGGCCCTGCGCCAGGACGTGCGCCGCTTCCGGACCTAGGGGCTACTCCGGGGCGGCGGCGGGCAGCTGCGCGTCCTTCGCCCCCTTCCAGTCGTGGGCGTGGACGTAGACCGAGATCGAGCGGGCGAAGCGCGCGTTGCCGTCCTTCGGGTCGGGCACCCAGAACACGAGCAGCTTGGTCCCGGGCTGCAGCTCCTGGAGCTGCATGCGCGTGCCCTGCTTGCTCTTGACAATCGTGGAGGTCAGCACCGAGGAGCCGTCCTTCACGTTGAAGGCCGCCTCCTCCCCGCGCTTGAGCTTGAGCTGGGCGGGCACGGCCGCGCCCCGGCCGCGACCGGTGCGGCGCACCTTCACGGTGATCCTCTGGGCCTCCGCGTCGTAGCCCACGAACGTGGCCTCGGTCTGGGTCTGCCGGGGGCCGGCCTCGGCCGGCGTGGCCCCGACGACGGCGAGCAGCGCGAGCACCCCGAGCGTGGCGGCGAGCGGATGGCGGCACATGGGCGGTCCCTCCCCTGGAATGGCCCGGGGCCGACCGACGGCCCCGACGCTCCTGCTTGTCGGCCGGCCGGCGCCTCAGCCTTTGCCCGGAGCGGGCTTTTCCCCTGGGGGAATCGAGAGGTCGACCCGAGGCGCGCTGCGGTAGGCTCCGCGCCCGTGCCCAGGCAGGACTGGATCGCGATCGTCGAGGCCGCCTACCGCCTCGACGGCTCCCTCGAGGAGTGGCTCGGCGGGCTCGTGCGGACGGCCCGGCCGATCCTCGATCACGGGGATGGCACCTCGGCCCAGGCCTTCGCGCTGGTGCCCGGCGGCGTCCGCTTCGATGGCGTGGCCGCCACCTCGCCGGAGATCGCCCGGGAGGCCGCGGCCTCGATCGAGGGCATCCCGGCGCAGGGCGTCGAGCGGGTCTACCGCTCGCCTCGGCCCGCCTCCTCGCTCTCGGAGGCCCTCTTCGGCGACGTGCCCGAGGCGCGCGCGCGTCTGCTCGCCGTCTCGGGCGGTCGCGCCCCGGACGTGGTCGGGATCATCGCCCAGGCCGGGGACGGCCTGGGCGTGGCCGTGAACGCCCCCACCCGGGAGCCCGTGCTCCTGTCGAAGTCCGACAAGGCGCGCTGGCGGCGCGTGGCCCCTCACGTCGCGGGCGGGTACCGGCTGCGCCGCGCCTTGGCCGGCCTCGCGCCCACGGCGGAGGACGCAGACGTCGAGGCAGTGCTCGACCCGTCGGGCGCGGTGCGGGACGCGCGGGCCTCCGCCGCGTCGAAGTCGGCGCGCTCGGCGCTCCACGACGCGGTGGTCCGCGCCGAGCGCGCCCGCGGCGGCCTGCGTCGCAGCGACCCCGAGGAGGCCATGACCCTCTGGGAGGGCCTCGTCCGCGGCCGCTGGTCCCTGGTCGACCTCCTCGACAGCGACGGCCGGCGCTTCGTGGTGGCGCGGCGCAACGACCGGGGCGAGGTGGATCCGCGCGGCCTCACCCATCGTGAGGTCGTCGTCTGCGAGCAGCTCGGCTTCGGCTACGCGCCGAAGGAGATCGCCTACGCCCTGGGCCTCGCCTACACCACCGTCACCAGCGCCCTCGCCAGCGCCCGGCGCAAGCTCGGCATCGGCTCGCTCCCGGAGCTGGCGGCGTTCTTCGCGCCCACGGGTCTGCGCCAGCGCTTCCGCGAGCTCGAGCTGGCGGGGGAGCCACTGGCGTTCGGAGAGCTCGCCGTCGGCGACGCCGGGGCGCTAGCCCGCCTCACCGAGAGCGAGCGCGAGGTGGCCGTGGCGCTGCTGCTCGGCGGCACCGCGCGGGAGATCGCCGCCCGACGCGGCGTGTCCGAGCGCACCGTCGCCAACCAGGCCCAATCCATCTATCGCAAGCTCCGCGTCGGCTCGCGGGCCGAGCTGGCGGCGAAGCTCTCGGGCGTCGGGGCGGGGGCCGGGCCCGGCCCGTCGTAGATTTACCTATGGCCCGACCGGGCTGCGTGGGCGATCTCTGGGCGCCGGGAAGGGGCTGCCACCGGAGGCTCCCATGCGCACCCCTGCCCCGCTCGCTCTCCTCGGTCTCGCCACCCTGCTCACCCTCCTTCCCGCCTCCGCCTCGGTTGCGCTCTCGGTGGATGCCTGGCGGCGGAACGCGGTGACCGGCTCGGTTCTGGAGTCGACGCAGGAGAATGCACGCGTCGCCGCCTACACGTCCGTCGACCTCGGCCCCCAGGCGCCCTTTGCGCCGCCGGCGGTCGCAGAGGGCTACGCCGACGCCACCGGCACCTTCTGGGCCAGCGCGACCACGGGCACCCAGGCGTTCCAGGGCGAGGCTTTCGCCCTCTACAGCACGATCTTTCGCCGGACGGCGGACGACGCCACGTTCGCCTTCGAGATTACCGGAGCCACGCTCGACCTCTTCGACGGGGGCTCGGTCATCCAGGGCTTCGACCTCGAGGCCGAGTTCCGGCTCGTCGGGGACGTGGGGATCATCGGCTGCGGCGCGAACTGCGGATTCGCCCGCTTCGAGGTCGAGGCCAAGATCCAGGGCGACGCGGGCGGCTACGGCATCGTCGATGAGCGCTACGAGCTCCGCGGAACCGCCTCCGGCCCCGCCTCCCCCGATCGCGGCGTGGGGCCCACCTTCGGGGGCGCCGGCTACACCTACCGGCTGCGCCCGCTCACCATCAGCGTCGACATCAGCTCGGTCGCGATCGGGGAGAAGATCAACCCCGTCGGAGACGTCAGGGTCAAGGTCCGGGGCCGCGGCGGCGAGACCTTCGCCTCGGCCTTCGCCCGCGACCCGGCCGGGGTGGGCTCGCCCTTCCGCATCGTGACCACGGGCTTCGAGGAGGTGCCGGAGCCGGCGCTGGCCTGGCTGCTCGGGCCGCTGGCCGTCCTGGTCCTCGCGCGGCCCCGGTCCCAGCCCCACGTCCGGCGCCCCACCGACGACTAGCCCGTGTTGCGCAGGCCCGCGGCGATCCCGTTGATGGTGAGCAGCAGCGCGCGGTCCGTGTCCGGGTCCGGCGTCTCCATGGCACGGGTGCGGGCCAGGAGCTCCACCTGCAGCGCGTGCAGGGGGTGCAGGTAGCGGTCGCGCACCGCCAGGGTCCGCCGCAGGATCGGGTGCTCCGCCAGGGGTCCCCGGCCCTCGCAGATCCAGTCGAGCTGCTCGCGGGTCTCCACGAGCTCCGCCTCGATGCGCCCCAGGAGGTGCCGGTGCGCCTCGGGCACCAGGGCCTCCACGTAGTGGCGGGCAATGGTGAGATCGGTCTTGGCGAGGGTCATGGCCAGGTTGCTGAGCAGCGCCCGCAGGAACCACCACTCCCGGGCCATCTCCCGCAGGATGGTGCCGTGACCCGCCTCGCGGGCCGCCCGGATCCCCGTGCCCATGCCGAACCAGCCGGGCACGATCTGGCGGCTCTGGGTCCAGCCGAAGACCCAGGGGATCGCGCGCAGGCCCTCGAGCCCCCCGCCCGCCTCGGGCCGCGAGGAGGGCCGCGAGCCGATGTTCAGCCGGCCCAGCTCCCGCACCGGGGTCGCGGCGAGGAAGTAGTCGACCAGCGACGGGTCGTCCACGAGGGCTCGGTAGACCGCCCTGGCCGCCGCCGAGGCCACGCCCATGGCCTCGTCGTAGCGGCCCAGGGTGTCGAGGGGCTGGCGCGACACCGTGTGCAGCAGCGACGCCTCGAGGGTGGCCGACAGCAGCAGCTCGAGGTTGTAGCGGGCGAGGTCGGGCAGCAGGTACTTGTCCGAGATGACCTCGCCCTGCTCCGTGAGCTTCACCGCCCCGTCGACCGCGCCGTAGGGCTGGGAGAGGACGGCCTGATGGGCCGGCCCGCCGCCCCGCCCCACCGATCCGCCCCGGCCGTGGAACAAGCGCAGGCGCACGCCGTGGCGGGCGGCCACGTCGCGCAGGGAGCGGATCGCCAGATGGATGGACCAGCGCGAGGTCACGATCCCGCCGTCTTTGTTCGAGTCCGAGTAGCCGAGCATCACCTCCTGGACGTCGCCGCGCGCGGCGACCACCGCCCGGTAGCTGGGCGTGGAGAGCAGGTCGCCCACGATCCGGTCGGCGGCCTGCAGCTCGTCGATGGTCTCGAGCAGCGGCACGAACGACAGGCGCGCGAGGCCCCTGCGCACGTCCACCAGCCCGGACTCCCGCGCGCCAACCACGGCGGCGAGCACGTCCGAGGCGCCCCGGGTCATGGAGACGATGCAGGTCTCCACCACGCCGTCGCCGTAGCGATCCATGCACTCCCGCAGCACCGTGAACATCCGCGCCACGCCGGTCGCGTCGGCCGAGACGCGGGTCGTGAGCCCGCTCAGCGGCCGGGCCCCGGACAGCTCCCGGTCGAGCTCCCGGCGCCGCCCGGCCTCGTCCTCGGGATACACCAGGCCGTTGGCCGCGAAGAGCTCCGAGACCAGCGTGTGGAAGCGCCGGCTGTGGTCGCGGACGTCCATCACCGCGAGGTGGAAGCCCGACGCCGCGATCACCCGACGCGTCCGGTCGATCCGGCCCGCCGCGACCAGGTCGCCCGCGTGGTCGCGGACCGACGCGCGCACCCGATCCAGCTCGGCGACGAGCTCCCCGGCGTCGCGGTAGTCCAGGCCCGGCCGGTGCTCCGACCCGAGCCGGTGCCGCTCCCGGGTGTTCTGCACCCGCCGCAGGCAGTGGGACAGCTTCAGCCGGTAGGGCTCCTCGGCGTTGAGATGGGCCAGCCGCTCCCAGACCTCGGGCAGCTGGCGGCGGTCCTCGTCGAGCTCCGCCGCGAGCTCCGGCGAGACCCCCACGATCCGCGACGAGAGCGAGAGCTCGGCCACCAGCCCCGTGAGCTCGCGCTCCACCAGCCGGAGACCGCGCTCGTGCATCCAGGCCAGCACCTCGGCGGTGACCTGGGCCGTCACGTGGGGATTGCCGTCGCGGTCGCCGCCCACCCAGCTGCCGAAGCGCACCGGGTCGACGGCCGGGGGCAGGTCCACGCCCAGCCGCGCGACCTCGGCCCGCAGGTCGTCGAGCAACTCGGGCAGCACCTCGAACAGCGCCGCTTCGAGGTAGTAGAGGGTCGTCTGGGCCTCGTCGGTGGGTCGCGGCGCGGCGAGCCGCAGCTCGTCGGTCACCCAGAGCAGGTCGATCAGCTCGGCGGTGCGCCGATCGATCCGGTCGCGCTCCGGGTCGCGGAGCCGGGCGTCGCGGCGCTGCGCCACCAGCGCCCCGATGTCGGCGAGCTTGCCGAGCACCGAGCGTCGCGACGTCTCGGTGGGGTGTGCGGTGACCACCGGCCGCAGCTCGAGACGCGCCAACGCCTCCTCCACCTCGGCGGTCGCCACCCCGGCCCGGCGCACGCGATCGAAGCACAGGGCCAGGGAGCCGCGCTCCAGCTCCTCGGGCGAGCCGAGCAGCGAGATCCGGTGCGACTGCTCCGCCACGGTCGCCAGGTGGAAGTAGATGGTGAAGGCGCGCACGAGCTGGATCGCCGTGGGGACGTCCACCTCGTGGAGCAGGCCGCGCAGGCGGGTCAGCGCCTGGTCGTCGCCGTCGTCCGCCCGGCGCGAGAGATCCCGGACCTGCTCGACCATCGCCAGCAGCCCGTCGCCGGCCTGGCGCACCAGGGTCCGACCCAGCTCCTCGCCGAGCCGGCGGATGTCGGCGCGCAGCGCGGAATCGAGCTCCACCCGCCAGGGATCGAGGTCGTCGCTTGCCGGCGTGTCGGCGGTCCCGGTGCCATTCGCGGCGGGATTTCGAAGGTGCGCGTCCACTCGGGGAGAAGATAGGCGACACGAGCCGAACGACCGCCCGCGAGCGGAGTGGGCGGTTCCCGACCCACCGCCGGACGAGACGGGGGATCCGGGCGCGGCCGGATCCCCCGTGGAGGCGGGACGCGGGCTGGCTCAGTCCTCGTCCTCCTCCTCGCGGTCGTCGTCGATCTCGAAATCGTCGCGGTCGAAGCGCTTGCTCGGCTTGCGCTGCTCGAGCGGGCGCACCTGGCCCCGGAGCTCGCCGGCCGGGAACGCGTCCGTGTGGAGGTTCCAGTAGATCAGGCCCGCATCGATGGCGGCGGCCAGCGACACCACGTTGTTCACGGGCAGACCCACCGTGCCCGGGCACGGGTCCACCGCCGGGAAGTCGTCGTTCTCGAGGGTCCCGAAGATGCGGTAGCCGTCCAGGGTGATGTCGTCGCTGTTGTCGTTGGCGGGCGCGACGAAGTCGATCAGGCCGATGGCGATGGGGCCGTTCTCGCCGGCCACGTTGCAGTGGAAGTGCAGGCGGGTCACGTCGTTGCCCACCAGGTTGCGGAAGCGGACATGGACGCGGGCCCGGGTGAAGCCCTTGTCGAAGGTGACGACGGCGCGGGCGCGGCCGTCGCTGACGACCGGCGGATCCTGGACCTCCTGGGCGGCGGTCAGGGTGGTCTTCGAACGGAAGGGACCGTCGGCCAGGGCCGGCGCGGCCACGAACGAGAGCAAGGCCGAGAGCACGATGATCGGAGTACGCATGATCGGGTTCCTTGGATGGGGGCGCTGGAGACGTCGTCCCCGGTCGGGACTGCCCCGCCCGGCGACGACCCTTGCATCCGGGGAATCGCGAAGAAGGTTCGAACGAATCGGCTCAGCGGAGGGCCTCGAGCCGCTGGACCAGCTGGCGACGGGCGTAGTACATCCGCGTCTTCACCGTGTTCTCGGGGCAGCCGAGGATCTCCGCGATCTCGGCGTAGGAGCGATGCTCGAAGAAGGTGAGCTCCACCACGGTGCGCTGCTCCGTCGGCAGCGCCTCCACCGCCTGCATCACGCGGCGCAGCTGGTCGCGCCACAGGGCGGACGTCTCGGGGTCCCCCCGATCCTCGCGCGCGTAGACGAAGCGGGGATGCTCGTCGTCGGGCAGCTCCCGATGCCGGACGCGCAGGCGCCCGAGGGCATGAAGCCCCTTGTTGTGGGCGATGCCGTAGAGCCAGCTCGAAACCCGGGCGCGGGGCTCGAACCGTTCCGCCTTCTGCCAGACCACGAGCAGGGTGTCGTTCAGGGCCTCCTCGGCGAGGTCCTGGCTCCCGACCATCCGCAGCAGGAAGCGACCCAGGCGCGGGGCGTAGGCGCGGTAGAGACGCTCGAATGCCTCGCGATCGCCTTCGGCGATGCGCTGTACGAGCGTCAGGTCTTCGGCGTCCCGAGCGGCCCGGCTGGAGCCGCCCGCGACGGCCGGTCTCTCGAGCCGGTCGGCTGCCAGCACGAATCGTCCTCGATTCGTTCGGGGCGCTGGCATCCCGTACTTCACCGCGGCCGGGCGCGGGGTTCGAACGAAATCACGCGGCCCGCGAGAAGCCAACCCCACGGGGGCCCTCCACGGGCGCCGTGACGCAGGTCATACCTGGCGGCGGGGGCGATCCGCGAGACTCGCGATGGACACGGAGGAGCCACGCCATGCATCGATCCCTCGTCCTGGTCACCGCGCTCGCCTCCCTGCTCTTCGCCACCCCCGCGGTCGCCGGACGGACCGGCGGCCTCCGCGCGGAGTGCACGATCCTCGGCTATCCCGCCGTGCTCGAGCTCGGCTACGAGGCCATCGGCGGCCACGGCATCACCTGGGGGCCCGGCGCGAACCCCGACATCACCGGCGTCATCCCGGACGGCTCGGTCACGGTCTACTGGAACGGCACGCTGCGCTCGGCCCTGGGCACGGTGCCCATCAGCGGCGAGAACTACTTCCTGCGCTTCTACGACCGCAACGCCTACAACCGCGAGACCGTGCTCGAGGTGACCCTGACCGGGAAGCGCAGCTTCTACCTGACGGACGTCTTCGGGAACTACCCCGGCCAGCACCCCTGCCAGATCGTCCGCAGCTGGTAGGACGGAAGCCGTACTGAAGGGCGCCCTGGACGAGGCGGATCCGGCCGAGCTCGCATCGAGGAGTCGTCGTTGCGGTCGTCGGGGGTCCCATGCCGGACCAGCCGCGGGGCCGGGGGCGCTAGCTCCCGAAGCGGGCGAGGGTCTCCGCGGCCGCGCCGGCGCGGTCCCGGGCCACGTCGAAACGCATGCCGTCGAGGGCCCGGGCGATCTCCTCGCAGACCGTCCGGCCTTCCGGCACGCCCCGGCTCTCGAGCTCCCCGGGCAGCACCTTACGGAGCAGCACCTGCATCTGGGGCACGTCGATGCTCGACACGTCGAGTCCGGCGCTCCGCACGGCGATCCGCACCGTGCCGCGGGCGGAGAGACGGTCCAGCGAGGTGCGGCGCTCGAGCTCGCCGCAGGCGTGATCGAAGACGGGAGAGTCGGGCATCAGGCCCCCTCGTAGGCCCGCGCCACGCGCTGGAGGTAGCCGCGGGGCGGGAAGAAGCCGAGCCAGATCGCGAGCGCCGTCACCAGGCCGATGGAAGCGATGAGGGCGCTGATCCACGCCGGGTGCTCCACCCCGCCGCGCAGGCTCGTGCCGACCGAGAGGCCGACCATCACCACGACACAGCTCGCGGCGATGCCCCAGTTCACGAGCCGGTTGACGACGGCGGGATCCGCCAGCCCGAGCCTGGCCCGCTTGTGGAGCACCCGGCCCAGGAGGAACGCCTCGGCGGCTCCCCAGAGATAGGTCGGGAGGGTCGCGGCGATCGCCACCCAGAAGGCCATCCCGCCCCGGCCGCTGAAGCAGTGGCCCACCCAGCCCGATGCCGTGACGAGGGCCGTGGCGCCGATGAGGGCCACGGGCCAGCCCTCCCGGGGTCGGTAGATCCGGCGCAGTCCTTCTCCGAGGCAGAAGGTGCCGAGGGCGGTGACCAGCAGGCCGAAGAGGGAGATCGCGTGCAGGGTCTGCTCGCTGCCGTGCAGGGCGCGAACGACCGCGAGCACGAACCAGGACAGGAACCCGAGTCCGCCGCCCAGCAGGAAGGAGAGGCCGATGGTGAGCTCCGACACCTCCCGGGTGCGGCGCCAGAGGCCGATGAGCTTGACCCCCAGGAGCAGACTCGCCAGGATGAACGCGCCTTGACCGACGAGCTGGAGAACGAGCATGGCCTCCCCCAAAGGACTCCCGGAGGACGCTTTCGGCGAACCCGAAGCCGGGATTGAGCGGAATCCAGGTGGGCGGAGCGCGCTGCATCCGATGTTCTGGAAGCTGGCGGGGCGCGATGGCCTGATCCTCGCCGGGGTCGCGGCGCTGTGGGTCCTGGCGGCGCCGTGGTCGGGTGGGCGCGGCGCGCTCGCCGATCTGAGCGGCGTGGTGGTCGGTCTCGGCTTGGGCGTGGGCGCCTTCCTGCTCCACGAGTGGGGCCACCTGCTGGGCGGGCTGGCGGCGCGAAGCGAGGTCCATGCGCCGGCGAGCCTGCGCTCCGTCTACCTGTTCAGCTTCGACTCGAAGCGGAACTCGCGGCGGCAGTTCCTGGTGATGTCCTTCAGCGGCTTCGCCGTCACGGCCCTCGCCGTCTGGCTCGCCTACGGCCTGCTTCCCGGCGAGCTCCTGGCGACTCGGGTGGCCCGCGGCGCCGTCGCCTTCCTGGCCTCGCTCACGGTCTTCCTGGAGATCCCCATCGTGCTGGTCTCGCTGCTGCGTCCAAAGGCCCTTCCTCCGGTCGAGGTCTTCCAGGCGACCCCGAAGACCGGCTGATCTCTCCTTCGAGCCGCTGATCGAGACAAGATTCCCAATTCGGGGGACCCGGCGACGATTTTTAGTTGACAATGTTTATTTTTCGTTGTCAACTAAACGCCATGGGACGCCCTGCCCTCCAGCCGGAGCAGATCTCCGAGTTCCGCGAGCGCCTGTGCGACGCCGCCCTGGAGCTCTTCGCCGAGCGCGGCTACGACGGCTTCACCCTCCGCGCCCTGGGCCGGGCGGTCGGCTGCAGCCCCACCACGCCCTACCGCTACTTCGAGAACAAGGAGGCCATCTTCGACGCGGTCTGCGGCCGCGCCTTCGAGGATCTCTGCGCCAACCAGGAGGCCGCCCACGCCTCCGCGCGCAGCGCCTGGGAGGCCATCCGCGGCCAGGGGCGCGCGTACCTCCAGTTCGCCCGCCGACACCCTCATACGTACCGCGCGATGTTCGACCTGCGCGGAACGTCCGCCCGGAAGACCCAGGCCAGGAACGCGCCGGAGCCCGTGACCCGGAGCTGGAAGCTCCTGGTCGCCGCCTTCGAGCGCGCCCGCGACGCCGGCGAGCTCGACGGAGATCCGGCGCGTCTCGCCCACTCGTTCTGGGCCTCGATGCACGGCGCCGTCTCCCTCGAGCTGGCGGGCCGGATCTTCCTGCCGATGTCCGCCGACGAGCTTGCCTCCGACGCCTTCGCCCACTTCGAGCGCGCCTATGGGCGCCCCCGCCCCAACGAGGAGAATCGACGTGAAGCACGATGAACAGATCCGCCTGCTGCGCCAGCTGATGCATCAGCTCGACACCGGAACCAATCTCGACGCCGGCGTGGTCCTCCGGAGCCCGGCGAGCGTCTTCACCTCGCCCGCCCTCGCGGCGCGCGAGAAGGAGGTCTTCTTCGAGGGCCATCCCCAGATGGTCGGCATGAGCGGAGACCTCCCCGAGCCCGGCTCCTTTTTCACCCTCGACGAGTGGGGCACGAACATCCTGGCCACCCGGGACGCCGACGGCCGCTTCCGCGCCTTCCTCAACGCCTGTCGCCACCGCGGCGCGCGGGTGGAGCGCGAGAGTCGCGGGCGGCGGCGGCGCTTCTCGTGCCCCTTCCACGCCTGGACCTACGGCAGCGACGGCGCCCTCCTCTCCGTGGCGAAGCCCGACCAGTTCGGCGAGGTCGACCGTGCCTGCCACGGCCTGCTGGAGCTCCCCTCCGCGGAGGCCCACGGCGTGCTCGTGGTCCATCCCCGGCGCGAGGGCACGATCGACACCGACCGCCTTCTCGAAGGCCTCGCCCCCGACTTCGACGGCTTCGGCTTCGGACGCTACGTGCTGGCCGCCACCGACACCTACGAGGTCCGCCTGAACTGGAAGCTCGCCATCGACACCTTCGGCGAGACCTACCACTTCCCCACGCTGCACCGCGACACGCTGGCCCCCTTCTTCCACGGCAACGTGCAGTGCTTCGACCCGTTCGAGCGCAACCAGCGCATGATCCTGTGCCAGCGCGCCATCGACCAGATGCGGCACCGGCCCGAGAACGAGTGGAGCATCCGGGAGGGCGCCTTCCCGGTCTACTGGCTCTTCCCGAACGTCATCTTCAACGTGGGGCTCAACTCGCTCACGGTGGTCCGCGTGCGTCCGCATCCCGAGGAGGTCGGGCGCTCGATCTCCCATCTCTCGTTCTACGTCGACCCGGAAGACGCCGAGCTCCGGCTGGCGAACGCCGACCCGGACTCGCTACCGGAGGGCTCGGCGACCGTCTTCGAGGCGTTCGCCTCGGTGGTGCGCGACGAGGACTACGCGGCGGCCGCCGACGCCCAGCGGAGCGCCGAGTCGGGGATCCAGGAGTGGTTCCTGTTCGGCCGCAACGAGCCGACGATCCACCACTACCACAACACCTACCGGAAGGTGCTGGGGATGCCGCCGCTCGACGAGGCCTGAGCGGCCTCGGCCGCCAGCGATGCCGCCTCGGCGGCCAGCGATGCCGCCTCGGCGGCGTCCACGCCGAGGGCGCGCAGGCCCCGCGCGACGGCCTGCTGTGGCGCGTCGGGGCGCGCCTCGCCCTGCAGCATGCGGCGGATCGTCATGAGCACGAGGCCCGCGACCTGGTCCAGCGCCGCGTCGTCGGGTCCCGAGTCGAAGCGACCCTGGGCGAAGCCCTCGGCCAGGTCTTCGCGCAGGTAGCGGGCGAGGTCGACACCCGAGCCCGGGCGGCTCACCAGGAGCAGCATCACGCGAGCCCAGGTCTCGTCCTCGCGAGCCCGCTGCAGCACGCGCGTCGTCGCCACCGCGAAGCGCCGGGCCGGGTCCTCGATGGGCGCCTGAGCCGCGGCGGCGGCGAGCTCGAGGACCGAGAGCTCGGCCACCTCCGCCAGGAGCTCCTCCCGATCCGTGAAGTGGTTGTAGAAGGTCCCGTTCGAGACCTCGGCCTCGGCGACCACGTCGCTCACGGTCAGGCCCTGGCCCTTGTCGGCCAGCACCCGGAGGCCGGCGGCGACGAGCTGCCGGCGGGTCCGCTCCTTCTTCCGATAGCCCCGGGTGCGGGGGCCTCGCGGGTCCTCGGTCACGCCCGCAGCCTAGTCCAAGAATGAGATTAATCCCACTATTGACAGATATCCCATTTTTAGAGAGGATTGCCCGCCAGCGAGCCGGGAGGGCCTGACAGCATGCCCGCCAGCGAGCCGGGAGGGCCTGACAGCATGGATCTGGGAATCCAGGGACGGACGGCGATCGTCTGTGCGTCGAGCCGCGGCCTCGGTCGCGCCTGCGCAGAGGCGCTGGCGCGCGAGGGCGTGCACGTGACGCTGAACGGGCGCGATCCGGGGACCCTCGAGGAGGCCGTCGCCACCGTCGCCGCGCACCACGGCGTGAAGGTGGAAGGCGTCCCCGGCGACATCGCCGCGGCGGAGACCCAACAGGCCCTCCTGCGCGCCTGCCCGGCTCCCGACATCCTGGTCAACAACAACGGCGGCCCCCCGCCCGGCCGCTTCGCCGACTGGGATCGCGACGCCTGGCTCGCCGCCCTGGACGCCAACATGCTCGCGCCCCTGGCGATGATCCGGGCCGTGCTCGACGGCATGCGCGAGCGGCGCTTCGGTCGCATCGTGAACATCACCTCGGCGATGGTGAAGACGCCGCTCTCGCCCATGGGGCTCTCGACCGGCGCGCGCACGGGCCTCACGTCGGTGTGCAAGGCGCTCTCGCGGGACGTGGCTCACGCGAACGTCACCCTCAACAACCTCCTGCCCGAACGCATCGACACCGCCCGCCAGCGCGGCATGGCCGAGGTGACCGCGAAGCTCGCGGGCATCTCGATCGAGGAGGCCTACGAGAAGATGAAGGCCTCCATCGCCGCGGGTCGCCTGGGGCGTCCCGAGGAGCTCGGCGACGCGTGCGCCTTCCTGTGCAGCGCCCAGGCCGGATTCATCTCGGGCCAGAACCTCCAGCTCGACGGCGGAAGCTACGCCGGGCTGATCTAGGAGTCGTCCATGTCACGCATCGAAGCTCCGTTTCTCGTCGTCGGCGCCGGCCCGGTCGGAATGATCGAGGCCGTCCTCCTCGCCGGGCTCGGTCGCCGCTGCCTCGTCCTCGAGCGACGGGCGGGCCCGCAGACGGCCCCGGCGGCCCACGTCGTCAACGCGCGCAGCTTCGAGATCTGCCGGCAGGCGGGCCTCGACATGCCGGCCATCGAGGCGGTCTGCCAGGACCCGGCGGACGCCGGCCACGTCCGCTTCGTCACCCGGCTCGCCGGCCAGGAGATCGGCCACCTCCCCTTCGAGCGCCAGGGCGAGGAGTGCCTGCGCTACACGCCGACGCCCCTGCGCAACCTCTCCCAGCACCGCTTCGAGCCGATCCTCGCGGAGACCCTCGCGAAGCGCCCGGGGATCGACCTCCGCTACGGCTGGCAGTGGGAGCAGAGCGAGCAGGACGGGAGCGGCGTCACCTCGGTCGTGCGCGACCTCGAGCGCGACGAGACCCACGAGGTCCGCAGCCGCTGGGTCATCGCCGCCGACGGCGCCGGGAGCCGGGTACGTCGCTCCCTCGGCATCGAGATGCACGGCCCGCCGCGGATCCAGAGCTTCCTGATGATCCACTTCGGCGCCGACCTGCGGGAGGTGGTGCGCGAACGCCCGGGCGTGCTGCACTTCGTGGTGGATCCCGAGGCGGGGGGCGCCTTCGTCGCCCACGACATCGATCGCGAGTGGGTCTACATGCACGCGTTCGACCCGGACACGGAATCCGAGGCGGACTACGACGAGGCCCGCTGCCGCCAGCTCGTGCTGCGCGCCATCGACCGGGAGGTCCCCCTGCAGATCCTCCACAAGGGCAGCTGGCACATGAGCTCCCAGGTGGCCGATGGCATGGGGCACGGGCGCATCTTCCTCGCCGGCGACGCCGCCCACCGCTTCCCGCCCACGGGCGGGATGGGGCTCAACAGCGGCTTCCAGGACGCCCACAACCTGGCCTGGAAGCTGTGCGCGGTCGACGACGGCTGGGCCGCGCCCTCCCTGCTCGAGACCTACGCCCGGGAACGTCTGCCCGTCGCCCGGAACAACACCGAGCAGAGCCTGAAGAACGCGCTGAAGATCCTCCAGCTCCCGCAGGCCCTCGGAACCGACGTCGAGGGCACCCGCGCGCGGGTCGCGGCGTCGCTTCGCGATCCAGAGCGACGCGCCGCCGTCTCCGCCGCCATCGAGGCGCAGGCGGAGCACTTCGACATGCTCGGGCTCCAGCTCGGCTTCGTCTACGAGGCGGGCGCGCTGGTGCCGGAGGGCAGCCCGCCGCCGCCCGGCTCGCCCCGGGAGTACGTCCCGACGGCGCACCCGGGAGCGCGCCTCCCGCACGCCTGGCTCGACGGGAAGGTGCGCGGCCGATCGAGTCTCGACCTGATCGCCTTCGATGGCTTCACGCTCCTGAGCTTCGGGGCGCACGCGGACTGGGCCCGGGCCGTCGAGGGCGTGTCGAGCCTGCCCCTCACCCAGGTCCGCATCGGCATCGACGTCGTGCTCCCCGACGACACCTGGCGAGGCGTCTGCGGGGTCGAGGCGACGGGGGCCCTGCTCGTCCGCCCGGACCAGCACGTGGCCTGGCGCGCCGCCTCGCTCCCCGAGCGGCCGCGTGCGCGCCTCGCCGAAGCCCTCGAGACCATCCTGGGAGGACCGGCATGAGCGAGCCCATCGTCAAGGTGAAGCGACTGGCCTACGTGCGGGTCTCGGCGCCGGACCCGGACAAGGCGGAGGCCTTCCTCCGGGACTTCGGACTCCAGGTGGCGGCCCGCACGGACGACGCGGTCTACCTGCGCGGCACCGATCCGGATCCCCACTGCTACGTCCTCACCCAGGGCGACGCCAGTGTGACGGCCATCGCCTTCGAGGCGGAGGCTCTCTCCGATCTCGAGAAGATCGCGCGCCTCGACGGTGCCTCTCCGGTCGAGAAGCTCGACGGGCCGGGGGGCGGCCAGGTGGTGCGCCTGCGCGACCCGCAGGGCATGCAGGTGGAGATCGTGCACGGTCTGGCCGCGCTCGAGCCCATGGAGCCCGCGCCGCCCCACGCCTTCAACATGGACGGCCGGCGGCCGCGGGAGGGGGGGCTCCCGGCGGTTCGGCCCGGGCCGGCCCACGTCCGACGCATCGGACACCTGGTGCTGGAGAGCCGCGATCCCGCCTCGGTGTACCGCTGGTACCACGAGCGCTTCGGGCTGCGGAAGTCGGACGAGGTACACCTGCCGGATGGACGCACCCAGATCCTCTTCGCCGCCATCGACCGCGGCCGCGAGTTCGTCGACCACCACGTCGTGGGCTTCCAGTACGCGCTCGACGAGGGCGCGCGGGTGCAGCACGTGGCCTTCGAGGTGGGCAACCTCGACGACCTGATGGCGGGACATCACCACCTGAAGGCCCGGGGCCGCAAGTCCGTCTGGGGCGTGGGGCGCCACCGCTACGGCGGCCAGATCTACGACTACTGGGCCAACCCCTGGGGCGTGATCCACGAGCACTGGACGGACACGGACCTGGTCAACGAGGAGAGCGTCCCGGCGGACTGCGCCTTCGAGGACTTCGAGGAGTACTGGGGCCCGCCCCCCTCCGTCTCCTTCGTGGTGGCGCGCTGGAACTGGAAGGCCGTGCGGAACGCGGCAGCCCTGCTGGCCGCCCGTCTCCGGGCCACGCGACGCCGGCGCGCGAGCCGCTGAGATGGCGGTGAACGTCGTCCGCCATCGCCAGGGGGCGGAGGTGCGCTGGGGCGTCGTCGCCGGAGACGCCGTGACCCCGATCGACGGCGACCCTCCCACCACGCGCGCGTTCATGCTCGAGGGCGCCGCGCGCGGCCGGGCCACGTCGCGTTCCTCGACTACGAGGTGGAGATCGGCCTGGTCTTCTCCCGCGACGTGACCGCGCCCGTGCGGGTGGACGAGGACGACCTGGGCGACCCCGTGGGCGGGCTCGTGCTCCTGAACGACGTCAGCGCCCGCGACGTCCAGCTCCCGGAGACCCAGTTCTACAAGGGCAAGAGCTACCGGACCTTCGGCCCCGCCGGTCCCTACCTCACCCTGGTCTCGGCGGCCGAGCTCCGCCGCTTCCGGGAGCTGCACCTGCGGCTCTCGGTGAACGGCGAGGTCCGCCAGGACGCCCTGGCGAGCGACATGGTGCACGAGCCGCCGGCCACGCTCAGCGAGCTCTCGGGCGTCCAGGACTCGGAGGCGGGGGACCTGCTCGCCACGCGGGACGGCGCCAGCCGCTGGATCGGGGTCCAGATTCCGGGTACGGTCGCGCCCATTCCGGCTCGAGGAATCCGAGTGAGCTTCGACTTTCGTACGAGCCTGCTGCTGGCCCCGCTCGCCTACGCGATCCATCACGCCGAAGAGCATCTGCTGTTCGACTTCAGGGTCTGGCGCCTGGCCTACTTCGCGGACAACAATCCCCTCTCGACGGAGGTGGTGTTCCTCGTCCTGACCGCGATCACGCTGGTGTACATCCTGCTGCACTGCATGTTCCAGATCCGCGCCACCGCCTGGAGCGCGATCCTGTTCCTGATGGCGACCCAGGTCGCGAACGCGGTCTTCCACCTGGGCGGGACCCTCGTGTTCCGGGACTTCAGCCCCGGCCTGATCACGGGCCTGCTACTGTACGCGCCGGTGAACTTCCTGATCGGGTACCAGGCGTTGCGGGAGGGCTGGGTCACCGGACGCGCGCTGCTGGTCCTCTTCCTGGCCGGGAGCCTGGTCTTCGCGCTGTTCGAGATGGTGGGGCCCTTGCCGATGCTCGCCGTGCTCCTGGCGACCTACGCCTGGATCGGCTTCGAGGCCTTCGGGAGCGGCCGGGCACGAGCCCAGGCACCGGAACGCCCGCGCGCTCAGTCCGCGTCGAGCTCGGGGTAGCGCCGGAAGATGCCCGCCTGGTTGAAGGCCACCCGGCGTCCCGACGCCAGGTAGGCGGCGATCCGCGGACGCGCCCGCACCCGCTCGCCGAGAGCGAGCACCCCCGGCGTCGCCGCGCTGGCGCGCGCGAAGCCGCTCGGGAACGCGTAGGCCAGTCCTTCGAGGACCTGGAAGAGCCCGAGGTCCGCGTGGGAGAGGTCTCCCGCCAGCCCCTCGCCCCCGCTGTGGGCCAGCACGCGCTCGAAGTACTGGAGGAAGCGCGGCAGGCGCTCGTTCACGAAGTGGGGCGCGCGCCGTCGGGCCTCGGACTGCTGGTCCTCGTAGTAGAGCCAGGCGCTCACCGGATGATGGGTGTCGTGGGCCTCCACCACCAGGTCGGACAGGGTGAGCTGGAGCGCTAGCGCCCGGACCTGGCCGGCCTCGTCCGGGGGCGCCAGCCCGTGACGGCAGCCGAGCAGGTGGCAGATCGCCGCCGTCTGGGCGAGCACCAGCTCGCCCTGCACGAGGACCGGCGGCGCGAACACGGGGTGCCCCTCGCGCTTTCCCGCCCAGAACGCCACCACCGGCTCGACGCCCCCGCCCTGCTCCGCCGGCAGCCGCCCGACATCGCGATAGGGCGTCCCGGCCTCCTCCAGGACCAGCCGGACGAACTCGCCCCGGCCGGGAATGTCGGGCCAGTAGTAGAGGTCGTAGGGCGGGGACACGCGCGAACCCTCTCGAAGGGAGCGAACGCCCCGAGCCTATCGCACGCGCTCCGCGGCCGGGAGCGCCGTCTGGCGCTCGAGGAACACGGCCCGCCCGAGGCCGGAGAAGACCTGCGTGGTCAGGCCCCCAGCCCGGACGACCAGGGCGCCCACGGCGTTGACGTGGCCGCGCAGCGGATCGAAGGCGCGCGGAGCCACCGGGGTGCAGTCCGGCTGCTCCGGTGTGCAGTAGCCGACGAGACGCATGCCCAGGAGGTGACGCGGACGGAAGCCGGCCACGTGCCGCGTGTCGAGGTTCACCTGGATCTCGGCGACGACGTCCGTCGACAGGAAGCCCGCGCCGATCCGACGGCGGACGGCCCCCGAGAGCTCCGCGGAGATCACGTGGCCGGTCTCGGCATCGAACACCCACACGAAGTCGCTGAAGCTCCCGGGTACGGGGCGCTGGCCCGCCATCAGCGCGCCTTCGACCGCGACCGCGGGAATCGTCACCGCGATCCGCCGCGGGTCCCGCCGCTCGGGCTCCAGCCAGGCGGGCACGGGGACCACCTCGGTGCGGCGCCGGTGCCAGGGCGAAGAAGGCTGGAAGTGAACCGACACCCAGCGGGGTCGGGGATCGTCGATCCGCAGGGCATCGCCGGCGCGCACGTCGGGAGACAGGACCAGCAGCGAGAGCATTCCGAGCAGCCAGGGGCGGAGAGCCATGCTCCTCTCCCAACCCCCTTCCCTCCCGGAGTGGCGTGCAAAGCCGATACCAAGCCGGAAGCGTCGCCAGCGGGCTTCTCAGCCGCCCCATGCGCAACTCGAGCGCAGCTTCCGCTGCTGCCGGTGGTAGCGGGCTTCCCTCCAGCGGTAGTCGGAGGGAACGCGAGGGACGGTCGATGCGCCCGAGAGCCTACTCGTCCAGCTCGCGATTGAAGCGCGGGCGACGCTTCTCGAGGAAGGCGCGGTAGCCCTCCAGCTGGTCGGGCGTGCCGGCGGTGGCGCGAACGGCCTCGCGCTCCCGGGCCAGGTTCTCGTCGAGGGTCCGCTCGTGGGCGTCGACGATGCAGCGGAGCAGCCCCGCCACGGCCCGGGCCGGCTGGGCGGCCAGCTCCCGACCCAGCGCCTGGGCGCGGTCGAAGAGCTCGGCGACGGGCCACACCTCGTGGACGAGGCCGATGCGCCGGGCCTCGGGTCCGGAGATCATCTTGGCCCGCAGGATCAGATCGAGGGCGTGGTGGGGACCGATCAGGCGCGTGAGCCGCGCGCTCCCGCCCCAGGCCGGCACGCTTCCCAGGTCCATCTCCGGCAGCCCGATCTTCGCGCCCTCCTCCGCGGCGAGACGGAAGTGACAGGCCAGCGGAAGCTCGAGACCGCCGCCCAGGCAGTAGCCGACGAGCACGGCGATCACCGGCTTCTCGAGGGTCTCGATGGCGCGCAGCACCCGGAGGCGCTGGTCGAAGAGGGCATCGGCGCTGCCCAGGCGCTTGATCCCGGCGGGCAGCTCCTTCAGGTCCATGCCCACCGAGAAGTGCTCCTCGCCGGAGCCCCGGATCACGACGGCGCGGATTCGCGGGTTCCCGGCGATGCGCGGGAGCTCGGCTTCGAGCGCGTCCATGAACGCCATCGACATGCGGTTGCGCGGAGGGTCGTCGATGACCAGGGTGCGGACGGGCCCGTCGTCCTCCACCCGCAGCGCCGGTCGTGCATCGTCGGTCGGGTTCGCGTTCATCGAGGCGGTGCTCCCCGGCTTCGGGTGGGGTTGCGGTCCATACCGAGCTCGGCCTTGGCGCAATTCCGCATGGTCGAGACCAGCAGCTCGTCCATGTCGGTCGGGATGTAGCGGTTGAGGCGGCGCCAGACGAACTCCATCAGGAGCGTCCCGAGGTCCTCCTCCCGCTGGCCCGGAGCCGATCGGGAGAGTCGCGCCTTCGCCTCCTCCAGGTCTGCCGATTGGAGCGCGTCGAGCACGGCCACGAAGAGATCGTCCTTGGTGGCGAAGTACCAGTGGACCACGTTGGTGGCGATGCAGGCCTCCCGGGCGATCGCCGCGATGGTGGTTCCGGCGTAGCCCTGCGCGAGGCTCTCCAGAACGGGAGTCTAGTCATTCTAGATTCCTGGTCTAGACCCAACGCCGAGGCCCCCGCCCTCAGCGCTCGCGCAGGGTGTCCTTCAGGGGCTTGTCGCGCCAGCTCGCGGCGCTGAAGCGGCCGCCGAAGGGCTCGTAGCGGGGCGGCGCCGCCGCTTCGGGCCGATCGCCCATGACCGTGACGCGCTGGATGATCCGCTCGCCCTCGAAGTCGTCGAGCACATGGTGCTGCGTGCAGCGGTTGTCCCACATCGCGATCGTTCCCTCGCTCCAGCGGTAGCGGACCGTGAAGCGGTCGCTCGTCGCCCAGGCCGTGAGGAAGCGGAGCAGCGCCTCGCTCTCGGCGTGGCTCATCTCCACGATGCGGCGCGTGAAGTGCTCGTTCACGAAGAGCGACTTGCGGCCGGTGATCGGATGCACGCGCACCACGGGATGGATCGCCCGGCGCTCCGGCGTGTAGTGGGGGCTCGCGTCGTGGAGGGCGGTGAGCCCCTCGCAGAGGTCCTTCATCGGCGGGGAGAGCTCGTCGTAGGCCTTGTACATGTTGGCCCACAGGGTGTCCCCCCCGACCGGCGGGCACTTCTTCATGTGCAGGATCGCGTAGATCGAAGGCTCCGCCTGGCAGGTGAGGTCGCTGTGCCACTCGTCGGCGACGGCGCCCGACCCGCCCTCCGCGCGCAGCTCGAAGAACTCCGGACGTTCGGCGTCGAGGGCGAGGTTCGGGTGGCCCTCCAGCTTGCCGAACAGGCGCCCGAAGGCGATGTGCGCGTCGGGCGTCAGATGCTGCCCGGGAAAGAACAGCACGAGGTGCTGGACGAGGAGCCCGAGGAGGGTCTCCGCCTCCTCGGGGCCGGCCGTGGCCAGCTCGATCCCGCGGACCTCGGCTCCGAGCGAGCCCGTGAGACGAACGACGTCGACCCCGGCGGTCCCATCGGTGGGGCGGGCGGCGGTGGCCATGGCGTGCTCCTTCCTCGGACGTGGGCCGGAAGGGTACCACCCGTCGGTGGGCTCACGCCTCCTCGAGCGAGAAGCCCCGCTGCGGGAAGTGCACGTGGAGCGTGCCGAAGCGCCCGGTCTCCCGGGCCACGACGAAGCGCGAGGGGGTCGCGGCCACGAGGGTTCCCGCGACGGGCACCGTCCCGTAGTCCGTGGGGGCGATGGACACGTTGCGGCCGATTCGGGGGTCCGGCTCGCCCACGACGGCGGGGAGCGGCCGGGGCTCGGCCGCGCGCGCGACCTCGAACGCCCGTTCGGGGTCGACCTCCTCGCGCTGGCCGTGGCCCAGCGCCTCCATCCGCGCGTACCAGCCCACGAGCCGGGCGTAGCGCGGGTCGAGCGGTCGGCGGCGGCTGGAGACGTGGAGCCAGAGCGGATGGAACGCCGCGAAGTCGGCGAGCGTGGGCGCGGCCCCCGTCAGGAACGCCCGGTCGGCCAGGCGCTGCTCGAGGTCTGCGAGGTACGCCTTCAGGATGGACCGGGCGGCGTCGCCCTGGGGCGGCTTCATGCGGGCGTCCCGCACCATCCCGGCGCGGTCCCGGGCGAACCGCACCAGACCGAAGGGCCCGACGGTCCGCAGCAGCGTCCCGACCAGGGTCAGCGGCGAGACGCTGCCGATCGCGGCGAAGAAGACGTCCCCTTCCGCGCGCGCGAGGATCTCGGCCGCCTCGCCCGTCGCGTTGTCGGGATCGAGCTCCGGGGCGTCGCTCAGGCGCGCCACCTCCTGGGCGATCACGAAGGTGTCGCAGAAGACGTCGGCCCCGATCTGCCCGATCGGGATGCGGCGGTACCCGCCCGAGAGCGGGTCCACGTTCGGCCGCGGCGGCTGGGGCGGCGAGAGCACCGAGCGCCAACGCAGTCCCTTCCACCCGAGCATCAGCCGGATCTTCTCGGCGTAGGGCGACGCGTCGTAGTGGTGCAGGATCAGGGTCTCGCTCACGGCCCGTTCTCTCACTTGCGGCGGACGACGACGGGAAGCCGCGTGTAGCCGTTCACGAACGACGAGAAGGTGCGGCTCGGCTCCCCCTGGACCTCGATCCGCAGGGATCGCTGCAGGATCTCCTCCCACAGGACCCGCAGCTGCATCTCCGCCAGGCGGCTGCCCATGCAGAAGTGGATGCCGTAGCCGAAGGACAGGTGCCGCGACGCGTTGGGACGCTCGATGTCGAGGACGTCGCCCTTCTCGAAGACCTCCTCGTCCCGGTTGGCGGACACGTACCACATCAGGAGCTGGTCGTGCTCCCGGATCGGCCGGCCGCGGAGCTCGCAGTCGCGGGTGGCCGTCCTGCGCATGTAGGAGAGCGGCGTCTGCCAGCGGATGACCTCGGACACCATGTTCTTCATGAGGCCCGGATCCGCGGCCAGCTTCTCGAACTGCTCCGGGAACCGGTGCGTGAGCGCGTACACGCTTCCCGACATGGTGTTGCGGGTCGTGTCGTTGCCGCCCACGATGAGCAGCAGGACGTTGCCCAGGTGCTCGGCGGCGGACATGTCCCGGGTGGCCTCGCCGTGGGCGAGCATGGAGATGAGGTCGTCCCCCGGCGTGCGCCGGCGCTCCTCCCAGAGCCCGGAGAAGTACTGGAGGCACTCGAGCAGCTCCACGCGCTTCTGCTCCCCCGATTCGACCACGCCGCCGGGCTCGGGGATCGCGAAGACGATGTCCGACCAGCGCGTCAGCTTGCGGCGGTCCTCGAGCGGGAAGTCGAAGAGCGTCGCCAGCATCAGGGTGGTCAGCTCGATCGACACCCGATCCACCCAGTCGAAGGGCTCGCCGTCGGGAATGGCGTCGAGCACCCGGCAGGTCCGCTCCCGGATGAGCGGCTCCAGCTTGGCCAGGTTGCGGGGCGCCACCGCGGGCCGCACGGTCTTGCGCTGCTCGAGCTGGATGGGCGGATCCTGGGAGATGAACGGGGGACGCGATCCGAGCTGCATCATGTTCGGCGCGTCGGACCCGACCCGGAATCCCAGCGTGATCCCCTTGGCCGACGAGAAGGTCTGCCAATTCGAGCTTACCGCCTTGATGTCTTCGTACCTCGTCACGGACCAGTAGCGCCCCGCCGTCTCGATCTCGTTCAGGTGGACGGGGTCTTCCCGACGCAGGCGTTCGAAGTAGCCGTGCCAGCGGTGCTCTCGGAACAGGTGCGCGTTGAGCGGGTTGATGTCCTCGAGCGCCAGCTCGTGGGCCGGAGCGACGCCCCGGCCCCGCATCGCCTGCTCCTGCTCGGGGGTCCGGAATCCGGCCATGGACGGCTGGCTCGGCACGGTTGCAGTCTCGGTCACGGGGCCTCCTCCCGGACCCGCCCGGGGGCGAGCTCCATCAGGACGTGGACGATCTCGTCTCGCGAGGCGCGCGCGGGGTCCTCGGCCCACCACGCGATCACGCGAACCAGCAGGGCGGCGCGCGCCTGGGCCGCCGCAGCCGGGTGGAGCGGGACGCCCCGCGCGGGAAACACGCGTGCGTACCGCTGCTCGAACGCGGCCGCGAGGCGATCCTGGATCCGCTCGGCCAGGCCCGAGCTCTCGCCGCGGTCGAAGACGGCGCGGATCAGGTTCCGCCGGCGCTCGGCCACCTCGAGCATCCGCTCCAGGTCGCGGCGCATGGCCTCCCGGCTGCCCGCGTCCGGGCGCTCGGGTCCGGGCTGGGGGCGCATCTCCTCCAGGGCCGCGTCGACGAGCTCCTGGAACAGGGCGTGCTTGTCCGGGAAGTGGAGGTAGAAGGTCCCGGTCGCCACCCCGGCCCGGCGCGCGATGGCGGTGCTGGTGACCGTGCGCACGCCCTCTTCGGCGAAGAGCTCGGTGGCTGCCTCCAGCAGCTTGCGGCGGGTCTCGAGCCGGCGGGTGGTGTGCCCGCTGGCCGGGGCGTCGGTGGCGATCGACATTTCTGACATGAACTTCAGTTCATACTTTACTGCCCTCCGCTGCGCAAGTCGCAAGGAACCCGGCGACGCCTCGAGGCAGATATGATCGTCTCGAACCGGAAGTCGGCCCACGAGGAGAGGATGCATGGGAACCCCGTCGCGACAGATCCGCTCGGAGGTCACCTCCCAGGGCCAGCTCCGACTCTCGCTCGCCACGGTCGACGTGCCCGATCCCGGACCGGACGAGGTCACCGTCCGCATCGAGGCCTCGCCCATCAATCCCTCGGACCTGGGCCTCCTGCTCGCCTCCGCGGACCTCTCCACGGCCCGGGCCTCCGGCACGGCGGAGGATCCGCGGGTCACGGCCGACGTCCCGCCGAGCCTGCTGAAGGGCCTCGCCGCCCGGCTCGACCAGTCCCTGCCCGTCGGGAACGAGGGCGCGGGGGTGGTGGTCGCCACCGGCGACTCCGACGCGGCGCGCGCGCTGGCCGGCAGGACCGTCTCGGTGATCGGCGGAGAGATGTACGCCCAGTACCGCACCCTTCAGACCGGCATGTGCATGGCGCTGCCGGAGGGCACCCGGCCCGAGGCCGGCGCCTCCTGGTTCGTGAACCCGTTCACCGCCCTCGGCATGGTGGAGACCCTGCGGAGGGAAGGCCACACCGCATTGGTGCACACGGCCGCGGCCTCGAACCTCGGCCAGATGCTCGTGAAGATCTGCCGGGCGGACGGCGTGCCGCTCGTGAACATCGTGCGCAAGCCGGAGCAGGCCGAGACGCTCCGCGCCCTCGGCGCCACGCATGTGGTCGACTCGAGCCAGCCCGGCTTCCGCGACGAGCTGACCGCGGCGCTCGCGGAGACGAACGCCACCCTTGCCTTCGACGCCGTCGGCGGCGGCCGGCTGGCCAGCCAGATCCTCGGCTGCATGGAGATCGCCCAGAGCCGGAGCGGGGGCTACAGCCGCTACGGGTCCTCCACCCACAAGCAGGTCTACATCTACGGGCGCCTCGACCCTTCGCCCACCGAGCTGGTCCCGAACGCGGGGATGGCCTGGGGCGTCGCCGGCTGGCTGCTCACGCCGTTCCTCCAGAAGATCGGCGGCGAGGGCATCGCGAGGCTCCGGGCCCGCGTCGCCGCGGAGCTCGAGACCACCTTTGCGAGCCACTACACCCAGCGTGTCTCGCTCGCCGGAGCGCTCGATCTCGACGCGATCCGCACCTACCAGCGCAAGGCCACGGGCGAGAAGTACCTGATCGAGCCGAACCGGGACGCCTGAGGCGAGCCCCGTGCGGCCGAGACGGCGGAGGCGGGCCTGCGAGAGGCTCGGTGGTCGAGGAGACCGCGATGAATCCGGTGACCTACTTCCCGGTCGCGACGCAGCACCAGTTCGTCAGGAACCGCGCGCTGATTCGCGGCAAGCCGTACGAGCGGTACTTCGACGGCGACCTCTGGCTTCACGACGCGGCCCTGCCGGCGCTGCGCGCCCCGATGGCCCCTTCGGAAGCGCTCTCGCCGACGCCGGAGGGCCTCGACTCGCTGCTCGACCCCGGCCATCATGCCGTCGAGAACGGCTTCTGCGAGCTCCCCGACGGGTCCGCCTACGTGACCAGCCTGGTTCCCTTCCCCGGCTGCAGCGGGGAGATGCTCCGGTGGTGGTTCTGGTGGCACGCCGTCGAGCCTGCGCGCTACACGCTCTGGTATCCGCACAACCACATCCGGGCCAACCCGGTCGACCGGCGCACCCTCAGCCAGCCGGGCCTCCGCCACGAGCAGCGCTACATCGGCCAGACCCACCACGTGGACGAGTTCATCGGACCCGATCTCGTACGGATCGCCATCTCGTTCGTCGATCCGGCCGAGCTGGGCTTCGACACGTCGCGCTTCGCCGAGGCCGGCATCGTGGGGCACGCCTGTGCGCGCGTCAGCCTGCGGCGCCCGCCGCTCGCCGCCGTGACCATGGTGCACCTGGCGCGCCAGACCGGGGATGGATTCGAGCTCCGAAGCCGCTACTGGATCGGACACGAGGCGACCCTCCAGCTGTTCGGTCGGGAGGTCTCGGTCGACGCGGCGGCCGCGACGCTGGGCATCAAGCGACGCCTGAGTGGGGAGCGGGTCGCCTACGAGCAGTATCTGCACGACCAGATCGAGTTCACCCATCTGTCGACCTTCCTGGCCGACCTGCATCGCGAGTTCGGAGGCGCTTGAACGGCCCTCGACTTCCCCGGCGCGGACGAGCGGCTCGAGCCGGCGCGGGATCGCCCGGGCGTCAGGGGCCGAGGGCGCGGCGAAGCAGCTCGGGGACCACCTCGGCGACGCGCGCCAGGGTGGCGCGGACGCGCATCCGCGACGCCTCGTCGAGGCTCGAGAGCGGAACCGTGCGCGGCGGGACCCGGCCGGCGGTCAATGCCGCCAGCTGGGCGTGGAGCGCGTGGTGCATGAAGAGCTCGTTGGCCATGTCGAGCTCGTCCCGGAGCCCCGGCGAGAGGTGGCCCCGCGAGCACACCTCCGCCAGGCGGTCCTCCGTCGAGCGCGCCTCGACGCCGTGGAGGGCGGCCAGCGCCCGCGCGGCCGCCGTCACCGGGCGGATTCCGGCGCCCTCGAGGTCGGCGTCGTCGTGCGGGGGCGACACGCCGAGGGCCTCGGCGGCGAGGGCCCGCGCCAGCTCCCGGCCGCCCGCGGCCGCCTTCACCATCGCGGTCCGGACGTCGGCCGCGAGGTCCGCGTCGCCGTAGGCGACGACGCCGTCGAGGAGCCGCTCGGCGTGCTCGGCCAGGGCGCGGGACGGGTCGGCAACCCAGGCCCGGACGCGAGCCGACCAGAACTCCGGCGTCCCGCGCCAGGCGTCGCGTCCGGCCATCACGCCGTCGGCACAGGGCGCCACGCCGCTCCGGGCCAGGATCTCGGACAGGTGCTCGCCGAAGCGCGCGAACCAGCCGTCGATCGCGCCGGCGCGATCGTTGCTGGCGTAGACCAGGGCGTTGTCCTGCTCCGCGGCGAGGAGGCTCTCGCCCCGCCCGCCGGCGCCGAGCAGGGCGAAGGCGTAGGGAACCGGTGGGCGACCGCTGCCTTCGCCCTCCATGCGCCGCTCCGCCAGCACCGCCGCGCGGCCCGTCAGGTCCCGGAGCTCCAGCGAGAGCACCCGGGCCGTCTCCTCCGCATCGAGGCCCTCGCGCAGCAGCTCACGCGCCACGTCGGGAAGCCGGGCGCGGGCCCGGGCCAGCTCGGCGGGCGAGCGGGCGATGGAGACCTCGTCACCCAGGAGCACCGCCTGCCCGGCACGCTCCCGCAGCAGCGCCCGTGCCGAGACCACGCCGACCAGGCGCCCCGCCAGGTCCGTCACGCCCAGGTGGCGGACGCCGAGCCGCTGCATCCGAGCCAACGCCCGGTAGAGCGGGGCGTCTTCGGGCAGGGCGACCACCGGCTCGCTCATCACGGCCTCGAGACGCATGCTCGCGCTCGCGGCCCCGTGACGGGCCAGGGCCCGCAGGAGGTCGCGCTCGGTCACGATCCCGAAGGCCTCCCCCGTCCCGGCCGAGCCCAGCAGCACCGAGCCCCGCTGACGGGACTCCATCTCCCCGGCCGCCTCCTGCAGCGTGGTGTGCGGCGCGAGGAACAGGGGCGGGCTCTTCATCACGTGACGGACGCTGTGCTGGTACGCGAAGGGATCCAGGCGGGCCAGCGCGCCGCGGTCCCGGCCCGCGTCGAAGCCCTCCGACGGTCGCACCGAGGTGGCGTCGTACCAGCCGTCCCGGGCCTGGCGCTGCAGGAGCCGCGTCTGCGCGCTCTGGTGCGCCTCCGCCTCGCCCAGGGTCGCGATGCCCGCGTCGCGCAGCCGCGGGACCAGACGCACGAAGACCTCCGCGGTGGCGCGCGCATCGTCGAGCGCCGTGTGGCGACGACCGACCTCCACCCCGAGCGCCGCCGCCAGGGCGTCGAGGTCGTGCTCCTCGGGCTCGTCGAGAAGCGCTGCATAGAGGAGCTTGGTGTCGAGGAACTGGGGGGCGCGCCAGGGAAGCCCGCTGCGCCGCGACTCGCGCAGCATCAGCGCCAGGTCGAAGCCGATGCTCTGGCCCACCAGCACGGCGTCCCCTCGGAAGGCCGCGAAGGCATCCGCCGCGGCCACGAAGGACGGCGCGCCGCGCACGTCGTCGTCGCCGATCCCGTGGATCGCCGTCGCCGACGGCGGGATCGGGATCCCCGGGTCGACCCGGGTGGCGAAGGTCTCGTCCGCCGCCTCGCCGCCCTCGAGCCGGACGGCGCCGATCTCGACGATGCGGGCGCGGGTCACGTCGAGGCCCGTGGCCTCGGTATCGAGCACCACCGCGCGCAGCTCGTCGAGGCGCGTCGAGCGGCAGGTCCGGCGCGGAACGCCGGCGGGCTCGGGACCTCCTGCGTGCACCAATCGGGCGCCTCCTAGCAGACGTCAGGGCCCGTCGGCAGACCTCGCAGCCGCGGGTCCCGGACAGGGGTCGAATCGCAGGGAGACCGCGGCATCCCGGGCCTCGCGGGGGTAGATCCCGATCGCGGAGGCCGCCCGCGCCACCGCGTACTTCTGCAGCTTGAGCGCGTGGATCGCCCTGACGGTCGGTCGGTCCTCGTGGAGCACCGGCACCACGCAGCGGGTCTCCCCGTTCCTCAGCAGGTCGAGACGCGCGCCATCCAATGCGTGCTCGAGCGCCTTCGAGCGCGGCATCCCCACCCACTCGCCGTCCTCGCGGTCCACGATCCAGAGCCGCAGCTCCGCCGGCAGGCCCGCACGATCGGTCGCATGCAGCGACACCACCTCCTCGAGCTCCGCCATCGTGGCATACAGACCGGGGAAGGCGACCACCGGGCTGGCCGCGAGCGCCAGCCACCCGAGCGCCCGGGGCAGTGCCCGCCAGAGCAGCAGGCCGCCGAGCAGCAGCGCCCCCAGCCCGCCGAACAGGGCCCCGCCCCGCGGCACCGGGTAGGCCCCCGCGTGGAGCAGCCGGACCGCGAACACGACGACGCCCAGGGCCAGCATTCCGCAGCCGACGACGATTCGAGTCTTCGAAGCCGATCTCGTTTCGCTCACGACACCCTCCCGAGTCGCCAGGCTACCCCATACGAAGACAGCGCGCGGAGCGCGCCCCCGCGGCGAGCTCCCCGCCCGAGGGTCTCAGACCCAGTCGCGGGAGACCACCTCCCGGCCGCCGCCCCCCCCGCCCCGATCAGCCGCCAAGCAGCTCGTTCACGTAGGCGGTGTGCATTGTCTTCAGCTCGGCGATCAGGCGCCGAGCGCGCTCCGAGGACGCGTCGAAGGCGACGTCGGTGATCGCGACCGAGCTCTCGATCAGCACGCGTGCGGCGTCGCGTGCCCGGGCGAGGCTGATGCGCGGATCGTAGCCCCGCAGCGCCAGCGCCAGACGGCGGGCCAATGCCTCGCTGTCCTCGCGGTCCAGGTCCCGCAGCGGCGGCGAGGCCCCCATCGCGCGGCGCACGGCGACGCCTCCCTTGAGCGCCTGCAGGCGACGGACGTAGATGTCCACGTACTCCGACCAGAGCCGCGCCGGATCCTCGGCGCCCACCGCCGCGTCCTCGTACTCGCGGATCCAGCGATTCCACTCCCCGATCACGCGTTCGGCCAGGGTCGACACCACCGCGAGCTTGTTGGGGAAATAGCGATAGACCGCGGGAACGGTCAGCCCGGCGCGCTCGGCGAGCAGATTCGTGTTGAAGCCGTCCCAGCCCTCCTCCTCGAGAAGCTCGGCGGCGGCGTCCAGGATCCCATCGAAGGTCGCGCGGCTCCGGCCCTGCGCCGGCCGGCGCCGCGTCCGCAAACAGGGGGTCCGCTCCATCGTTTGTTAGTATATACTACTGTCTCGACGGAGCCAGTCCGGTAACCCAGACCTCACCTCCAACCCCACCTGGGAGGCAACGAACGTGCGAAACCGCAAGCCGCGAGCGCGCCTCGGCATCCTGCTGGTCGTCGCCGCGGTTCCCCTCGCCGGTGCGTCGCCCCAGCCCGAGACCCGCGGCCAGGTCGCCATGATGCCCTCGGACTGGACGCACCACGTCTGGGTTCCGGATCGCCTCTTCGGACACAGTCAGCTGTTCGACGGTGACACGGGCAACGTGGTCGCGACGATCGACAGCCCCGGCTCCCTCTCGCCCAAATCGCCGCTGCTCGCCGAAACCCGCCGCGAGCTCTACTCGGTCGACCTCGACTACAGCCGCGGTGTGCGCGGCGATCGGATCGACTACGTGACGATCTACGACGCCGAGACCCTCGAGGTCAGCGGCGAGATCCTCCTCCCGCACCGCACCTCGGAGAGCAACGCGAGCCTCCACCACGTCGCGCTCCTCGACGAGGGCCGCTTCCTCGCCGTGTTCAGCCAGTTCCCCGTGGCCCGGGCGACGATCGTCGACCTCGAGGAGCGAAGGGTGGCCGATGCGATCCCCATGACGGGCTGTGCCGGTGTGTACGCGACCGGCGAGCAGGCGTTCGCGGCCCTGTGCGGCGACGGCACCGCCCTGCAGCATCGGCTCGCCTCTGACGGGACCCTCTCGGCGCGGACCCGCAGCGAGCGCTTCTTCGACGCAGTCGACGACCCCGTCTTCATGTCCGCGGGCCGGACGGGCGACACCTGGCACTTCGTCACGTTCCAGGGCACGGCGCACGGTGTGCGCTTCTCGAACGACGCAGCGACGTTGACGGAGCCCTGGTCCCTCACGAGCGACGCCGAGCGCAGCGACGGATGGCGACCCGGCGGCCTGCAGGTCGTCGCAACCCACGAGGCCAGCGGCCAGCTCTACGTCATCATGCACGAGGGCGAACCGGGCTCCCACAAGCGCGCCGGCCCGGAGATCTGGCGCTACGACCTGGCCTCCCGCACCCGGGAGTCCCGCTTCGTCGTGCCCAACCTCGCCGCTTCGTTCCTGGCATCCTTCGCCGAGATCCCGCGCGACAGCTGGATCGCGTGGATGCTACAGCGGGTCGTGCCACCGCCGGGCGCTCACGCGATCGCCATCTCGTCCGACGCCACGCCGGTCCTGTTCGTTCGCTCCGCGGAGCTCGGTGTGGTCGCCGTCCTGGACGCCCGGACCGGCGCCCATCTGAGGGACCTCGAAGAGGCCGGACTCGCCGGGCCACAGCTGGGAGCCCACTGATGGATCCCGTCTTCTCGAGCGTTCTCCGCGCGACGCTCGCCCTGCTCTTCGCTTCGGCGCTCGTCCACAAGCTCCGCGACTTCCCGCGCTTCGTCGCGAACGTCGAGGACTACGAGGTCGCTCCGCGGGCGTTCGCAGGCTGGATCGCCTGCGCCGTGGCCGCGGGAGAGGCGGGGGCGACCGGCGCCCTGGTTCTTGGCGGATCCTTCGCTCCCCTCGTCGGGCTCGCCCTGCTCGCCGCCTACAGCACCGCCATCGGTGTGAACCTGGCGCGCGGGCGGCGGGACATCGACTGCGGCTGCAGCGGGCCCGGGGGGCACCGCATCGGGCCAGGGCTGCTGGCACGCAACGGGCTGATCGGCTTCGCCGCCCTGCTGGCGCTCGTCCCGGCGACAGACCGCCCGCTGGGCGCGCTCGACGTCGCCAGCATCGGCTTCGCCGTCGCCTTCGCCACGTTCGCCTGGTCGGCTGCCGGCCAGCTGGCCGCTCACCCTCCCTCTTCTTCGCGCGAAAGGATCCCGACATGACCGAGGCTCTCCTCGTCTCCCAGATCCTCCTCTGGTCGCTTCTCCTCGTCCTCGGGGGGCTCGTACTGGTCCTCGCGCGCCAGGTCGGTGTGCTGCACGAACGGATCGCGCCGGCGGGGGCGCTGGCGCTGTCGTCGGGCCCGCGGGTGGGCGAGGCGGCCCCCGCGCTCTCCGTGGTCGCGCTCGACGGCCAGGTGCGCGAGATCGGCTCCGCGAGGGGCGGGCGCTCGACGCTCCTCCTCTTCGCATCGCCGCGCTGCCCGACCTGCCGGGGCCTGGTCCCGACCGCGCGCCGGCTCGCGCGGGAGCTCGAGGTCGACCTCTGGATCGGGAGCGACGGCGTCGAGCTCGATCACGAGCGCTTCGCGCGCGACCACCGGCTCGACCGTTCGCGCTACCTGGTCTCCCAGCCGCTGGGCCTCGCCTTCCAGATTCCCAAGCTCCCGTACGCGGTGCTGATCGACGGCGATGGCATCGTCCGGGCCCAGGGCCTGGTCAACACCCGCGAGCACCTCGAAAGCCTCTTCGATGCCGCCGATCTCGGCGTGGCATCGATCCAGGAGTACCTGCACGTCGCCGGAGGGTCGGGGGCATGAGCCGCATCGACGACGTCCTCGAAGGCCTGACGCGTCGCCTCGCCCGGCGTACGAGCCGCCGCTCGCTCCTGGGGCGCGGGGCCGCGCTCCTCACCGGTGCCGCGGCGCTCCCGCTCCTCCCGGTGGCACGCGCATCCGCCGGGTCTCCCCGCGTCCCCGCCCCGACCGAGAGCCTCGAGGGTCCCGCGGGCGACCCGAAGAGCTGCGACTACTGGCGACACTGCGCCATCGACGGCTCCGCCTGCGCCTGCTGCGGCGGCAGCGCGACGACCTGCCCGCCCGGAACCGAGATGGCGCCCGTCACCTGGATCGGAACCTGCCGCAACCCCGGCGACGGCTTGGACTACATCATCTCGTACAACGATTGCTGCGGGAAGTCCTTCTGCGGACGCTGCATGTGCAACCGCAACGAAGGCGAGCGGCCGGAGTACCACTGGTATCGCAACAACGACATCAACTGGTGCGCCGGTGCGAAGTCCCAGGCCTATCACTGCTCCGTGGCGATCGTCGTCGGCCAGGCCACGGAGGCGCAGCCCGAGAAGTGAGCGTCCGTCTCGCGAGCGTGGCGGTCGGCCTCGGCCTGGCGATGCCGATCGCGGCCGATGCCGACGTCCCGCCGAGCGAGGCCTACGTGCTGCACTGCGCCGGCTGTCACGGCACCGACGGCTCCGGCCACGCAGACTTCGTGCCGAGCCTGCGCCCGGCCGGCGCGCTCCTGGCGCGACCCGGCGGGCGCGCCTACCTCGCCCGGGTCCCGGGCGTGGCGCAGGCTCCGCTCTCGGATGCCCAGCTCGCAGCGCTCCTCAACTGGATGCTGGCGGAGATCTCGGGCGCGACCGATTTCGATCCCTACAGCGCCAGCGAGGTGGGGGCGCTGCGTCGCGAGCCGCTTCGGGATCCCGCCGCCGCGCGACCCTGAGGCGGAATCCGGAGCGCCGCGGCCGCCCGCGCGCACGCCTAGACGCGTTGATAGCGCCCGGTCTCGACTTCCCTGGCCTCGCCCCGCGCGAGCATGCGCTGGACGTGCAGGTCGGCACTGCGTCGCTCGACCGAGTCGGCGAAGGGGTGCGCAACGTGGGGTCGGTAGATGAAGCGGCGCTCCGCCATCTCCGCGAGCGTCCGCGGCTCGGCGAGGTACGCGAGCATGGCGTCGTGGCGGCGGCCGATCACCGCGTGGAACGCGTCCAGCAGCTCCAGGAAGGCCTCGCGCCCCTCGATGACGCCCTTGTGGTGATAGGTGACGTAGTAGCGCGCGTGCTCGTCCCGCACCCGGTGCAGGCTCTCCTCGAAGTCCTCGAGATCGCTCCAGGTATCGCCGTAGTAGGGACCGAAGCCCGTGAGGTCGATGTCGGAGAGGAAGAAGACGTCGTTCCCCACCCGGAAGCCGCTGTGGCCCCGGGTATGGCCGGGTAGATGAACAGCCTCGATCGCCACGCCGCCGAGATCGAAGACGGCACCATCGCGGAAGCCCTCGGCGTCCGGCCTGGGCTCGAAGTGGAACTCGTCGACCACGACCCGCTCGAAGCCCTGCCGCGCCGCCCCCTCGAAGCCGTAGATCTCCATCAAGCCGTCGAGGCTGGTGATGCCCGGCACGTCGTCCTCGTGGATGCACACGCGGGCCGTCGCGAAGAGCTTGTTGCCGGGAATGTGGTCTTCGTGGGCATGGCTGTTGAGGACCACATCCACCTTCACGGGCGCTCCACCGCGCGCCACGACGTCGACCGACGGGTCGATCACGAAGCACTCGCTCTCGCCGCGTACGACGAGCGTGTTGCCGGACGGGTATTTTCCGTTCCGTGAGCCGACCAGCACACTCACGCGATCCGTGAGCCCTCGCTCGTCCTCTCCCCACTCGATGAGCGCCATGGCCTGCCCCCGCGCGGCGTACGGTAGCCGCCGGAGGACCCGGCGTCAGTCTGCCGAAGGGGAGCGCGGCGGTGCGCCCAGGGCCCGAGGCCGGACTGGCCCCTCGGGGTCGGGCGTCGGCCGACTGCGCCCAAGCTCACGGATTCACGGGGGTTTCGCCGATCGCGAGGGCGGAACGAATCCGATAGACTCCGGCGTTCGCGTTCGGGCCGACCTCCGAGCGCGGCCCGAACGAGACATCGGGGATCCCTTCCCGCAACCCGAGGCCTCCGCGCGATCTCCTCGCGCCCCCGGAATTCGAGCGAGGCGCCTCACCCACCACGGACGACCGGCCAGACCCATGGACGCTCCTGCCACCCAGTACCAGCTGACGAACCCCTTCGATGCGCTCCCCGCGACCGAGAGCGACGCCGAAGCCGCACCGGAAGGGCTCTACGACGCCGCGCTCGCGCTCGGCCACGAGCTCAACGCGAAGCCGGGCGCCGGCGGCGGCCTCGCCCGCGTTCGCGTGCAGCATGCCAAGCAGCGAATGACGGTGTTCGAGCGCATCTCGGTCCTGACCCGCGAGACGCCGAACCTGCTCTGGACCAACTGGGGCCCGGACCTCGACGGCGCCTCGATCGTCACCGGCATCCTGCGCATCGGCGACCGCGACGTCGCGGTCTACGGCCACGATTTCACCCTTCGGGCCGGATCGATGGACGCGACCAACGGCGACAAGCTCGCCCGGCTGATCTACATGGCCGGCGAGCGAGGCATCCCGCTGATCGGGATGAACGACTCCGCGGGCGCCTTCGTGCCGGCCGGCGTCGGCGGCCTCGACGGCTACAGCGAGGCGTTCACCGCACTCCGCAAGATCTCCGGCGTCGTGCCCTCGATCAGCCTGATGTTCGGCTACAACGCCGGCGGCGGTGCCTACCTGCCGCGCCAGGGCTCCTTCATGATCCAGTGCGAGGACACCTTCACGGGCCTGACCGGTCCGGGCGTGGTGAAGAGCGCCCTCGGCGAGGACGTGACCGCCGACGAGCTCGGCGGACCCCGCGTGCACGGCGTGAACGGCGTCTGCGACCTGACCACGGCCGACGAACTCGCCTCCCTGCGCACCGCGATCCGGCTGCTCGGCTACCTGCCGGACAACAACCGGAAGACGGCGCCCTACCAGGAGACCTCGGATCCCATCGATCGCTTCACGGTCGAGGAGGACATCCTGTTCCGGCGGACCTTCCACTCCCCCGCCGGGATGAACGCGCCGCTCGACATCACGCTGTTCATCCAGCAGATCTGCGACCACGGCGATTTCTTCGAGCTCCAGCCGGCGCGCGCGCGCAACATGGTGACGGCGTTCGGGCGCATCGGTGGGCACGTGGTCGGATTCGTGGCGAACAACTCGGCGGTGGCCTCCGGCCAGATCGACGTCGACGCCGCGCGGAAGGCCACGCGCTTCATCCGCTTCTGCAACGTCTACAACATCCCGCTGATCTTCCTCGAAGACACGACGGGCTTCCTGCCCGGCACCGAGCAGGAGAGCCGCGGCATCATTCTCGAGGGCCGGCGCCTCCTCGACGCCATCATCGACGTCCGCGTCCCGTCCATGACCCTGATCATCCGCAACGCGTTCGGTGGCGCCTACGCCGCCTACAACTCGCACTTCGTCGGGGCCGACCGGGTCTTCGCGATGCCGCACGCCCGCATCGCGGTGATGGGCCCTGGCGGCGGCACGGAGTTCGTCTACAAGGGCGAGATGCGCGCGCTCGAGGCGGAGTACCGCAAGGCCGTGCAGGGCGGCGTGCCCGAGGACGATGCGGTCCGAGTGCGCAACGAGGGGCTCGCCAAGCTCCGCGACCTGTACGAGCGCCAGCTGATGAACCCGAAGGAAGCGCTCTCGCTTGGCTCGGTGTCCAGCGTCGTCATCCCGGGAACGAGCCGCCGCGTGCTCGCTCAGAACCTCGACTTCCTGATGCGCACCTACAGCGCCGGCCCGATGACCGGCCCCCAGCGGGAGTTCGAATAGTGCTCGATCGAGACCTCAACCCCAGCCGCTTCCAGGACGCCGCGTCCGAGTGGCAGCGCTCCTTCTCGCTCGCGACGTTGAAGGTGCTCGTGGTCTGTCGCGGCCCGGTGCGGCTGGAGGCCTTCGAGATCTTCGAGCGGATCGGCGTTTCGGAGTACGGGATGCTGCTCTCCGAGAAGGATTCGGTCGTCTACCCGCGCTGCCTCGCCCCGGAGCTTCGCAGCTTCCGCTTCCCGAACAACGTCCACCGCGTTCCGGACTACATGGGCGTCGGCCAGGGGGAGAAGCGCCAGCGCATCGCCGAGATCATCGAGATCGCGAAGACCGAGGGCTACACGCACCTCTTCGCCGGATACGGCTTCATGGCCGAGGACGCCGATTTCATCCAGGCGATCGAAGACGCAGGCCTCGGCTTCCTCGGGCCGAGCTCGGCGGTGGTCCGCCGCGCCGGCGCCAAGGACGAAGCCAAGAAGCTGGCGCGGGAGCTCGGAAACGCAGTGATCCCCGGCGTCGACGACATCTCGTCCCAGGCGCTCCTGAAGAAGGCCGGCGGCCGCAAGGGGGTCGAAGCGCTCGCGTCCGAGCACGGTCTCGAGCTCCGCTGGAACGAGTCGATCACGGACTCCGAGAACGCCGAGGCGCTGCTCCAGGCGGGCTACGCCGCGCACGTCGAGCTCGTCACGATCCCGGAGCTCCAGGCCCAGGCCGAGGCCGTCTGTGCCGAGATGTGGGCCGACTACCCGAGCAACCGGATCCGCTTCAAGCACATCGGCGGGGGCGGCGGCAAGGGCCAGCGCGTCGTCGCTTCACCGCACCAGATTCCGGCCGCGGTGATGGACATCCTCGCCGAGTCGAAGGTGGTCGAGCCCGGCTCGAACCGGAACTTCCTCGTCGAGCTCAACATCGAGAGCACGCGCCACAACGAGATCCAGCTGATCGGCAACGGCAGCTGGTGCCTCTCCCTCGGCGGCCGCGACTGCTCGGTGCAGATGCACGAGCAGAAGCTCGTCGAGGTGTCCCTCACGAAGGAGCTGCTCGAGGCCGAGGCGAAGAGCATCGGCGGCAAGGCCCAGGCCGTCCTCGAGGGGGACATCGGAACGCTCGCGCGGATGGAGAGCGAGGGCGAGCGCTTCGGCGAGGCGACGGGCCTGGACTCCGTCTCCACCTTCGAGTGCATCGTCGAGGGCTTCAATCACTTCTTCATGGAGATGAACACGCGGATCCAGGTCGAGCACGGGGTGACCGAGCTCGCCTACCGCCTGAAGTTCACGAACCCGGACGATCCGAAGGACTACTTCTTCGTCGAAGAGCTGATCGAGGCGATGGCGCTGCTCGGCCTCCACGGGGAGCGCGTGCCGAAGCCGGAGCGCGTGGTCCGCTCGCTCTCGGGCCTCGAAGTCCGGATCAACGCGACGAACCAGGCACTGCAGCCCCACGCCGGCGGGATGATCCGCAGCTGGACGCCGCCGATCGAGGGCGAGATCCGCTTCGACCAGGGCATCGGCGTCCCCAACCCCGATACCGGCTCGTTCGTCTACTACAACCTCGCGGGCGCGTACGACTCGAACGTCGCGCTCGTGCTGACCGACGGCCCGACCCGCCACGAGAACTACGAGCGCATGGCCGAGGTGCTCCGGCGGATGGAGCTTCGCGGGGACGACCTGCAGACGAATCTGGACGTCCACTACGGGCTGATCAACTGGTTCCTCGGCCAGGGCGTCATGGCCGAGCCGAACACCCGCTTCATGGCGTCGTTCCTCGCCGCGGTCGGCGCGCTGCGTCACGAGGTGAACGGCCTCGACCTGGATCTGGCCGCGACCGAGGTCCTCGGCCGCCTCGATCACGCGGAGGCGAAGCAGACGCTCGCTGCGCAGGAGACGCTGCTGAAGCGCCCGCTCGCGAAGCTGTTCGCGCGCCCCCACAGCCTCGCGGGCTTCCTGGGCCGCTACGACGGCGTGCTCTGGGAGCGGGAGGGCGACGACGTGCACCTCGCCACGACGCCGATCGCGTTCCTCGACGCGCTCTACCGCTACCTCGACATGGAGGAGCGGCCGGACGTCCCGCCCTCGGAGAAGATCTGGGACCACGACGAGGAGATCCTCGCGGCGGGTCGCGCCTTCTACCGCGCCGTCGCCGAGCGCGCCGGCGCCACCGACTGGGCGGCGATCGAGGCCCTGTTCTCCTCCAGGGGGGGTGCCGCGAAGCTCTGCGACGGCGACGAGGCGCTCTGGCGGCAGTGTCAGGCGAGCCACCGCGGCTTCTCCGTCGGTGTGGCGCTCCTGATGCTGATCCCGCGGATCGGCATCCGCAGCGAGTTCCTCGACGTCACCGTGAGCGAGGAGCTCCTTCCCGTCTTCCCGGAGCGCTTCCTCGACGCCGAGCGGATGCAGAGCGACACGCGGGCACTCGCACCCGCCCCCAGGGCCAGCGCCGACGAGATCGTGACGCCCATGGGCGGGAACTTCTATTCGCGCGAGGCGCCGCACCTGCCGCCCTTGATCGAAGAAGGCCAGCACTTCGACGAAGGTCAGCCGCTCTTCATCATCGAGGTGATGAAGATGTTCAACAAGGTGGTCGCCCCGTTTGCCGGAACCGTCACGAAGCACCTGATGGCCGGCCACGACGGCGCCGTCGTCAAGAAGGGCGAGCCGATCCTGAAGATCGAGCCCGACGAGCGCATCGAAGAGGAATCGCCGGAGGCCCGCGACGCCCGCATCCGCGCCGCGACGCTCGCCCTGCTCGGCTGAGTCGAACCGAGCCGAGCCGGCGGATGGCGGAGGCGACGGGAATCGAACCCGGCGCCGAGCCGCCCAAGTGCCCGGAAGACAAGGACTCCGAGGGGTGACGCCTTGCGCCAGGTTGTCGCCAGAGGCGATTTGGTGCGAGCCGGGAGTCCCTCGAAACCACATGCTGGACATGTGATCTGCATGGGACTATCCTACGCACATGCCGATGGTCCAGATCCGCAACGTCCCCGGAGACCTGCACCGCGAGCTGAAGGCCCGCGCCGCGCTCGCCGGGATGTCCGTGTCCGACTACCTGCTGCAGGAGCTGCGCCGCTCGCTGGAGCGGCCGACCCGCGAGGAGCTGCTCCGGCGCCTCGCGAAGCGGGCGCCCGTGCGGCCGCGCCCGGCACCCGCGGACGCAGTGCGCGCCGAGCGCAACCGCCGTTGATCGTGCTCGACGCCTCCGCGCTCCTCGAGCTCCTGCTCGTCACGGACAAGGGAGGCGAGGTCGCAGAGCGTATTGCCGCGCCCGAGGAGACGCTGCACGCGCCCCACCTGATCGACCTCGAGGTGGCTCAGGTCCTGAGGCGATACGTTGCACGCCGCCAGCTCGACGAGCTGCGCGCGAGCCAGGCCCTCGAGGACCTCCAGGATCTCGACCTGAACCGCTACCCGCACGACGTGCTGCTGGGCCGGATCTGGGAGCTACGGCACAACGCCTCGGCCTACGACGCTGCGTATCTCGCCCTGGCGGAGACGCTCGGGGCCCCGCTGCTCACCTCCGACGCTCGCCTGCGTGAGGTGCCGGACGCGCGGGCGCACATCGAAGTCCTCTGACGCTCGAGGCCAGATGAATGACGAAGGCTCGATCCGACCGAGAGCGGCCAGGTCGAACAAGCGGGTTCTCGAGGTCCGACAAGCCCCGAAGTGACAACTCCCCGGGGGATCTCAGCCTGGAGCGACCGTAGGCGTCGCCGCGCTCGCGCTGCTGGTCCGCATTGCGTTCGCGCTCGGGAGGGCGACGCAC
>CAYTZH010000001.1:25791-430347 GCA_964442285.1 uncultured Spirochaetales bacterium | reverse complement strand
AGCAGAGCATCGTCTGGGGCAAGACCGAGCTCTTCCGCACCACCGACCAGTTCAATCCCCAGGACCTGGCCCTCGGCTCCCTGGTGTCCCTGGAGGAGTCGCGGATCTCGCTGTGGGCCTTCCGGGCCGTCTGGTCCTTCGGGAGCATCGGCTTCATCGAGGACCTCCGCCTCGAGGCGGCCATGAACTTCGACCAGTTCGAGCCCGCCGACCTCGGACGCTGCGGCGAGCCCTACACGCCCAACCCGGTCTGCGACAAGACCGCCGGCCTCTGGGCCCACGGCCTCACCGGCTTCGGCCTGGCCGGCGAGGTGCGCCCGGACGATCCCTGGGAGGACGGGCACGGCATCGAGTGGGGCGTGCGCCTCGAGTGGCGGTCGGGGGCCTTCAGCTTCGCCCTCACCAACTTCCAGGGCTTCGAGGACACGCCCTACATCGACCGGGTCTTCACCTACTCGCGCAACGTGGACCCGATCACCGGGCGCCCCCGGCACACGGACACGGACTTCCGCTGCGAGGGACCCGGGAGCGACGAGAACCGGGGCTGCCTCGACGCCGACGACGCGCTGACCCGCCACTCGGTCAACCAGCAGCTCTTCGCGATGATCTGCTCCTCGAGCGTGGGCTTCACCGAGCTCGACGTGAGCTCCTGCGCCCAGAGCGTCTTCAACAGCATGACGGAAGTGGCGGACAACCCCCTGGACCCGGGCCGGCGGCTCAACCCGGCCGACGCCTTCGGCATCGCCCTGGCAGGCTCGGGCTTCGCCACCGTGGTCTACAACACGTTGGCCGGACTCCCGTTCGGGTTCCCGGCCCCGCTGATCCCGCTGAACAACGACAGCCTCGATCTCGGGGAGCCGGACGAGATGGTCGCCTGCAACTTCGCCCCCTTCGACGCCGTCGGCGTGCTCTTCGGCGAGGCCTGCATCTCCGAGTTCGTCACGGCGGAGCAGGCGGCGCTCTTCGGCTGCGGCCCGTTCTACGGCACCAACTGCGACGTCGACGGCATCGATCTGATGAACGCCGAGCTCAGCGCGCTCTCCATCGCCTTCCCGGGGACGCCGGGCACCTTCTTCTTCTGGGACACCTTCGACGACAGCGTCGCCCAGCCGGGCACCGTGGGCTTCGCGGACACCGCGGCCTGCCACCGCTTCGAACGGGGCCGATCCTTCGTCCTGCCCGGCTGCCGCGGCCCCGGCGACAAGGGCTACGACCCCGACGTCGACGGGGTCCCGGTCTTCTCGGAGAGCACGCCGCAGCTCCTCACCGCCGTCAACACGACGCTGGCGAACCTGCGCGGCCTCGGCGCCAGCGACTGCGAGAACGTGGCCGGGGGCGACCGCCTCATCCACCCGTTCACGTGTCAGCTGTGGCGGAGCGAGCTCGCGGCCTCCTCCTGGAACTACCTGATGGTCCTCGTGGCGTTGTCGGGCCTCGGCGTCGCCGACGCGGAACGCACGGAGACCCAGTTCAAGCCCAGCGAGCCGTTCCGGACGGGCGCGTGCTCGTTCCGGGAGCCCTGGCGCTGCTCCAACGTGACCGCGATCTTCTCGGTGGCGGGTGTGACCCGGAACGCGATCCGCGCCGGCGGCAACGGCCGCTTCGGCCGGACGGACTTCAGCTGGCACAGCGGCGGCTCCGGCGTGCTCCGCTACCAGAAGCGCAACGTCCTGGGCTTCTCCATGGACTTTGCCGAGGACATCTCCAAGACCAACTGGAGCATGGAGTTCACCTGGTTCAACAACGTCCTGTTCACGGACAACAACCAGCCGAGCAGTCTCGGCGAGGCCGACAGCTTCAACCTCACCGTGTCCGTGGACCGGCCCACGTTCATCAACTTCCTGAACGCCAACCGCACCATCTTCTTCAACAGCCAGTGGTTCGTCCGCTACCTGGCGGGCTACCAGCAGGGCTTCACCACCAACGGGCCCTGGAGCGTCCTCGGGACGTTCACGGTGACCACGGGGTACTTCCAGGATCGACTGCTCCCGGGCGTCACCGCGGTGTACGACTTCCAGTCCAACTCGGGAGCACTGCTCCCGTCGGTGACCTGGCGCTACACGGCGGACTTCTCGATCCAGATCGGACTGGCCGCCTTCTGGGGCCGCACCGAGGCCAAGGACGCACCGCTGTTCGGTGTAGGCAGCAACCCCAACCGGGTGGGAGAGGGAGCCAACAACGCCTTCGTGGACAATGCGCTCTCGCCGGTGCGCGACCGGGACGAGATCTTCATGCGGGTGCGATACAACTTCTAGGCGCGCCGCCTAGCGGCGGTCCAGGAAGGCCCGGTAGTCCACCAGGGCCCGCAGGGCCGCGACGGCGCGGTGGGCGCTCGGGTAGCAGAGCCGCCCGCCCGCCTGCACCGCGCGGGGCCCGGCGTTGCCGTAGGCCCGGTCGGTCGCGACCAGCTCCGTACAGGTGAGCACGGGCTTGCCGTGGCGCTCGGAGGCCTCGCGGGCGGCCTGGGCGAAGCGCGCGTCCTGGCGCTCGTGGTAGTCGGCGATCCGCTCCAGGCCGTGGTCCGGGAAGAAGGGCCCGCTGCGGAAGAGCTGGGCCTGGGCCGCCTGGATGCCGATGCCCAGGTGGAGCACCGCGTCCACGTCCGGGTGGGCGCAGACCAGGTCGAGCACCTCGGGCACCGTGTCCCGGGTCTCGCCGCCGGCCAGGTCGATCGGGTTCCCCCGGCTCCAGCGCGCCGGCACCATGGCGTCGATCTTGGTGCGGATCGCGTCGGGCAGGGGGACGACCTCGAGTCCGGCCGCGGCGCAGGCGTCGGCCGCCAGCACCCCCCAGCCCCCGGCGGTCGTGAAGATCACCACCCGCCGCCCCGGCGGCAGCGGCTGGCTGGCGAAGGTGGCCGCCCACTCGAAGGCGTGCTCGACGGTGGGCGCGCGGCTGATGCCGTACTGGCGGCAGATGCCGTCGAAGACCCGGTCGTCGGTCGCGAGCGAGCCCGTGTGACTCGCCGCGGCCCGCTGCCCCTCGGCCGCCACGCCGCCCTTCACCAGCACCAGGGGCTTGGCGGCGGTCAGCACGCCCGCGGCGTCGAGGAAGCGGCGGCCGTCGGGGACGCCCTCCACGTAGCCCAGGGCGGCGGTCGTCTCGGGATCGGCGGCGAAGTACTCCAGGTAGTCCGCGAGCCCCGTCTGGGCGCTGTTGCCGGCGGAGATAGCCACGCGAATCCCGATGCCCGACTCCACCGCGTAGTTCAGGAAGGCGGAGACCAGGTTGCCGCTCTGGCTGGCGACGGAGATCGGCCCGGGCGGCGGATAGGGCGCCACGATCTGGGCGCACATGGACTCGGCTGTCGACACCACGCCCTGGCCGTTGGGGCCGGCGACGACCATGCCCAGGCGGTCACCGAGCGCGGCGAGCTCGCGCTGGCGCTCCCGGCCCTCCTCGCCCGCCTCGCCGTAGCCGCCGCTGGCCACGAAGGCCGCGCGGATTCCCTTGCGCGCGCACGCCTCCAGCAGCGCCGCGTTGACCGAGAGGGGTGTGCAGACGACGACCAGGTCGGCGGCGCCGTCGGGGATCTCCGAGACGTCCCGGCAGGTGGGCCGCCCCAGCACCTCGGCGCCGTCGGGCTTCAGCGGGAAGAGCGGTCCCGGGTAGCCGCAACGCAGGAGGTTGTGGTAGGCGACGAAGCCGAACTTGCCGGGGTGGCCCGACACGCCGGCCACGACGATCCCGCGCGGGTGGAAGAGCGGGCGGAACCGCTCGCGGACCGCGCCCGGATCGAAGGCGGGCCGGGGCGACGGGGTGGCCCGTGCCTCGCTGTCGAGCTCCACCAGGGCGTCGACCGCCACGGGCAGCCCATTCCGCACGATCAGCGGATTCAGGTCCACGCTGTGGACGTCGGGGCGCGTCGCGGCCAGGCGCGAGAGGGCGAGCAGCAGGTCGGCCAGGGCGTCGCGGTCCACGGCCGGCTCGCCCCGGAAGGGGCCCAGCAGGTGGGCCGCCGAGAGGCCGTCGGGCAGCACCCGGGCCGCCTCCCGCTCCAGGGGTGCCGCCGCGAAGACCGCGTCGCCGACGGCCTCCGCGAGGACGCCGCCGAGGCCCAGGAGCACGCACGGACCGAACTGGGGATCCCGCACGAGGCCGGCGATCAGCTCCCGGTGTCCCCGCACCATCTCGGCCACCAGGAGCTCCACGTCGCCGTCCTCGGGACGGCGCCGGGCCAGCAGTGCCTCGGCCGCCTCGCGCACGGCGTCGGCATCGGCCAGGCCCAGGGCCACCAGCCCGCGCTCGGTCTTGTGGGCGATGTGCTCGCCCGCCAGCTTGAGCGCGACCGGAAACCCCACCCGGGCCGCCGCCTCGGCGGCGGCGGCGGGCGTGGCGGCCCGTTCCTCCCGGGCGAAGGGAACCCCGAGGCCGGCCAGGAGGTCCTTGGACGCGGTCTCGGAGAGGGTCCTCAGCACGCCTCGAAGAGGCCCGCGGCGCCCATTCCGCCCCCGACACACATGGTGACGAGGCCCAGGCTTCCGCCGGTGCGCCGCAGCTGGCGCAGCAGCTGACCGGTCATGCGCGAGCCCGTCATGCCGTAGGGGTGTCCGATGGAGATGGAGCCGCCGAGCGGGTTGAGCTTCTCGTCGGGGATGTCGAGCTGGCGCTGGCAGTAGAGAAGCTGGGAGGCGAAGGCCTCGTTGAGCTCCACCACGTCGATGTCGTCGAGGGTCTTGCCGGTGCGCTCGAGCAGACGGGGCACCGCGAAGACCGGTCCGATGCCCATCTCCTCGGGGCGGCAGCCGGCGACGGCGAAGCCCCGGTACAGGCCCAGGGGCTCGATGCCGAGCTGCTTCGCGCGCTCGGACGACATCACCAGCGTGGCCGAGGCGCCGTCGGAGAGCTGGGAGGCGTTGCCGGCCGTGACCGTCCCGCCCTCGGGATTGAAGGCGGGCTTGAGCTGCTGCAGGCCCTCGAGGGTCGTGTTCGGCCGGTTGCACTCGTCGCGCCCGAAGAGCACGCCCTCCTCCTTCTCGCCGCCCTTGTTCATGCGGGTGACCTTCATGGGCGCGATGCACTCCTGATCCCAGCCCGCCTCCTGCCACTTGGCGGTCCGCTGCTGGGAGCGCAGGCCGTAGGCGTCCTGGTCCTCGCGCGAGATCCCGTAGCGCTCGGCCACGATCTCGGCGGTCTGCCCCATGCCCATGTAGATCCCGGGCCACTCCTGGTTGACCGCGGGGTTGACCATGTCGCCCATTCGCATCTTGTCGTTCTGCACCATGGTGATCGACTCGACGCCGCCGGCGAGGACCACGTCGGCGCCATTCACGATCACGTGCTCGGCCGCCATGGCGATCGTCTGGAGGCCGGAGGAGCAGAAGCGGTTCACGGTCGTGGCCGCGACGCTGGCCGGGAGACCGGCGGCCATCACCCCGACCCGACCGACGTTGTGGCCCTGGGGACCCTCCGGGAGTCCGCAGCCGATGATCGCGTCCTCGATCTCCGCGGCGTCCACCTGGGGCACGTCGGCCAGGGCCGCGCGGATCGCGTGGGCCAGCTGGTCGCTCGGGAGGGTCAGGTTGAAGGATCCGCGGAAGGACTTGGCCAGGGGGGTCCGACGGCTCGCGACGATCACGGCCTCGCGCATGGGGGTTTCTCCTCTTTCGGGGTTCGGGCGGCCGCTTATGCTAGGCGAAGTGTCGTCCGATGGCATGCGGAGGGTCGCGGGGGGACGTGGCGGGATTCCTCGAGCTTCTCGACCGCCTGGAGGCGCTCTTCGGCGAGTGGGTCGTGGCGCCGCTCGAGGCGGTGATGTTCTGGGACGTGGTGTTCTGGGATGCCGGGCCGGACCAGGTCGAGGTCCCGATCGTCGTGCTCTGGCTGATCCTGGGCGCCTGCTTCTTCACCCTGCGCTTCCAGTTCGTGAACGTGCGCGCCTTCCGGCACGCGCTCGACTGCGCCCGCGGGCGCTACTCGCACCCCGACGATCCCGGCGAGATCAGCCACTTCCAGGCGCTCTCCGCCGCGCTCTCCGCCACGGTCGGGCTCGGGAACATCGCGGGAGTGGCCGTGGCCGTCGGGCTCGGCGGTCCGGGGGCGGTGTTCTGGATGGTGATGGCCGGCCTGCTCGGCATGAGCTCCAAGTTCGCCGAGTGCACCCTGGGCCAGAAGTACCGCAGCGTCGACACCGACGGACACGTCTCCGGCGGCCCCATGCACTACCTGACCCACGGCCTGGCCGAGCTCGGCCTGCCCCGGCTGGGTCGCTTCCTCGCCGTGGCCTTCGCCCTGATGTGCATCGGCGGCAGCTTCGGCGGCGGCAACATGTTCCAGTCCAACCAGGCCCAGGCCATGGTCGGCTCCGTCCTGCCGGTGTTCGACGGCCAGGCCGGCGGTGCGGTCTTCGGCGCCCTGCTGGCGGGCGCGGTCGGCGTGGTGATCATCGGCGGCATCCGCCGCATCGGGATGGTGGCCGCCGCCGTCGTCCCCCTCATGTGCGGGCTCTACGTCCTGTGCGGCCTCTGGATCCTCGCGGGCCACGCCAGCTCGATCGGCTCGGGACTGGTCACGCTCGTCGCCGGCGCCTTCCGGCCCGAGGCCGCCTACGGCGGCTTCGTGGGCGTGCTCATCCAGGGCTTCCGACGCGCCGCCTTCAGCAACGAGGCGGGCATCGGCTCGGCGCCCATCGCCCACTCGGCAGCCGCCACCCGGGAGCCGGTCCGCGAGGGCCTGGTGGCCCTGCTCGAGCCCTTCATCGACACGGTCGTGGTGTGCACGATGACCGGTCTGGTGATCGTGGTGACCGGGGCCTACGCGGCGCCGGAGGCCGGCGAGGGCATCGAGATGACCGCCTGGGCCTTCAGTCGGGTCTTCCCGTGGTTCCCGGACCTGCTCGCCGCCACCGTCACGCTGTTCGCCTTCAGCACCATGATCTCGTGGAGCTACTACGGCGAGCGCTGCTGGAGCTTCCTGTTCGGGGAGCGCACGAGCCTGGCCTACAAGCTCGTCTTCCTGTTCTTCGCCTGGTTCGGCGCGGTGTCGTCGCTGGAGCAGGTGGTCCTGTTCTCGGACCTGATGATCCTCGGCATGGCCTTCCCCAATCTCCCCGGCGTGGTGCTGCTCTCGGGGAAGATCAAGGCCGACCTGGATCTCTACCTGGCCCGGCTGCGGGCGGGCGCGTTCACGGCGCCCGCACCTCGATCTCCCGAACCGGCGTGAAGACCACGCGCCCCGAGGCGCCGGTGAAGCCGCCGCGGGGATGGGCGCGGCCGAGGGCGTCCTTCTTCACGCCGAAGGGCGAGGCCTTCTCGGTGCCGTAGAGGTACACGGCGCCGAGGGGGTAGCGGCCGGGCTTGTTCGGGGCGCGCAGCTGCCAGTTCACCTGTCCCTTCGCCCACTGTCCCGTGGCGGCGTCGGACTTGACGCCGGTGATGTTCACGAAGGCCAGGTTGCGGCCGGTCTCCGGGGGGCGCGCATCGAGCCACTCGGTCTGGGGGTCGTCGTTCTGGCCGATCACCTGGGGCGGGGCCGCGACGCTCCAACCCACGGACGGGGCGGGACGCGCGTACCAGCGATGGTCGCGGCTCACGAGGCCCACGCCCACCACCGGACCCGCGCCGCCGGTCACGCGCACGCGCACCGTGAACAGGGCCCCCGGCGCCACGGTCTCCGGGACCTCGATGCGCACCGTGGAGGCCGCGTCGAGCGCGCGGATGTGCTTGACGAGCTCGGCGCGCTCGGCCGGGCTCATGTCGGCGTAGGGGGTCTGGGGCGCGCCCGCCTCGATCTGGGCCAGGTGCTTGTTGTCCGCCAGCTCCTTGGTGGCGCGATCCCCCGCGCCGCGCAGGGCCGCCGCGTCGAGGGACGCGTGGCAGCTGGCGCAGTAGGGCGCCACGTCGGTCTGGTACTGGGGCGTCCCACCCGGGTAGGCCGCCGCCGGCGTCGCCGCCCAGATTGCCAGGGCCGCCAGGGCGACGCCGATACCGCGAATCCTCATCCGTCCTCCTCCTCGAGCTGCGGGCTCGCGCTGGCGAGCCCCGCGTGACAGCGGGCGCACTGGACGCGCACGGCAGCGGCGTGCACGAACCAGGCGTCGGGGTTGCCCCCTCGTTCATGGACGAGGTGGCACTCCACGCAATTCACCCCGAGAGCCGTGTTGTGGACCGCCAGGCCGTGGAAGGCGGGCGGCGCACCCGGCTCGGAGGTGCTCTGGAAACGCGTGTGGCAGCGGCGGCAGTCCTCGTCCCACAGCGGCCAGCGCATCCCGTCCGGCTCCTCGAAGTGGCCGACTACGTACCAGAACGCGTCCTTCGCCGCGAGCACCTTGGTTCGCGCCCGCCCCAGGGCGCTGGTCCCGCCGTGACAGTCGATGCAGCGGAACGCACCGTCGTCGCGGTGTTCGGCCCCCGCCCGGGCGTGGGCACCGGCCAGGTCCACCGGCGGCGACGCGTCGAAGTCGCGGCGGAGGCCGCGGTGGAGCGCAACGCCGTCGGGGAGGTGGCAGGCGTTGCAGAAGTCGTTGTCCGCCTCGAGCCGGTCCGACGCCACCCAACCGACCGGGCCGAGGAACGCGGCCGCCGCGATCGCGGCGACGAGGAGGCGGAGCCCGCGCATCGCGGGATTCTGGGGGCGCCTGGGGTAATCTGCAACGCCCCGAGTACGGAGGAGGACGCCATGGGCAAGCTGACCGGAATCGGCGTGTGGACCTGGGTCGACGGCATGCCGGCGGCGGAGGCGGCGGCGTTCGCCCGTCGGGTGGAGGCGCTGGGCTACTCGGCCCTGTGGCTGCCGGAGGCCGTGGGCCGCGAGCCCTTCGCCCTGATCGGCTACCTGGCGGGGGCCACCGAGACCCTGCGCCTGTGCACCGGCATCGCCAACATCTACGCCCGCGACGCCGTCACGACCCACCACGGGCGAACCACCCTGGCCGAGCTCTCGGGCGGGCGCTTCGTGCTCGGGCTCGGCGTCTCCCACGGCCACCTGGTCGCCGGCGTGCGCGGGCACGCGTACAGCCCGAAGCCGGTCTCCACCATGCGCGCCTACCTGGAGGCCATGGACAAGGCGATCTACGCGGGCGTGCAGCCGGCGGAGCCGGCCCCGGTGCTGCTGGCCGCCCTGCGCCCGAAGATGCTGGCGCTGGCGGGAGAGCGGACCCAGGGGGCCCACCCCTACTTCGTCCCGCCCGAGCACACCGCGCGCGCCCGGGAGATCCTGGGGCCCGACGCGTGGCTGTGTCCCGAGCAGAAGGTGCTCCTCGAGGTCGACCCCGCGAAGGCCCGCGGCGTCGCCCGCGCCGCCATGAAGATCTACGCCGGGCTTCCCAACTACCAGAACAACCTGAAGTGGCTGGGCTACACCGACGAGGACTTCCAGGGGGGCTGCAGCGACCGTCTGGTGGACGCCATCGTGGCCTGGGGCGACGAGCAGGCGCTGCGCGACCGCATCCAGGCCCACTTCGACGCCGGCGCGAATCACGTCTGCATCCAGCCGATCCGGGCCGACGGCGCGCCGGGACCCGACGTGGCGCTGCTCGAGCGGCTGGCGCCGACGCGGGCCTGAGGTGTCCGCACAGCGCCGCTTCTGGGGCTGGGGGGTCGAAGGCGGCGGCCCCGACGCCGCGCAGCAGGCCGGCATCGCCACGACCCTCTCCACGCGCTTCGGGGTGGCGCTGCCCGAGCCCCTGCCCGAGCCCCGCATCGACGACGTGGCGCTTCCGGCGCCGCGCACCCGGCCCCCGCCGGCCCTGGCCGACCGGGCGTCGAGCGCGCCCGAGGTGCGCGCCGGCCACACCTACGGCAAGGCCTATCGCGACGTGGTCCGCGCCCTGCGCCGCGACTTCTCGCCGGCGCCGGACTGGGTCGCCCTGCCCCGCGACGAGGCGGACGTGGTCGCGGTGCTCGACTGGGCCGGCGACGCGGGCGCCGCGGTGATCCCCTACGGCGGCGGCTCGAGCGTCGTGGGCGGCATCGAGGCGCGGGACCTCGAGCGTCCAGCCGTCTCCCTCGACCTCACCCGGCTCGACCGGGTCGTCGAGATCGACCGGGTCTCGCGGGCGGCGCGCATCCAGGCCGGCGTGCTCGGACCGGCCCTCGAGGACCAGCTCCGGCCCCACGGCCTCACCCTGCGCCACTTCCCCCAGAGCTTCGAGTTCTCGACCCTGGGCGGCTGGATCGCCACGCGCTCCGGAGGCCACTACGCCACCCTCTACACCCACATCGACGACTTCGTCGAGTCGCTGCGGGTGGTGACACCGACGGGGGTCTGCGAGAGCCGCCGGCTGCCGGGCTCCGGCGCCGGCCCCAGCCCGGACCGGCTCTTCGTCGGCTCCGAGGGGATCCTGGGCGTGATCGTCGAGGCCTGGATGCGGCTGCAGGACCGGCCCCGCGAGCGGGCGTCGGCCTCGGTGCGGTTCCCCGGTGAGGACGGCTTCGTGCGCGGCGCCCGGGCCGTGCGCGCCCTGTCCCAGGCGGGCCTGTTCCCGAGCAACTGCCGGCTCCTGGACCCACGGGAGGCCCAGACCTCCGGCGCCGGGGCGGGCGACCAGGCGGTGCTGATCCTGGGCTTCGAGTCGGCCGACCACGGGCTCGAGGCCTGGATGACCCGCGCCGTCGAGTGCTGCCGGGACGCTGGCGGAGAGGTGCCGGCGGACGCGGTGCGCTCCCGGCGCGACGCGGAGGCCGGGCGCGAGGGCGCGGCCGGTGCCTGGCGGCGCGCCTTCCTGCAGGCGCCCTACGTGCGCGACGTCCTGGCCCGGCTCTCCTTCGTGGTGGAGACCTTCGAGACCGCGATCCCGTGGGACCGCTTCGAGGACTTCCACGCGGGCGTGATGGCCGAGGTGGGCGACGCGACCAAGCGCGTCTGCGGCGACGGCAGCGTGGCGTGCCGCTTCACCCACGTCTATCCCGACGGGCCGGCACCCTACTACAGCGTGATGGCGCCGGGCCGGCGCGGCGCCGAGCTCGAGCAGTGGGACGAGATCAAGGCCGCAGCCATGGCGGCGGTGGTGGCCCGCGGCGGCAGCGTGACCCACCACCACGCGGTCGGCCGGGACCACCGGCCGGGCTACGACGCCCAGCGCCCCGACGTCTTCGCCCGCGCCCTGGGCGCGGCGAAGCGCGAGCTCGATCCGGCGGGCGTCCTGAACCCGGGCGTGCTCCTCGACGGCTGAGGGGTGCTAGGCTCGGCTGCCATGGCCCGCATCAACGATCACTACCGCAAGCTCGCCGCCGGCTACCTCTTCCCCGAGATCGAGCGCCGGGTGACCGCCTTCGGCCAGTCGCATCCGGACGCCGAAGTCATCAAGCTCGGCATCGGCGACGTCACCCTGCCCCTGGTCCCGGCGGTCGTCTCGGCGCTGCGGGAGGCCGCCGAGGAGATGGGAACCGCCTCGGGCTTCCGCGGCTACGGGCCGGGCAACGGCTACGGCTTCCTCGTCGACGCGGTTCGCGAGCACGACTACGCCGCCCGCGGCGTCGCGATCGAGCCCGACGAGGTGTTCGTCTCCGACGGCAGCAAGCAGGACAGCGGGAACATCCAGGAGATCTTCTCCACGGACTGCAGCCTGGCGGTCACCGACCCGGTCTACCCCGTCTACGTCGACACCAACGTGATGGCCGGTCGCACGGGATCCGTCGACGCCGACGGGCGTTACGCCGGCATCACCTACCTCGAGGCGACCGAGGCCAACGGCTTCTCGCCCGAGCCGCCGGACGAGCGGGTCGACCTCGTCTACCTGTGCTCCCCCAACAACCCGACGGGCACGGTGGCCACCCGCGAGCAGCTCGCGCGCTGGGTCGCCTGGGCTCGGGAGCACGACGCGGTGCTGCTCTTCGACGCGGCCTACGACGCCTTCATCACCGATCCGGCGCTCCCGCGCTCGATCTACGAGATCGGGGGCGCCCGCACCTGCGCCGTGGAGATGCGGAGCTTCTCGAAGCGGGCCGGGTTCACGGGACTGCGCTGCGCCTACACGGTCGTGCCCCGCGAGGTGACCGGCGCGGCGGAGGACGGCAGCCGCGTCCCCCTCCGGGACCTCTGGGCGCGGCGCCACGCCACCAAGTTCAACGCGGTGCCCTATCCCATCCAGCGCGCGGCGGAGGCGGTCTTCTCGCCCGAGGGGCGCAAGCAGACGGCGGAGCAGGTGGCCTACTACCTGGAGAATGCCCGGCTGCTGCGCGAGGGGCTCGGGGCGGCGGGCTTCGCGGTGTTCGGCGGGGTCCACGCACCCTACATCTGGATGCGTACCCCTGAAGGACTCTCCTCGTGGGATTGCTTCGACCGGCTGCTCGGCGAGGCCCACGTAGTGACCACGCCGGGCGCGGGCTTCGGCGCGGCGGGCGAGGGCTACATCCGGATCTCGGCCTTCAACCGCCGCGAGCGGGTCGAGGCGGCCCTGGGCCGTATCCTGGCCGCTTTCGCCCGCTGAACCGAATCGGTGTCGATTCTGCTGACAGCAGAATGGTTCTAGCTCCGTCGGAATCCTGCGCTTGCGGTCCGCAACGGCGATCAACAGTTCCCTACCTCCTCGCCGATAAGCACGGGACACTCCTCCCTCCCCGGGGACGTCCGCTTGGGTCGACACTTCCGTGCGTTGGTCTGGCTCGGCTTGCTGGCCCTGTCGAGCGCGGGCGCCCCGGGCTGCGCGGGCTCGGCCGCGTCGCTCGCCCGGCGCGGCGAGGCGGCCTGGCGCGAGGGCGAGCTGGCCGCGGCCGCCGCGGCCTGGAGCGCGGCGCTGTCCCGGGCGTCCGCGGAGGAGGCCCCGGAGGTCCGCGCCGGCCTGCTCGATCGACTGGCGGCGCTCCACGCGCTGCGCGAGGAGTACGCCCGGGCCGAGCCCCTCTACCGCGAGGCCCTGGCGCTGCGGCGGCGACACCAAGGCCCGCGCGCGATCCCCACCGCCCAGGCCCGCAACAACCTGGGGGCGCTCCTCCACCGGCTCGGCGCGTACGCCCAGGCTCGTGCGCACTACGAGGCGGCCGTCGCGGTCTACGCCGAGCACGGTGCGGCCGACGGCTCCGCGGGAACCACGGCCCGCGCCAACCTGGCCATGCTGGATCGGCTCTCGGGCCGGCTCCCAGAGGCGGAGGTCGCCCTGCGCGAGGTGACCCGGGTCCGGCTCCAGCGCCACGGCGCGGACCATCCGGAGGTGGCGGCCGCGCTGCACCGGCTCGCACTCGTGCGTGCGGATGCCGGGGATACCGACGAGGCCGGGCGCCTGCTCGCCCGCGCGTTGCGCGTGCGGTCCGACGTCCTCGGACGCGACCACCCCGACACGGCCGAGACGCTCCACGAGCTGGGGGTGCTGGCCCTCGCCGCGGGCCGTCTCGCGCGGGCCGAGATCCTGCTCCAGCGCGCCCACGACGTGCGGCGGGAACGCCTGGGACCGAGACACAGCCGTGTGGCGGAGAGCCTCCGCAGCCTCGGCGAGCTCGCCGCCGCCCGGGGCGAGCCGGGCCGTGCCCACGCGCGGCTCGAGGCCGCCCGCGCGCTGCAGGAGGACGTCTACGGCCCGGACCACCCGGAGGTGGCCCACACGCTGCTCCTCCTGGGCGCGCTCCTGCGGGCCTCCGGCCAGCTGGCGGCGGCGGAGGACCCGCTGCGCCGGGCGCTGCAGGTGAGGGAGACGGTGCTGGGCGAGGACCACCCGCTGACCGCGCTGGCCCGCGCCGAGCTGGGCCAGACTGCGGCGCGCCGGGGTCGGCCCGCCGAAGCGATCGCCCGGTACACCCGGGCCGCCGCGAGCCTCGAGCGCGCGCCCGCCCGCTTCGCCCGCACCCGGGCGGGCGTGCTCGCGAACCTCGGCGCCCTGGAGCGACGCGAGGGACGCTTGCAGGCGGCGGCCCGGGCCTACGCGGCGGGCCTGGCGGCGCTGTCCGCGGCCGAGCCGGAGGCGCCGGAACGTATCCCGCTGCTGGTGGGCCTGGCGCGAGCCCGGGGCGAGCTCGGCGCGGCCGAGGCCGCGCTGGCGCCCGCGCGGGAGGCGGCGCGCCGGGCCGAGGCGCTCGAGGCCGACGACCCGCTCCGGCTCGACGCGCTGCGCGCCCTCGCCGAGGCCTACACCGATCTCGGTCGACTGGAGGAGGCGCGTCCGCTCCTCGAGGCGTGGCTGGCCCGGCGGGAGGCGGTCGTCGCCGGGGACCACCCGAGCCTCGCCTGGCCGCTGCAGGTGCTCGCCCACGCGGCCCTGCAGCGGGGGGACACGCCGGCGGCGCGGGCGCTGGCGGAGCGGGCGCTGAGCCTCATCGACGCCGGGCCCGATCCCGGCCCCGAACGGCGAGCCGGGGCCCTCGCCCTGCTGCTGGCCGCCCGGGACGCCGACGGCGACCCGGCCGGCGCGCGGGACGCCCTGGTGGCCCTCGCCGACGGCGAGCAGGCCGCCGGCCCCACGCGCGAGGCGGCCCGCGTCGCCCTGGCCGAAACCCTGGAGGCCGAGGGCCGGCTCGAGGAGGCGGAGGCCCAGTGGCGGGCGCTGCTCGCGGCGCGCGAGACGGCCCACGGCGCCTCCCATCCCGCGGTCGCGCGGACGCTCTTCCGCCTGGCCTCCCTGGCCGAGCGAGCCGGCCGCCCCGCCGAGGCCGCGGCGCTCTGGGAGCGCGTGGTCGAGGTGTACGACCGCAGCCCCGCGAGCGGGGATCCGGAGCACGGCCTCGCCCTCGCCAACCTGGCCCGCCGCCGGGCCGCGGACGGCGCACTCGGGGCGGCGGCGGAGGGCTTCGAGGCGGCCCTGCCCCGCCTGGCGGCCACCCTCGGGAGCGGCGACCCCCGCTTCCGGCGCGCGGCGCTGCGCGCGGCGGCGGTCCACGACCAGCTCGGCCGCGCGGCCCACGGCCGCGATCGCTACCGGGTGGCGGCGGCCCACTACCGGCGCTCCGTGGCGCTGCGGGAAGCCTGGACCCCGCGCGGAGACCCGGCGCTGGTCGCGACGCTCCACAGCCTGGGCGTGCTCCACCACGCCCACGAGAACCCGGACGACGCCGAGGCGGCCTACCTGCAGGCGCTCGAGCACGTCCACGCCGCCGGCGGCCGCGGCCGGCCGGCGGCGGGTCGCCTGCTCCACGACCTGGCCCTGCTCCAGGCCTCCCGGGGCCGCCTGGACGAGGCCCTGGGGATCCTCGAGGATTCGGTCGCCGTCCTGGAGGAGCGGCTCGGGCCCGAGGACCCGTCGACGGTCCAGGCCCGCACCACCCTCCGCAAGCTGCGCAGCGCCCGCGCGGCCCCCGCCGGCGGCTAGCCGGCTCCCGCACCCGGGTACCGAAAGACGGGGGGCGGCTCAGCCCTGCTGCAGCGGCTTGTACTTGATGCGATGCGGCCGCTCGGCGTCGGCCCCGAGGCGCCGGCGGCGGTCCGCTTCGTAGTCCTGGTAGTTGCCCTCGAACCACTCCACGTGGCTGTCGCCCTCGAAGGCCAGCACGTGGGTGGCGATCCGGTCCAGGAACCAGCGGTCGTGGGAGATCACCACCACGCAGCCGGCGAAGCCCAGGATCGCCTCCTCGAGGGCGCGCAGGGTATCCACGTCGAGGTCGTTGGTGGGCTCGTCGAGCAGCAGCACGTTGCCGCCGCTCTTCAGCACCCGCGCCAGGTGCACCCGATTGCGCTCGCCGCCCGAGAGCTTGCCCGTCTTCTTCTGCTGGTCGGCCCCTTTGAAGCCGAAGGCGCCCACGTAGGCCCGGCTGTTGATCTCGCGGGACCCGACCGCGAGGCGCTCGATGCCGTCGCTGATCACCTCCCAGACCGACTTCTCCGGATCGAGCGCGTCGCGCGCCTGGTCCACGTAGGCGAGCTTGACCGTCTCGCCCAGGCGCAGCGAGCCGGCGTCCGGCTTCTCCTCGCCCACGAGCATCCGGAACAGCGTCGTCTTGCCCGCGCCGTTGGGCCCGACCACCCCCACGATCCCGCCCGGCGGCAGCGAGAAGGAGAGGTCGTCCACCAGCAGGCGATCGTCGTAGGCCTTCCGGAGGTGCTCGGCCTCGATCACCACGTCGCCGAGCCGCGGGCCCGGCGGGACGTGGATCTCGACGCTCTCCAGGCGGCGGTCCCGCTCCTCGGCCACCAGGTCCTCGAAACGCTTGATGCGGGCCTTGCTCTTGGTCTGGCGCGCGCGGGGGGACATGTTGATCCACTCGAGCTCGCGCTGGAGGGTGCGCCGGCGCGCGCTCTCCTGCTTCTCCTCCTTCGCCAGGCGCTGCTGCTTCTGGTCGAGCCAGGAGGAGTAGTTGCCCTTCCAGGGAATGCCCCGGCCGCGATCGAGCTCTAGGATCCAGCCCGCGACATTGTCGAGGAAGTAGCGGTCGTGGGTGATGGCCACGACGGTGCCCGGGTACTCCTGCAGGAAGCGCTCGAGCCAGGCCACGCTCTCGGCGTCGAGGTGGTTGGTGGGCTCGTCGAGGAGCAGCAGGTCCGGGCTCCGGAGCAGCAGCCGGCACAGGGCCACCCGGCGCCGCTCGCCCCCGGAAAGGGTGGTCACGTCGGCGTCGGCGGGCGGCAGGCGCAGGGCGTCCATGGCGATCTCGAGCTGGCGGTCGAGCTCCCAGGCATTGACCGCGTCGATCTGGTCCTGGAGCCGCGCCTGCTCGTCCATCAAGGCCTGCATGGCGTCGTCGTCGAGGGGCTCGGCGAATCGGGCACTCACCTCCTCGAAGCGCTGCAGCAGGGCGCGGGTCTCCGCCACGCCCTCTTCGACGTTGCCCAGCACGTCCTTGCCCGGGTCGAGCTCGGGCTCCTGGGGCAGGTAGCCCACGCGGATCCCGTCGCCGGGGCGCGCCTCGCCCACGAACTCCGTGTCGACCCCCGCCATGATGCGGAGCAGCGAGCTCTTGCCCGAGCCGTTGGCGCCGATGACGCCGATCTTGGCGCCCGGCAGGAAGGCCAGCGTGATGCCCTCGAGGATGACCCGGTCGGGCGGCACCACCTTCCCGAGGTCCTGCATGGTGTAGACGAATTCCGGCATGGGCCGGAATGTAGGGGTTCGTCGCCGCGGACGCCTCGGTGGTACGCTCGGAGCTCCAGCCGACGAGGAGCGCGCCATGGCCGAGATCGAGACCGTGCACCGGACCTGCCCCCTGTGCGAGGCGCACTGCGGGATCGCCGTCGAGGTGGATCGCGACCGCCAGGAGGTGGTGTCGATCCGGGGCGACGCCGAGGACCCGCGCAGCCGCGGCTACCTCTGCCCGAAGGCCCACGGGCTCAAGGGCCTCCACGAGGACCCGGACCGCCTGCGCCGCCCCCTGCGTCGCGTAGGCCCCCCCGACGGCGACGACTGGGAGGAGCTCGGCTGGGAGGAGGCCCTGGACCTGGTGGCCGGCCGGCTCGACGAGATCCGCCAGGCCCATGGGGCCGACGCCGTCGCCACCTACCTGGGGAACCCCAACGCCCACGACCTGGGCTCGATCCTCTACGGTCCGGTCTTCCAGCGCGCCCTCGGCACCCGCTGGCGCTTCTCGGCCTCGAGCGTCGACCAGCTCCCGAAGATGGTGAGCTGCAGCCAGCTCTTCGGCTCCCATCTCGCGTTCCCGGTGCCCGACGTCGACCACACCGACTACCTGCTCATGCTGGGCGCCAACCCCCTGGTCTCCAACGGCAGCCTGATGACGGCGCCCGACATGCGCGGACGCCTACGGCGGCTCCGGCAGCGCGGCGGCCGGCTCGTGGTCGTGGACCCGCGCCGGAGCGAGACGGCGCGGGTGGCCGACCGCCACCTGGCGATCCGCCCCGGCACCGATGCGCTCCTGCTCTTCGCCCTCGTCCACGTGCTCTTCGAGGAGGGCCGCGTGGCCCCGGGAAGGCTCGAGGCCTTCACCCGCGGTCTCGACGAGCTGCGGACCCTGGCCAAGGACTTCCCGCCGGACGCGGTCGCCCGGGCGACCGGTCTCGACGCGGCGGCGATCCGCGAGGTGGCGCGGGAGCTGACCGACGCGCCGCGGGCTGCCGTCTACGGGCGCATCGGCACCTGCACCCAGGCCTTCGGCACCACGGCGAGCTGGCTGGTGGACGTGCTGAACGTGCTCACGGGCAATCTCGACCGCCCGGGCGGGGTGTGCTTCCCCCGCGGCGCGGCGTCCCCGGCAGACGACACGCCCAAGCGACGGCGGGCGTTCGCAGTGGGGCGCTGGCGGTCCCGGGTGCGCGGCCTGCCCGAGTTCGCGGGCGAGCTCCCGGTGGCGACCCTCGCCGAGGAGATCGACACGCCGGGACCCGAGGGCGAGCGCGTGCGGGCCCTGGTCACCCTGGCGGGCAACCCCGTGCTGTCGACCCCGAACGGGACGCGGCTGGCGCGCGCCCTCGAGTCCCTCGAGTTCATGGTCGCGGTGGACCTCTACCGCAACGAAACCACACGCTTCGCCGACGTGATCCTGCCCCCCGTCGGGCCGCTCGAGCGCTCCAACTACGACCTGGTCTTCGACACGGTCTCGGTGCGCAACCTCGCCAAGTTCTCACCCGCGGTCTTCCCGCGGCCGGCCGACGGCCGCGAGCAGTGGGAGATCCTGCTCGAGCTGGGGGCCCGGGTGAACGGCGCCACCGCGGAGCAGGTGGAGGGCCTGCTGCTCGACGGCCTGCTCGGCTCCACCGTGGGCCGGCCCGGAACCGCCTGCCCCGACGTCGCACCCGAGGCGGCGCGCGCCGCCCTGGGCGACGAGCCGGGGCCCGAGCGCCTGCTCGACCTGATGCTGCGCGCTGGCCCCTGGGGCGACCGCCTCGACCCGGCCTCCGACGGCCTGTCCCTGAACGCGCTGCGCGAGCGGCCCCACGGCGTCGATCTGGGTCCCCTGGAAGGCGGTCGCCTGCCCCGGATCCTCGCCACCGAGAGCGGGGCGATCGAGCTCGCCCCGCCCGTGCTCACCGCCGACGTGCCGCGGCTGCGGGCGCGGCTCTCGCAGCCGGACGAGGCCCTGGTCCTGGTCGGACGGCGTCAGGTCCGCACCAACAACTCCTGGATGCACAACGTGCACGCCCTGGCCAAGGGCCCCGATCGCTGCGTGCTCTGGATCCACCCCGACGACGGCCGCGCCCTGGGTCTCGAGGACGGCGGGCGGGCCCGGGTGCGATCCCGGGTCGGCGAGGTGACGGCCCCGGTGCGATTCCGCGACGAGATGCGGCGCGGCGTCGTGAGCCTGCCCCACGGATTCGGCCACGAGGCCCCCGGCGTGCGCCTGGGGGTGGCTCGCGCCCAGGCCCCCGGCGTCAACAGCAACCTCCTGACCGACGAGGGCGAGGTCGACCCGGTCTCGGGCAACGCGGTGCTGAACGGCATTCCCGTGGGCGTCGCGCCGGCGTAGAATCCGGGACCGGAGGAAAGTGTGAGCCGCGACCCCAGCGAGTCGACGGTCTCCGTGGAGCTCAGGCCCGATGCGTCGCGACCCGTGGTGGGCGTGCTCATCGGGCTGGAGGGCGAGCTCGTGGGGGAGGTCCATCCGGTGCGGGCCGGCGAGAACCGCATCGGGCGCGCGGCCGAGTGCGAGATCCGCCTGATGAGCCCCTTCGTCTCGAAGCGCTACGCGCAGATCGAGAGCTTCGAGAGCGCCTTCTCGCTGCGCTGGCTGAGCGAGAAGAACCCGCCGAAAGTCAACGGCCAGGAGGTGGGGCGCGACGTCCCGTTCATCCGCGACGGCGACCTGCTCACCCTCGGCCGCACCGTCTACAGCTTCCGCACCGCGCGCAAGGCCTAGAAGCCGCCGCCCTCCGAGCGGTAGACGTGGCGGACCGAGCGGGTCTGACTGGCCACCTTCTTGCCACCCCAGTACACCGTGGCGGTCAGGTCCAGGGAATCCCCGGTGTCGAGCTGGAGCCTCGGCCGCGCGCGGAGGGGATACTTCACCTTGATCGGCATCGCGACCGGGGGATCCGCGTCGGGCCAGGTCTCCTCGTTCTGGGCGAAGCCCTGCATCATGCCCAGGGCGACCTGGTCGTGGCTGGCGATGTACGCCCAGTCGAACTCCGCCGGCTCGGCGAGCGCGATCGAGTCGAAGATCACCTGCACGTCCGTGGGATCGACGCCGGCGGGCGGCTCGGCGAACTCCAGCGTGAGCCAGCACTCGAGCTGACCGCTGTGGACGTTCCCGCCGGGAACCATCTCCTGGATCTCGACCCGGTTGCAGCCGAGGGTCAGGGCGACGACGACCGCCAACAGGCCCATGCGCGTGGGATGTGACACGGGAATCTCCTCAGTCCTGTGTCACTTGCTTCGGTCGGCTCCGGGCCGGACTGAAGGCGGAAACCCCTCGTCGAGGGCCAGCCGGGTCGTCGCGGCGGGGTCGGGGGAGGCGCGCCACAGCCGGTCGACCTCGGGCGCCAGGCGGCGGGCCGCCTCGCCGGCCCGGTCGTCCTCGTGGCGGTCGAGGTCCCACTGGGCCTGGGCGACGAGCAGGGCCAGGGAGAGGCTGCCGCCGAGGGTGAGGGCGAATCGCCTCGCCCCGGCCTCGAGGCTCTCGGGATCCGCGCCGGCGGTCTCCGCGTACCAGCACTCGGCCCGCGCCACGGCCTCCCGGGCCGCGCGGGCGGGCTCCGCGAGCCGCGGATCCCGGGCCGCCGCGGCGTGCTCGCGCACCGCCTCCGCGAAGGGCGGCAGGGCGTCGGCCCGCAGGGCGGCCCGCAGGCTCTCGAGGGCCAGCACGTTGGTGGTGCCCTCCCAGATCGAGAGCACCTGGGCGTCGCGCAGCAGCTCGGGCAGGCCCGTGTCCTCGACGTAGCCGGCGCCGCCGAAGGCCTCGAGGACCTCGCTCGCACCGGCCACGGCCTGGCGGGCGGTGGTGAGCTTCGCCACCGGCTGCACCAGCCGCAGCAGGGCCTGCTCGCTCGCGTCGAGCTCCCCCAGCTCGTCGCGGCCCAGGAGCGACACCGCGAAGAAGGCGAGCTGCAGGGCCGCCGCGTGCTCCGCGGCCAGATCGGCGAGGGTCTCCCGGTGCAGCGGCTTCTCGGCCAGCGGCGCCCCGAAGGCCACCCGTCGGCGGGCGTAGTCGCGAGCGAGGGCCAGCCCCCGCCGGAGGCTCGATGCCGACGACACCGCGTTCCAGGTCCGGGTCACGTTCAGCATCGTGGCCATGTGGCGGACGCCGTCGCCGGTGCCGGACAGCGGCACCGCCGGCATGCCCTCGAGGGTGAGCTCGGCCGTGGGCAGCAGCCGGGTGCCGAGCTTCTCCTTGAGCCGCTCGACCCGCACGCCGCGCAGCGCGCCGGCGTCGTCCCGGAGCTCGACGAAGAAGAGCGCCAGACCCTTGCCGCCGGGCCCGTTGCCCTCGGGGCGCGCCAGGGTGAGCGCCACCTGGGAGGTCACCGCCGACGTGAACCACTTGGTGCCCCACAGCCGCCAGCGGCCGTCCACGAGGCGCGCCACGCTCTCCGAGCGGCCCACGTCGGAGCCGCCGGTGCGCTCGGTCATCCACTGGCCCGAGGTCCACATGGCGTCGGGATCCCGGGAGACGAGCCGGGGCAGGACGCGGTCGCGGAGCGCCGGCGGTGCCAGCAGCTCCAGGGTCCGGGCACAGCCGTCGGTCATGGCCAAGGGACAGGTATACACCTGCGTGGATCGATCGAAGAGGTACATGAGCGCGAACTGGTGCACCCGCGACCAGGCGCCGTGGGCCCGCTCGTAGGCCGTGGCGACCACCCCCTCGCGGGCCGCCACCCGCGCGAACTCGCGCCAGGCGGCCGAGACCTCCACCCGGTCCACGCGACGCCCCCAGGCGTCGAAGGGCACGTGACGGGGCTCGTCGAAGCGATGGGCGTGGGCGAGCTCCAGCAGGGGCCCCGCGGCGAGCGCGCCGAGGTGGTCGAGCTGGGGCTCCACGGCGCGCCGCACGTCGTCGGGCAGGATGCGCTCCAGCAGGCGGCGCAGGGCGCGGTCGTCGCGGTACTGGTTCCCGAGCTGCGGCGGGGACTGATGGAAGTCCACGGGGCCTCCGGACGACGATCACTCTAGCAGGGCTAGACTCCCGACGTGTCACTCCGAGTCGTCTCGCTCCTTCCCAGCAGCACCGAGATCGCCTGCGCCCTCGGCGCCGGCGGCCTCCTGGTCGGCCGCTCCCACGAGTGCGACTTCCCGCCGGAGGTCGCCGCCCTTCCCGTCTGCACCGAGGCCCGCCTCGACCCCTCGGCGCCCAGCCGCGAGATCGACGACGCGGTCCGCCGCACGGTTCGGGAGGGCGTCTCGATCTACCGGGTGGACGCGGACCGCCTGCGCGCGCTCCGCCCCGACGTGGTGCTCACCCAGGACCAGTGCGAGGTGTGCGCCGCCAGCCTGGCGGACGTGGAGGAGGCCCTCGCGCGCTGGACGGGCGGGACACCGCGGCTCCTCTCGCTCCGGCCGGCCTCCCTGGCGGACGTCTGGGGCGACCTCGAGCGGGTCGCCCGTGCGCTCGACCTCGCGGACGCGGGACGCGCGCTCCGGGATGCGCTCAGCGAGCGGGTCGGCGAGATCGGCGAGCGCGCCGCGGGCCTGGCGGAGCGGCCCCGGGTGGCCTGCCTCGAGTGGATCGACCCCCTGATGGGGGCGGGCAACTGGATTCCGGAGCTGGTGGCGCTGGCCGGCGGGCACGCCCTTCTGGGCCGGAGCGCCGTCCACTCGCCCTGGATCACCTGGGAGGACCTGGTCGCGGCGGACCCCGACGCGATCGTCGTGCTCCCCTGCGGCTTCGATCGGGCCCGGACCCGCGCGGAGATGGCCCCCCTGGTGGCCCGGCCCGGGTGGGCGGACCTGCGGTCCGTCCGGGCCGGACGGGTCTTCGTCGCAGACGGCAACCAGTACTTCAACCGGCCGGGGCCCCGCCTCGTCGAATCCCTGGAGATCCTCGCCGAGATGCTCCATCCCGAGGTGTTCGACTTCGGCCATCGGGGCCGCGGCTGGGAGCCCTGGGGGCGATTCTGACCGCTTGTGGCAGAATCCGAGCCCGGGTGGAAGCGTCCGAGGAGGGGCCATGCGTTCGTTCGTCTCGTTGGGAATCGCCGCGGCCTGCGGCCTTGCATTGGGGTGTGTCAAGCCGCTGCCGGAGCAGCCGCCGCTCGACCTCCAGCCGCTCAAGTTCCGCGGGGGCGAGTACCGGGTGATCGACCACGTGGTGGTGGTGACCGACGGCTCGGGAACCATGTACGCCAACGAGACGTTCCCCGAGGCGAAGGCGCTGACGCGGACGTTCGTCTCGGGCATGCCGGAGCGGGACGCGCGCTCCCGGAGCCGTCGCGGCTACACGGCGGGGCTCCTGGGCTTCGGCGGCGACGAGCGCCAGGAGGCGCCCCTGGCCGACTTCGACCGGGGCCGGCTGGCGACGGCCGCGGCCGGCCTCCGCATCCTCGGCGACATCGACGGCACGGGCGGCGGCACGCCGCTGCACCGGGTGCTCGCCGAGGTGGCTGCCGCCCTCGACGGGCGCCGCGGCCCGGCCGCGCTCGTCATCTTCTCCGACGGGCTGCCGAACCACCCCAACGCCACCCTGTCGATGGGCGGGGCGCTCCAGGCCTCCTATCCCGACGGGGTCTGCATCCACACGGTCCACACCGGCGACGACCCCGCCGGCGCCGACTTCCTGAAGCGCCTGGCCGACCTGAGCCGTTGCGGCAGCAGCCGGGGCGCCGCGGCCCTGGGCAGCGCCTCGGCCTTCACGGACTTCGAGCGCCAGGTGTTCGCGGGCGCCGCCCCGCCCGCCCCGCGCGCGGCGGGTCCGTGCGACGCCCCGTTCCGCATCGAGGGCCTGGAGTTCGAGTTCGACAAGGCGGTGATCACGCCCCGGGGTCGGCGCGTGGTGGATCGCGTGGCGACCCGCCTGCGGGAGTGCCCGGACGTGCGGCTCTACGTGGACGGCCACACCGACAGCCGCGGCAGCGATGCGTACAACCTCGGCCTCTCGCGGCGCCGGGCGGCCTCGGTGCGCTCCTACCTGATCGAGCGCGGCATCCGCGCGGGTCGGCTCCAGTCCCGCGGCTTCGGCGAGAGCCAGCCGGTGGCGTCGAACGAGACCGACGCGGGCCGTGCGCGCAACCGCCGGGTGATGCTGCAGCCGCGCTGAGGCGGCCCGCCGGGGTGATGCTGCAGCCGCGCTGAGGCGGCCCGCCGGGGTGATGCTGCAGCCGCGCTGAGGCGGCCCGCCGGGGTGATGCTGCAGCCGCGCGGGGCGCGATCTAGCCGGCCAGCAGACGGGCGGGGTCGAAGGCCGCCGCGTCGGGATCCGCAGGCTTTCCCAGCACCAGGTCCGCGACGCGGCGGCCCGTCACCGGCGAGAGCAGCACGCCGTAGCGGTGGTGGCCCGCGGCCACGAGCAGCCCGGAGACCTCCGGCAGGCGCCCGATGGCGGGCAGGCGATCCGGCGTGCAGGGACGCAGACCGGCCCAGGCGCTCCGGAAGCGGCAATCGGCCAGGCCGGGAATCCAGCGCCGGCACGAGGCCAGCAGGGCCTCGACCCCGGCGGCCGTGACCCGGCCGTCGAAGCCGACCCGCTCCTCGGTGGCCCCGACCACGACGCTGCCGTCGCGCTTCGGGACCAGGTAGGTGCTCCCGCCCCAGACGATGGGCGAGAAGCCGGGGCTCGGCCCGTCCAGGGCCACGATCTGGCCGCGCACCGGCTCCACCGGAAGCGCCCTGCCGGTCCAGGCCGTGCTGGCGGTGGTCCAGGCGCCCGTACACAGGATCGTTTCGCTTGCAGCGACCGGTCCGGCCTCGGTCTCGACGCCCACCACGCGGTCGCCCTCGCGGCGGAGCCCGCGCACGGGCACGCCGCGCTCGATCCGCGCGCCCAGGGACTCGGCCGCCCGGGCGTAGGCCCGGGCCAGCAGCGGACTGCGGACGTGGCACTCCCGGGGCGACCAGAGCGCGCCCGCTACGTCGGGCGCGAGCTGCGGCTCGAAGGCGCGGGCGTCCGCCGGCTCCAGCCAGGTGAGGTCGTCCGCGCCGGGCTCCACCGCCCGGGCGCGCAGGCCCGCCGCCTCGTCCGCGCCCCCGGCGACCCGCAGCACCCCCGACGGCACGAGCTCGGGATCGATGCCCGCGCGTTCGGCGAGCTCGACGACCAGCGCGGGAAACGCCGCCAGGGCCCGCAGACCGAAGCGCCGGAGCGGCCCGTCGGTCTCGGTCTCTACCACCGGCGTCAACATGCCCGCCGCGGCCCCGGAGGCGCCGGAGGCGAGGTCGTCGCGCTCGAGCAGGCGCACGCGCAGACCCTCGCGGGCCAGGAAGAAGGCGGTGGCGCTGCCGATCACCCCGCCGCCCACCACGACGGCGTCGGGCGCCCTCAACGGAGCACCCGGGCGACGTCGGCGGCGATCGACTCCACTGCGTGATCGAGACCGAGATAGCGGGCGGCGATCCGGCCCTCCGGGTCGAGCAGGAAGAGCGCGAGGGTGTGCTCGATGTTGCCGTCGGGCTGGCGCAGGGTCCCGACGCCGTACTCGCGCACCACGGTCTCGACGAGCTCGGGCGGTCCGGTGAGGAAGGACCAGTCCGCGAGGTCGAGATGCCGCTTCTCCGCGTAGCGACGCAGGGCCTCCGGCGTATCGCGCTCCGGGTCGAGGCTGATCGAGACGAAGTGGGTGCGGGCCCGGACCTCGGCGGGCAGGGCCTTCTGCACGTCCGCCATGCGTCCGGTGAGGATCGGACAGGGGCCCGGACAGCGGGTGAAGATGAAGTCCAGCAGGACGGCCCGGCCGCGATGGCCGTCCAGGTCGAAGGGCTGCCCGTCCTGGTCCGTGAGGCGGACGTCGGGGGCGCGATCCCGGGGCTGGGCCAGGGGATCGCCGCCGCCCCCGCTCGAGCCGGCGCTCCCGGCCTGCCCGGTCACCTCGATCCCGACGACGCGGTACTGGGCGCCCGTGAACTCGAGCTCGAAGTCGATGAGCTGGCCGGGCGCGAGCCCGTCGAGGAGCGCGGCGTCTGCGATGTCGAAGCTCATGGTCATGGCCGGCATCAGGCCGGGAATGTCCTCGTGGTCCACCACGAGCTGGCGCTCGGCGCGGTCCACCCGGCGCACGACGCCCTGGGCGTCGTAGGTCCCGGGTCCTCCGTCGGGACCGCCGCAGGCGACGAGCCCCGCTCCGAGGACCCCGATCACTGTCGTTCGCAGACCCATGATCGCGGTCCCCGAAGCATAGCCCGGGCCGTCAGAACGCGTACTGCCAGCCCGCCGTCAGCCGCCAGTCCGTCTCGAGCTGTGGACCATCGAGGTGCTGGTAGACCGGGCGCCCGGCCTCGACGGCGAAGCGGTTGCCCGCGAACGGCCCTCCGGTGACCAGGAAGTTGAGACCCAGCAGGATGTCCAGCCGCTCGCCGCCGCGGAGATTCGGCGCCGCCGTCGGGATCTGGCTCGGGTTCAGGGCCGGATCCGCCTTGAAGACGTCGAACCAGCGCTGGTACTCCAGGCGCAACGAGGTGGAGAACCAGCGGGTCCAGGGCCGGGCCACCCAGCCGGTCGCCTCGAGCCGGTCGCCGAGCCGGTAGCCCTTGCGGTTGATCCCGGTGCGGATCGTCCCCATCACCTGGGCGCCCCAGGACACCGCGTCGGCAGACCCGGTGTAGGTCAGCCCCGGCATGGGATCGTAGGTGCCCGAGCCCCGCTGCATCGGGTACGGCAGGCGCTGATTACCGGCGGGCGTGTCGTCCCGGGCGCCGACGCTGCCCGTCGGGAAGCTCAGTCCGGCGTTGAGGTGCAGGTGGTGCACCTCGGTGTCCAGGAGCGTGACCAGGGCGCTGGCGCGCACGTCACCGAGCCCGCTGGAGCGGGTGGTGAAGCCGATCCCGCTGCGGGTGCGGTGGCGCATGTCGAGGCTCACGAAGGGCACCATCACCATCAGCGTCACGCGGTCGTGGGGGGCCCACATGCCGCCGAGCATGTGCATCTCCATGTCCATCTTGGTGGGGGTCACCGGGAACTGGAGCAGCACCTCGTCGGTGCTCTGGGTGGTGGCGCCGTCGCGATTGCCGCTCATCTCCATCCGCATGTAGCGGTAGGAGAGCATGAACTCGCCGGCGGCGTGGACGTGGTCTCCCATGACGCCGATGGGGGCGTGGCCGTCGGCACGACCGGCGTACCCAGCTCCTCCGGACTCGGCGGCCGCGTCGGTCGCATCGGCCGCGGCCGAGCCGAGAAGACAGCCGAGACAACACAGAACAAGGACAGTGACGACCCCGGGCGGGGTCGCCGCGAAGCGGAGCTTCATCGGGACGGACTCCTCTCGTCGGTGGATCGGTCGGACGTTCAGGCAGATCGGAGCGAGACGTCGACCGGGACGAGAGGCGGGGGGTCCGGGAGCAGGACGGGGGTGCGGGGCGCACGCACCACGAGGGGCGCCAGCGCCACGGCGAAGGGCGACGGCACGGGCGGGGCCGGCCGCGAGTGTGGGACGGCCCAGCCCGCCGAGAGCGGGACACCGGCCGCCTGGGGTCGCTGGAGACAGCCACAGGGACACTGGGTCTGCATCCAAACCTCGGGCTCCCCCGCCTCGGCGGCGCCGAGGGCGAGGCGCTCCATCCAGTCGCGCTCGATGTCCGAGAACGGCAGCGGCTCGCACGGCAGCAGGCCGGCCGCCAGCACGGCGACCAGCGCGAAGAGCCCGAAGGCGCGGCTCGGGAGGGTCACGGCGCGAACGCTAGGCAGCGCGGGGCCCGCGGTCAACCCGGGAGCTCGGAGAGCGCGCTCAGCCCATCGGGTAGCGGATCTCTCTCGAGATCTCGTCGCAGGCGGCCAGGGCCTCCGCCGGCAGCGACACGTCGGCGGCGGCGAGCAGGGCATCCATCTGCGCGAGCGACGTGGCCCCGACGAGCGTCGAGCCGACGAAGTCGTGGGTCAGCGTCCAGGCCACCGCGAAGGTCACGGGATCCAGACCGCAGTCCCGCGCCACTGCGGCGAAGCGCTGCGTCGACTCCAGGGTCCGGGCGTTGACGAAGCGCCGGGTCATCGCCTGGGTGCGCGGGTTCTCGTCCTTGTAGCGGCTGAAGCGGCTGCCGGCGGGCCACGGCTCCTGGGCGTACTTGCCGGAGAGGACGCCCCCCGCGATGGGGCTGTAGGGAAGCAGGCTCACCGACTCCTTGCGGCAGACCGTGGCCAGCTCGTCCTCGAAGCGGCGATGGAGCAGGCTGAAATTGTTCTGGATGGTCTCGTAGCGCACGGTGCCGCAGCGCTCGGCGGCCCACAGGCTCTTGGTCAGCCCGTAGGCCGTCTCGTTGCTGCAGCCCACCGCGCGCACCTTGCCCTCCTCGACGAGGCGATCGAGGGCCTCGAGGGTGTCCTCGATGGGGAGGCCGGGATCGGGCCAGTGGGTCTGGTAGAGGTCGATGTAGTCGGTGCCGAGCCGGCGCAGGCTCGCCTCGACGGCGCGCGCGACGTGGTGGCGATCCAGGCTGGTCTTGCCGTGGCGGACCGGCGCCAGGAACCAGCCGCCGAGGGGACCGGCCACCTTCGTCGCCACCACCACGGCGTCGCGGGGCTTGCCGGCGAGCCACTTGCCGCAGATCTCCTCGGTGCGGCCGGCCCACTCGGGCTTCGGCGGCACGGGGTACACCTCCGCGATGTCCAGCAGGTCGACGCCCGCATCGAAGGCGCGGTCGAGGATGGCGAGGCTCGCGGGCTCGTCGGCCATGGAGCCGAAGGTCATCGTCCCCATGCCGATCTCGGAAACCTCGAGTCCGGTCCGACCGAGCCGCCGCCGCTTCACGGCAGCCCCGCCCTGGCGCTGGGTCGCGCCGACACGTCGGCGTACCAGCGCGACAGGTTCGGATGCTCCTCCCCCGGCTGGCACTTCAGGATGCGACCGAAGAAGTCGAAGGCGCACTGGGCGGTGATGTCCGCGATCGTGTAGCGCTCGCCCGCGACGAAGGCCCGATCGGCGAGCTCGCCGTCGAGCCACTGCATGCGGTTGCGCACCGCCTTGGCGCAGATCTCGCCGTACTCGGGCGCCTGGGGAATCCGGCCCTTGAAGAACTCGGACGTGTTGCGGAACCACTGGCCGAACAGGACGAAGATCTCGAACTCCATCCGCCGGTTCCACATCTCGACCCGCGCCTGGTCGAGCAGATCCGTGCCGAAGAGCGGCGGCTCGGGGTGCAAGCCCTCGAAGTAGCGGCAGATCGCGACCGTCTCGGTGAGGACGCTGCCGTCGTCCAGCTCCAGGCACGGCACGCCGCCGAGGGGATTGAGCTTCAGATACTCCGGCTTGCGGTGCTCGCCCTTGGCGATGGATACCTGGACGTGGGGCACCTCCACGCCCTTCTCGGCCAGGAACACCTGGACTCGGCGCGGGTTCGGAGCGCCGGGACTGTCGTAGAACTTCACGGGGACCTCCTCTGGGAGGCCGGAGTGTAGCAGCAGCCCCGGAGCGCTCAGCCGAGGGGGAGGCGCACGCGGAAGGCGGTGCCCTCGCCCGGCGCGCTCTCGACGCGGATCTCGCCGCCGTGGTTGCGCACGATCTGGTAGGAGATCGCGAGCCCCAGGCCGGTGCCCTCCCCCACCGGCTTGGTGGTGAAGAAGGGATCGAAGATCCGATCCAGGTCCTCGGGGGCGATGCCGTCGCCGTCGTCGGCGACGACCACCACGGCATCGTCCCGGTCGCGGTACGACTCGATCCGGATGCGCCCGGCGGCGCCGACGGCGTGGCCGGCGTTGAGGATCAGGTTGAGGAAGACCTGCTGCAGCTCCTGGGGCGCGCAGCGCACGGGCGGCAGGCCGGGATCCAGCTCCAGCTGGACCCGGGCGCGCCCGCGCAGCTGCGGCGCGGCCACGCGCAGGACACGCTCCAGCAGGGGCGCCAGGTCCGTCGAGACCCGCTCGCGACTCCCGGCGTGGGAGAAGGCCTTGACGTCGCGGACGATGGCGGCCGCCCGGTCGATGCCCTCGACGCACTCGCCGATCAGGTCGTCCCCCTCGTCCAGGGCCTCGTCGAGCTCGCCGCCGGAGCCGCGGCGGTCCTCGACCTCCTTCGTCAGCCGCTGCCAGTGGCTCCTCAGCAGACCGAGGTTGGTGCGCACGTAGGCGATCGGGTTGTTGATCTCGTGGGCGACCCCGGCCGCGAGCTCGCCCACGGCCGCCAGGCGGCCCGAGGTGACGAGGCGGTCGCGCAGGGCGGTCACCTCGCGGAGGTCGTGCACGACCAGCACGAGGCCGATCGGGAGGTCGCGCTTGTCGCGGAGGACCGCACCGGAAACCGACACCGGGATGGGGCGACGAGGCGAGGCGTCGAGCTCGCCCTCCAGGGCCTCGAAGGAGCGCGGCGGGTCGATCCCGACGAAGGGCAGCACCTCGTGAAGGCCGCGGCCGCGCAGGGCGGCCACGGGTTGTTTCAACAGGCGCGCCATGCCGCGGTTGGCGTTGCGGATCCTTCCGTCCAGGCGCGCGAGCAGTACGCCGTCCGAGAGCGACTCGAGGATCTCCGGCGCGAAGCGGCCGGGCGCGAGGAGCGCGTAGCCGAACCGGAAGTAGCTCCAGGCGATGCTGACACCCAGGAGGGTGAGCGTCGCCGTGCCGAGTCGCGGGAGCTGCACGCCGAGCAGGGGAAGCACGGCGTCCGTGAGGGACGCGGTCACCAGGATACCGCCCAGGGTGAGCAGCAGGGGCACGCCCTGGCTGCGCTCGGCCGGCGAGGCGTAGCGGCGATAGGCCTTGATCCCGCTCCACAGGCCCGCTCCGAAGCCCACCAGGGTGAGCAGGAAGAAGACCGGGAACAGGGGCCCCGGCTGGTAGGCCCAGCCCCAGGCGGTGCGGACGACCGCCGGATGCATCCAGGGCGTCGTCCACGCCAGCACGAGCATCACGCCCGCGAGCCCGTAGCCGGCGGCGAGCAGGTGCTCGTCGGCGGGACTGCGCTCCTCGGCCGCGGCCAGGAAGACGTGCAGGCAGACCGGCCCGATCCAGACGAAGCCGAGGGCCGAGAGGCGGACGTAGAAGAGCGCCGTCTCCGCATCCGCCGCCGTGTTCCACATCACCTCGCAGATGGCCCAGAAGGCCGTCCCCAGGGAGAGCAGCGCGAGCTGGCGGTTGGCCGCGCTGTTCGGATCGCGGGCGAAGATGATCCCGGCAGTCAGCGCGGAGCCCACCACGGCGAACAGCGGAATCAAGAGCACGGGATGCATGGACGCGCGTCACCCCTCGCAGGCCGGTTGCCGGACGGTCGGGGGCAAGGCGCCCACGGATCGAGGCCCGCGCGCCGGGCCCGCTAGAACATGGCGGCGATCTTCGCCGCCTTGTAGGCCAGCTCGGCGGCGCGGATCGCCATCCGCAGCGCGATCATCCAGGGGTCGGGACCTTCCAGGGGCGGGCAGCGGCGACGTGCCTCCGCCTCGACCCGCTCCAGGTGCCTCTCGAGGAACGCCTCCCAGACCTCGTCCTCGCGCTCCTTCGCCAGCTCCAGGTCGCCGGAGTAGCGCTCGAGCTGTCCCCACAGGCGCCGGCAGCGATTCTCGACGTCCTCGTCCCGGGCGTCGGTGCCGTCGACGTCCGTTGTCTCCGCGCCGGAGCCGTCGGCGGCGGCGCGATCGTCGTCCCAGGTGTCCCAGTCGTCGTCGCCCCAGTACGGGCCCTCCTCGGCCTCGGGCTCCAGCGCCTCCGGCTCGACCGAGCCCTCGGCGGACCCCTCTCCGGCCGGCTCCGCAGGGGCCTCGAGGGCCGCGAGCTGGGCCGACGCCGCTGGCGGCCCCCCGGCCGGCGCCACGGGCGGCTCCTCGGCCGGCGCCGCCTCCGGCGGGTCGGGGGTCACCGCGAGGTGTCGATAGGCCTCGGGTACCGCCTCGGGCACCACCTCCCGGACCCACCACGCCGCCTCCTCCTCGGCCTCGCCGGAAGCCTCGGCCGAAGGCTCCGGCGCGAGCCACCAGGCGGTGTCCTCGTCGGCCCGGAGCCCACCGGGCAGGGCCAGGCCGAGCGCCAGCGCAACGCCGGTCGCGAACCCGATGCGAGCCATCGCCCCTCCTGCGCGGCCCCGACGGGCCGTGCGCGGCCCCGACGGGCCGGCAAGGGGTGTATCGGCGGGCCGGGCCCGAGTCTTGACCGGCCCCAGAACTCCGAGAACCCTTTGCGAAACAGGGACTTGCAGCGCCCTAGAGCGCGTCGGAGATCGCGGCCGAGGCGCGGTGGGCCAGCGCCATGCCGGTGAACATGGGGTTCACGGCGGGGCACTGGGGGAAGATCCCCGTGTCCACGATGTAGAGGCCGTCCACGTCGTGGCAGCGGCCCCACTCGTCCACCACGCCCCGGGCCGGGTCGCCGTGCATGCGCGTGGTGCTGAAGGCGTGGTTGGAGGCGGACACGAGCTGGGTCGCCCGGATCCGGTCCTTCCGCAGCGCCTCGGCCTCGGCCAGGGAGTGCATCTCGTCGGGCAGCCCTGCGACCCCGGGCAGGATCCGCTTGGCCCCGGCCGCGAAGGCGATCTCGGCCATGACCCAGAGGGAGCGCTGGAGGATGGCCACGTCCCGGGGATCCAGCCGGTAGGTCAGCGCCGGCTCAAGGGTGCCGCGGCGCGCGCGCACCCGGCCGAAGGAGCGGTTGCAGGCGGCGATCGCGTCGAACACCGTACAGTGCTGGATGTCCGCCAGGCGCTGCTTGAACGAAAGGCCGAAGCCCGGCAACCGCACCGCCATCACCCCGGGCGGTGCCCAGAGCGTCTCCAGCTTGAAGCCCTCCTCCAGGAAGTGCAGCGACTGGTAGCCCTGGGTCGCGCCGAACTGGGGCGTCGTGGGATCCGGGAAGATTCCCATGACCGCCACGCCGGGATGGAACTGGAGGTTCTCGCCCACCTGGCGCGAGCGGTTGGCCAGGTCGTCGCTCTTCTGCAGCAGGACCGGCGTGGCCATGCAGCCGGCGGCGAGCACCACGGCGCGGGCGTCCACGCGCACCCGATGACGGACGCGGCCGGTGAAGGGCTCCACCACCTGCCCCTCGACGCCGGTGGCGCGGCCGCCGCCGTGCAGGACGCGCTGCACCTGCACGGAGGTCAGCACCCGGGCGCCGTGCCGGAGCGCGGCCGGGACGAAGGTGATATCGGCCGACTGTTTGGCGCGACTGCGACAGCCGGTGAAGCACTCGCCGCTGCCCCGACAGCCGCGGACGTTGCGATCGATCGGCTCGGAGGGGATTCCCAGGCTGTCGCAGCCCCGCTTGAAGAGCAGGTTGCGCGGGCCCTGGACGTCGTCCGGCGTGGGCGCGATGCCCAGGAAGTCGGCCACGGCGTCGAAGTGGGGATCGAGCGCCGCGCGGGTGGTGTGGGCCAGATCGAAGCCGGCGCACCAGCGATCGAACACGAAGGCCGGGGGACGCACGCAGATCGCGCTGTTGACCACCGAGCCGCCGCCGAGGCAGATGGTCTGCATGGTCGGCATGATCGTGCCGCGGGTCGCGCGCAGTCCGCCCTCGCGCATGAGCCGCACCATGGACCGGGCCCCCTCGAGCTCGAAGTCCGCGGGCGTGAAGGGCGGCCCCTCCTCCAGGAGCACGACCTGGTGGCCGGCCCGCGCGAGCTCGTAGGCGGCCACGCCGCCGCAGGGTCCGGAGCCCACCACCACCACGTCCGCCTGCTCGCGCACGTCCCGGGTGTAGTCGGCGAAGACGCGCACGTCGGCCTCGGCGGGCGCGGGGACGGGGACGGGTGTCGCCATCTCAGGAGGCCTCCCGATAGGCGGGGTGGAGCGGGCCCTCGGGGTCCAGGGGTCGACCGTCGCTCGGTGGCGTCAGGTCGGCGGGCGAGAGCCGGATCGACGCCCGCGAGGCCCCAACCCGCGGATAGAGCAGGTCGGCCTCGCACACGGGGGGGTCGATGGCCTTGGGCGCGATGCCCATGGCCCGCAGCACCGCCGGATCCGCGAAGTAGCCCATGGTGAGCATCGCCCGCAGGCTCGTGAAGACCAGCCGCCGCGCAAAGTGACGGCTGGTGCTCCAACCCACCAGGACCGCCTCGCGCTGGTCTTCGTCGAGGGCGGAGAAGCGGCGACGCCCGCCGCGTCCGGGCGCGGCGAAGACCAGGGTGGCGTGCTCGATCAGGAACAGCAGCGCGCGCATGAGCAGACGCGTGGGTCGCGGCACCGCGGCGATGTAGCGGTCGACGTAGGCGGGCACGCCGGCGTCGAGGCCCGAGGGCGGCACGGGACCGCCCGGCGGAAAGAGCACCTCGGCGGCCGCCGCCACGGTGGCCACCTCTCCGGCCCGGAGGAGGGATAGACCCGGCCCCGGGTAGCCCAGCGCCACGCGCCGGACGATCCACAGCGCGAGCGCGACGAGCGCGACGCCGAAGACTGCGCTCACAGCACGCCCTCCCAGACCGACTCCTCGGCCCGACCCGGCGCCAGCGCGACGGCACCGCCGGCGCCGAAGATGCGCGTGGCGCGCGTCGCGTCGGTGTACGGAGGCCACTCGGCCGCTCGGGTCGCCGGATCTCCGGCCCGGGCGAAGGCGAGCCACGCCCCCTGGAGCACCGTGGCGAGGGCCTGCGCCACGGGACCGCCGCCGGTCAGCGTCTGGACCCGCGCATCGCCCAGGCGCCCGAACACGAACGGCATCTCGAGACCGTGACAGGCGCCGAGCCCGCCGCCGAGGGCCGGCGAGGGCCACGTGAACAGGTAGGACCAGGTGCGAGCGTGCTCGGCCTGGGCCTGGAGCAGGCGCAGGGCCGGAATCCGGAAGATCCGATCGGTCTCGATGGCGTACCAGAGTGACGGCGGGTCGATGGGCTCGCCCCGCGCCTGGCGTACCTCGGTATAGTGCGCCACCACCCGCTCGGCCACGTCGGCGTCGGAGTCCGCCGGCTGGGGGACGTTGCGCCGGCAGCGGCGGAGCAGGGCCTCGCGGTCGAGGAAGGCGGCCTTCGGATCGGTCAGGCTCCACAGCCGGTACTCCTCCCGGTTGGTGCCGACCACCACGTCCACGCCGGCGGCCTGGCCGCGGCGCACGGCGTCGATGGGCAGCCGAGGCACCAGCTCGCCGTCGATCACCGGCTGGAAGGGCGGCTGGCGGACTCCGGGGATGGACGTGGCGAGCACCTGATCCTGCGCCTTCAGGACCGCCTCGACCGGCAGCGCGCGCAGGGCCTCCCGGTCCTCGGCCCCCACGCCCAGGGCGCCGATCGCCGCGGCCGCCACGGCCGCGGCCCGCTCCGGGTCGTGGGCGTTGTGGCAGGCGCCGCTCTGCAGGATGGCGCGCCGGAACAGACCCCGCGCGGCTGGACAACCGAGGAGCGTGCCCACGCTCATCGCACCCGCCGACTCGCCGAAGAGCAGGACGTTGTCCGGGTCGCCGCCGAGCAGCACGGCGTGATCTCGCACCCAGGCCAGGGCCGCCAGCTGATCCCGCAGGCCGAGGTTGCCGAGGCTCCCGCCGTCCTCCTCCGCGAACGCGGGCAGCGCCAGCCAGCCCAGGATGCCCAGGCGGTAGCTCACGGTGACCACCACGGCGTCGCCCCGTCGGGCCAGGGCCGCGCCGTCGTAGAGGGGCTCGGAGCTCGATCCGCTGGTGAAGCCCCCGCCGTGGAGCCAGACCAGCACCGGGCGGCGTGCGGCGTCGAGCCCCGGCGTCCAGACGTTGAGCCGGAGGCAGTCCTCGCTCTGGGGAAGGTCCTTGGCGCCCAGGGCCGCGGCCAGCGGGCCGACCCGTTGGGGCGCCACGGGACCGAAGGCGCGGGCCTCGTGCACGTCGGCCCAGGGCCGCGGCAGCTGCGGAGGGCGGAAGCGCAGCGGGCCGACCGGCGCCTCCGCGTAGCGGACGCCACGGAAGACGCAGAGGTCCCCCTCGCGGACGCCCCGAAGGCGTCCGGAGGTGGTCTCGATCAGGGGTGCGGCGTCCACGCGCTCGAAGGTAACACGACGTCCCGGGGCGGCTGTGCCGCTACCGTCGGCGTCGTGAGCCGGTCAGGAACCTCCGCAGCCCGGCTGGTGGCGGCCCTCACCGTGGGCGTAGCGGGGCTCTCGGTCGCGGCTCTCTTCGTGCGCTGGGCGCTGCCGGCACCGCCGGTGGTGACCGGCTTCTACCGGATGCTCTTCGCGAGCGCGGCCGTCGGCGTCCTCCTGCTGGCCACGGGCGGGCTCCCGCGACTGCCCCCGCGCCCCCTCGCCCTCGCCCTGGCTGCCGGGGTGTGTTTCGGCGGCGACCTCGGCCTCTGGCATCTCGCCCTGGTGGAGACCTCGGTGGCCAACGCCACCTTCCTGGTGAACACGACACCGATCTACGTGGGCGTGGCCTCCTGGATCCTGGGCGAGCGGCTGCGACGACGCCTTCTCCTGGGCGGCGCGCTCGCCGTGGCGGGCGCGACGCTGCTGATCGGGGCCGACCTGCACGCGCTGGGCAGCGCCCGGGGCGACGGCATCGCGCTGGCCGCGGCCCTCTTCTACAGCGCCTACCTGCTGCTGATGGCCGCGGTGCGACGCGACCTGGACGCCCTGCCGGCGCTGTTCGTGGCCGGCGTCGGCGCCACGCTCACCCTGGGGGTCCTCGGCCTCGCGCGGGGCGACGCCTTCGCGGGCTTCCCGGCCCGGAGCTGGGTGGCCTTCCTCGGGGCGGCGGGCGTCTCGCACCTGGGCGGCGTGCTCGGCATCGTCTGGGCGCTGCGCTACCTGCCCGCGAGCTTCGCGTCGGTGGCGCTGCTGGGGCAGCCGGTGGGGACCGCGATCCTGAGCTGGGCGCTGCTCGGGGAGCGCCTCGGCCCGCTGCAGCTCCTCGGCGGCGCGGCGGTGGTCGCGGGGATCGCGGTCGCCGGAAGGCCGGTGGACACCCGCCGCGGGAACTAGCCTGCACCCGCCGCGGGGACTAGCTCTCCGCCTCGTCGTCCTCGCCCCAGAGGCTGCGCCACCAGGCCAGGGCCTCGCCCTGGACCCGCGCGAACGCCGGGGCGGAGACCCCGCAGGCGCGCATGCCCCGCGCGAGCTCGGCCCGGTCGTCGCGCTCGGCGGTCCGGGTCAAGGCGAGCAGCGCTCCGAGGGCGCCCCTGCCCTCGAGCAGGGCGCCCCGGATCTCCTCGTCGACGTTCATCTCGGTCAGCACCTCGTCGAGGGGACGCGAGAGCAGCGTGTCCACCAGGGAGAGCATGCCGGCGAGGAAGGCGCGCTCCGTGTCCTGGCGCTGCTCCTCCACCGCCGCGTCCGCCAGCCGCTCCATCATCCGGCCGCGCAGGGCGGCAGTCTCCAGCAGCGGCCCGGCCGAGCCCCGGCGGGCCTCCCCGGCGAACAGCAGCAGGGTGAGCCAGCGCTGCACCTGCCGGGCGCCCAGGTACACCAGGGCCTGCGGAACGGTGCTGATCTTCTCCCGGCTCCCCATCCCCACCGAGTTCACGAGGCGCAGCAGGTTCACGTTCAGCTCCGCGTGGCGCTTGAACGACTCGGCGATGGCCTCGACCTGCACCCCGCTGTTGAGCTGACCCAGCACGTCCAGGATCGCCCGGCGCTGGGGATCGACCGTCGCGCCGCTCACGGTGCGCGGCCGCGCGAAGTAGTAGCCCTGGAAGAGCTCGAAGCCGAGCTTCCGGCAGCGCTCTGCCTGGCGATGCTCCTCGACCTTCTCCGCCAGGAGCACCACCGGCGCGCGGCGCAGGCGCCGGGTGAGCCGCGCCAGCGACGCGGGCTCGTACTGGAGCACGTCGATCTTGATGTAGTCGGCGAGGTCGAGGGCGAACTCACGCTCACCGTCGGCGACGAAGTCGTCGAAGGCGATCCGGAAGCCCCGCTTGCGCAGCTGCATGAGGCGGCGGCGCACCGCCGCGTCGAGCTCCACGTGCTCGAGGACCTCGAAGACGACCGAGTCCTTCGGGAGGAGCTCGATGGCGTCGGAGAGCAGCACCTCCCGCGAGACGTTCAGGAAGCCCAGGGCGTCGCCGATCATCACCTGCCGGCCCAGGCTGGTGAAGGTGTCCACGATCACCCGCGCCGAGGCGCTGTCGAAGTCGGAGATCTCGGCGCTTCCGGCCGATGCCGACGCGCGGAACAGCAGCTCGTAGGCCACGAGCCGCTCCCGCCGGTCGAGGATCGGCTGGCGGGCGACGAAGCTCTCGGTGATCGCGTCCAAACGGCTCCCCTCCGACACCTTGTCGGTTCGACCTGCCGCCCGGCGCGAGGGCAGTTCCAGGGAGAAACGCCTGGAGGGTTCTCAGGAGAAGCGGCGGGGGCTCCACCAGGGATAGAAGGACGGCAGGTCGCGGCTCACCTTCATGGAGAACGCAGCGGGACGCTTCTCCAGGAAGCTCGCCACCCCTTCCGCCGCGTCGGGTGAGCCCCCCATGGCGTAGATGGCCCGGGAGTCGAGGCGGTGGGCCTCCATGGGGTGGTCGGCGCCGAGCATCTTCCAGAGCATCTGGCGCGCCAGCGCCACCGACACCCCGCTGGTGTTCTCGGCGATCTCCCGCGCCAGGGCGCGGGCCGTGGGCAGCAGCGCGTCGGGGGCGACCACCCGCGAGACAAGCCCCCCCCGCAGCGCTTCGGCGGCGTCGAAGACCCGGCCCGTGGCCACCCACTCCATGGCCTGGGCGATGCCCACCACCCGGGGCAGGAACCAGCTGCTGGCCGCCTCGGGAACGATGCCGCGCCGGGCGAAGACGAAGCCGAAGCGGGCCGTGTCGCTCGCGATGCGGACGTCCATGGGCAGGGTGAGGGTGACACCGACGCCCACCGCGGGTCCGTTGATCGCGGCGATCACCGGCTTGGTCAGGTCGAACAGCCGCAGGGTCACCTGCCCGCCGCCGTCCCGGTGCTCCTCGGCGGCCTCCTGCTCCCGGTGGTCGAAGGTGGCGCCGCCGCCACCCAGGTCGGCCCCCGCGCAGAATCCGCGCCCCGCGCCGGTCACGATCGCGACGCGGACCTCGTCGTCGGCGTCGATCTCGTCGCAGAGGGCGAGCCAGTCGCACATCATCTGCTCGGTGAAGGCGTTCATCCGCTGCGGTCGGTTCAGGGTCACGGTGAGCACGCCGTCGGCGCGCTCCGTCAGCAGGGTCTCGTAGGCCATCGCGTCCTCCGGTTGCGGGTCCCCAGGCCGGGGACCGCAGCATACAGCGCACCCGTGGGGCTGCCCGAGCGTGTAGGATGGAGCGCCGGAGGATTGCCATGCTGCTGCTGCACGAGGTCCACGAGGTGATCGGCCCCCAGGAGGAGGCGTTCGAGGCCGCGTTCCGCGACGCCTACCGAGCCGCCCTCGCCGCCGGCGACGACGCCCGGCTCCTCTACTTCCTCCATCACGCCCACGGCTCCGGCGTGTCCTACAACGTGGTGACGATCACCGCGCTCCGGGACGGCACCGCCTGGCAGCGACTCCTGGACCGGGTGCACACGGGCGACCTCCGCGACTGGGCCGAGCGGGTGGACGGCCTGCGCCACGACGTGCGGGCCAAGATGCTCCTGCCCCTTCCCTGGTCCCCGCTGCAGACCCTCGATCTGACGTCGGTGCCCACCGACGGCGACCACGAGCCCACCCTGTTCATGGAGGACACGGTCTGGCCCTACGAGGGCCGCCTGGAGGAGTACGTGCGTTGCTCGGGCGACCACTACGCCGTGGAGATGGCGCGCCACAAGGAGTCGGGTCGCTCCATCCTGGCGGTGCAGGCGAGCTTCCGCACGGCCTTCGGGAGCGGCCGCCGGCGCGAGATCGTGCTCTGGCAGAAGGTGATCCAGGAGCGCGCCCTCGTGCCGCTCCTCACCCGGGAGGTGCCGGCCGAGTACAAGAAGCCCGGCACCTGGATGAACGACGCCCTCGAGGTGCGCGACCGCTGGGAGAGCAAGCTCCTCCGCACCGCCCGCTGGTCCCCGCTCTTCTGAGCACCTAGGAGGCGGCGTCGACGGTGAGGGCGACCTCCTGGCCGAAGGAGATCTCCAGATTGTGGCCGTCGGGGTCCCGGATGAAGGCCCAGTAGCCCACCGGCGGTCCGGAGTCGAACGGACCGATCACCTCGCGCTCCTCGGCCGTGGCCTCGGCGCACAGCCGATCGACCTCGTCCCGCGAGTCGCAGCCGACCCCGAGATGGGCGAAGGGGCCCAGGGGCGTCTCCACCGCCGGCGTCTCCAGGAGGACGATCACGAAGGGACGCGTGCGGTCGGAGAGCCAGAGGACGCCCTCCCGCCGGTGCACCACGCGCATCGCTGCGTAGCGCGCGTAGAAGGCTTCGCTGGCCGCCAGACTCGTGACGGGAAGCGCCACGTGGGTGAGGCCCACGTCATGTCCCATCGGCCCATCATAGCGGGCGCGACCCGCGCGAGCCGGTCGCAGCGGGCGGCGTTGCGGCCACCCGCAGCCGCCGGTCGCCCGCGTAGAGCTGGAACGACGTCACGGCCACCGCCGACGCCAGGATCAGGTTGGCGACGAAGGCGGGCGTGAACGGATTCTCGACCGCCTCCTCCCGCAGGATGCGGTCGGCGAGCGCGAAGTACGGCAGGAAGAACGAGAGACAGAGCAGCAGCAGGTTGGTGCTGCTCTCCAGCAGCCCGAGCGGCAGGGACCAACGCGGCCGCAGGTGCATGAGCACGCCCACGCCCAGGCAGCCGACGTACCAGGCGGCGCGCCAGCCCGGATGCTCTGCGAGCCCCACGGCCCGTACGTTGGCCCCAGCGGTCCAGTCCACCAGGGCGAACAGGGGCGTGGCCAGATAGAAGAGCTCGATGCCGCGGCGCCGGTCCACGGGAGATGGATCGGCCGTCCCCCGTCCGGAGCTGAGGGCGGGCGAGAGGACTCCGCCTCCGGGCCCGGTCTCAGCCCGCGCCGCAGGTCCGCTCGATCAGGCGCCGGTAGAAGCGCACCGCGTCGCCGAGCTGATCCACGGCCACCCGTTCGTCGATGCCGTGGTTGCGGGGCAGGTCGCCGGGGCCGTAGCGGAACGGGGCGAAGCGATACACGTCGTCGGATACGCCGGTGTAGTGACGCGAGTCGGTGCCGCCGAGCACCAGGGAGGGCGCGAAGATCGCGCCGGGGAAGACCTCGGCGATGGTCGCCTGGAGCCGCTCGAGGTCGGGCGAGTCCAGGGGCGAGACCGGGGACGCGGAGGAGGGATTGCCGATGGCCTCGACCGTCACCTGGGGGTCGTCCACAGCGCGGCGGACGTGCGCCAGGACGCTCTCGGGGGTGTCGCCGGGCAGGATGCGGAAGTTGACCACCGCCCGGGCCCGACTCGGCAGCACGTTGTCCTTGGGGCTGCCCTCGATCATGGTGACCGCCGTGGTGGTGCGCACGGCGGCGTTGGTGCCGGGATTGCCCTCGAGAAAGCGCTTGAGGAGACCGCCGAAGAGCCAGCGGTTCGCCACCGCCAGGCGGTAGGCGAAGGGCATCTCGGGACCGACGTGGTCGAAGAGCGCGCCGGCCACCCCATCGAGGCGGGCGGGGAGCGGTGCCTCCTCCACGCGCTGGACGGCGCGGGCCAGCACCCCCACGGCCGTGTGGGGCGGGGGCGTCGACGAGTGCCCGCCGGCGGCGCGCACCTCCAGGGCCACGCTCATGTAGCCCTTCTCGGCCACGCCCACGAAGGCCAGCGGCCGCTCCACGCCGGGCATCACGCCGTCGATGACGGCCATGCCCTCGTCGAGCACCAGCTCGGGTCGGATCCCGCGCTCGGCCAGCAGGGCGGCCGTGGCGATCGCCCCGCGCCCTCCGACCTCCTCGTCGTGTCCGTAGGCGAGCATCAGCGTGCGCTCGGGGACGAAGCCGTCGGTCAGGAGCCCTTCGACCGCCTCGAGGGTGACGATCACCTCGTCCTTGTCGTCCATGGCACCGCGGCCCCAGACGAAGCCGTCGGCGATCACGCCCTCGTAGGCCGGATGGGTCCACTCGTCGGGTGCCGCCACCGGCACCACGTCCGAGTGGGCCAGGAAAAGGACGGGCGCGAGCGACGGATCGCGCCCCGGCCAGGTGTAGAGCAGGGACCAGTCGGCCACGGTCTCGCGGCGAAGCACCCGATGGACCTCGGGGTACGACGACTCGAGGAAGCGGTGCAGGCCGCGGAAGGCGGCCTCGTCGAGGGTGGTCGGATCGAAGTGCGAGACGGTGCGATAGCGGATCGACGCGGCCAGACGCCCGGCCACCGCCTCCGCGTCGACCACCAGCGGCGGCGGCGACGACACCTCCATCTGACGCGAGGTCATCCCGAACGCCCGCACGATCACGACGACGGCCAGAACCAGCACGGCCGCCAGCGCGCCCCCGACGACGCGGCCCATGTCGCTCCCCCTCCCCCGCTGGGGCGGAGATCGTAGCCCGCTCCGGACCGACCGGCGTCCGGTCCCCCACGTGACATCGCGCAACGCGGCGAGGCGCGGTGCGGCAAAAGGAGACACCGGCGCCCGCTGTCGGGCGTCGTCGCGGCGCGTCGGGCTGGCACGGCGCTTGCGATCTCCTCGGGTGGAGGAATCCGGCCGTGTCCGCTGCTCACGCTCCCGAACCCCGCCGCGCTCCCGAAGCCCGTCCGAACCTCCAGCTGGTGGAGACTGCACGACGGCCCCGACTGCGGCCGGAGTGTGTGCCGGAGCCCGCCCTGCCCTTCCGGCCGCGCCTCTCGCCGATCGACGGACCCGCGGGCGGGCTGCTCGGCGTGGGCGTCGCCGTGGGTCTCTTCTTCCTGGTGGCCTTCGCCCAGATGATGGGCGACGTGGTGCGACCCTCCTACGAGATCGAGGAGGTGACGCTGGCGCTCGACGTGCCGGAGGTGGAGGAGGTCCAGGAGGAAGAGGAGGCCCCGCCCCCCGAGGCGGAGGCCGAGCCCGCGGAGGACCTGGCCCTCGAGCCGCCCCGGCTCACCCTGGACCAGCTCGACATCGCCCTGAATCCCGGCGTAGGCGGCACCGGCCTGGTGGGCGACTTCGCGCTGCCGCAGCTCCCGGTGCAGCGCGACGCCGGCGAGCTGGGCAGCGAGGAGTTCGTGGACTTCGCCGAGCTCGACCAGATCCCGCGACCCATCGGCGTGGCCGGCTTCAACTTCCCGCGGCGCCTGCGCGAGAAGCCGGTTCAGGGCCGCATCGTGCTGCTGCTCAAGCTGAGCGAGCACGGCGACGTGCTCGAGGTGGCCATCGACGACTCGAACCTCCCCGCCTTCGACGACTTCGTGCTGTCCGAGGTGAGGCGCTGGCGGTTCACCCCGCCCACGCGCAGGGGCGTGCCGGTGCGGGCCAAGGCCCGCCTGCCGATCCCGATCCGGATCGGCTGAGCGCGCTACGCTGCCGCCCATGGCTGGCGCGACCGCCGCGGCGGCGACGCTCCGAACCGAGCGCCTGGTGCTGGCGCCGGTGGACGACACCGACGTCGACCCCCTCTGCGCCCTGCTGGGACGCGAGCCAGTGTACCGCTACCTGCTCGACGGCGAGCCGGCCGGGCGCGACTGGATGGCGACCGTCGTGGCCGACTCCAGGACGGACTTCGCGCGCCGGGGTCTGGGCTTCTGGACCGTGCGCGAGCCGGAGGGACCCGATCCCGACGCCGCCGTGGGCCTGGTGGGCTTCCGCGACTTCTACGATCCGCCCTGCGAGGAGGTCCTCTACGCGCTGCGGGACGACCGCTGGGGCCGCGGCCTCGCCACGGAGATGGCCCGGGCTGCGATCGACCACGCCTTCGACCTGGGCCGCGACGTGGTACGGGCCGGCGCCGACGTGCCCAACACCGCCTCCCAGGCGGTGCTCGCGCGCCTCGGCTTCCGCGAGACCCACCGCGACCATCCGCCGGGCTGCCGGTGGGAGCAGATCCACTACGCGCTCCCCCGCGCGGCCTGGAAGGCGGGCGCGCCCTAGCTATCGCTGGCCCGGCGCCGGGGCCAGCGCCGCGGCGAGCCGGTCCAGGAAGGGCACCTGCGCCGTCAGCAGGCGACGGCGGGCCTCAGCCGGCACGAACCAGGCGGCGCGATCGATCTCCGGGAACGACCGGGTCTGCCCCGACCGCGGCGGCCACTCCATCTCGAAGGCGTTGCTGCGCAGCCGGGCCGGGTCCGCGTCGCCCGCCACCGCCCAGGCGTGCACGACCTTGCCGCCGCGCTGGCGCACCTCGCCCAGGGGCAGCGCCCGGCCCTCGGCCCCGAAGCCCGTCTCCTCGGCCAGCTCCCGCCGCGCCGCGGCCAGGAGGTCCTCCCCCGGCTCCACCTCGCCCTTGGGGATCGACCAGGCACCGAGGTCGCGCCCCACCCAGAACGGGCCGCCGGGGTGCACCAGCAGCACCTCCACTCCCGCCTCGCCGCGGCGGTAGAGCAGGATTCCCGCGCTGACCCGGCGCATGCTGACCGCACGGTACCACCCCGGACGCGGCGTCCCCGGTCGGCGATACTCGCGGCGTGGAGCCCTACCTCAGCGGCGAGCTGCGCAACGCCTTCGACGCCTGGCTCGACGCCACCTGCGAGCGGGTGGTGCCGCCCCTCACCTTCAGCGAGGTGCGCAAGGGCGTCCAGGCGCTGACCTTTCTCTACGTGGAGCGGCGTGCCGAGGTCGACCTGGGCGCCCGCGCCCTGGACGGCCGCGGCAAACGCGCGGCCTTCGCCTCCTACTACGCGCCGCTCCACCTCCTGAGCGCCGCCCATGCCCTCGACGCGGAGGCGCGCGCGCTGCTGGCCGACGTCCGCCATGTGTTCGACCTGGGCTGCGGCACCGGCGCCTCCGGCACGGCCCTGGCCCGGGTGCTGGAGGAGAAGCCCGCGGTGACCGGGATCGACCGCTCGGGCTGGGCGCTGGGCGAGGCGCGCCGAACCTACGCCGCCTTCGGCGTCCGGGCCCGCACCCGGCGCGGGGCGCTCCCGAGGGCGCTTCCCGAACGCGCCGGAGAGGGCGATCTGCTGCTGGCGGCCTGGTGCCTCAACGAGCTCGAGGCCGAGGCGCGCCGGGAGACCCTGGCGGGGCTCCGTTCCGCCCGCGAGCGCGGCGCGCGGGTGCTCGTGATCGAGCCCCTGGCCGGACCCGCCACACCCTGGTGGCGGGAGGAGACCGGGCACTTCGTCGACGCCGGCGCGCGGACCTACACCTGGAAGCAGCGGCTGGCGCGCCCGGCCTGGATCGCCCGCCTCGACAAGGCCTCGGGGCTGGACCACCAGCAGCTCGGCGCGCGGGTTCTGGTCGCCTAGGGGGCCTTGGGGCCGGGGCCCGGAGGCTCCGGTACCAGCGCCTGCACCAGGGCGGGAAGCGCGGGCAGCGCGTCGGGGGCGCGCACCACCACGCCGACCCCCGCGGCGGCGGCGGCCACCACCGCCAGCAGGACGAGCGTCGAGACCCGCCGTACCTGGGTCGCGCGCTGCCACCAGCGCGGCCGGCGCGGCGGGCGCCGCTCCACCGGGATGCGTCGGGTCCCGGGCGCGTCGTCGGGGAAGACGTCCCGGGACCAGAGCCAGTCGGCCAGCCCCTCCCGGCAGTCGACCGGTGCGGGACCTCGGAGCCGCGCCTCGAGCGCCAGGCGCAGCATGCGGGCGGTGGCCGGCCGGCGCACGGGGCGGGGGCGCAGGCAGGCCGTCACCAGCCTGCGGAGCCAGCGCGGCGTCTCCGGCGCGATGCGCGCCAGGGGCGGGAACAGGCCCCGCTCGATCCGGGCCAGCAGCGCCAGCTCCTCTCCCTCCTCCTCCACCAGGAAGGGCCGGCGTCCGGCGAGCGCCTCGTACAGGATCACGCCCAGGGCGAACAGGTCGCTGCGTCCGTCCACCTTCTCGCCGCGATGCTGCTCGGGCGCCATGTAGGTGGGCGTCCCGACCGCCGCGCCCGTCTGGGTCAGGGCCGGCGCGACCACGTCGAGGGCGATCCCGAAGTCGGCGATCTTCGCTTCACCGGCCCGCCCCAGCAGCACGTTGGCCGGCTTCAGGTCCCGGTGCACCACGCTGCGGGCGTGGATCTCCTCCAGCCCGCGACACAGCTCCAGGGCCATCAGGGCGACGATGCGCGCGGGGAAGCGACCCGCCCGGGAGAGCGCCGTGGCCAGGTCCACGCCGTCGACGAACTCCTGGGCGATGAAGCGCTCGCCGCGCCAGGTGAAGCAGTCGTAGACCGCCACCACGTTGGGATGGTGGACGGCGGCCGCGGCGCGGGCCTCGCGCACGAAGCGGGCCTCGAGGACCTCGTTCTCCGCCAGGTCGCGGCGGAGGGCCTTGAGCACGCAGGGGCGTTCGAGGTCGGGCTGGCGGGCCCGGTGGACGACGCCCATGCCGCCCTTGGCCAGCTCGCCCTCGACCTCGTAGGTGCCGATCCTGCGGCTGGGGGGAGCCGCCACGGCGGGTCAGTCCTCGATCACGTGGACCGCGGGCGGCCGCTCGCGCGGCTCGCACACGACCTGGAACAGGTGCTGGCCGACTTGGATGCGATCGCCGTTGGCGAGGGGCGCGACGTCCACTGGCGACCCGTTGACGTGGGTGCCGTTGGTGCTGCCGAGGTCGCGCACCCGGAAGGCGCCGTCGGCGAACTCGAACACCGCGTGGGGCTCGGAGAGCGTGTCGTCGCGCAGCAGGAGGTCCGACTGGGGACCGCGCCCGAGCACCCGGGACGGCTGGTCGAGGGCGAACTCGCGCCCGGCGGCGGCGCCCCGGAGGGCCACCAGGCGGACCGCGAAGCGACCCATGAACTCGTCGAACTGCTGCTTGCCCGAGCCCGGGCTGTCGATCTGGCGCGTGCGCCCGTCGCCCATGTCCGTCCCCCGACGCCGGGGCGTGCCCCCTCCAGCACGCGGATCCGGCCCCCAGAATCCTGCCTCGTTGTTCGGCGTAACGGATGGAGGTCCGGAGTCTCGTGTGACGGTCGACACGGAATCGGGCGCGATCCGCCCTCGGGATCGGGCGCGATCCACGTGCCCGGCTCCACGCGCTACGTTCGCACCCGATGCGCAACTCCGCTTCGCGCGCGCGCAGGGGGAGGGCCCGGTTCCCGGCCCGGCTCCTCGTCGGGGTCGGGGCGATCGGCCTCGCCCTGGCCTGCGGCAGGACGGCCAGCGGTCCCGGCACGAGTCTGCCGGCTCTCGACCCGACCGATACGGACCCGGCCCTCGGCTACGAGCGCCCGCCCGTGCTCCACGCCAGCGAGGTCCTCCCGCCGGAGCTCCGCGAGGGGCCGGACCACCGGGTCGAGGACCGGGTCACCACCGACGGCTTCCACCACGTGTTCCGTGTCGAGTCGCGCTTCGGCGCGTTCGAGGCCGTCGGCGACGACCTGCTGCGGGTGCGCCTGAAGGAGATCGCGGCCCTGGCGGTCCTGGCCGAGCGCGGCGCCACGGCGGAGTTCGCCGAGGCCGTGGCCCGCGCCCTGGCGAGCCCGGTGGTGGCGACCTGGAACCTGGTCCGGCACCCCGTGGACTCCATCGTGGGCGTGCCGAAGGGCGCCTGGCGCGCGGTACGGCGCGCCGCGGCCCTGGCCGAGGGCGAGCGCAGCGAGCTCGAGGACGGCGCGCTCACGGCCTTCATCGGCTTCGAGTCGGTGAAGCGGGAGCTGGCCCACCGGCTGGGCGTCGACCCGTACTCTTCCAACCGGGTACTGCAGCGGGAGCTCAACCGCTTCGCATGGGCGGCCTACGCGGGCGGACTGCCCGCGCGCTTCGTGCCCTTCCAGCGCCGCCCCGAGCGGGCCGCGGCCGGACCCGCGAGCAGCCGCGAGCGCCTCGAGACGCTGCTCCTCCACTACCCGCCCGAGGACCTGCGTCGGCTGAACCGCATCGAGCTGGCGGTGATGGGCGTTCCCGAGGACCTGGCCGACACCTTTCTCGGTCACCCCTGGTACTCGCCGCGGCACGAGACCCTCCTCGTCGCCTCGCTGGCGGGGCTCGACCTCACCACCGACCGCTCGGCCTTCCTGGCCCTGGCCGTGGACGCCACCTCCGAGTCGGACGCCCTCTACTACCAGCGCAGCGGCGAGCTCCTGCAGGCCTACCACGAGCACGGGCCGGGGCTGCTGCGCATCGCCCCGGTGGGGCGAGCCACCGGGGCCGTCAGCCGGGACGGTGCCCTGATCCTGCCCCTGGTGGCCGACCTCGCGGTCTGGAGCCGTCCCTTCGAGTCGCTGGCCCGAGGAGCGACCGAGGCGGCCGAGTCCGCGGCCCTGGACTCCGGCGTGGAGCTGCTGGTGTCGGGGAGGCTGTCCGCCAAGGCGCGTCGCGAGCTCGAGGCCCGCGGCATCCGCGCCACCGAGCAGGCCTTCGAGGCCCTGGGCGCGCCTCCGACCGCGAGCCTGCGGCGTTGATCCAGCCGGGCCCGTGGATCGCCCTCGCGGCGGCGACGCTGCTCGGCACCGTGGGCTGCTCGGCCCGGGGCCCCGAGCCCGCCGCCGAGGAGGAGGAGGAGGAGCGCCCGGAGATCGTGCTCCGAACCGAGCACGACGACACCCGCGCGGGTCGCCAGGCCTCGGAGGACGTGGCGGCCGCCCTGGGCCTGGTCGACGATCCGGAGCTCACCGCCTACGTCGACGCCGTCGGCCAGCGGCTGGCCCGCAATGCCCCTCGCGGTCGCTTCGAGTACCAGTTCGCCGTCGTCGACCAGGACGCGCCCAACGCCTTCGCCCTGCCCGGCGGCTTCATCTACGTCTCCCGGGGCCTGCTGGCGCTGGCCAACGACGAGGACGAGCTGGCCAACGTGCTGGCCCACGAGATCATCCACGTGAGCCAGCGGCACGCGGCCGCGCGCCAGGCCATCACCCGCGGCGTGGCCGGATTCTTCGAGCTGCTGCGGCCGGGCAACATCCAGGCCTACGCCCGCGACCAGGAGCGGGTGGCCGACCGCCTGGGACAGGGCCTCGCCGCGGTGTCGGGCTGGGACCCGGCGGGCATGGCCCGCTTCCTGCGCCAGCTCGAGTTCCACGCGCGTCTGGAGCTCGGCGCCAGCCCCCTGCCCCGCTTCTTCGACACCCACCCGGGCTCGACCCAGCGCGCCGCCGACGCCGCCGAGCGCGCGCGGATCATCCGCTGGACGCGGCGTCCGGGCATCGCGCGGGATCGCGCCGACTTCCTCGCGCGCATGGAGGGGCTCACCGTGGGGGGGAGCGCCTCGGGCGGGGTCTTCCAGGGACGGCGCTTCCTGCACCCGGACCTGAACTTCACCCTGCGCTTCCCCGACGGCTGGGCGACCCGCAACACGCGCCAGGCCGTCGGCGCCCTTTCCCCCAGGCGGAACGCCTTCGTGGTGCTCGAGTTCGGCGGTCCCGGAGAGGACCCGGAGGCCGCGGCCCGGAAGTACATCGAGGAGAACGAGCGCAAGGGGCTGCGGGTGGGTCGCCTGGAGCGGGTGGTGCTGGCCGGCAAGCCCGGGGTGCGGGCCACCGGACGCACGGCCACACCCCGGGGCTCGGCCGGGGTCGTCCTCACCTGGATGCTGCGCGGCAAGACCCTCTACCGCCTCACCGGCATGGCCCTCGAGCCGGGCTTCGAGCCCACCATCCTGAACGTGGCCCGCAGCTTCCGGCCGCTCACCCGGGAGCTGGCCCTCTCGGTGACCGAGACCCGCCTGCGCATCGTGGAGGCGCGGCCCGGCGAGAGCCTGCGAGAGCTCACCGCGCGCACCGACAACACCTGGGACCTGCAGCGCACCGCCGTCATGAACGACCTCTTCGTCGACCGCACCCTCGAGTCCGGCCAGCTGGTGAAGGTCGCCGTCTCCCAGGCGTACCGACCCGCGCCCCCGGACGGCTAGTCCGTGGGACCCGACGACGCGGCCCCCACCCGGTGGCTCCGACGGCTGCCGCGGATCCTCCTGTGGGGCGGAGCGGCGGGCTGCGCACTGGGCGGGGCGGCAGGCTGCGCGCTCGTCCAGCCGGCCCCGCCGCCTCCCCTCCCCCCGGCGACGCTCCCGGCCTTCGCCGTCCACGTGGATCGCCCCGGCGAGGACGCCGTCGTGGAGGACGCGCCGCGGATCGAGGTCAGCGGGGCCGTGCGCGTCGACACCGCGAGCTCGTCGCGGCTCGACGTGGTGTTCGCGATCGACGTCTCGGGCAGGGCCCCAGGGCCCCCGGATCCGAGGCCCGAGCCCGAGGGCCCCGAAGGCCCGGCCGGCGGCCGCGGCCCACCGGTCCTCGCGGCCGAGCTGGAGGCCATCGCGATCCTGCTGGGTCGGCTGGAGCCGGGACGGGCTCGAGCCGGGCTGGTGAGCTTTGCGGGCTACGAACCCGCACGGCGCCCGGAGGACGGCGGCTCCCAGACGACGCCCGCCTACGGCTCGGCGCGAACCGAAGAGCCCCTGCTCGACGACTTCCGCGCCGTCGCCGACGCGCTGGTCCGCGTGGGCCGCAGGGGCCCGCCGGGCTACACCGACCTGGTTGGCGGCATCGATCGGGCGGTGGCCGAGCTGACGGGCCGCTGGGGCGCGCGCTCCCGACCCGATCCGGCCCCGGAGAAGCTCCTCGTGGTGCTCACCGACGGCTACCCCACGTTGCCGGACCCGAGGCGGCCGGCGCTCAACGAGCGGCACGTGGTGCAGGCGGCCGAGCGCGCGGCCGCCGCGGGCGTGCGGATCGTGGGGCTCGCCATCGGCCCCGCGGCGGTGGACCACCCGCGGGCACTCGAGGCGGCGACGCGGGTGACCGGCGGCCTCTTCGTCCCGGTCCGCGAGATCGCCGACCTGCCCGCCATCGTCTCGCAGCTGCGGTTCGTGCCCACTCGCGAGGTGACCGTCCTCAACCGCAGCACCGGTGCCGAGACCCGCGCGCCGGTGGGCCTGGCCGGAGGCTGGCACGCCGAGATCGGGCTCGCGACCGGGCGCAATCTCCTGGAGATCCGCGCCGGCGATGGCGGGTCGGCCTCCCGCACCGTGCACTTCGCGCCCGACCCGGTGCTTCCCGCCGAGCCTGCGCAGATCGAGGCCCCGGGACTCGACCCGGCGGGACGCCGCGAGCTCGAGCTGCGGCCGGCGCCGGCAACCGGGCCCTAGCCCGCGCGGCGCTAGCGGGTCGGGACGCGACCTCGAAGCCCCAGCCACCAGCGCATGCAGCGGTGGAAGGGATCGACGCTGCCCGCGTACATGAGCGGGCAGCCACCCTCGATCACCGTCGCGCCCGCCTCCCGGGCGCGGTCGACCGCCTCCTTCGAGACGCTGCCGGTGCCGAAGGAGCGGTGCATCCAGATCCGCTGGATGCCGAGCGCCAGACACTCGTTCACCACCTGCTCGGTGGCGTCGGGATGGGTCACGACCATCACCGCGTCGACCCCGCCCGGGATCGCGCCGAGCGAGGCGTAGCAGGTCTCGCCCTCGGCGGTGTCGGTGGCCGGATTCACGGGGATCACCTCGTGCCCCGTCTCCTTCAGGCGCTTGTAGATGGCGTTGGCGGGCTGGTCCCCGCCGCGGGACACCCCGGCGACGGCGATGCGCTTCTGGTCGAGGAAGTCGCGGACGCTCTCGGGCAGGCTGGCCATGGCGGGCCTCCAGGCCCCGGCAGGGGGCGGCCTCAGGCTAGGCCGCCCCGCCCCGCCACGTCGGTCTGCCGGACGACACGGCCCGGGATCGGCTGCCCGACCCGCGAACGGGCTAGGGCCCCGCGTCCGAGCCCAGCACCGTCAGGAGATCCGCGAGCAGCACCCGGGGGTCGAGGAAGTCGGCGCTGTAGATGTTGCGCACGTCGCCCCGGTGGTCGACCAGGAACACCTTCAGCACGTGGCGGAGCGCGGCGATCTCGCCGGCGTCGTCGGGGATGGGCACGGCGTCCTGACCGTAGTCCGCGAGGACGGGGGCCAGCGCCTCCGGGTCGGGGGCGGTGAGAAAGCGCCAGCGGGTGCGGGGCCGCATGTGACGGCGCAGGGCGGCCATGCGCTCCGGGGTGTCGTAGCCGGGGTCGAAGCTGACGCTCGCCAGCCGCACCCGGCCCGCCAGCCCCGGGCGCTCCGCCAGGGCGCGGTCGAGCCGGTGCAGGGCCGAGAGGGCCAGCGGGCAGGCGTCGCCGCAGCGGGAGTAGAGGAACGAGACCACGGCGGCCTCGCCGGGGGCCAGATCGGGCAGCGCGGCGCGCCCGCCGTCGCTGGCCAGGAGCCAGTGGGGCGACACGCGTTGGATCGGCGGCAGCGCGTAGGTGCCGGGCGCGGCCGGCTCGAACAGCGGCGGCGGACCGGGGGCGGGCTCGTGGTGCCCGCCCTCGCCCCCGAGCGCTGGGCCCGCGGGGGCGAGCAGCGCTGCCAGCGCCGACGCCGCGAGGCGCACCCGACCGGGGGGGGCCGCGAGGCGCACGCCTAGCGGCGCACGACCCGCTCGGTCGTGATGGCGGCCGAGCCGAAGCGCATGATGTGGGGACGGCCCAGCTCGAGGGCCTTGAAGTCCAGGGCGAAGCGGGGGGCGAGCCGCTGGCCGTCCCAGTCGAAGGCCTTCAGGTACTGCTCGTCCAGCACGCCCTGCTTGTCCCACTCCGAGAGCAGCGAGGAGGTGAAGTAGACGCGCTTCCCGTCCCAGGACTGCGACACCATGTTCACCTGGGAGCCGATCTTCTGCTCGAGGAGCAGCTGCGGCTGGCGGGGCTGGGAGACGTCGTAGACCCGCACCATGCCCTCGTTGAAGGTGTCGACGAAGAGGTAGCGGTCGTCGGCGGAGAGACTGATGTCGACCGGCAGGGGCACCTGGGCCGGGTCGCCGATGGTCGCCAGCTCCACGGCCTCGAAGGCGCCGTCCTCCTTCCGGAAGATCCCCCAGAGCTTGGACGTCAGCGCCGTGGTGGTGAAGGCGTAGTAGTGGCGGGGCTGCAGAGCCCAGCGGATCTCCAGGGGCGCGCCCGGAACCTCCAGCACCTGGAGCGGCTTCCGCGCGTGGTAGTCCCACACGACCATCTCGTTGCCGAAGTTCTTCATGGCGGCCTCGTCCTTCACCAGGCTCGGCAGCGGCCGCATGTAGTTGTTCTTGCCCGTGAACGACGAGGTGAGCATGCGGTTCAGGTTGGCGTTCACGCGCACGTCGTAGCCGTACTGGGCCTCGTCGGGCATCCAGTGGGTGCGCACGTGCTTGCCGGCGTTGCTGTACTCCACCATGCCGGTGCGTCCGCCCCGGTCGAGGGCGTTGGAGAGCCCGGTGATGAGCATGCGGCCCGGGAGGGCGTAGAACGTGTGGGGGCCGACCACGCCGCCGCTCTCCTCCACGAAGTCGTCGATCTCGCGGACCAGGCGCGGGCGCGCCGGGTCGCTGCGGACGTCGAAGACGAAGATCCGGCTCGTATCGAGGCCGCCCACCCAGAGCTGGGAGCGGTCGTCGTTGAAGCCGCCGTGGTGGGCTTCGTGGCGTCCCTCCACCGACACCACGGAGACGACCTTGCCGTAGTCCTCCCGGGCCGGGTTGGCGCCCACGGTGACGAGCTTGTCGTTGCCGTCGCCCAGGCCCTTCACGCCCAGGGTCCAGACGTAGACGAAGTCCTCCTGGCCCGTGAGCTTCAGCAGGTAGGGCGACTGGCAGGTCTCGTCGGCGCCGGCCGGCGACGCCGCGGCGCCGATCCAAGCGACGGCCACCAGGGCGGCCGAGAACGTCGTCATCGCGCGCAGTCCGGCGCCCACGGCGCCGCAGTTCGTGCGGGTCATGCACCCCCTCCTCGTGGCCATGGTTATCCTACCCCAATCGTCCACCCGGCCGCCCTTTCGGTGACCCGGGACACAGCCCCGGAGGCCCGCGTGCCGGAGCTCCCGGACATCGCCCTCTACCTGGAGCACCTGAAGCGCCGGGTCGGCGGCCAGCCGCTCCGGGCAGTGCGCCTGGCGAGCCCATCGCTGTTGCGGACCGTGGAGCCGCCCCTGGCGGCGACCCACGGGCGCCGCGTCCGCACGTTGCGACGCCTCGGCAAGCGCATCGTGTTCGGCCTGGAGGGCGAGCTGTTCCTGGTGCTGCACCTGATGATCGCCGGACGCCTGCACTGGAAGAAGCCGGGCGCGGCGGTCCCCCGCAGGCGCGGCCACGCGGCCTTCGATTTCCCGGAGGGCACGCTGCTGCTCACCGAGGCGGGTACGAAGAAGCGGGCGTCGCTCCATCTCGTCGAGGGGGAGGCGGCGCTGGCCGGGCACGATCCGGGTGGGCTCGAGGTGATGGACGCCCCCCTGTCCGGCTTCCGCGACACCCTGCGCAGCCGCAGCCACACCCTGAAGCGCGCCCTCACGGATCCGCGCCTGTTCTCGGGTATCGGCAACGCCTACTCCGACGAGATCCTGCATCGCGCCCGGCTCTCCCCGGTCCGCCTCACCGGCCAGCTCGACGAGGCCGAGGTCGCGCGCCTGTACGCGGCCACCCGCGCCGTTCTCGAGGGCTGGTGCGAGCGCCTGCGCGAGGAGACCGGCGAGCGGTTCCCCGAGAAGGTCACGGCCTTCCGGGAGGGCATGGCCGTGCACGGCCGCTACCGTCAGCCCTGCCCGGACTGCGGAGCTCCCGTGCAGCGCATCGCCTACGCCGAGAACGAGACCCACTACTGCCCGGGCTGCCAGACCGGGGGCCGCGTGCTCGCCGATCGCGCCCTCTCCCGGCTGCTCAAGAAGGACTGGCCCCGCACCCTCGAGGAGCTGGAGCAGCGCCGGCCCCAGGCCGGCAGGACGCCCTCTCAAGGCCCGGCCCGCGCGCGCCGACGCGGAGGACGATGAGCGTCGCCGCCGACGGACTGCTGCCGCAGGCCCTCCCCCGCTGCCGTTCCCGCTCTCCCCGCCGCTGGCTGCGCTGGGGAGCCCGCGTGGCCGTGACGGGGGCCTACGCCGCCAGCCTGGGGGGTTTCCTCGGGTCCTGGAGCTGGGTGTTCGGTCTGCTCGACCCCTTTCGCGCCCAGTACGCCCTCGGCGCACTCGGCCTGGCGGTCCTGGCCGCCCTCGCGGGAGGTCGGCGCTCGGTCGCGCTGGCCCTGGGCGTGGCCGGCCTGAACGCGGTCCCGATCCTGCCCGCCTGGCTTCCGCCGGCCGCGGCCGAGGCCCGGCCCGCCGAGCCGGGGCTGCGCCTGCTGGTCCTGAACGTGGGCCTTGGCAACCGCCAGTACGCCCGGGTGGCGGAGCTCTTGCGGCGGGAGGACCCCGATTTGGTGGGCCTGGTCGAGGTGGACGCTTCCTGGCTGCGGGCGCTGGCCCCCGCCCTGGGCGGCTATCCCGTCCAGCACGAGCACCCGCTTCCGGGCGCCTTCGGCATCGCCCTCTACGCCCGCCGCGGGATCGAACAGGTGGAGGTCGCCGTGCTGGGCGAGCGGGACCTGCCCAGCCTGGTGGCCCGGGGACGGCTCGGCGGCGAGCCCCTCCACCTGGTCCTCACCCACCCGTACCCGCCGGTGACCCGCCGGGCGTGGGCCTCCCGGGAGAGACAGATGGCGGCGATCGCGGAACACCTGCGCGACCTCCCCGGCCACCGGGTGGTTGCGGGCGATCTCAACGCCACCCCCTGGTCGCCGACCCTGCGCGGCCTCCGCCGTGCGCTCGACCTGCACGACACGAGGCGCGGCTTCGGCCTCCAGGCCACCTGGCCGGCGGGGACCTCCTGGCTGCGCATCCCCATCGACCACGTGCTGGTCTCCGACGGCCTCGTCGCCGTGGACCGCCGCGTGGGTCCCCCGGTGGGCTCCGACCACCTGCCCGTGATCGTCGACCTCGCACCCCGGGGCTGACGCCCTACCCTCGGCGCCCATGTCCGCCCGCCCCTGCGTCGGCCTCCTGGCGGGGCTGCTGCTCGTCGCCCCGGCCTGCGAGAGCGAGCGGCCGCCCGCGGCCGCGGAGTCCAGCTCCGCGCCGTCCGCCGAGGGTCCGCCCGGCGCGCGCCCGGAGCTGGTGGCCATGCTGCGCGAAGACCGCGACCGGCCGGTCCACCCGGGCGACGGCGGCGGTCGCGCCTGGCTCGAGGAGGGACCCACCGAGGTCCGGGCCGGCGGCATCGGCTCCTGGACCGTGGTCTACGAGGCCGGCGAGCACGGGGTCGCCGTGGGGGGCGCGGTCTACCTGCTGGCGTCGCCCTTCTGGGGCTGGAGCTCCCCCCAGACCCAGGTGCGGGGCGCGCCGGGCTACACCGAGGTCTCCACCGACGCCGAGGGCGTCAGCCTCGACGCGAGCCTGGCCGACGCCCAGCTCCTGGCGGTCGCCATCGGCGGCCGGGCGCTCGCGCCGGGCGAGCGGCTGCGCTTCGTCTACGGCGCCGGCGCCCTCGGCGCCCGGGCCGATCGCTTTGCCGAGCGGCAGGCCCGCCTCTGGGTCGGCGTCGACGCGGATGGTGACGGCGTGCGCGCCTGGATCGCCGAGCCGCCCGCGGTCGACGTGGTGGCGGGACCGCCCGCGGGCCTGGTGGCCACCCTCGCCAGCACGGCGCGGCCCGGCGACGCGGTCCGGCTCACCCTGGCCGTGCTCGACGCGGCCGGCAACGCCGGCCCGCGCGTGAGCGGCGAGATCACCCTCGCCCTGCCCGAGGGCCTCGAGGGTCCGGCGTCGGTCGCCCTCGCCCCCGAGGACGCCGGCCGGTGCACCCTCGCCCTCACGGCCCGACGTCCCGGTGTGTACCGGGTGACGGCGACGGGGCCGGGCGAGCTGCGCGCCGAGAGCAACCCGCTGGTGGTCGACGCCACGGGCCCCTCGATCCTGTGGGCCGACCTGCACGGCCACTCCCAGCTCTCCGACGGAACCGGGACGCCCGAGGACTACTTCGTCTACGCGCGCGAGGTGGCGGGCCTGGACGTGGCCGCCCTCACCGACCACGACCACTGGGGCCTGCGCTACCTCGACCAGACGCCGGCGCTCTGGGCGCGGATCCGCGCGGCCACCGCGGCGGCGCACGAGCCGGGCCGCTTCGTGACCCTCCTGGGCTTCGAGTGGACGAGCTGGATCCACGGCCACCGTCACGTGCTCTTCTTCACCAGCGAGGGCGCCGTGGTGAGCTCCCTCGACGAGGCCACCGACGAGCCCCAGGAGCTGTGGGCGCGGCTGCGGGGCCAGCCCGCCCTCACCTTCGCCCACCACTCGGCGGGCGGCCCCATCCCCACCAACTGGGACATCCCGCCGGACCCGGTGCTCGAGCCCGTCACCGAGGTGGCCTCGGTGCACGGGAGCAGCGAGGCCCTGGACGGACCCAAGCCGATCTACAGCCCCGTGCCCGGGAACTTCGTGCGCGACGTCCTCGACCGGGGCTATCGGCTGGGCTTCGTCGGCAGCGGCGACAGCCACGACGGACACCCCGGCCTGGCCCACCTGGCCGCGCCCAGCGGGGGACTCGCGGCGATCGTGGGCGCCGAGCCGACGCGGGAGGGCGTGCTGGCCGCCCTGCGGGCCCGCAGGACCTACGCCACCAACGGGCCGCGGCTGGCGGTCCGGGCCGAGCTGGGCGGGGTCCCCCAGGGCGGGTCGGTGCCGCCCGGCGACGCCCCCCGCGAGCTGCGCCTCGCGGTCTCCGCGCCGGGGCCCCTGGCGAAGATCGAGCTGGTGCGGAGCGGCCAGGTGGGCGCGGGCTTCGCGGCCGAAGGGCGCCGCGACCTGGAGCTGGGTCTGTCGGTGTCGGAGCTGAAGCCGAGCGAATACCTGTACCTGCGCGTGGTACAAGAGGACGGCGGGGCCGCCTGGACGAGCCCCTGGTTCGTCGAGGGTGTGGGGGGATGAGGGATGGGCCGACGCCACGGGATGGAGCTCGAGGACCAGGCCTGGCTGCCGGGCCTGCTGCGCGACTGCATGACCGAGTACCTGGCGGCCACGGTGAAGCTCGGCCCCTTCGTCCCCTACGTGGCCGAGCGCCTGCGCCCCGCGCTCGAGGCGTCCGGCAGCCGCGAGGTGGTGGACCTGGGCTCCGGGGGCGGCGGCGCCATGCCGGCGGTGGCGAAGACCCTGGCCGAGGCGGGTCTCCCGATGCGGGTCACCCTCACCGACAAGTTCCCGAACCGCGAGGCCCTGGCCCGGGTCTCCCGGGACTCCGACGGCGCCGTCACCTTCCGCGAGGAGCCCGTCGACGCCACCGCCGTGCCGGAGGACCTGGACGGCGTGCGCTCCATGCTCCTCTCCTTCCACCACTTCCGCCCCGAGCAGGCGCGCGCCATCCTGGCCGACGCGGTCCGCAGCAAGCGGCCCATCGCGCTGTTCGAAGGCACCGAGAACCGGCTCGCGGCCCTGATCCCCTTCGTCATCAGCGTGCCGATCATGGTGCTGCTGCTCACGCCCTTCGTGCGCCCCTTCCGTGTGAGCCGGCTGCTGCTCACCTACCTGGTGCCGGTGCTCCCCCTGGCCATCCTGTGGGACGGCGTGGTCTCGCACCTGCGCACCTACTCCGAGGCGGAGCTCGAGGCGCTCACCGCCGACCTCGACGCCTTCGACTGGAGCTACGACCGCCGCGCCGTCGGCCCCATGGCCCTGTCGTCCCTGGTGGGGACCCCGCGCTAGGCGGCCCGCTCGCCCTACGCCGTCGGCTGGGCGCTGCCGTTGGCCTGGAGCAGGTGGACGTCGCGCTGGGGGAAGGGGATCGAGCAGCCCGCCCCCTCCACGGCGGCCTTGAGGTCGCGCAGCAGGTCGAAGCGCAGGCCCCAGTAGTCCTCCTTGGTGCACCAGGGGCGGACGACCAGGTCCACCGAGGAGTCGCCCAGGTTGCCCACGGCGACGACCGGGGCCGGGTCCTCCAGCACCCGCGCGTCCTTGGCCAGCACCTCCTGGATGGCGGCCACCGCCGCGGCGATGTCGTCGTCGTAGGCGATGCCGATCACCAGGTCGTTGCGGCGGGTGGGGTTGGCGGCGTAGTTCTTGATGGTCTGCCCGTACACCGACGAGTTGGGGACGATGATCCGGACGTTGTCCGGGGTGTTGAGCACGGTGGAGAAGACGCCGATCTCCACCACGCTGCCGCCGGTTCCGCCGATCTCCACGTAGTCGCCCACGGTGAAGGGGCGGAAGACCAGCAGCATCACGCCGGAGGAGAAGTTCGAGAGGGTGCCCTGCAAGGCCAGGCCGACGGCCAGACCGGCGGCACCGAGCACGGCCACCAGGGACGTCGTCTCGATCCCGAAGAGCGAGAGCACGGCGATGACCACCACGGCGAGCAGGCCGTAGTAGACGAGGTTGGCCAGGAAGGGCACGAGCGCCGCGTCCATGCGGCCGCGCTCCAGCCCCTTGCGTACGCGGTTGCGGATGAAGCCCGCGATCCACAGGCCCACCACCAGCACCGCCACGGCCCCGATGACCTGCAGCCCCCAGCTGGTCACCAGGGTGGTGAGACTCTCCACGATGCCCTGTGCGTCGACGTTCTCGAGATCCATGGCTCCTCCCTACGCGCCGCCGGCAGCGGCAAACCGACCCGAAGCTAACAGGCAACGGACGGCCGGGGGAGCCGGAAAATTCGGGATGCGCGGAGCGGACGCCGCTCAGGCGGGGTCGGCGCGCCGGGCCAGGAGGACCTCGCGCTCGTACGGCTCCGGAGCGTCGAAGCTGGCGAACGAGGGGCGACCCCGGACGGACTGGGGGTCCGGCAGGGGCGAGCCGCCGGTGCCGTCGAGCAGCGCGGCGATGAGGGCCTGCAGCGCCTCCAGGGGCGTGCCCTCGGACTTCATCAGGGCGCGCGGGTCGAAGCGGTCGCTCCGGAGCCGGACGACCTTGAGCGGCGCATCGGACCCGTCCACCCAGTTGAGCACCAGGTCCACCAGCAGCACGGTGCGGGGAGAGAGCCCCTTGACCGCGGCCACGGACACCGCGCTCACGTGGCCGAAGGGCAGGCGGGTCTTGCCCCGACCCTCCACGTCCAGGGAGAGGCTGTCCGCGCGGATCGCAACCGGCACCCCCTCGAGCAGCGAGAGCGGGCGCAGCGGCGGCGCCTGCTCGGCGGGGGCCTCCTGGAGCTCCACGTTGCCCCAGTCCTCCGCCTCTGGCGTGCCGCCCGAGAGATCCCCGTCGTGGTCGCCGAGCTCGAGGGGCTCGGTGGCGGGTCCGTCGTCCTCGCCCTCGTCGTCCAGGCAGAGGCCCTCGAGCGAGATGTCCGAGAGGTCGTGGGCGCTGAGACCCGGATCCTCGAAGGCCTCGGGCACCGGCACCGGCGCCTCGTCGTCCGCGCCCTCGAAGGCCGCCGGATCCATGGGCCCGCCGAAGTCGTGGCTCTCCGCCGCAGAGAGCCCGAGCGCCTTGAGGGCGTCGGCGGAGCCCTCCACGCCGGTCGGCGCCGGCCCCTCGTCCAGCGCGATGGCCTCGGCCTCGCGGCCGGCGACGCCGACCGCCTGATCCAGCTCGATCGCGGGCCCCGCATCGGGCGACTCGGCCGACCCGGCCGCGTCGGCCCCGACCGAGAGCGAGGCCACGTCGCCGAACTCGCCCAGCAGCGACTCGGCCTCGGCCCGCTCCACGGGGCCCACGTCGGGCGCGGCCAGCACCCGCTGTCCCGCGCGCACGGCGGTCGCGGCGTCATAGCGCCGTGCGGTGTTGGCGATCCGGAGCGCCAGGGCCGCCGGCAGGGCGTCGGCGTCGAGCAGGCGGTTCAGGGCGGCGACGCCCGTGTCGCGGTGCTCGGCCTTCACCAGCAGCGGGAACAGCCGCAGGACCACCGTGGGCTCGAGGGGGATCTCGACGTCGGCGCCGAAGAGCTCCAGCCAGTGCTCCACCGCCAGCGCCTCGTCGCCGGCGCGGAGCTCGTCGCGAATGACCCGCACCAGCCCCACGGCGGCCTCCGGGGCCCGGCCCAGGCTGCGGCCGATGTCCCACAGCGCCTGCGCCGCCTCGCGGTTGCCGGGCTCGCGGCGTACCAGCCGCTGGAGGTGCTCGAAGGCCTGCTCCCGCTCCCCGGCCGCCTCCAGGGCCAGCGCCTCGCCGACGCCCTCGTTCGAGACGAGGGTGATCTTCGACTCGATCTGCGGGTCCAGGTAGCGCTCCTCGACCTGCCAGAAGCGCATGCAGTAGGCCCCGACCATCCCGAAGAGGAAGCCGCCCACGTGGGCCCAGTAGGCCGTCCCCCCGGTGACGCCCAGGCTCTCCGTCAGGCTCGCCATGAAGAACTCGTTGCCGAACCAGAGCGGCAGCATGAGCCACGCGGGCGCGTGGAAGGTGCCCACGAAGAAGCCGAGCCAGTAGAAGAACTTGATGCGCGTGCTCCAGAAGCGCACCAGGAACGCGCCCATGCAGCCGGCCACGGCGCCCGAGGCCCCGATCAGGGGCATCTCGAGGTCCGGGAAGCGGCTGATGAAGAGGCCGGCCGCGAACAGGCCGGCGAGCAGGTAGAAGCCGGCGTAGAGCCCGCGCCCCCAGCGGTCCTCGATGAAGGTGCCCGTCAGGAAGAGCAGGAAGAGGTTGCCCAGCAGGTGCATCCACCCGCCGTGCAGGAACATGTAGCCGAAGAAGCCGGTCAGGCTGGGCGCGCGTGCGATCAGGCCGTAGCGGTGGTAGGGATGGTCGTCGAGGGCGTAGAAGGCCTCGTCCAGCATCTCCTCCAGCTCGATCTGCCGGGCCTCGATCTCGAAATCGAACAGGTCGTCGAGGAGGCCGTACTCGTCCATCTGCTCGAGGGCGGCCAGGCGCTCGTTCTCCCGGTAGGGTCCCAGGAGGCGCTCGAAGCGCGGGGGCGGCTCGAGGTAGGGATGTTCGAGGAGGAAGTCCCAGGCGTCCTGCAGGAGGCGTTCGGAGTCCCGGCTCTGATCCCCCGCCGAGTGGTTCGTCCACAGGAAGACCCCGACACACGCGAGCATGATCGCGTACGTCACGAGCGGATGGCGTCGGACCGTTCCCGACTCGTGTCCGATGGGGATCAGCATGGGCGCGCTCCCGGGGCCCGCGCGCAGCTCGCCCCGCGGCGCGGCCCCGCGCCTCTCAACGGACGATCGGGGCCCGAGCTGTAGATATGGCGGCGCAGGGAAATCCCGGCGTCTCGGTCCTGATTCCGGTACGCGACGCCGCCACCACCCTGGCTCCCTGCCTGGCCAGCCTGCGCCGGCAGACGGACCCCGACTGGGAGTGCGTGCTCGTGGACGACGGCAGCCGGGACGCGAGCGCGGGTCTGGCCCGGGCGGCGGCCCGGGAGGACCCGCGGATCCGCCTGCTGGAGCGGGGTCGCGAGGGGATCGTCCCGGCCCTGCGCGCGGGCCTGGCCGCCTGCCGCGCGCCGCTGGTGGCACGCATGGACGCCGACGACCTGATGCACCGCGAGCGTCTGGTGCGCCAGCGGGCCCTGCTCGCCGCACACCCGGGCTGGTCGGCGGTGGGCTGTCACGTGCGGATGTTCCCCCGCCGCGACCTGCGCCCGGGCGGGCGGGCCTACGAGGCCTGGCTGAACGCGATCGACAGCCCCCGGCGCGTCCGCGAGGAGGCCTTCGTCGAGTGCCCGGTGGCCCACCCCGCGCTGCTCATCCGCCGGGCGGTGCTGGCCGGGTTCGGCTACCGCGACGTCGACTGGGCCGAGGACTACGACCTGGTGCTGCGCCTGCTGGCCGCCGGCCACGAGATCGGGGTGGTGCCCCGGCGGCTGCTCTGCTGGCGCCGCGGGCACGGGCGTCTGTCCGGGCGCGATCCGCGCTACGCCGACCTCCGCTTCACCGACTGCAAGGCCGCCTTCCTCGCCGCGGGCTTCCTCGCGGGCAGCGCCGAGTACGTGCTCTGGGGCTACGGCCGCACCGGCCGCCAGCTCCGCCGCGCCCTGGCGACCCGGGGCAAGCGACCGAGCCACATCGTGGAGCTGCATCCCGGCCGACTCCACCAGCGGATCCACGGCGCGCCGGTGGTGGCGCCGGACGCCCTGGCCAGCCTGCCCCGGCGACCCCTGGTGGTGTCGGTGGCGGGCACCGGCCCCCGGGCGCAGATCCGTGCCGCCCTGGCCGAGCTGGGGTTCCGGGAGCTCGAAGACTACGTCTGCGCCGCGTGACGGCGCGCAGACCGCGCGGCGCGATCAGAACTCGGCGTAGCCGGGAACGCGCGGAAACGGGATCACGTCGCGGATGTTCTGCATGCCCGTGATGTACTGCACCAGGCGCTCGAAGCCGAGGCCGAAGCCGGCGTGGGGCACGCTGCCGTAGCGCCGCAGGTCCAGGTACCACCAGTAGCGCTCCTCGGGGAGGTCGTGCTCCGCGAGCCGCGCCCGCAGCACGTCCAGCCGGTGCTCCCGCTGGGAGCCTCCGACGATCTCCCCGACCTGGGGCACGAGCACGTCCATGGCGCGGACCGTGCGCCCGTCCTCGTTCAGGTACATGTAGAAGGCCTTGATGTCCTTCGGGTAGTCGGTCACGACCACGGGCCGGCCGATCTTCTCCTCCGCCAGCCAGCGCTCGTGCTCGCTCTGCAGGTCGATGCCCCACTCCACGGGGAACTCGAACGCGCGCCCGCTGGTCTCGAGCAGCTCGATCGCCTCGCTGTAGGTGATGCGCTCGAAGGGCGACGAGACCACGTGCTCCAGGCGCTCGATCACGGTCTTGTCGATGCGCTGCTGGAAGAAGGCCATGTCCTCGTCGCACTGGTCGAGCACGGAGCGGATCACGTACACCAGGAACGACTCCGCCAGCGCCGCGTCGGCGTCGAGGTCGCAGAACGCCATCTCGGGCTCGATCATCCAGAACTCGGCCAGGTGGCGGCTCGTGTTGGAGTTCTCGGCCCGGAAGGTGGGCCCGAAGGTGTACACGCTGCCGAGGGCCAGGGCCGCGATCTCCGCCTGGAGCTGACCCGACACGGTGAGGTGGGCCTCGGCCCCGAAGAAGTCCTCGCTGCCCGCCAGGGTGAACAGCTCGCCCGCGCCCTCGGCGTCCGAGAGGGTGATGATGGGCGAGTGCAGCAGCACGAAGCCGCGCTCCTGGAAGAAGGCGTGGACGGCCTGGGCGGCCGCACTGCGCACCCGGAGCACGGCGCCCAGGGTGTTGGTGCGCGGCCGCAGGTGGGCGATGGTGCGCAGGAACTCGAAGCTGTGTCGCTTCTTCTGGAGCGGGTAGTCGTCGTCCACGCCGCCCACGAGGCGCACCCGGGTGGCGCGGATCTCGAAGCGCTGGCCCTTGCCCGGAGAGTCGACCAGCTCGCCCTCCACGTCGACCGCGCAGCCGGTGCCGAGGGTCCGCACGGCGGCCTCGAAGTCGGGCAGCTCGGGCCCGGCCACGACCTGCACGCCGGCGAGGCTCGAGCCGTCGTTGAGCTCGAGGAAGGAGACCTCCTTGGCGTGGCGCGCCGTGCGCAGCCAGCCCTGGACGCGCACGCCCCCCCCGGCCGCCGGACGCCGGAGCAGCGCCGCCACCCGCTCCACGTCGCTCACGCCGGGCGCTCCAGCTTGGCGGCCAGCTCCTCGCCGGCCTCCAGCAGCCGCAGGGCGGCGTCGGGAGCGAAGGTCGACATCAGCACCTCGTAGTGTCGATGGGCGCCGGGCTCGGCGAAGTTGTCCGGATGCGGCAGGTAACGCAGCCAGCCGTTCGCGATCCCCACGAGCGAGGCCCGCGGCGAGGGCGCCCGCGCCTTCCAGGCCAGGCCGACGTCCACCGTGGGCTCGGCCGGCAGCCCGAGCAGCAGGGCGTCGCCGAGCTGGAGGAGCTGGACCTCGACGGCGGGATGCGCGCCCCCGGCGAAGCGCGCGGCGGTCCGGTCGCGCAGGTAGGTCCGCGCCCGGGCGATGCGCTCGCGACGCTCCTCCGCCGGCAGCCCCCGGGTGCGCTCGGAGGCCAGGGCGTAGAGCTCGCCGGTGCCGACGGGATCGTCGGCGGGCAGGTCGAGGGCCTCCAGGGCCGCGCGGCGGCCGTCGGGGCCGGGGACGTGCACGTCGAGCACGCGCCGGGTCGCCGCCGCGCCGACCGGGGCGTCGGCCTCCACGCGGATCCGGTGGGCGGCCTCGGCCACGGCGAGGCCCGCCTCCCGACCGAGGGCCACCATGCGGGCGGCGTCGACGCCGAGGCTCTGGCCCTCGACGGCCAGGTCCATGACGCCGCGGGTGCGCGGGTCCACGTCGGCATGGGCGCCGAGAAAGAAGAGGCCGACGGCCTCCGGGTGGGCCGCCTCGACGGCGGCGAGGGCCGCGCCCGGCCAGTCCGCCGAGTAGTCGAGGTTCTCGTGTCCCAGCACCGTCGGGTGGCAGCCGTGGCCGAAGAGCACGGCCAGGGGTCCGCCGTCCCGGCGGTCGATGCGGATCACCAGGGCCTCGGCATCGAGGGGCCCGTCGGCGCGACGCCGGTTGCGGCCGATGTGCACGGCGGCCCGTCCGCTCCCCAGCGCGGCGGGAACCGCGGCGTCCCGGGCCTGCATGGCGGCGAGGGCGGCCTTCTCCGCCAGCCGACCCACCTCGGCCGGCGGCGGGCGCCCGGCCAGGGCGGCGACGTAGCCGGTCTCCGGGCCCGAGTGGGTATGGGTGGCGCCGACGAGGATCGCCTCGGGCGCCACGCCCGTCCGCGCGGCCACCCGCTCTCGGACGAGCCGGGCGTGGTCGGGCGCCAGCAGGCAGACTTCCAGCTCGACGAGGAGCAGGGCCCGTCCGCCGCGGGCGGCGTAGAGCGCGCGGGCATGCACGGGGTCGTGGGTGGCCCGGGCGACGCCCTGGCGCGCGCCGTAGCCCATCATCGGCCCGCCGATCGGCGGATCGAGGGGCACCCGCGCAGCGCCGGCGACCAGACCTCCCACGCCCGGAATGTCGGAAACTTCGCGCCGTTGAACAACCGCCGCCCGCAGCTGGATGCTGCGGGCACCGGTGGCGTTGAACTGCGGGCGCCGGCGTGGACAATGGGGGGTCACGCCCGTCGGCGAGATCGTTGGGGGCGGGAACGGAGGTGGGGGTGTCCGAGAAGGTGCTGGGCGACCGCAGGAAGGCGCTGGAAGAGGAGTTCTTCCAGAAGGAGAACGAACGGCTGCGGACGGAGCTCCGCGAGAAGCAGGAGCGCGAGGGCGCCCGCGCGGCGCTCTCGGAGGTGAGCCGCATCCACGACTTCGCCACCCTCGACCGCCTCATCGAGCTCGGCGTCAACGCGGACACCTTCGCGGCCCTGAGCCTGGTGCCCCTGGTGGAGGTGGCCTGGGCCAACGGCCACGTGGAGCCCAAGGAGCGGGAGGCCCTGGAGCGGGCGGCCAGGGACCTGGGCATCGACCAGCGCCACCCCGCTTTCGGACTCTTCGACCACTGGCTCGTCCACCGGCCGGACGGTGCCATGCTCGAGGCCTGGACCACCTACGTGGAGGCGCTCTGCGAGGATCTGACCGCCGCGCAGATCGCGGGCCTCAAGGACGACCTCCTGGACCGCGCCCGCGGCGTGGCCGAGGCGGCCGGCGGCTTCCTGGGGCTGGGCAGCAGGATCTCGGCCGAGGAGGAGAAGATGCTCGGCATCCTGGCCCACGCCTTCGAGGCCGGCTCCTAGGCCCGCGACCTCGACCGCATCCTAGTGCCCGGGCAGGCCCAGGGTGGCCAGGGCGGCGGCGGCCTCGTCGAGGGCGGCGGGGTCGTCGATGGTGGCCGGCAGGCGCCAGGGCTCGCCGTCGGCGAGCCGGCGCAGGGTGCCGCGCAGCACCTTGCCCGAGCGGGTCTTCGGCAGCCGATCCACCACGCAGGCGCTCTTGAAGGCCGCCACGGGCCCCACGTGCTCCCGCACCAGCGCCACCGCGTCCTCCACCGCGCCCTCGGGCGAGCGCTCAGCCCCCGCCTTCAGCACGAGGAGCCCGACCGGCACCTGGCCCTTGAGGGCGTCGGCGACGCCGATCACCGCGCACTCGGCGACGTCGGGGTGGGCGGCCAGCACCTCCTCGAGCCGACCCGTGGAGATGCGGTGGCCGGCCACGTTGATGATGTCGTCGGTGCGGCTCATGATCCACAGGTAGCCGTCGTCGTCGCGGTGGCCGGCGTCGCCCGTGGCGTAGAAGCCCGGAAAGCGCTCGAGGTAGGCGCGCCGGAAGCCGGCGTCGTCGTTCCACAGGGTGGGCAGGCAGCCCGGGGGCAGCGGCAGCCGCAGCACCACGTGGCCGGTCTGCCCGGGCGGGAGCGCGCGCCCGGCGTCGTCGAGCACCGACACGTCGTAGCCCGGCACCGGCACCGTGGGCGAGCCGGGCTTCACCGGAAGCGCCTCGAGCCCCAGGCAGTTGGCCGCGATGGGCCAGCCCGTCTCGGTCTGCCACCAGTGGTCGATCACCGGCACCCCGAGCGCCTCCCGACACCAGCGGACGGTGTCGGGATCGGCGCGCTCGCCGGCCAGGAAGAGGGCGCGGAAGCGGGAGAGGTCGCGGGCGGCGAAGCCCCGGGCGTCCGGGTCCTCGCGCTTGACCGCGCGCACCGCGGTGGGCGCGGTGAAGAAGACGTTCACCCCGTGCTCCTCGAGCACCCGCCCGTAGGCTCCGGCGTCCGGCGTGCCCACGGGCTTGCCCTCGTAGAGAAGGGTGGTGCAACCGTGCAGGAGCGGGCCGTAGACGATGTAGGAGTGACCGACCACCCAGCCGATGTCGGACGCGGCCCAGAAGGTCTCCCCGGGCTCCACGCCGTAGACGTGGCGCATGCTCCAGGCGAGGGCGACGGCGTGGCCGCCGTTGTCGCGGACCACGCCCTTGGGCGTGCCGGTCGTGCCCGAGGTGTAGAGGACGTAGAGCGGGTCGGTGGCCGCCACCTCCACCCAGTCGGCGGGCTCGGCGCCGGCGAGCCAGTCGTTCCAGTCGAGGTCGCGGCGGGGCTCGAGCTCCGCGCACTGCTCCGGGCGCTGCAGCACCACGCAGCGCTCCACGGGCGACGAGGCCAGGGCCAGCGCCCGGTCCAGCAGCGGCTTGTAGGCCACCACCCGGGCGGGCTCGATGCCGCAGGAGGCCGAGAGCACCACCCGCGGCCGGGCGTCGTCGATGCGCTTGGCCAGCTCGTCGGCCGCGAAGCCCCCGAACACCACCGAGTGCACCGCACCGATCCGCGCGCAGGCCAGCATGGCCTCGACCGCCTCGGGCACCATGGGCATGTAGATCAGCACCCGGTCGCCGGGCTCCACCCCGAGACGACGGAGGGCGCCGGCGGTGAGGGCCACCCGGTCGCGGAGCTCGTCGAAGCGCAGCCGCCGCAGCGTGCCGGTCACGGGGCTGTCGTAGACGAGGGCGGTGCGGTCGCCGCGACCCGCCTCCACGTGGCGGTCGAGGGCGTTGTAGGCGGTATTGGTGGTCGCCCCGGCGAACCAGCGCACGAAGGGCGCCCGGGTGTCGTCCCGCACACGCTCCCAGCGGCGGAACCAGTGCACCGCCTCGGCCGCGTCGGCCCAGAAGGCCTCGGGATCGGCCAGGGCGCGGGCGTGCGCTTCGGCCCAGCTCACGAGGGCTCCCTCAGCGGGCGACCAGGTACTGCACGCTGAACAGGCGCAGGGGATCCGTCCAGACCCGGCTCACTTGGAAGCCGGCCCCCTCGCCCAGGGCGGCGAAGTCCGCCAGGTCGTACTTGTGGGAGTGCTCGGTGCAGATGGTCTCGCCCGCGGCGAAGACGAAGGCCTCCTCGTCGATCTGCACCACCTGCTCCTCCACGCTCTCCAGATGCATCTCGATCCGGCTGGCGACCTCGTTCCAGATCGCCCGGTGGCGGAAGCCGTCGAGGCGGAAGTCGGCCCGAAGCTCGCGGTTCATGCGCTCGAGCAGGTTCAGGTTGAAGGCGGCCGTCACACCCTGGGCGTCGTCGTAGGCCCGCTCGAGCACCACCGGATCCTTCTTCAGGTCCACGCCGACGAGCAGCCCACCGCCGTCGCCACAGACCTCGGCGGCGTGGACCAGGAAGTCGCGCGCCTGCTCGCGGGTGAAGTTGCCGATGGTCGAGCCCGGGAAGTAGACCGCCCGCCGTCGCGCCGGACGCTTCGGCTCGGGAACCTGGTAGTCGCCGGTGTAGTCGGCGCAGACCGGCAGCACCTCGAGGCCCGGGTAGGCGGCGGAGAGGTCCTCCGCGGAGCGCAGCAGGTGCTCGCGGGAGATGTCCAGCGGTACGTACCCCGCCGGCGTCTCCAGGTGGTCGAGAAGGATCCGGGTCTTGAGGCTGCTCCCGCTTCCGTACTCGATCAGCAGGCAGTCGGGGCCGAGGGCCGCGGCCATCTCGCCGCCGCAGCGCTCCATGATCCCGCGCTCGGTCCGCGTGGGGTAGTACTCGGGCAGCTCGCAGATCCGGTCGAAGAGCCGGGAGCCCCGCTCGTCGTAGAAGTACTTGCACGGAAGCGTCTTCGGGTTCCCGCGCAGGCCCGCGAGGGCATCGCCCAGGAACTCCTCCACGTCGAGCCCGAAATCGTGCAGATCCAGCGCCGTCGTCTCGCGGCTCATGCTCCGCTCCCCTCCTGCCGGATGGCGATGGTGGCATGGCGGCAGTGGTGTCGATGAATTCCGCGGATGCGCGGTGGGCGAGGAGGATAACACGTCCTCTGCGCGATACCGGCCCGGCGCCTAGCCGGGGATCCGGCGGATCACCCCGGCGTCGAGGAACCAGAGCTCGAAGGGGGGCGGCGCCGGCAGCCCCAGTGCGCTCTCGATCGCGCGCACGTAGCCCCGGCCCTGCCCCGCGTAGCGTTCCACCCGCGCCGCGAGATCCGCCTCGCCCGCGATCCGATCGGTCTTGTAGTCCGCCACGACGAGCGCATCGCCGGCCGGATCCCGGTAGAGCAGGTCGACCACGCCGGCCACGAAGCCGGCGGCGGCGCTCTCGGGCAGCCGCTCCGGGGGCAGGAGCACCGGCAGCTCCCGGGCCAGCACGCGCGGTCCCAGCTCCTCCAGGCGCGCGCACAGCGGCCCCGCGCCGAAGCGCTCCCACAGGGCGCTGGCGCGCGCGCGGGCGCCCTCGAGCTCGTCGCCGCCGAGAGCGCCCTCGAGGCAGCGTTCGATGCGGAGCGCGCCCTCGGCGAGCGCGCGCTCCCGATCGGCGCGCGGGTCGAAGTGCTCGAGCGCCCGGTGCAGGGCCGTCCCGACCGACGCCGCCACCCGGTCCGCGGCGCGGGGCACCCGCGGGCCGTCGGGCTCCGCAGCGGACGCCACCGCCTCGTGGGCGGCCGCGGAGACGGCGGCCCCGAACGCGCGCCCGCGGTCCGCGAGGACCTGCGTGCGCGCGGACGCCAGCCGCCGCGCGTGGGCGGCGACCGCCGGCAGATCGGGAAAGGCCGCGGCCTCGGCGGGCGCCGTCCCCGGATAGGCGGCATCCGCCGCGAGGGCCGGGAAGACCCAGCGGGCGCCCTCGGCGTCGGCGAATGCGTCGCCCGCGGCGGCCCGCTCGCCCATCAGGGCGGGCAGGTCCGGCGCCGGCCGGCCGCGCTCGATCAGGGCCACGTGGCTCTCGCCCCGGGCCTGCACGGCGAAGTCGCGGCGCAGCCCGGCGATCACCAGGCGCCGGCGCGCCCGGGTGAGCGCCACGTAGAGGGTGCGCACGCGCTCGGCCTCCTCCACGTCCCGGTGGCGCGCCTCGACGGCGTCGTAGCCGGGCGTCGGGGCCCCGAAGAGCGCGTACTCCAGGGCGCCGTCGGCCCCTCGCTCGGCGCGGGCGGCCGCGGCGCCGCCCGGCCCCTTGTTGAGCTGCAGGACGTAGACGTGGTCGAAGGCCAGGCCCTTGGCCTTGTGGATCGTCAGCACCTGCACCGCCGACTCGGCCGCCTCGGGGGGCCGGCCCTCCTGGGCCTCGCGGCGCTCGGCCACGTCGCTGCGCATGGCGCGCAGCAGGGCGGCGGGATCGCCCTCCCCCTGCTCGAGGGCGGCCAGGACGTCGCCGAAGAGGCGCTCCAGGTTCGCCACGCGATACGCACCCAGGTGGCGGCGCGCCTCGGTGGCCTCGAAGAGCAGGGACGTCCGCAGGCGCTCCACGAACACGTCGGCCGGGTCCTCCTCGAAGGAGGCGCGCAGGGCCGCGATGCTCCGCAGCGCCGTCTCGAGGCTGCGGGGCCAGCCGGCGACCCGCTCGAGACCCGGCACGTCCTTCGGGACCGCAGCGGCGGCCCGCGCCGCGGCGGCGAGCGCCGCGTCCGTGTGCGCGGGCCGGCGGGCGTCGAGCATTGCCACGGCGGCCGGCAGGAACTCCCGCCACAGGGGCACGAGGGCTGCGTCGGGCACCCCCACGACCGACGAGCGCAGGAGCGAGAGCAGCGCGAGCTGATCGCCGGGATCGAGCACGCAGCGCACGAGGGCCGCGGCGTCCACCACCTCGCGTCGCTGGTAGAAGCTGCGGTCGCCTTCCACCGCGAAGGGGACGCCGACGCGGCGGAGTGCCGCGAGGTAGCACTCGAGGTCGCCCGCGCCGCGGAACAGCAGGCCGATCGCGCTCCACGCCACGCCGTGCTCGTCGTGCAGGCGGCGAAGGTCCCGGGCCACGGCGCGGGCCTCGAGCTCGGCGGCCTCGCGCGCGCGCGTCCGCGCCGGCGTACCGGTCTGCGCGTCCCAGGCCCAGGAGACCCAGTGCTCCACCGGCGCCCAGGCAGCTCGACGGAAGGCCTCGGGAGCGCCGGGCCCGGGATGCAGCCGTTGGAAGTCGGGCTGGATGCCCGGCTCGGGGTGCATCGCGGGAGCGATGACCCGCTCCACCTCGTCCAGGATCTCGGGCGCCGAGCGGTGGTTCACCACCAGCGGATGCCGCTCGCCGCCCAGGGCCTCCACCCGGGCCACGAAGGCGTCGTAGGCGGCGAGGTCCGCGTTGCGCCAGCCGTAGATGCTCTGCTTCGGATCGCCCACCAGGAACAGGCCCGGGCGCTCCTCCTCCGGCGCGTCCAGGACCAGCCGGGCCAGGATCTCGCACTGGAGCGCGTCGGTGTCCTGGAACTCGTCGACCAGCAGCTGGTCGATGCGCCGGCGCAGGCGCCGGGCGACGTCGCGGCTGCGCCGGAGCAGTCGGTGCGCGCCCTGGAGCAGGGTCGGGAAGGGCGCCGCGCCCCGCCGGCGCAGCTCGCCGTGGATCCGCGCGAGCAGCGGATCGAGCACGACCCGGGCCGCGTCGAGCAGCGCCGGGTCGAGCCGCGCCAGGTGGGCCACGGCGGGAGCCGCCTCGGCGGCCGCTCGGCAGAACGCCTCGGCGTCGTCCGCCAGGGCGCGCTGCTCGGCCTGCCCGAACTCGCCCTTCGCCCAGCGTCGCACCCGGGCCGGGTCGACCGCGCGCGCGGCCCGAACCACGTCCTCCAGCGAGCCCTCGGCCGCGACGCGGTCGGCCAGCGCGGCCAGGGCGTCGGAGACCTCGGCGGCCTTCGAGGCGCGACCGCCGAGGGCCGCCAGACGTCCCGCGTCGAGCGCCACCAGCGCGGCGATGCGCGCGCTGCAGCGCCCGAGCGCGGCGGCCCGCCGCGCGGGCTCGAGGGGGTCGTCGCGCAGGCCGTCCTCGGGAACGCCCTGGCGAAGCAGCGCCAGCAGGGCCTCCTCGACGTCGGCAGGGGCCCGGCCGGCGCGCGCCAGGCGCAGGGACGCCTCCGCCGCGCCCAGCAGCTCGGGCAGGGCCGCCTCGACCACCTCCCGGGTGACCTCCTTCAGCGCGCGCTCGTCGGCATCCACGGCGAGCTGCGGATGGACCCCGGCCTCCAGCGGGTGCTCGGCCAACAGGCGCCGGCAGAAGGCGTGGATGGTGCGCACCGCGAGCTGATCGAGCGCCGCCAGCAGGGCGCGCGCGCGGCTGCGGCGCTCGGGCGACGGCGGCAGGTGCTCGACGTCGAGCCAGCCGGGAATCCGCTCCTCGGCCACCTTCACGAGCAGCTCGCCGAACCGCGTCGCCATCTCGGCGGCCGCCGCCTCGGTGAAGGTGATGGCAACGACCCGGCGCAGGACGTCGGCGGCCAGCGCCGCGTCGCTGCGGCCCTCGCCGCACGCGACGGCCCGCGCCCAGCCCGGACCGAGACACCAGACGGCGACGCGGGCCACGAGGGTGGCGGTCTTGCCCGTGCCCGCGCCCGCCTCGAGGACCAGCGGCCGGCGGAACTCGGTCTGCGCCGCGCGCCGGGCGCGGGCGTCCCGGGCGATCGCATCCCGCGCGGTCGCGTCGCTCATCCCGGTCCGCCCTCGGACCGCTGCCAGAGCCCGCGCAGGGCCGACTCGGCGGGGTGGTCGGCACCGCCCCGCTCGATCCAGGCCACCAGCCGCGCGCGGGCCCCGGAGTCGCCCTGGAGGCAGGCCTCGCGCACCTCGCACCAGCCGCAGGCCCGCCGGTCCCGAACGCCCTCGGGATCGGTCAGGCGCGGGAAGAGCGCCCCCCGCTCGAGCGCGGTGCAGGCCGCGGCGACGGTCCGGGCGAAGGCCCGGGCCAGCTCTGCATCGCTGCTGGCCGCCTCGACGGCATGGGGGGGCTGGCCGCCTCTCGCGGACAGGAACAGGAAGCGGCCGTCGCGGTCGGCCCCGTAGGCGTAGGCCGGCGCCTGCAGCTGGGTGCCCTCGGCCACCCGGCGCCGCAGCTCGGCCACCCGCCGCGACGGATCGACGGAGCTCGAGAGCGCCCGCCCGGTCTTGTAGTCCACGAGGCGGAGCCGCCCGTCGGGAAGCCGATCGACCCGATCGGCCCGGAAGGCGATGCGACGCGCGCTGCCGCCCACGTCGACCTCGGCCGCGTCGACGAGCTCCGCCCCCAGGGCCCGGAGCGGCCCGTCCGGGCCCGGCCAGCCCAGGGTGGCGGCGGCCTGCACCAGGGGGCGGGCGTGCTCGGCCAGCAGGCGGGCGAAGCCGGGCGGACCGAGCCCGTGGTCGCGCAGCACCTGCCGGGCCGCGGCCTGGAGCTGCGCCTCCAGGGGGGCCGGCTCGGGCCAGGGCAGCGACCGCGCCTCCGACGGGTCGACCTCGTCCAGGCCGCGCCCGACCGGCACGCCGGCGCGCCGGGCGATCTCCTCGAGGGTGCGATGGACCACGTCGCCCACCAGCACCGGGGAGAGCCGGGGCAGGGAGTCCAGGGCGTCGGGGGGAGGCTCGAGGCCCAGGAGCCGGCGCAGCAGGAACTGCCAGGGGCAGCGCACGAGGGTCTCGAGGTGGGTGGCGTAGAGCTCGCGCGCCCCGTCCACGCCCGAGCCCTCGCCGACGAAGCCGAAGTAGGGCCCCAGGGCGGGGCGCCCGCGGAGGTCGGGCTCGTGCTCCGCCAGCACCGCCAGCCGCGCCGCCGCCAGAGGCTCCACATCTGCGTGTCCCTGCTCGGCCAAGGCCAGGGGCAGGAGTGCGGCGTAGCCCGACGGGCTGCCGTGGAGCGCCTCGAGCAGCAGCGCTTCGTGGGCGGGCCGCGGCTCCCCGGGTGTGGGCTCCCCCTGGAGCGAGGCGAGCCGCTCCGCCTCGGGCGCCGCGCCGGACAGGCGCAGCCGCTCGAGCAGCGGCGAGGGAGACCGCGCCCGGCCCTCGTCGTCGGCGCTCTGCCAGGAGAGCACCACGGCCGGGCTCGAGGACAGGAGCTGGGCGAACAGGTGGTGCTCCTCTTCGAAGCCGCGCGCCTTCACGGGCATGTCGGGAAGCAGCGGCAGGAGCGCCCGGCGGGCCTCGTCCGGCAGCAGCGGGTCGTCCTGCACGACGCGCGGGAAGACGTCCCGATTGAGACCGAGGACGAACAGGTGGTCGAAGCAGCGGCCGCGGGCCTCCATGACCCCCAGCACCTGGACCCCGGCCCCGGCGCCGCCCAGCGGATCGCAGCCCACCTCCCGCAGCACCTGGCGCAGCGCCGCCACCCACTCGCGGTGCTCCAGCTGCAGGGCCGCCGGCAGCGCGTCCGCGACCTCCTGCGCGCCCCCCAGCGCGGCCGCGCCCGCCGGATCGTCCGCCGCCCAGCCCAGGCCGCGGTCGAGCAGACGCTCGAGACGCGCGCGGTGGGTCGTCAGGCCCGCGGAGGCGTCCGTCGACGGGAGCGCCTCGCAGGTGAACCGCGCCGCCGCCACCGTCCGCTCGAGGTGCACCCGGCGCAGCTCGCGTCGCCGCGGACGCAGCCCTCCCTCGTCGCGCTGGGCCAGCCCCCGGCGCGCCGCCAGCGGCAGCGCTTCGGCGCCACACAGCAGTGTGGGCGGGTCCAGCTTCGCCACGTCCGCCAGGCGCGCGGCCCCGAGGCCGTGGAGCGCCAGGCGCAGGTCCGCCCGGGCGGCGCCGTCGAGGAAGGCCAGTGCCTGGAGCCAGCGCTCGGCGACGGTCGCCGGACCGCGCTCCAGCACGTCGAGCAGGGCGTGGACGCGGCGCCCGGTCTGGGCGGGCGGACCGAGCAGGCGCGGCGAGGAGAACGGGATCGAGAGCCGCCCGAAGTGGCGGCGCAGCGCCAGGCGATAGGGCTCGAGGCGCCGCGCGACCACGCCGATCGACTCGGGCCGCGTACCGGCAGACAGGAGCCGCATCACGCGGGAGGCCACGCCGCGGACCTCGGCCTGGAGGCCCGGCGCCCGCAGGACCGCGAGCGCCGGGGGCGGCGGCGCCGGCTCGGGCCGGGGCGGCGGCGGCGACAGCGAGACGGGGAGTCGCTCCCGCAGGCGGGCGCTGAACGCCGCACCCGCGTCCTCCGCGTCGGGGTCGGCCGGGTCCGGGGGTTGGTCGACGAGAACCCGCGCTCCGCAGGCGTGGACCAGGGCCTCCAGCAGATCGCTCGCCACCCCGGTGGCGTCGGCGAAGCCGTGCACCCAGACCGCGCGGGCCGGCAGCCGCGCGGGCGCCTCGCGGAGCCGCTCCGCCGCCCGCGCGAGGAGCGCCGCCCGATGCGCCCTGCCCCAGTGCGCCAGCGCGCGCTCGCAGCGGGCGGCGAGGCGCGCCACGGCGCGGGCCCGCTCCCGGACCGGACGCGAGAGGGGCGCCTCGGCCAGGGCCTCGTCGACGGCCTCGGCGTGGACCTCGCCCCGGAAGCCGGCGTCGAGCAGGTCCGACACGTCGCCCACCACGCCGGCATAGCCATCCCACAGCTCGTCGAGGGCCTCGTGGAGGAGCGGCTCCCGGCGCGCGAGCCGCGTGGCCAGGATCGGGAACAGGAGCTCGGCCACCGGCGCTCGCTCGCCGGCGGCCTCGAGCACCGAGCGGGCCAGGACGTGGAGCGTCTGGACCGCCACCCCGGCGACGGCCGTGCCGAAGTGGGCGACCAGCGCGGCGGAGACGTGCTCGCGCAGGCTCGCCGAGGGAACCACCACGCGAACCGGCGCGGCGAGCAGTCCGGGATCGACACGGGCCGCCTCGACCAGGGGCTCGAGGCCCCGGAGCAGCGTCGCCTCCGCGGCCCGGGCCCCGCGCGTCGAGATCACCCCTGCCACCCGCGCAGTCTGGCCCGGCGCGGGCTTCTGGTCTAGCTGTCGTCGGGTGGCTCGCCCGCTGATCGGGATCCCGCCCTGCCTGGACGACCGCGGCCGCTGGCGCCGCGGCCGCAACTACGCCTACCTCGACGAGGCCTACGCCGAGGCCCTGGTGGAGAGCGGGGCCGCCCCCCTCCTCGTGGCGCGCCAGCCCGCCCCCGCCGAGGTGCTCTCGCGGCTCGACGGCCTGCTGGTCCCGGGGGGCGACGACTTCCCGCCCTCGGAGGCCTACCCCCCGGACGTCCATTTCGAGCCCCTGGCCGAGCGACAGCTCGCCTTCGACCGCCTGCTCCTCGCCGCGACGCTGGCCCGCGGCCTCCCCGTCCTCGGCATCTGCTACGGCATGCAGCTGCTGGCGGTCGCGTCGGGCGGTCGGCTGCATCATCACCTCCCCCTCGACCGACCCGGGTCGCTGGACCACGGTCGGGGCGCCCACCCCGTGGAGATCGAGCCGGGAACCCGCCTCGCCGCGGTGCTCGGAGCCGGCCCCCACACCGTGAACAGCCGCCACCACCAGGCGGTGGCGCACCCGGGCGGCAGCCTGCGGATCGCCGCGCGCGCCCCGGACGGCACGATCGAGGCCCTGGAGGCCGGCGGCGGCGAGGCGTTCTGCCTGGGCGTCCAGTGGCACGCCGAGACCGCGAGCCGCGACCACCGCGAGGCCCTCTTCGGCGCCTTCGTGGCGGCCTGCCGGCCGCGCTGAGCCCAGACGCGCCGCGCGGAGCGCAGTCGAGCGTGGCGCTACGAGCCTCCGGCCCGCGCCCGGCTCAAGACCCTCCCAGGGGGAACCGATTTTTCCTTTCGTATGCGTGTACTCGCCGCCCTCGGCTACGGCGCCTTCCTGCTCGCCTCCTGTGTGGTCGGCGTGCGGCTGCTGCTGCTCTGGCGTCGCACGGGCCAGCTTCCCGAGCTCACCATCGGCCTCGGCTTCCTCGGCTGTGGCGGCGTCGGCTACCCCGCCCTCATGATCGCCGCGGGGGCATTCTTCGAGATGCCTCCGGACGCGGCCCGGTGGACCGCCTCGCTGGGCCTGCTGGCCTTCCACCTCGGGAGCGCGGCGCTGTGGCTGGCGATCTGGCGGATCTTCCAGCCCCAGGCTGCCTGGGCCGAGTCGCTGTTCGTCCTCGCCACCACGCTGCTGGCGGTGGTCTTCGTCCGGGACGTGCTGATCGACGGTCGCCCGATCCCGCCCGCCGACGGCGCCTGGTACTGGGTGGGCCTGTTCGCGCGCTGCGCGTGTCTGCTCTGGGGATCGATCGAGTCGTTCCGCTACCACGCCCGCCTGCGGCGCCGACTCGCCCTGGGCCTCACCGACGCGCTCACCGTGAGCCAGTTCCTGCTCTGGGGGATCGGCGCCGGCGCGGGCTTCGGCATGGTGATCAACACCGTCCTGATGCGGCTCCATCCCGCCTACCAGGTCTCCTCTCCCGGCCTCGCGCTCTCGACCCTGCTCGGCCTGGTGGCTGCCGCCTGCATCTGGCTGACCTTCTTTCCGCCGGCGGCGCTGCGGCGCCGCCTCGATCCCGCCCTGGGCGGGGCCTAGGCGGGGACGGTCCCGCGGCGCTGTCGGTAGAGCCCGGGCTCCACCACCCGGGCCATGGCCGCCACGTCGAGGCCGGCGCCCAGGAAGGCTTCGAGCCGGCGCGCGGCGGCGAGCGGATCGGCGAGCAGCTCGGCATGGCCGAGATCGAGCCGGGCGAAGGCGGGCCGGGCCCGCAGCCAGCGCTCGAGCTCCCGCAGCTCGGCGTCGTAGAGGGCCACGAGGCGTTCCGGCGGCGGCCCGGCGGCGTCTTCGGCAGCGCGCCGCGCGAGCATGCGCTGCTGGGAGGCGACGACCTCGTGGAGATCGCGCCGCACGAGGACGAGCCGGTAGGCCAGGTCCGGCGGCAGGTGACGCACCTGGGCGCTGACCACCTTGATGGCCCGACCCCGCGCGCGGGCCACCCAGTCCGCGTCGGCCTGCAGGCGCCTGGCGGCCTCCAGCTCGAAGTAGCCGCGGGGATTGTCGGGATCCGCGGCGCGGACGCCGTCGGTCCAGACGTCGAAGCCGCCGGCAGCGAGCATCTGCTGCACCAGGGAGGTGCCCGAGCGGGGGAGCCCCGAGACGACGGTCACGAAGTCGCGGCGCACGAGGGGGAGGGTCGCCCAGGTCGCGGTACCCTGCACCGCCCATGGTCCCCCGAGCGCTCCGCCTCGCCCCCGTCGGTCTGCTGCTCCTGCTCGCCTGCGCCGCGGCGGGGCCGACGCCGCCCGCCCCCGCCACCCCCCGCGACGTGCGCATCCTGCGCGACGTCTGGGGCGTCCCCCACGTCTTCGGCGCCACCGATCCGGACGTGGCCTTCGGCCTGGCGTGGGTGCAGGCGGAGGACGACTTCGAGACGATCCAGATCTCGCTGATGGCGGCCCGGGGCCAGCTGGCGCGCCTGATCGGGCCGGAGGGCGCGACCAACGACTACCTGGTGGCCCTGCTGCGCCTGCGGGAGAGCGTCGCCGAGGGCTACGCGCGCCTGTCCCCCGACGCCCGCGCCCTGGCCGAGGCCTTCGCCGACGGCCTCAACCGCTACGCGGCCCGGCACCCGCAGCAGGTGGCGCCGGGCGTGCTCCCCTTCGACGGCGAGGACGTGGCGCTCGGCTTCGTCCACAAGCACGGCCTGTTCGTGCTCTCGCGCACCCTGCGCCGGGTCTTCGACGAGGAGCGCAGCGTGGACCCGCCGCGCTCCGACCTTCCCACCGGCTCCAACGCCTTCGCGGTGGCGCCCGCGCGCTCGAGCGACGGCCGCACGCGCCTGGCGATCAACTCGCATCAGCCCTGGGAGGGTCCCGTGGCCTGGTACGAGGCCCACGTGCGCAGCGACAGCGGCTGGGAGACCGTGGGCGGCGTCTTCCCCGGCTCGCCGGTCATCCTGCACGGACACAACCGCCAGCTCGGCTGGGCCCACACGGTGAACTTCCCCGACCTCGTGGACGTGTACGAGCTCGAGATGCACCCCGAGGACCCGAACCGCTACCGCTTCGACGGCGCCTGGCGCGAGCTCGAGGTCCGCGAGGTACCCCTGCGCGTGAAGCTCCTGGGCCCCCTGTCCTGGACCTTCCGCCGCGAGGCGGCCTGGAGCGTCCACGGCCCCGTGGTGCGGCGGGAGGACGGCGTCTACGCCCTGCGCTGGGGCGGCATGGGCGAGGTCCGCCAGCTCGAGCAGACCTACCGGATGAACCGGGCCCGGAGCTTCGCCGAGTGGCGTGCGGCCATGGAGATGCAGGCGCTGCCCATGTTCAACACGGTCTACGCCGACGCCGAGGGCCGCATCTACTACGTCTACAACGCCACCCTGCCCCTCCGCGCCGAGGGCTACGACTGGTCGCGCGCGGTGCCCGGCGACCGCTCCGACACGCTCTGGCACGAGAGCCTGCCCTACGAGGCGCTGCCCCAGATCCTCGACCCGCCCGTCGGGTTCGTGCAGAACTGCAACAGCACGCCCTTCCGCACCACCGACAGCCCCGCCGATCCCCGCCCCGAGGACTTCCCGCCGAGCCTCGGCATCGAGACCCGGATGACCAACCGGGCCCTGCGGGCGGTCTCGTTGCTGGCCGAGGACGCGTCGATCTCCCACGAGGAGTTCCTCGCCATCAAGTACGACCTGGCCTATGCGGCGGACTCGCCGGTGGCGGAGCTCCTCGAGACCCTGCTGGAGCGGGCCGCCGCCGACCCGTCGCTCGCCGAGGAGACGGCGCTGCTCCGCCGCTGGGATCGGCGCACCGACGCCGCCAACCGCGCCACCGCCCTGGCGGTGCTCAGCCTCAAGCCGATCCTCGACGCGCGCCGGGCCGAGCTCCCCGAGCCGGACCTCCTGGAGAGCCTGCGCGAGGCGGCGGAGACCCTGCGACGTCACCATGGGCGTCTCGACGTTCCCTGGCAGGAGGTGAACCGGCTGCGCCGGGGCGAGGTGGACCTCGGCCTGGCCGGCGGCCCCGACATCCTCCACGCGGTCTACGGCGACGGCCCCGAGGAGGGGCGCCTCGTCGGTGCCGCGGGGGACTCCTACGTCCTGATCGCGAGCTGGGGGCCCGAAGGCGTGCGCTCGTGGAGCATCCACCAGTACGGCAGCGCCACCCTCGACGCGAGCTCGCCGCACTACGCGGACCAGGCCGTGCTCTTCGCCCGGCGCCTGCTCAAGCCCGTCTGGCTCGACGAGTCCGACATCCGCGCCCACCTGGAGCGCGAGTACCGCCCCGGCCCGTGAACCTCCCGCTCTCGACGGCCCTGGCCCTGGCCGTCGCCGGGGGTCTCCTCCACGCGCTGGTGTATCCTCCCTGGTCGCTGGACATGATCGCCTGGGCGGCCCTGACGCCGATCTTGATCCTGCTGCGCCTCGAGCGGTGCAGCGTCCGGGGCGCCCTGCTCGGAGGCGTCTTCGGGCTGGTGAGCGCGGTGGCCGCGACGCCGTGGCTCTTCGAGACGCTCCACCAGGGCTTCGGGGTGCGCCGCCTGGTCGCCGCCGCCCTCTGCGGCGTCGCCTACGGCCACGCCGCGCTGGGGTTCGCGCTGTTCGGCGCGCTGGCCGTGAGGCTGCGGGGTGGCCTGCTGCCCGTCGCGCTGGCGGGGCCCCTGGGCTGGGCGGCCGGCGAGCTCCTGCAGACCCGGGGCCTCGTGGACCTGCCCTGGCTCCTCTACGGACACGCCCAGTACCAGAATCTGCCCCTGCTCCAGCTCGCCGAGCTCGGGGGGGTGCCGCTGGTGGGCACGGCCCTGCTGCTGGTGAATGCCTGCCTGGGCGAGGCCGCCCTGGCCGCCCGGGACCGCCGGCGTCCGCTGCGCTGGCTGGCCGCGGCCGTGGCCCTGTTCGCGGCGGTCCACGTCTACGGGCTCGCGCGCCTGGCGACCCTCGACGCGACGGGCGAGACCGTGTCGGTGGCCCTGATCCAGGCCTCGACGCCCCAGGCCGAGCGCTGGCGCCCCGAGCTCCGCGAGCGGAATCTCGCGCGTCAGCTCGAGCTCACCCGCGAGGCCGTGGCCGAGGGTGCCGAGCTGGTCATCTGGAGCGAGACCGCGATCGACCTGCCGCCGGCACAGGACCCGACGCTCGCCGCGGCCCTGGCCGCGGCCCAGGGCGAGGCCCGGCTCCTGGCCGGCGTGCCCCTGCCCGCCGCGACCGACGCCTTCACCAACAGCCTGGCCCTGTTCGAGGACGGCGAGACCACGGCGAGCTACGCCAAGGTGCTGCTGTTCCCGTTGGCGGAGCGGGAGCCGCGCTGGCTCTCCGACTTTCCGGCACTGCACGCGGCCCTGCGTCCCCTGACGTCGGGGCCGCCCTATTCGCCGGGCGCTGGATCGGAGCCGCTCGTGTCCGGCGCCCTCCGCGCGGGTCCGCTGATCTGCTTCGAGGCGCTCTTCCCGGACAGGGCGCGCGCGGCCGTGGAGGCCGGGGCGAACCTGCTCGTGAACGTGTCCAACGACGCCTTCTTCAGCTCCGCGTGGGCGGCCGAGCAGCACTTCGCCGGGAGCGCCTTCCGCGCCGTGGAGACGCGGCGCACCCTGGTGCGGGTCGCCAACCGGGGCATCGGTGCCGTGGTGAGGCCCACGGGCGAGGTGCTGCTGCGCGTGGGTCGCGAGGAGCGGTCGGCGTCCCTGGCGGGTGTCGCGCCGAGTCGGGGCCGCACGCCCTTCGTGCGCGGCGGCTGGACGCTCCCCTACGTGCTCGCGGGCATCGCGGCGCTGGGGCTGCTGCCGAAGCGGCGACGTCCCGGGGGCCGGGACATCGAGGGCGCGGGCTAGTCCTGGCGTCGCTGGCGACGGACGGCCGAGGCCACCACGAGCAGGCCCGCCGAGAAGAGCAGCATGCTGGTGGGCTCGGGCACCGGCGAGGTCGGCACGGAGTTCGTGGTGCCGCCGGGCCGCTGGGAGGCCGCCTCGGCCGGACTCGGAGCGAGCAGCAGGGCTGCCGCGAGGGCCGCACCGAAGAACGCGCGCGCGAAGGATGCACGAATGGGGGGTAGACAGCGCATGAGGCGTCCTCCTGAGTCTTCGATGTTGGCGGGGCCGAGGGCCCACGTCAAGACGAGCTTCGCAGCCCTGTCGCCGGTTTCCGTCAGGCCCGTACCCCGAACGTCACAGAAGCGGGGCGCTTGAGACGGATCCTGCACGCCGCTGGAGCGCGCTCGCCCTCAGGCTTTCGCCCCAGCCCCCGTGGGGGAGGGCGCGAACGGCCCGAGTCGGCGCCGCTCCAGCTCCTCGGTCATGACGCTCTGGAAGCGACGGTTGTTCAGGAGGGCCAGCACGACCATCCCGAAGTAGCCGCGAGGCAGCTTCGGACTCTCCTCCCAGTGCCGCAGCTGCTGATAGGGACGGGAGGCGAAGGCGTGGTGGTCGGCGTGCCGGGACAGGCCCACCAGGGTGTAGAGCGTGAACCAGGAATTGGTGTCCCAGGAGTCCACCGGCGCCACGCGCTTGCCCGAGCGCTGGAGGCCCCAGTGCTCGAAGTAGTTCACGGCCTCGAGCAGCACCTGGGCGGTGCGCGCCTGGGCCAGGTAGAAGACGAAGGGCCCGAGACCCAGGAACCCGAGCACGCCGAAGGCCACGGCCCACTCGGCCGCGAGGCCCTGGACGACCCGGCTGCGCAGGAGGCGGCGGTCCCACCAGGGCATGTCGGCGTCGCCGAGGCGCCGGGCCTCGAGGCGCCAGGCGCTCTTGAACTGCGCCACCTGGGTGCGCGGGAGGAAGCGGTGGAAGCTCTCTCCGAAGCGGGCGGTGGCCGCATCCTCGGCCGTCCCGACCCGCGCGTGATGGCCGCGCAGGTGCTCGGTGAAGAAGTGCTCGTAGAGCACCGAGCCCATCAGCACGCGCCCCATGAGCTGGAAGTGCTTCTCTCGCCGGTGCATGAGCTCGTGGGCAACGACGATCCCCGAGTAGCCCGAGTTGATCCCGATGAGCTGCCAGGCCACGAAGGTGTCGATCCGCCAGAAGCCGTGCTCGGCCACCATCCACACGCCGAGCGCCACGTTCACCAGCTGCAGGGCGAACAGCACGTAGAGCACGGCGTCGAAGGGCCAGCCGGGCAGGGCCTCGGCCGGCTGGCGCGTCTCCGCGGAGGAGCGGTTGTCGAGCAGCACGGAGCCCACCACCACCGCCAGCCAGGGGAGCGAGAAGAACCACGGATGGGGGGCGGTGAGGAGGAAGGCCAGGGTGGTCAGGGGCAGCGCGAAGCACAGCAGGTGCAGGCTCCAGATCCGGACGACCTCGTGCCCGGGGACGGCATCCGGGCGGGCGGGTGCAGCAGCGCTCATGGGAGGACTCCTCTGCGGGCGCGCGAGGTTCCGCATACGGCCCCGTATGCGGACTTGATTCTCCACATACGACTCGGTATGTCAAGGCACATGACGACGACCCCGGCCGCGGGCGGCCGGACCCGGGCCGAGACCAAGCGGGATACGCGCGAGGCCCTGCTGCAGGCCGGCCTGGCCGAGTTCGCCGAGCGGGGCATCGACGCCCCCAGCCTGGATGCGATCTGCGCCCGGGCGGGCTTCACCCGGGGCGCCTTCTACGTGCACTTCCGCGACCGGGCGGACTTCCTGGTGGCGGTGATGGAGCGGATCCTCGGCGCCCTGTTCGACGCGGTCATCGGCACCGGGGAGCGCGGCGACCTGACCTCGACCGTCCACCGCTTCGCCGAGCTCCTGCAGAGCCGGCCCGGCCCCGCCGAGGACGCCCTGCCCCTGCATCGCCTGCTCGAGGCCTGCGGGCGGTCACCGGAGCTGCGCCAGCGCTTCGCGGCCCTGCTCGGAGAGGCCGCGGAGCGCGTCGGCCGCCATGCCCGCAGCGCCGCCGAGTCCGGGCGCCTGCCCTCCGCGGTCGCCCCGGAGGCCGTCGGCCAGCTGCTCGTCACCCTGGCCCTCGGGGCGGCGGTAGTCCTGGAGACCGGCGTCGAGGCCGACGTGGCGGCCCTGCGCGACACGGTACTGCGTCTGTTCCAGCCGGGCTGATCTCGGGGCGGATCTGCGTCTACACTCGCCGCCCCATGTCCGGCGATCGACGCGCCCTGTGGCTCCTGGCCGCCGGTGCCCTCGCGGGCATCGCGCTGGCCGCGGTGGGCCTGGCCCGCTCGGGACGCACCGACGCGACGCTCCCGCCCGGCGCGGTCGCGGCCGTGAACGGCCATCCGATCCCGGGCGAGGCCTTCACCCGCTTCGTGAGCGCCGTGGCCGCGGAGCGCCGGGAGCTCCGCCTCGACCCCGCCGAGCGGCGCCACCTCCTGGAGCGCATGATCGACGAGGAGCTGCTGCTCCAGCGCGGGCTCGAGCTCGGGCTCGCCCGCCACGAGGCCATCGCTCGTCGCACGATCGTGTCGGCCGTGATCGCCGCACTCACCGCGGAGGCCGAGGCCGTGGAGCCGGACGAGGCCGCGCTGCGCGCCTTCCATGCGGAGCAGCCGGAGCGCTTCCGACTGCCGCCGCGTCTCCACGTCGACGCGGCCTTCGTCTCCCTGGCGCGACACGGCGAGGAGGAGGCCCGGGCCCGGGCCGCGTCGCTGGCCGCGGCGCTGCGGGCCGGCGAGCCCCTGGGCGTCGCGGTGGAGCGCTGGGGCGACCCCCAGCCGGCTCCGCTGCCCGGCGGCCCCGTGCCCCAGGAGACCCTGCGCCAGTATCTGGGACCCACGGCCGCGGCCGCGGCCATGGCCATGGAGCCGGGCGCGGTGAGCGATCCCCTGCGCACGGCGAGCGGATTCCGCGTGCTCGTCCTGCGGGATCGCCAGGCCGGCTCGCTGCCTCCTTTCGAGGACGTCCGCGCCCAGGTCCGCGCCGAGTACCTGCGCTCCCTGGGCGAGGCGGCCCTGCGCAACACCCTCGAGCGACTGCGCGACGAGGCGGAGATCGTCCGGGACGAGGCCGCCCTGGGTGAAGGCGGTTGAGCGGTCCGGGACGACGCGCGGGCGTGGCGCTGCTGCGCGCGGGGGTCGCGCTCCTGCTCGCCGCGCCCGGCACGGCGGCCGGCCACGCGCGCTCCACCTCCACCTCCTCCTGGGACGTCGAGACCGGCGCCAAACCTCGAGCCGAGGTGACCCTGCGGGCCACCTGGCCCGACCTGCAGCGCACCCTGCCGGCGTTGGGCGGCGTCACCCCGGAAGACCTGCGCTACCGGCCGGGGCTCGCTGCGCAGGTGGACGCTTATCTCAGCGGCGCCCTCCGCCTGCTCGCCGGCGGCGAGCCCTGCGCGGTCGACGGCCCCGTCCGGCGCTTTCCCAGCGCCGACCCCACCCACGTGACGAGGCGCTGGCGGATCGCGTGCAGCGCGGGCGGCGACCTCCTGATCCGGGCCGATCCCTTCCTCGAGGCCGTCTCGAGCCACCTGCACCTGGCGCGCATCCGCCTCGACGGCGCCCCCGCCGTCGAGCGGGTGTTCGTGATCGGCGCGACCGCGGCCCCGCTCGCCGCCGGCCCCGCGCCCGTCGCGAGCGATCCGGGCGCCTTCGTGAAGCTCGGGGTGGAGCACATCGCCACGGGCTGGGACCATCTGCTCTTCCTGCTCGCGCTGCTGCTCGCCGGCTTCGGGCTCGCGGAGGTGGCCACGGTCGTCACCGGCTTCACGGTGGCCCACAGCCTGACCCTGGCCCTCGGCGTGCTCGGCTGGGTCGAGCCCGAGGGGCGGGTCGTGGAGTCGCTGATCGCCCTGTCGATCGGCGTGGTGTCCGTCGAGAACACCCTGCTCACCCTGGGAGCGACCGCCCGGCGCCAGCTGGTGGTCGCGTGCACCGGCCTCTTCGCCCTGGCCGTCGTGGCCTGCGGGGTCGGAGGCCTGGCGCTCCCGGCACTGCCGGTGGCGGGCGTCGGGCTCTTCTCGCTGTGCTACTTCGGCCTCGTGGCGCGCGCCCGGCGCGGATTCCGGCTGCGCTGGCTGCTGGCCTTCGTCTTCGGACTCGTGCACGGCTTCGGCTTCGCCGGCTTCCTCACGGAGATGGCCCTGCCGCCGGAGCGCCTCGCCCTGGCCCTGCTCGGCTTCAACGTCGGCGTGGAGCTGGGTCAGCTCGCCGCCGTGGTGGCCGTCTGGCCCCTGCTGCGGTTCGGGCTCCGCAAGGCCGGCGGACAACGTACACTGGTGATCCAGGCGGGATCGGCGGCGGTGCTCGCGGCGAGCCTCTTCTGGTTCGCCGAGCGGGCGCTGCCTTGACGCCGCGGCGCGCGGTCGTTCGAGGGGGGGAGATGGGTCGTCACGCACGAACGTGTGGCGGAGCACCGGCGTCGTCGGCGTTCGCCCTGGGGCTGGCCCCGTCGCTCGGGCTGGCACTCGCCCTGGGGGTCGCGGCGGGCTGCGGGGGGAGCGATCGGACGGCCGGCACCGTGGAGGGACCCGGGCGGGCGGAGAGCGCCGTCGCAGCCACCGCCCGCGCCCAGGACCGGGCCCGCGAGACCCTCGACGCCGTGGCTGGGGCGGCGCGGGCACGGCCCCCGAAGCGCATCCTCTTCGGCGACCTCCACGTCCACTCCACCTACTCCATCGACGCCTTCTTCTTCTCCCTGCCCGTGGTGGCCGGCGAGGGCGCGCACCCGCCGGCGGACGCCTGCGACTTCGCCCGCTACTGCTCGCAGCTCGACTTCTTCTCGCTGACCGACCACGCCGAAGCCCTCACCCCCGAGCACTGGGAGGCCAGCAAGCGCAGCCTGCGCGCGTGCCAGGAACGGGCGGGCAGCGCCGACGACCCCGACCTGGTCGCCCTGGCGGGCTGGGAGTGGACCCAGGTGGGCCCCACGCCCGAGACCCACTGGGGACACAAGAACGTGATCTTCCGGGACCTGGCCGACGAAGACCTGCCCGCCCGTCCCATCAACTCGCTCGCCGACGAGGCCACCGGCCTCTTCGGCGCGCTCACCGGCGAAGCGCGGAGCGGCGAAGGCGGGGGCGACCGACCCACCGCCGCCCTCGGCATCGAGGGCCTGCGCCTGCTCCGCTGGGTCGACCCCCTGGGCTGGAGCGAGTACGCCGACTTCGAGTGGTACCTGGACCGGCTGGCCGAGATCGAGACCTGCCCCCGCGGCGTCGACACCCGGGACCTGCCGCCGGACTGTCGCGAGAACGCGGGCGACCCCGGCGCGCTCTTCGAGAAGCTCGCCCAGTGGGGCTTCCCGGTCTTCGTGATCCCCCACGGCACCACCTGGGGCTTCTACTCGCCGCCGGGCACGGACCTCGAGAAGCAGCTCTCCCGGGAGCAGCACGACCCCGACGTGCAGTCGCTGGTGGAGATCATGTCGGGCCACGGCAACTCCGAGGAGTACCGGCCCTGGCGCGCCGTCGAGGCCGACGCCAGGGGCGTGGCCCAGTGCCCCGAGCCCACCCTGGACTTCCTGCCCTGCTGCTGGCGCGCCGGCGAGATCATGCGCGAGCGCTGCGGCGCCCTGCCCGCCGACGAGTGCAACGACCGGGTCGCCGCGGCGCGGCAGCTGGCCCTGGAGGCCGGCGTGGCCTTCCGCCAGGTCTTCCCGGACGCGAGCGCCGAGGACTGGCTCGACTGCGACCAGTGTCGCGACTGCTTCAAGGCGTCGCTCGGCTACCGACCCAAGGGCTCGGTGCAGTACGCCATGGCGCTCTCCAACTTCGAGGAGTCCACGGAGGACGGGCGCCCCCTGCGCTTTCGCTGGGGCTTCCTGGCCTCGAGCGACAACCACACCGCGCGCCCCGGCACGGGCTACAAGCAGTACGAGCGGCGGCGCATGACCGAGGCCACCGGTCCGCGCTCGGCCTTCTACGACTGGCTGTTCCGCACCACCCAGCGGCGCACGACCCCCGGGGCCCAGCCCGACCGCCCCTACGACCGGAGCGCGGCCGGCGCCCAGGGGCTGGCGGGCGGAGACGCCGAGCGGGTGGCCAGCTTCCTCTACCCGGGCGGCCTGGCCGCCGTCCACGCCGACGGCCGCAGCCGAGAGGCGGTCTGGGATGCCCTGCAACGCGGCGAGGTGTATGGCACGAGCGGCCCGCGCCTGCTGCTCTGGTTCGACCTGCTGAACGCGCCCGAGGGACCGCTCCCCATGGGCGCCGAGACCGCCCTGGGCGACGTGCCCCGCTTCGAGGTACGCGCCGTCGGCGCCTTCGTCCAGAAGCCGGGCTGCTCCGAGGAGAGCCGCGCGGCGCTGTCGCCGGAACGCCTCGAGTACCTGTGCCGCGGCGAGTGCTACCACCCGTCGGACGAGCGCCACCGGATCGTCGGCGTGGAGGTGGTGCGGGTCCGTCCCCAGGCCACGCCGGGCGAGCCGGTCGACGGCCTGATCGAGGACCCGTGGCGGCGTTTCGACTGCCCGTCGGACCCGGCGGGCTGCGTGGTGCGCTTCGAGGACCCGGAGTTCCCCGCCTCGGGACGCGACGCGCTCTACTACGTGCGCGCCATCCAGGAGGAGACGCCGGCCGTGAACGGCGCCAACCTGCGCACGGAGTTCGACGCCGAGGGCCAGCCGGTGAAGACCACGCCCTGCTACGGCGGCTACCCCACGGACTTCGACGACGACTGCCTGGCACCGCTCCAGGAGCGTGCCTGGTCGAGCCCGATCTACGTCAACCAGCCGTAGCGTCCGGCACCGAAGCCCGGATCGCGGACCCGCCCAGGCCAAGCAGTACGAGCACGAGCACGACCAGGAGCTGCGTGGAGACCGCGGGCACGGGCGAGAGCGACGGAGGCGGGGCGCTCCCGAACGCCCCATGAACCGGGCTCCCGCCAACGGGCGACACAGTGAGCGTCGCCGGAGCGCTGCCGAAGCGGATGCGCAGCAGCGCCCCTGCGCTGGCCCCGGTGCTCACCGCCGTGAGATCCGCCTGGGCTCCGGACTGGGCGTCCACCGACAGCGCGGAGAACGTGCCCCGGCTATCGGCTCCCACCGCGGCGAAGGCAGCGTCCGAGGTGAGCGAGAAGCCGAGGCTCTCGGCCTCCGTGGTGGGGTGTGCGAGCAAGAAGAAGTACTCGTGGCGTGTCGTGTCAGCCGCGAACAGCGAGAGCTCGTAGAGGGAGCCCGCCCGCTCGAAGGCGAGCGGATCGGGCGAGAGCGTCGCCGCGGGCGGAGCGAGCACACGACCCCAGCCGAACGGCGTAGTCGCCGGATCCTGGGCGTTGCCGTAGACATAGCCGCCGTCCGCGCTGAAGCGGATCTCGCTCAGCCGCCAGCCCGCGGGCAGCAGGTTGGCGGCGAGGGCCTCTGCCTCTGCGTCGCAGACTTCGAAACCGCTGCCAACGGACTCGCATTGGGCAGCTCCGCCGAAGACCGAGTCGGCTCCGACGGCTTGCCGCCAGTAGCAGCCAACCTGACCGGCTGCCGTGTTGCAGCGGCCGGCGATCAGGTCGCCGTTCAGCGTGACGCTAAGCGCCCGAGATTCCAAGCTGCCTCCAGCGAGGTCTCCAAGTGCGGTCAGCCCCAGAACGTCGTCGTAGACGAGGGCCTCCTCGATGAGGGCGTTCGACGAGGAGCCGCTACCCACGAAGGTGCTGCCGTCTCCCGAGACTGCGAAGAAGACGGAGTACGCGCCCCCGGGCAGGACGCCGTAGGTGATGAAGGAGCCGGGGCTGGTCACGTCGAAGGAGGCCGCCTCGCCGATCAGGGCAAGCAGCGTGCTGACGAAACCGACCGCCGTCACCCCAGCATGATCGACGTCGTTTGCCGTGCTTTTGGAGAGCAGCGCGGGAGCGCGTCCTAGGGCGGTGATGTTGCCCGCCGGATCGAAGGCCGCCGCCTCGGCACCGAGAGCGCGAGCGCCATCACCGACGACGACGGAGCCATCGAAGTCCGGCTGCCCACTTGCCGCGTCCGGTACGGGAGAATCCGGGAAGTTCTCGGCGGCCACGGCCACGCCTCCCGCCGTGGGATCCGAGAGATCGGAGAAGCGGAAGATCTCTCCCGTTAGACCCGAGTCGATCCCAACGGTGGTCCCGTCCCCCGACACGCCGCGGGCGCTGGAGCTGTTCGTGACCCCGGGTAGCTCGGGCAGGGTGACCGGGATCCCCCGCACCCACGCGGTCGCCGTGACGCCGGGCGCCCGATCGCCAACGACGACCTCTCCGGTGGCGCTGGCGTCATTCAGGATCGCGTCCGGCTCCAGCAGATCGACCTGGGCGAACGCCGGCGACAACGCGAGGCCGAGCGAGCAGATCGGCGTGAAGAGACTGAAGATTCCTCGCATCGCCACCCGACTCTACACGTGACGACGACGGAAGACCGGTCGCCACCGAAACGTCACGAAGAGTTCGTGGCCGGCGGTCGCCCCTCCACCAGCTCCCGCAGCTGGGGCTTCACGATCTTGTTCATGGCGTTGCGGGGCATGGCGTCGACGAACACGATCGTGTCGGGGACCTTGTAGCGGGCGAGCTGAGCCGTGCAGTGGGCGCGGAGCTGGTCGGCCGTCGCGGCAGCGTCGGGAGCGAGCTGGACCACCGCCGCGACGCGCTCCCCCAGGCGCGCGTCGGCCACGCCGAGCACGGCGCAGGCCGCGAGCACACGGCTCTCCCCGTCGCGGATCGTGATCTCGATCTGGGGCAGGGGCTGGCCGCACAGGCCGAGCCGCAGGTCTCCGCCCTCGCCGGCCGTCACCGCGGTGGGCGCCTCGGTCATGCCGTAGCCGATGCCGACCTCCCGGCCGAAGCGTTCCCGGTAGAGGCTGCGGAACGACTCCGGGCAGTCGGCGCCGCCCACCATGGGGCGCTTCAGGGGGCCCAGGTCCTCGGGGCGCACCTCGGGATGGGTGAGCAGGTCGTGCAGGATGGCCGGCACGCCGGCGAAGGCGGCGACCCGCTCGTCGCGCACCCAGGCGGCGATGCCCGGGGCGTCGATGCGGTCCATGCACACGCAGGGGCAGCCCACCTGCCAGGCCACCAGCGGCCCGAGCACCATGAGGTTCAGGATCGTCAGCGGGAGCACCACGCCCAGGTTCTCGTCGGCGGGCGTGTCGCCCCGGGCGGCGGTCACCGCCCCGGGCAGCAGCAGGTTGTGCTGGCTGTGGACGGCGCCCTTCGGAAAGCCCGTGGTCCCGCTCGTGTAGGCCACGGCGGCGGGCGCGAAGGGGTCGATGTCGACGTCGGGCCGCTTCGGGACGGCCGCGGCCAGCACCCGGGCCCAGTCGCTCCCGGCGTCGCCCGGATCCGCGCGCAGCAGGTGGCGGAGCGACGGCAGCTCCCCGCGCAGGGGCTCGAGGGACGCGGCCACGTCGCCCGTCGCGAGCAGCACCGACGCGTCGCAGTCGTCCAGCAGGTAGCGCTTCTCCGGCGGCGCGAGGGCGCGGCTCACCCCTACCCAGAGCGCGCCCAGGCGCAGGGCGCCCAGGAAGGCCACCACGATGTCCGCGTCGTTGGGGAGGCAGGCGGCCACCCCGTCGCCGGGCGCGACGCCCAGGTCGCGCAGGGCCTGGGCCGCGCGGTCGGCGGCGGGATCGAGCTCCGCCCAGGTGTAGCGGCCGTGGCGACCCACCAGGGCCAGCCGCTCGGGGTGTGCGCGCAGGCCGCGCTCGAGGACGTCGCTCACCCGCTGGGGGCCGCCGCCGGGGATCTCGGGCCGGGTGTCGGGAAGGCGCAGGCCGTGGGCGGCGAGGTCGAGGGCCACGGCGCCACCCTACCATGGGGCTCAGTCGAGCGGCCTCGCGGGGCTCAGTCGAGCGGCCGGGCCATCACCTGCTCGGCGAACCCCTCCAGGTAGGCGCGCTTGGCCTCGAGGGTCGAGCTGGGGCCGAGGGCGTAGACGAACGGGTAGCTCACCGTCCCCGTGGCCCCGGCGTCGCGCAGACGCCGCAGGGCGTCGGGCTCGGGCGGCACCGTGAGCGGCACGATGGCCTCGAAGGGCAGATCGGCGCGGCCGGCCTCCGCCCGCAGACGGCCGAGCCGGGCCAGCAGCACCTCGGCCTCTCCGGGCGTCTGGCCGGTGCCGAGCCAGCCGTCCCCCAGGCGGGCCGCCCGGCGCAGGGCCGGCTTCGAGAGCCCGCCGATCCAGATCGGCAGCGGCGCCGGCGGCGCCGGGCTCATGGCCAGCGGTCCGAAGCGGAACGCGTCGCCGTCGTGCCGGGTGATCCCGCCGCGCCAGAGCTTGCGCAGCGCCTCGATCGACTCGTCGTAGCGCCGACCGCGGCCCTCGAACGGAACGCCCAGGGTGTCGTACTCCTCCCGCATCCAGCCGGCGCCGGCGCCCAGGGCGACCCGCCCGCCCGAGAGCACCGCCGCCGTGGCGGTGCTCTTGGCCACCTCCAGCGGGTTCCGCAAGGGCAGCACGTAGATCATCGTCGCGAAGCGCAGCCGCGTGGTCACCGCGGCCATGGCGGAGATCGCGGCCCAGGGCTCCGGGAAGGGCGTCGTCGCGTCGAACCCCGGCGTTCCGCCCTCGGCGTACGGGTACCTGGAGCGCAGCTCGCCCGGGAAGAAGAGGTGGTCCGAGACCAGGACGCCCTCGAAGCCGAGCTCCTCGCAATGCTTCGCCAGCGGGACAAGCTGGTCGGGCTCGGCGAACGCCAGCGACTGCCAGAACGGAAGCGATCGGGACATGGGCCGCTCCTGGAGCTCGGGTCGGGGGGCGGTTGACACCGGGCGGCTGATTAGAACATGTTGCAGTCCGACCCACAACCCGCGCGAGGCTCCATGGATCCCCTGTCGGTCGTCGGCCCGCGGGCCGCGCTGGCCGTCGCCCTGGTCGCCGCGAGCGCGACGCTGCTCGCACTCGGAGGCGCCTGCTCCGGCCCGGTCTCCGTCGACCTCTCGGGCCCCACGGCCGACTGGCCGGAGTACGGCGGCGACAAGGGCGGCCTGCGCTGGTCGCCCCTGGACCAGATCCGACGCGAGAACGTCCGCCACCTCGAGGTGGCCTGGACCTACCGCCACGGCGACGTCGACGACGGCAGCGACGGGACCACCCGGACGTCCTTCAACGCCACGCCCATCGTGGTGGACGACCGCCTGTTCTTCTGCACGGCGTTCAACCGGGTGATCGCCCTGGACCCCGAGTCGGGCGCGGAGCTGTGGCGCTTCGACCCGGAGCAGCGGGTCACCCGGATCGAGGGGCCCTACCCGCGCGTGTGTCGAGGCGTCGCCCACTGGCGGGATCCCGAGCGTGCGGCCGAGGCGACCTGCGCGGCGCGAATCTTCACCGGCACCCTCGACTCCCAGCTCATCGCCCTGGATGCCGCCACCGGCATCCCCTGCCCGGACTTCGGCGAGGCGGGCCGCGTGGCCCTGCGCGAGGGCATCGGCGATGCGGCGCCCTGGGAGTACTACCCCACGTCGCCGCCGCTGGTGGTGGACGACGTGGTGGTGATCGGCGCGCTGGTGGCCGACAACCTGCGCGTGGACGCGCCGAGCGGCGTGGTGCGGGCCTTCGACGCCCGCACGGGTCGCCGGCGCTGGGCCTGGGACCCGGTCCCGCCGGGCCACTACCCCACGCGCGTGGAGGGCGGCCGCTACGCCCGCGGCACCCCCAACGTCTGGTCGATCCTCTCCGCCGACGCCGACCGCGGCCTGGTCTTCGTGCCCACCGGCAACGCCTCGCCCGACTACTTCGGCGCCCTGCGCGGCACCCTCGGGCACTACGCCAGCTCCACCGTGGCCCTCGACGCGCGCAGCGGTCGCCCGGCCTGGTCCTTCCAGACCGTCCACCACGACGTCTGGGACTACGACGTCGCCTCCCAGCCCTCGCTCGTCGACCTGCCCCTGGAGAGCGGTCCGGTGCCCGCCGTGGTCCAAGCCACCAAGATGGGCCTCGTGTTCCTCCTGCACCGCGAGAGCGGCGAGCCGATCTTCGGCGTGGAGGAGCGGCCGGTGCCCCAGGACCCGGCCGAGGGCGAGCGGCTCTCGCCCACCCAGCCCTTTCCCACCCACGTACCGCCCCTGCACCCGCACACGCTCACTCCGGACGACGCCTTCGGCTTCACGCCCTGGGACCGGGGCGCCTGCCGCGAGCGCATCGCGGCGCATCGCTCCGAGGGCCTCTACACCCCGCCGTCGCTCCAGGGCTCGATCCACTTCCCGGGTCCGGCCGGGGGGGCCAACTGGGGCGGCGTCTCGATCGACCCCCAGCGGGGACGGCTCTTCGTGAACCAGAGCCGCATGCCCCTGGTCGTGCAGCTGATGCCCCGGACCGAGTACGACGCCCTCGAGGACAAGACCGTCGAATACCCGAACGACATGTACCCGATGGCGGGGACGCCCTACGCCGTGCTGCGTTCGCCGCTGCTCTCGCCCCTGGGCGCCCCCTGCAACGCGCCACCCTGGGGAACCCTCACGGGCGTGGACCTGGTGGCGGGGAAGATCCTGTGGGAGGTGCCGCTGGGCACGAGCCGCGACCAGGCCCCGTTCCCGATCTGGTGGCTGCAGGGCGACGTGGGCTCGCCCAACCTCGGCGGCTCGATCGCCACCGCGGGCGGGCTGGTCTTCGTCGGCGCCACCACGGACAGGTACCTGCGCGCCTTCGACGCCGACACCGGCGAGGAGGTCTGGCGCCACCGCCTGCCCTACACCGCCAACGCTACCCCCCTCACCTACCGGCTCTCGCCGCAGGGGCGGCAGTACGTGGTGGTGGCGGCCGGCGGCCACGGCTGGTCGGAGCCGGGCGACGCGGTCGTCGCCTTCGCCCTGCCGTGACCTCTGCCGGGGCTCTCTCCAGGGCGAGTTGAACGAAACGATACGTATCGTTATTGTATTGCCGGCCCGGCCTGCGGGCCCGGGCCGGGGACGTGCGTGGACAAGCGGACCACAGAGCGGGAGGTCGTCGCCGAGCTGAGGGACGGCATGACCCTGGGCATCGGCGGCTGGGGCTCCCGGCGCAAGCCCATGTCGCTCGTGCGGGAGATCCTGCGCAGCGACCTCAAGGACCTGACCGTGGTGACCTACGGGGGGCCCGACGTCGGGCTGCTGTGCCGCGCCGGCCGCATCCGCAAGCTCGTCTACGGCTTCGTCTCCCTGGACTCGATCCCCCTGGAGCCCCACTTCCGGGCCGCGCGCCAGTCGGGAGGGCTCGAGGTGATGGAGCTCGACGAGGGCATGCTGCAGTGGGGCCTCTACGCGGCCGCCCTGCGCCTGCCCTTCCTGCCCACCCGGGCGGGCCTCGGCTCCGACGTGCTCACCCACAACCCGGGGCTGGCCCGGGTGCGCTCGCCGTACGCCGACGGCGAGGAGCTGGTCGCCATGCCCGCCCTCGCGCTCGACGCCGCCCTCGTCCACGTGAACCGGGCCGACGCCCGGGGCAACGGCCAGTACCTGGGCCCCGACCCCTACTTCGACGACCTCTTCTGCCAGGCGGCCGTGCGGCGCTTCGTCTCCTGCGAGCGGATCGTCCCGACCTCGGACCTGGCCAAGGCCGGACCGCCCCAGACCCTGCTCCTGAACCGCACCCAGGTGGACGGGGTGATCGAGGCGCCGGGCGGCGCCCACTTCACCGAGTGCCCGCCGGACTACGGCCGCGACGAGACCTTCCAGCGCAGGTACGCTGCCACCGCCAAGGACCCCGAGGCCTGGGCCGCCTTCGAGGAGCGCTACCTCACCCTGCCCGGCGAGGCGGACTACCAGCGGGTCGTCCGCGAGGAGGCACGGGGATGAGTGACGTCACCCGTGCCGAGATCTGCGCCGCCGCCGTGGCCGACGTCTTCCGCGGCGACGGCGAGCGCCTGGCCAGCGCCTTCGGCTCGGTGCCCGCCATCGGCGCCAAGCTCGCAAAGCTGACCTTCGAGCCGGACCTGCTGATGACCGACGGTGTGGCCTTCCTGCGCGACGACGTGGCGCCGGTGACCGGCGACGCCGGGACCGAGCCGGTGGTGGAGGGCTGGCTGCCCTTCCGGCGGGTCTTCGACCTGCTCTGGGGCGGGCGTCGTCACGTGGTGATGACCGCCAGCCAGATCGACCGCCACGGCAACCACAACTTCGCCTGCATCGGCGACTACGCCCGGCCCAAGGCCCAGCTCCTGGGCATGCGCGGCGCCCCCGGCAACACCATCTCCCACACCACGAGCTACTGGGTGCCGAACCACAGCGCCAAGGTCTTCGTGGAGAAGGTCGACGTGGTGTCGGGCGTCGGCTACGACCGGGCCGCGGCCCTCGGCGAGGGCGCGGCGCGCTTCCACGAGGTGCGGCGGGTGGTCTCCAACCTGGCGGTGCTCGACTTCGAGACCCCCGACCGGCGCATGCGCCTCCGCTCGGTCCACCCGGGCGTGTCGGTGGACGAGGTGGTGGCGCAGACCGGCTTCGCGCTGGAGGTCCCCGCCTCGGTGCCGGAGACGCCGCAGCCGGACGCCGACGCCCTGCGCCTGGTCCGCGACGTGCTCGATCCCGGGGGCGCGCGCGACCGGGAGGTCCCGGGCTGAGGCCCGGGCCGAGACGGACGTGCGCTCCCCCCTCCACACGCCCCTCTGCGACCTGCTCGAGGTCCCCTACCCCCTGCTCCAGACGGGCATGGGCTGGGTGGCCACGCCCGAGCTGGTGGCCGCCGCCAGCAACGCGGGCGCCTTCGGCTTCCTGGCCGCCGCCACGATCCCGCCGGAGCAGGTCGAGGACGCCATCGTCGAGGTGAAGAAGCGCACCGACCGGCCCTTCGGCGTGAACTTCCTGATGGACGCCCCCGGGGCCGACGTGATCGCCGAGGCGATCGTCCGCCAGGGGGTGAAGGCCGCCGGCTACAACCGCGCGCCGGACGCCGAGCGCATCGCCGACCTCAAGCGCGCGGGCGTCGTCTGCATCCCCACCTGCGGCGCGGTCAAGCACGCGGTGAAGGCCGAGAAGCTCGGGGCCGACGCCATCATCGTGCAGGGCGGCGAGGGCGGCGGCCACACGGGCTCGGTGCCCACCTCGCTGCTGGTCCCCGCCTGCGCCGACGCGGTGGGCGTCCCCGTGATCGCCGCGGGCGGCTTCAAGGACGGCCGGGGCCTGGTGGCGGCGCTGGCCTTCGGCGCCCAGGGCGTGGCCATGGGCACGCGTTTCCTGCTCACCCGCGAGAGCCCCGTCCCCGACGCCACCAGCCAGCGCTACCTGGCGGCCACCGTGGACGACGTGGTGGTGAGTCGGGAGATCGACGGCCTGCCCCAGCGCATGGTCCGCAACGAGCTGCTGCGCCGGCTCGAGGGCGCGGGCCCCCTCTCCCAGCGCCTGCTGGCGCTGCGCAACGCGCTCGGCCTGCGCAAGGCCACGGGCGCATCGATCCCGGAGCTCTTGCGCGCCGGCCTGGCCATGCGCCGCCACGAGCGCCTCTCCGCCTCCCAGATGATCATGGCCGCCAACGCCCCCATGCTCGCCAAGCGGGCCATGCAGGACGGCGACCCGGTCGGGGGCTACCTGCCGAGCGGCTCGGTGGCCGGCCTGATCGACGACCGCCCGTCCTGCGCCGAGCTGGTGGCGCGCATCGTGTCCGAGGCCGAGGCGACCCTGGCCCGGCTCGCCCCGGGGGCGTGAGGGAGGCACCATGGTCATCCGTACCGAGATCCGCGACGGCGTGGGCGAGGTCGTCATCGACAACCCGCCGGTGAACGCCCTGGACAGCGCCGGCTGGCGCGCCTTCGCCGACGCCGTGGGGGCGATGGGCCGCCGCGACGACGTCCACTGCGTGATCGTCCGCGCCGAGGGCCGCGGCTTCCAGGCGGGCGTCGACGTGAAGGAGCTGGCCGCCGACGGCAGCAGGATCGTCGAGGTGAACCGCGCCTGCTACGACAGCTTCGCCGCCCTCTACGACTGCCCGGTGCCGGTGATCTCGGCCGTGCACGGCTTCTGCATCGGCGGCGGCATCGGCATCTCCGGCTCCTCGGACGTGGTGATCGCCTCCGAGGACGCCACTTTCTCGCTGCCCGAGATCGACCGCGGCGCCCTGGGCGCCGCCACCCATCTGATGCGCCTGGTGGGCATGCAGAAGACCCGGCGCATGCTCTACACGGGCGAGGCCATCGGCGCCCACGAGGTGCACCGGCTGGGCGGCGTCGAGTCGGTGGTGCCCCGGGAGAAGCTCCTGGACGAGACGCGGGCCCTGGCGGCGAAGATCGCCGGCAAGAGCCCGAAGGCCCTGCGCCTGGCCAAGTGGTCCCTGAACGGGATCGAGCTGCTCGATCCGAAGAAGAGCTACCGCTTCGAGCAGGGCTTCACCCTCGAGCTCTACACCTCGCACGACTCCCAGGAGGCCCGCGCCGCCTTCGTGGAGAAGCGAGAGGCCCGGTTCGATGAGAAGAAGTGAGTGGCAGCGCAAGCGCGGCGGAGCCGCGCGCGCAGCGAGCCGTAGGCGAGCGAAGTCGACAGGATGAACCTCGCCTACACCCCGGCGCAGGAGGCCTTCCGCAAGGAGGCCCGGGCCTGGCTCGAGGCCCACGTGCCGAAGGCGCCGCTGCGCTCCTTCGACACGCCCGAGGGCTTCGAGGCGCACCGGGACTGGGAGCGGACGCTCCACGCCGGCGGCTTCGCCATGGTGCCCTGGCCCGTGGAGTACGGGGGGCGCGGGGCCGACCTGCTCGAGTGGCTGGTCTTCGAGGAGGAGTACTACCGGGCGGGCGCCCCCGGACGGGTGAACCAGAACGGCATCTTCCTGCTCGGCCCGACGCTCATGGAGTACGGGACGCCCGCGCAGAAGGCGCGCTTCCTGCAGCCCATGGCGTCGTCGGAGGAGGTCTGGGCCCAGGGCTGGTCCGAGCCCAACGCCGGCAGCGACATGGCCAACATCCAGACCACGGCCCTCCGCGACGGCGACCACTACGTGATCCACGGCCAGAAGACCTGGGCCAGCCGCGGCGCCTACGCCCACTGGCTCTTCGGCCTGTTCCGCACCGATCCGGACTCGAAGCGCCATCACGGACTGTCCTTCGTGCTGGTGCCTCTCGACACCCCCGGCGTGACGGTGCGCCCGATCCAGAAGCTGAACGGCAAGGCGGCCTTCGCCGAGGTCTTCTTCGACGGCGCTCGCGTGCCCGTGGAGAACCTGCTGGGCGAGGAGGGCCAGGGCTGGAAGGTGGCCATGGCCACCGCGGGCTTCGAGCGCGGCCTGATGCTGCGCAGCCCCGCCCGCTTCCAGAGCACGGCTCATCGCCTGGTGAAGCTCTACCGCGAGACCGTCCGTCGCGGCGCCCCGGTCGCGCCCGGCGCCCGGGAGCGCGTCGCCCGCTGCTGGATGGACGCCGAGGCCTACGCCCTCAACACCTACCAGACGGTGTCGCGGCTGCTCGCGGGGGGCGGCATCGGCGCCGAGGCCAGCCTGAACAAGATCTTCTGGTCGGAGCTCGACGTGCGCATGCACGAGCTGGCGCTCGAGCTGCTCGGTCCGCGGGCGGAGCTCCTCGACGGCGGCGGCGAAGGCGGCCAGTGGCTCGAGGGCTACGTGTTCGCCCTCTCGGGCCCGATCTACGCCGGCACCAACCAGATCCAGCGCAACATCATCGCCGAGCGCCTGCTCGGGCTGCCTCGGAAGTAGCCGTGGATTTCGGATTCGACGAGGAGCAGCGCCTGCTGCAGCAGACCGCCCGGGACTTCCTGGAGGCGGAGTGCACACCGGCGTGGCTGCGCGAGCAGTGGGACACCGAGACGGGTCGCTCCGCGCGCTTCTGGCAGCAGCTCGCCGAGCTGGGCCTGCCCGGCCTGCTGGTGCCCGAGGCCCACGAGGGGCTCGGTCGCGACGAGACGGACCTGGTGCTCGTGATGGAGGAGGTCGGGCGCGTGGCGCTGGCCGAGCCCCTGGTCGGGACGACCGTCGGCGTGGGCCTCTTGCGCGAGCTCGGCGACGAGGCGCTCGCGGCGGCGCTGCTGCCGGGGGTCGCCGCCGGCGCGGTGCGCCTGGCCGTGCGCCATCCCGCGAGCCCCACCGTGGCCGACGCCCACGTGGCCGACCGGATCCTCGGCGCCGAGGGCGTGGGCGGCGAGGACGCGCTCTGGATCGCCGAGCCGGACGCGGTGCGCCTGGAGGCCCAGCCCTCGGTGGACGGCTCCCAGCGGCTGTTCCGGGTCGACGTGGAGCCGGGTCGGGCGCGGCAGCTGGCCCTGGGGCCGCGCGCGCGGGCCCTCCTCGACGCCGCCCTGGACCGGGGTGCCCTGTGCTGCGCGGCCCAGGCCCTGGGCGTCGCCGACCGGCTGATCGCGCTCGCCGCCGAGTACGCCCGCCAGCGCGTCCAGTTCGGGGTCCCCATCGGGAGCTTCCAGGCGGTCAAGCACCTGCTCGCCGACGTGCGGGTGGCCCTCGAGTACGCCCGCTCCCACGTGGTGCGCGCCGCCTGGTCCGTGGCCCGCGCCGTGCCGACCCGCGCCGTGGACGTGTCGATGGCGAAGCTCGCCGCCTGCGAGGCGGCCCGCGACGCGGCGAACGTGGCGCTCCAGGTGCACGGCGCCATCGGCTACACCTACGAGCAGGATCTGCACCTGTGGATGAAGCGGGCCTGGTCCCTGGACCTCGCCTGGGGCGACTCGGTGCTGCACCGCCAGCGGCTGTGCGCAGGTGTCATCGACGGCGAACTCCCTGCGGAGAGCTTCGGCTACGCCCCGCCCGGGGCCTGAGGTACGTTGCTCCCGGCGCCGGGCGGCCGGGAGACGGAGGAGAGCATGAGCAAGAAGCGCGTCCCGGCCATCGAAGGCTGGTTCACCCTCGACCAGGAAGCCCCGCAGCTGATCGGCCTGCGCGATCCCGGGAGCGGCACCTACTTCTTCCCCAAGGACGTCTCGGTGAGCCGGGCGCCGGGCTTCGACGGCGCCGACCTCGAGGAGGTCGCGCTGTCGCGCACCGGCAAGCTCTGGTCCTACACCACCAACCACTACGCACCGCCGCCGCCCTACGTCTCGCCCGACCCCTTCGTGCCCTACACCGTGGCGGCCGTCGAGCTCGGCGAGGAGCGCATGGTGGTGCTCGGCCAGCTCGCGCCGGACGTCGACCCCGAGCGCCTCGAGCTGGGCATGCCCATGGAGCTCGTGCTGGGCCCTCTCTACGAGGACGACGAGAACGAGTACGTGATGTGGAAGTGGCGACCCGCGAACGGCTCCGCCGGCGCCCGGGAGTAGCGGCATGAGCGGCAAGAACGAGATCGCGATCCTCGGCGCGGGCATGCACCCCTGGGGCAAGTGGGGCCGGAACTTCGTCGAGTACGGCGTGCACGCCATCCAGGCGGCCCTGAAGGACGCCGACCTGGACTGGCGCAGGGTGGAGTTCGTCGCCGGCGGCGACACCGTGCGCAACGGCTACCCGGGCTACGTCTCGGGCGCGACCTTCGCCAAGGCCATGGGCTGGACCGGGCTGCCGGTGATGAGCACCTACGCCGCCTGCGCCACCGGCGCCCAGGCCCTGGAGGCGGCCCGCACCCGCATCCTGGCCGGCATGTGCGACGTGGCGGTGGTGGTCGGGGCCGACACCACGCCCAAGGGCTTCCTCGCCCCGAACAAGGGCGAGCGCCAGCTCGACCCCGATTGGCTGCGCTTCCACCTGCTGGGCGCCACCAACCCCACCTACTTCGGGCTCTACGCCCGGCGGCGCATGGACCTCTACGGCGCCACCGAGCGCGACTTCGCCCACGTGAAGGTGAAGAACAGCCGCCACGGCGCAAACAACCCGAACGCCCGCTACAAGAAGGTGTTCACGGAGGAGGAGGTGCTGGCCTCCAACCTGGTGGCTGCGCCGCTGCGGCTGCTGAACATCTGCGCCACCAGCGACGGCGGCGCGGCCCTGGTGGTGTCGTCGCTGGACTTCGCCCGCCGCCACGGCCGGGCGAATGCGCCCCGGGTCGCGGCGGTCTCGACCGTGACGCCGACCTTCCCGGACACCTATATCGACATGCCGGCGTTCTCCACCGACTCGGCTGCGGGCATCGCGGCGCCGGATCGGGGCTTCAAGGACTCCATCCCCCACGCCGCCTTCGAGGAGGCGGGCCTGGGGCCGGAGGACCTGGACCTGGCGGAGGTCTACGACCTCTCCTCGGCCCTGGAGCTCGACTGGTACGAGAACATCGGCCTGTGCAAGCCGGGCGAGGCGGAGCGCCTGCTGCGCGAGGGCGCCACGACCCTCGGCGGCCGCATCCCCGTGAACCCGAGCGGCGGCCTGGGCTGCTTCGGCGAGGCCGTGCCCGCCCAGGCCATCGCCCAGGTGTGCGAGCTGGTCTGGCAGATCCGCGGCGAGGCGGGCGAGCGCCAGGTGGAGGGCGCCCGGGTGGGCATCACCGCCAACCAGGGCCTCTTCGGCCACGGCTCGTCGGTCGTCGTCAAGCAGTAGAGGAAGGAGCACGTCATGCCCGAGGCCTACATCATCGATGCCGTCCGCACGCCCGTGGGCAAGCGCGGCGGCGGTCTGTCCAGCGTCCACTCGGCCGACCTCGGGGCCCACGTGATCAAGGCCCTGGTGGACCGCACCGGCGTCGACCCCGGCGCCGTCGAGGACGTGATCTTCGGCTGCTGCGACACCGTCGGGACCCAGGCGGGCGACGTGGCCCGCACCTGCTGGCTGGCGGCGGGCCTGCCCCAGCACGTGCCGGGCGTCACCATCGACCGCCAGTGCGGCTCGAGCCAGCAGTCGGTGCACTTCGCCGCCCAGGCGGTGATGAGCGGGACCAGCGACCTGATCGTCGCCGGTGGCGTGCAGAACATGAGCACGATCCCGATCTCCTACGCCATGACCGCCGCGGAGCCCCTGGGCATCGAGAACCCCTTCCACGGCTCCACCGGCTGGGTCGACCGCTACGGCACCCAGGAGGTCTCCCAGTTCCGGGGCGCCGAGATGATCGCCGAGAAGTGGGGCATCTCGCGGGAGGACATGGAGCGCTTCGCCCTGGAGAGCCACCAGCGCGCGGTCCGCGCCATCGACGAGAAGCGCTTCGAGAACGAGATCGCTCCCTTTGGCGACGTGGCCGTCGACGAGGGCCCCCGGCGCGGCACGACCCTGGAGAAGATGGCGAACCTCCCCACCCTGGAGGAGGGCGGTCGCCTCACCGCCGCCGTGGCGAGCCAGATCTCCGACGGCGCCTCCGCGATGCTGGTGGCGTCGGAGGCGGCGGTGAAGCAGCACGGCCTGGCGCCCCGCGCCCGGGTCCACCACATCTCCGTGCGGGCGGACGACCCGATCTTCATGCTCACCGCCCCGATCCCGGCGACGAAGCACGCCCTCGAGAAGGCCGGCATGACCCTGGCCGACATCGACGCCGTGGAGATCAACGAGGCCTTCGCCTCGGTGGTGCTGGCCTGGGAGAAGGAGCTCCACCCGGACATGACCAAGGTGAATCCCAGCGGCGGCGCCATCGACCTGGGCCACCCCATCGGCGACACGGGCACCCGCCTCATGACAACCCTGCTCAACGAGCTGGAGCGCCCCGGATGCCGCTACGGCCTGCAGACCATGTGCGAGGGCGGCGGACAGGCGAACGTCACCATCCTGGAGCGGCTCTAGATGGCGGGACTCTGCGACGGCCGGGTGGTGATCGTCACCGGGGCCGGGCGCGGCATCGGACGCGAGCACGCCCTGGCCTTCGCCCGGGCGGGCGCCCGGGTGGTGGTGAACGACCTGGGCGTCTCCCTCGCCGGCGAGTCGGGCGGGGAGAGCCTCGCCGGCGAGTCGGGCGGGGAGAGCCCCGCCGACGAGGTGGTGCAGACGATCCGGGCCGAGGGCGGCGAGGCGGTGACCGACGGCGCCGACGTGGCCGACTACGCCCGGGCCGGCGCCCTGGTGAAGACCGCCCTCGACGCCTTCGGGCGCCTCGACGTGGTGGTCAACAACGCCGGCTTCGTGCGCGACCGCATGTTCGTCTCGACCTCCGAGGAGGAGTGGGACGCGGTGGTGCGGGTGCACCTGAAGGGCCACTACGCCGTGGCGAGCCACGCCTGCGCCTGGTGGCGCAACCGGTCCAAGGCCGGCGAGGCGGTCGACGCCCGCATCATCAACACCAGCTCGGGCGCCGGCCTCCAGGGCAGCATCGGCCAGAGCGCCTACACCGCGGCCAAGGGCGGGATCGCCGCCCTCACCCTGGTGCAGGCCGCTGAGCTCGGGCGCTACGGCATCACGGCCAACGCCATCGCCCCGTCGGCCCGGACGCGAATGACCGAGGAGGTCTTCGCGGAGATGATGGCCCGGCCCGAGAGCGGCTTCGACGCCATGCACCCGGCCAACGTCTCGCCCCTGGTGGTGTGGCTGGGAAGCGCCGAGTCGCGCGAGGTGACCGGGCGGGTGTTCGAGGTGGCGGGCGGCAAGATCAGCCTGGCCGACGGCTGGCGCACCGGCCCCGAGGTGGACAAGGGCGAGCGCTGGGCACCCGACGAGGTGGGCGGCGCCATCCACGACCTGCTCCAGAAGGCCGCGCCGCCCCAGAAGGTGTACGGCACCTAGCATGGACTTCCGGTGGACGCCCGAGCAGGAGGAGCTGCGCGACACCGCGCGGGCCTTCCTGGCCGAGCACTCGGGCTCCGAGCAGGTGCGCGCCGCCATGGCCAGCGAGCTGGGCTACGACCCCGCGGTCTGGAAGGCCCTGGGCGCCGAGCTCGGCTGGACCGCGGTCACCATTCCCGAGGCCCACGGTGGCCTGGGCCTCACGGCCGTGGAGCTGGCCGCCCTGCTCGAGCCCATGGGCGAGTCCCTGCTGTGCGCCCCGTTCTTCTCGAGTGTCTGCCTCGGTGCGGGCGCGCTCCTGGCCGGCGGCGACGGCGCCGCCGCGCGCACCTGGCTCCCGGCCATCGCCGAGGGGCGCACCCGCGCGACCCTCGCCTGGATGGAGCCGGGCGGGGGGTTCGATGCCGCGGACATCGAGACCCGGGCGAGCCGCCAGGGCGACGGCTGGGTCCTGCGCGGGCGCAAGGCCTTCGTCGTCGACGGCCACTGCGCCGACCTGCTGGTGATCGCCGCCCGCGCGGACGGCAGCGCCGAGGACGAGGGCCTCGGCCTGTTCGCGGTGCCCGCCGAGTCCCCGGGCGTGACCCGGCGCCTGCGTCCCACCCTCGACCAGACCCGACGCCTGGCCGACGTGGAGCTCGACGGCGTGACCCTCTCCGGCGACGCCCGGGTGGGCGGCGAGGGCGAGGGCGCCGCCCTGCTGCGCGACGCCCTCGACGCCGCCGCCGCGGCCCTGGCCGTGGAGCAGGTGGGCGGCGCCCAGCGCTGTCTGGACCTCGCCGTGGCCTATGCGGGCGAGCGGGTGCAGTTCGGCCGGCCCATCGGCTCCTTCCAGGCCATCAAGCACCGCTGCGCCGACATGATGACCGACCTCGAGGCGGCGCGGTCGGGCGCCTACCACGCCGCCTGCGCCCAGGCCGAGGGAAGCCCGCAGCGCGGCGTGGCGGCATCCCTGGCGGCCGTCGCCGCCTCGGAGGCCTACTTCCGCTGCGCCGCCGACGGTCTCCAGATCCACGGCGGCGTGGGCTTCACCTGGGAGTACGACGTGCACCTGTATCTCAAGCGCGCGCGGGCCAGCGAGGGCCTGCTGGGCGATCCCGGCTGGCATCGGGAGCGGCTGGCGCGCGAGATCGGGCTCTAGCCGTGGCGGACCCCCTCGACTTCACGGGCAAGGCGGTGATCGTGACCGGCGGCGCCCGCGGCGTGGGCCGGGGCGTGACCGACCGCTTCCTGGCCGCCGGCGCCGACGTGGTGATCTGCGGCCGCAACGAGCCCGAGAAGCTCCCCGAGGTCGGGGGACGCGCGGCGGTGTTCGTCGCCGCCGACGTGCGCGACCCCGAGCAGGTCGCCCGGGTGGTCGAGGCCACCCGGAAGCGCTTCGGCCGCCTGGACGTTCTCGTGAACAACGCGGGCGGCTCGCCCGCCGCGCCCGCGGCCACCGCCTCGCCGCGCTTCTCCGAGAAGATCGTCCAGCTCAACCTGCTGGCCCCGCTGCACTTCGCCCAGGCGGCCAACGCCGTGATGCAGACGCAGCCCGAGGGCGGCGCCATCGTCAACGTGGCGAGCGTGTCGGCGGTGCGGCCGTCGCCGGGCACGGCGGCCTACGGCGCGGCCAAGGCCGGGCTGCTCTCCCTCACCCAGACCCTCGCCGTGGAGTGGGCGCCGAAGGTGCGGGTGAACGCGGTCACCGCGGGCATGATCCGCACGGAGCGGGCCCACCTCCACTACGGCGACGAGGCGGCCCTCGCCGAGGTCTCGGCCACGGTGCCCCTGGGCCGCCTGGGCGAGCCCCGGGACGTGGGCGACGCGTGTCTCTTCCTGGCGTCGCCCCTGGCCGCCTACGTGAGCGGGGGCAGCCTGCTCCTGCACGGCGGCGGCGAGCGCCCGGCGTTCCTGGCCGCCGCCAGGCCCGGGGAGTCGCGATGAAGGACCGGAAGATCCTCGTCACGGGCGCCACCAGCCAGGTGGCCCTTCCCCTGGTGCAGGCCCTGGCCGCCGACAACGAGGTGTGGGGGCTGGCGCGCTTCCGCCGCGACGCGGACCGCGTGCGGGTGGAGGCCCTGGGCGCGCGCACCGTGGCCGCCGACCTGGCGGACGGCGACCTGGGCGCCGTCCCGGAGGACGTGGACGCGGTGCTCCACTTCGCCGTGGTGAAGACCGGCGACTTCGCCTACGACCTCGCGGCCAACGTCCAGGGCACCGGTCGCCTCTTCTCCCGCTGCCGCCGGGCCCGGGCCTTCCTGCACTGCTCCTCGGCGGCCGTCTACGCGTACGCGGGTCCCAAGGCCCACCCGGAGGACGACCCGCTGGGCGACAGCCACCGCCCCCTCTTCCCCACCTACTCCATCGCCAAGATCGCCGCCGAGGAGATGGCGCGCTTCGGCGCCCGGGAGTGGGGCGTGCCGACGACCATCGCCCGCCTGAACGTGCCCTACGGCGGCAACGGCGGCTGGCCCTGGTACCACCTGATGATGATGAAGTCGGGGGTCGAGATCCCCGTGCACCCCGAGGCCCCGAGCCAGTACAACCTGCTCCACGAGGACGACTACATCGCGCAGATTCCGAAGCTGCTGGCGGTGGCCGGCATGCCGGCGACCACCCTCAACTGGGGCGGCGAGGCGGCGAGCCTCCAGGACTGGTGCGCCTACCTGGGCGAGCTCACCGGCCTCGAGCCCCGCTTCCGACCCACCGAGGAGGCGCTGGGCAGCAACCTCCTCGACCTGACCCGGATGCACGCGCTGGTCGGACCCGCGACGACACCGTGGCGCGACGGGATCCGCCGCATGCTGGAGACGCGCAACCCGGAGCTGTTGGCCGGCTGAGGCCATGGCGGATGGCCCGCTGCGCGGCCAGGTGGCCCTGGTGTACGGGGCGCGGGGCGGACCCGCCGCCGCGATCGCCGAGACCCTGGTGGCGGCCGGCGCCGAGGCGGACGCGGTCGGCGATCCCCACGCGCTCGCGTCCTGGTTCGAGGAGCGCGAGGCGCCCGACGCCCGGCTCGACCTGCTGGTCGCCTGCGGCCTGGCGCCGCCGGCGGCGGCGGTGTCGGCCGATCCCTTCTGGAAGACGCCCCTGTCGGTCTTCGAGGGGGCCCTCGCGGCGGGCCCCGCCGCGGCCTACACCGCCTGCGCCCGGGCCGCCCGCTGGATGACCCGCCGGGGCCGCGGCCTGATCGTCCTCCTGCCCGGCCCGCCGGGCGACCACGTGGCCGCCGCCGCCAGCCGCGCGGCCCTGGAGCGACTGGCCAGCGGCGCGGCCGGGGAGCTGCGCCCGCGCGGCGTCGCGGTGCTGGTCCTGCAGGCGGGGCCACCCGGGGCGGGGAGCGAGGCGCTCCACGGCCGCACCGCCCGGGCTGTGCTCGAGCTGGCCTGCGATCCGCGGGTGCTCGCCCGCAGCGGATCGATCCTGCGGGTGCCCGACGTCCTGGGCGCCGGGTAGGCTTCCCGTGCGCGGCTCGCCTCGGTGGGGACCCTCCCCTATCCTGACGAGATGACCGGCTCTCGCGGATGGCGTGCGCCGCTGCGCGCCCTGGCGGCCTTCGGGGTCGCCTTCGCCCTCACCGGCGCCGAGTGTCCCCACTGCGAGGCGGCGGCGACCGGGACTGCGGTCGCCGCCGCGGTGCACGACCGGCCAGCCTGCCACGAGGCGCCCTCCCCCGCTCCGACACCCCTCCCGCTCGAAGGCAGCCACCTGGAGTGCGGCTGCGCGGCCTGCGGCGTCGGCGGAGACCCGCTCCCTGCCACCGCGCCCGCGCTCGGCAGCCCGGCGCTCCGGGCCTCGGCGCTTCCCGCTCTCGCCGTCCCCAGCCGGCCCCGTCGCGTTCGCACGACTTCGACCGACTGGATCCCACCGCCCTACCCGGGCTTCTTCGAGCACACGGTCGTCCTCCAGAGCTGATCGGCTCGTTCACCGGCGTTCTATGCCGGCAGTTCGAGTGAATCCGATCGCAACCTTCGCGTGTCGCCTCCGGGCGCGCGCGACCGAGCACTGGAGAACGGAGAACATGGATCGTCGAGAGTTCCTCGTAGGAGCCACCGCGGGCGTTGCCGCGGCGGCATTCGCCGGCGCGGCCCGCGCCGATACCCATGCAGCCCCGGCGGGCCACGCCAAGCACGGTCCGATCGACCCGAAGTCGTGGGTCGTGCGCGAGACCACCCTGGCCTGCCAGGAGGCGGCCGGCGACTGCGTACGCCACTGCGTCGCCGAGCTGGCGGCCGGGAACCGGGCGCTGGCCGACTGCCTGCAGAGTGTGCTGCGCATGGAGGCGGTGACCGCCGCCGTCCATGCGGTGGTCGCCTCCGACCCGAAGCGCAGCGCCCGCACCCGGGAGCTCGTGGCCGTGTGCGCCGACTACTGCCGCGACTGCGCGGCGGAGTGCGAGCCCCACGCGGAGATGCACCCCGAGTGCAAGGCGTGTCTCGAGGCGTGCCGGCGCTGCATCGAGGCCTGCGAGGCCTACACGGTCTGAGCGAGGTGCGAGGGGCCCGGACCGGCCCCGCCGGTCCGGGCCCCTCGCCGCCGTCAGGCCGCCGGCCGCGGGAAGGTCCGCACCGCAAAGGGCTCGAGGGTGTCGAGGGCGGGCGCGCCCTGCTCCGGCAGCCAGCGGAAGAGCGAGACCGTGAGGGCGTCGGGCGTGAAGTCGAGCAGGCTGAAGCCGTTCTCCTCGAGCGGCTCTACGAGTTCCTCGGCCTCGAGGGTGCCCGAGGGCACCGGGCGCACACCGCGGAAGCGCGACGGCCAGCCGGAAGGACCGGTGCCGATGGCCCCGCTCAGCAGGCTCGCCACCGGATTCTCGGCCAGGGAGCGACCGCGCGAGGCGTGGATGCGCCCGATCCCCGTGGCGTGGAGGTCGCCGCTCACGAACAGCGGCGTGCGGTCACGCCGCTCTGCCGCGGCGAAGAGCAGGCGGTCGTGCTGCTCGGCCCAGCCCCGGGGCCAGTAGGGCTTGCCCTCGGTGCGCAGGGCCCCGGCCTCGTCCAGGACGTCCGGGTACCACTCGCCCCACTTGCCCGCCGTCCACAGCACCGGGGTCGAAGGCATCTGCGCCAGGTGCCGACAAGGCGAAGCCCGGATGCGTCGCACGAGCCAGGCCTCCACCTCGGGCGGAACGAAGCCCGAGTCGGCGTCGTCGCGGCCGGGATCCTCGCGGTTGGTGAGCCCGCGGCGGCAGTCGTACAGGAGCGCCTCGAAGAGGCGCCCGACGCGGAAGCCGCCGAAGCTCTCGCTGCGCCCGTCGGCGCGCACCCGGTCGGGCGGGCCCTCCGCGTGGGCCAGGAGCTCCGGGTAGTAGAGGCGCTGGGTGCTGCGCGCCAGGTCGAGCATGAAGGGGTCCGGCGGGAAGGTGCGCAGGGTCTCGCTGGCCTCGTCGTTCTCGCCGTAGTCGTGGTCGTCCTGGAGGAAGAAGCCCGGCAACGAGCGGAAGCGCACGCCGTAGAGATCCGCGATCTGGGGACCGAAGGCGCGGACCAGCACCTCCTCGTTGGGCGTCCCGAGCACCGGCCGGTCCCGGTCGAAGAGGCCCGCCCGCCACCAGGCCATGGGCGAGCGCCCCATGAGCCAGCCGTACCGGCTCTTCATGTCCCAGTAGACGTGGTCGCCGTTGGCGACGAAGGCGTCGGGCGCGAAGGCCAGGGCGCGGGCGAACATGCGCTGCCGCAGGGGCAGGGGCACGAACGACTCGATCCCCGTGAAGCGGTAGAGGTGGTCGGAGCCTCCCGCGCAGGTGTAGGCCAGCAGGCGGAAGCGTTCGGGCAGCGCATCCGGGGCGGGGAAGGTGCGCAGGGGCCAGGGATCGCAGAGGGCCTCTCCGCCCTGGAAGAGCTGCAGCCGGTGGCGCGCGGCGGGGGCCAGGCCGTCCGCGGCGAACTCGAAGAAGCGGCCTCGGGTGTCCGTGGGCCGGCCGGGCACGCGACGATCGTCCACCCGCAGCTCGGGCGCCTCGACGCGCGCCGTGCGGAACGAGGCCTTCAGCAGGATGCGGCGGTGGTCCGCGGTGGGCAGCAGGTGGGTGACCGGCCCCGCGCGCCAGCCGTCGTCGGGGGGCGGCGACGGGGTGTCGCCGCAGCCCAGCCCGCAGAGGCCGGAGGCGGAGAACGCCGCCGCTCCGGCGGCCGCCAGGAACTCGCGCCGCCGCAGCTCGGCCATGTCGCTAGCCGAGCTCCGGCAGCCGGTCCTCGAGACCGCGCTCTCCGGCGAGCTTCTGCAGGTAGGCGGCCACGCTCGACGCCAGCGGGATGCCGTGTACGCGCCGCTCGGCGGCCGCCTCGATCTCGGGCTCTCCGTGCACGAACACGCGCTCCTCGCCCGGGGCCTTCGCCGATCCCTTCAGGCCCGCGAGCATCTCGTCCATGGCGGCGGCGAACTCGGCCAGGGGCCGGAACGCCTCCACCCGGATCGTCGCGAAGAAGTGTCCGATGTTCGACTTCTCGTGGAAGTCGCGGACCAGTCCTCCGCAGTGCGGGCCCCAGGCCGCCCCGGAGAGCAGCGCGCAGAAGACGTCCACGCCCACCCCGAGGCCGTAGCCCTTGTGACTGCCGGCCTGCCGGGTGCTGCCCAGGGGCAGCAGCGCACCGCGGAAGCCCGCCCCCGGGTCGGTGGTGGGCGCGCCCTCCTCGTCGATGGCCCAGCCCAGGGGGATCGGCTCCTGGGCCATCATCGCGAGCTGGAGCTTCCCGGCCGCCACGGCGCAGGTGGACATGTCGAGCAGGAACGGCGGCTCGACCCCGGCCGGCACGGCCAGGGCGATCGGGTTGGCGCCGACCATCTTCTCGCGGCCGAAGGTGGGAGCGACCAACGGGCTGCCGTTGGTCAGGCAGAAGCCGATCAGCCCGTGCTCCACCGCCTGGAGGGCGTAGTAGCCGGCGATCCCGAAGTGGTTGCTGTTGTGGACGCTGGCGCAGCCGCCGTCGCCCTCCCGGCCGCGGCGCAGGCAGTAGTCCATGGCGAACTGGCTGACCACGGGACCCATGCCGTTGTCGCCGTCGATCACCGCGCCGATGGCCGACTCGCGCGCGATGCGCACCTGCGGGCGCGGATTGATCAGCCCCTTGGCGAGCTTGTGCACGTAGAAGGGCAGGCGAGCGCTGCCGTGGGAGTCGACGCCGTTCAGGTCGGCGGCGACCAGCACGTCGGCGCACAGGCGCGCGTCGGCGGCCGGGATCTCGAAGGACTCGAAGACGGCGCCGAGGAAGCCCTGTAGGGCGTCGGCCTCGACGCGCACCGGGGGCGGCTGGGTCATGGGGACCTCCCTGACCGCAGTTCTTGACACAAACGACGATAAACGTCAAATCGTCGAGAGCGCTGACACAGGCCGGGCGCGGCGCCTCGCGCGCACCTCGGGGGGACGTGGAGCGGAGCTCGCGTCAGGCCGGGTAGTAGCGGCTGATCGTGTCGATCACGCAGCCGGGGCGGTCGCCCCCCTCGATCTCGACGCTGACCCGGATCCTGGCCTGCACCGCGCCGTCCCGGGTGTCCTCCACCGCGAGCAGCTCGGCGCGGCCGCGCACCCGCGAGCCCACGGGCACCGGCGCGGGGAAGCGCAGGCGGTCGGCCCCGTAGTTGATGCCCATGGAGATGCCGCGCACCTCCACGATCTGGGGCAGGAAGTGGTTGACCAGCGACTGGGTCAGGTAGCCGTGGGCGATGGTCCTGCCGAAGGGCCCGTCGGCGGCCCGCGCCGGGTCGACGTGGATCCACTGGTGGTCGCCCGTGGCCTCGGCGAACTGGTCGATGCGCGCCTGGTCGATCTCGAGCCAGTCGCTCTCGCCGAGCGCCTCGCCCACGGCGGCCTTGAGTTCGTTCGGGCTCTCGAAGACGCGGGCCACGGCGCCCTCCCCTATGGATGCTGGCTGCTCACGGCCACCACCTCCCCCGTCATGTACGAGGCGAGGTCGCTGGCCAGGAAGACGATCACGTTGGCCACCTCCCAGGGCGCGGCGGCGCGGCCGAAGGCCTCCCGAGCCTCGAGCTCCTCCAGCAGGCCGGCCGGGGTCACCTTGCCGAGGAACTCGTGCATGGCCAGGCTCGGGGCCACGGCGTTCACCCGCACGCCGTGGGCCGCGGCCTCCACCGCGGTGCAGCGCGTAAGGGCCATGACCCCGGCCTTGGCGGCGGCGTAGTGGGCCTGGCCCGCCTGGGCGCGCCAGCCCAGCACCGAGGCGTTGTTCACGATGGCGCCCTGCCCCCGCGCGTAGAGGTGGGGCAGCACGGCCCGGGTCATCCGGAAGGTGCCGGTGAGGGTCACGTCGAGGACCTTGCCCCACTGCGCGTCGGTCATCTCCACCACCGGGGCGAAGCCCCCGAGGCCGGCATTGTTGACGAGCACGTCGATCTCGCCGAGCGCCGCCCGGGCGGCCTCCACCAGGGACTGCACCTGACCCTCGTCGGTGACGTCGCACAGGTGCGTCGGCGGCGGCTCGCCGGCCACCTCGGCCAGGCGCTCGGCGGCCTCGCCGAGCCGGCGCTCGTGGAGGTCGCTGATCAGCACCCAGGCGCCCTCCTCCAGGCAGCGCCGCGCCGTGGCGAAGCCGATCCCGGTGCCGGCGGCCGCGGTCACCAGCACGCGCTTGCCGTCGAGCAGGCGGCGACCCTCGGGATAGGGCGGCAGCGTGGCGCCCATCAGGCCCCGCGCGGCTCCCGGGGCAGGCCGAGGCCCCGCTCGGCGATGATGTTGCGCTGGATCTCGTTGGAGCCGGCGTAGATGGTGTCGGAGCGGCTGAACAGGAACAGGCGCTGGAGCCGGGACAGGTCGTAGGGCGCGCCCTCGAGCAGCTCCGCCTCCGGCCCCAGCACGTCCATGGCCAGCTTGCCCAGCTCCCGGTGCCAGCTGGCCCAGTAGAGCTTGGTGATCAGCGCCTCGCGCGGGGGCGTGGGCGACTCGGCCCGGGAGAGCATGCGCAGGGCGTTGTAGCGCTGCAGGCGCAGTCCGATCCAGGCGTCTACCAGGCGCTGGCGGATCCCGGGCTCCCGGGCCCGCCCGTTCTGGCGGGCCAGGGCCATCACCGCGTCGAGCTCGTTCTGGAAGGCCAGCTGCTGGCCCAGGGTGGAGACGCCCCGCTCGAAGGCCAGGGTGCCCATCGCCACCTTCCAGCCGCCGTTCACGCCGCCCACCACGCAGTCGGTCCCGGTACGGGCCCCGTTGTAGAAGACCTCACTGAACTCGGAGTCGCCCGTGATCTGCACGATGGGGCGGATCTCGATCTCCGGCTGGTCCATGGGCACGAGCAGGTAGGAGATGCCCCTGTGGGCCGGGCGGGCCTCGGGGTCGGTGCGACACAGCACGAAGCACCAGTCGGACCACTCGGCCCACGAGGTCCAGACCTTCTGGCCGGTGACGACCCAGGCGTCGCCCTCGCGCTCGGCCCGGGTCTGCACGTTGGCCAGGTCCGAGCCGGCGTTCGGCTCCGAGTAGCCTTGACACCAGATCGTTTCGCCCGAGAGGATGCCGGGCAGGAAGCGACGCCGCTGGGCGTCGTCGCCGAAGGCGATCAGGGTGGGACCGAGGAGCCCCTCGCTCATGTGCCCGAGACGGCCGGGACCGCCGGCGCGCGCGTACTCCTCGTGCCAGATCACCTGGCGGGAGAGCGGGAGACCGCGCCCGCCGACCGCCTCGGGCCAGCCCAGGCCGATCCAGCCGTTCGCGCCGAGGTGGCGCTCCCAGGCCTTGCGCTCCTCGATACAGGCGTGCTCGTCGCCGGGTCCACCGCGGCCGCGGATCGCGGCGAACTCCCCGGCGAGGGCGTCCCCGAGCCAGCCCGCCGCCTCGCGGCGGAAGGCCTCGTCCTCATCGGAGAAGCGGGTGTTCACGGCTGTCGTCGCGCTCCGGACCGCCGGCGCGGGTTCCGGCCGGCACCGCATTACGATACGATACGATCCGTATGCAAGCCAGCCCGGCCGACCCGCAGGCCCCGGACCCCGCCTCCGCCCCCACGATCCCGGCGGCGGCCTTCGCCGCCGCGGCGCGCTTCGGCGACGCCCCCGCCCTGGAGGACGCGGGGCGCAGCCTGTCCTTCCGGCAGCTCGCCGGCGCCGGCCTCGAGGCCGCCCGGGCCTTCGCGGCCGCGGGCCTGGCGCCCGGCGACCGCGCAGCGATCTGGGCCCCCAACGTCGCGGAGTGGGTCGTCGCCGCCCTCGGCATCCAGATGGCCGGCGGCGTGCTCGTCACGCTGAACACCCGCTTCAAGGCACCCGAGGCGGCCTACGTGCTGCGCAAGTCCGGCGCGCGCTGGGTGGTGACCCTGGGCGAGTTCCTCGGCACCCGCTACGCGGAGTCGCTCGCGGGCGAGTCGCTTCCCGCCCTGGAGGGCATCGTGACCCTCGACGGCCACGTCCCGGGCACGACCGCCTGGTCGACGTTCCTCGCGCGCGGCGCCGCGGTCTCCGAGGGCCGTGCCCGGGCGCGGGCCGACGCCGTCGGCGCCGACGACCTCGCGGACCTGCTCTTCACCTCGGGAACCACCGGCCGCCCGAAGGGCGTCATGTCGAGCCACGGCCAGAGCGTGCGCGCCTTCGCCACCTGGAGCGAGCTGGTCGGGCTGCGCGCCGGCGACCGCTACCTGGTGGTTAATCCCTTCTTCCACTCCTTCGGCTACAAGGCGGGCTGGCTGGCCTGTCTGCTGCGGGGGGCCACCGTCCTCCCCCACGCCGTCTTCGACGTGCCCACCGTGCTCGAGCGCGTGGGGCGCGAGCGGGTGAGCGTGCTGCCGGGGCCGCCCACGCTCTACCAGTCGATCCTCGCCCACCCCGACCGCGACCGTTTCGACCTGGGCGGCCTGCGGCTGGCGGTGACCGGCGCCGCGGCCATCCCGGTGGAGCTGGTCCGGCGCATGGGCGGCGAGCTCGGCTTCGAGACGGTGCTGACCGCCTACGGCCTGACCGAGGCCACCGGCCTGGTGACGATGTGTCGCGCCGGCGACTCCGCGGAGCGGATCGCCACCACCTCGGGGCGCGCCGTGCCGGGCGTCGAGGTCCGCTGCGTGGACCCGGACGGCAAGGAAGTCCCCGTCGGCGAGCCGGGCGAGGTGGTGGTGCGGGGCTACAACGTCATGCGCGGCTACTTCGAGGACGAGGCCGCCACCGCCGAGGCCATCGACGCGGAAGGCTGGCTCCACACCGGCGACGTGGGCGTCCTGGACGCCGACGGCTACCTGCGGATCACCGACCGCATCAAGGACCTGTTCATCGTCGGGGGCTTCAACTGCTACCCGGCCGAGGTGGAGAGCCAGCTCTACGCCAGCGGCCAGTTCGCCCAGGTGGCCGTGATCGGCATCCCCGACGAGCGCCTGGGCGAGGTGGGAATGGCCTTCGTGGTGCCCGCGCCGGGGGCGTCGGTGACGCCCGAGTCGGTGCTGGCCTGGTGTCGCCAGAACATGGCCAACTACAAGGTCCCGAGACGGGTCGAGGTGGTGGACGCGCTGCCCCAGAACGCCTCGGGAAAGGTCCAGAAGTTCCTGCTCCGGGAGCGTGCCCAGGGCGTACAATCCGGGCCGTGATCGACGCCCGCACCCTGTGGGAGCTCGTGGAGCGCCGCGCCGACGCGACGCCCGACGACCTGTTCGCGGTGGACGAGTCGGACCGCCGGCTCACGTTCGGCGCGTACCGCGCTGCCGCCGAGCGCTGCGCCGCCGCGCTATTCGCCCGCGGCATCGAGACGGGCGTCGCCGTCTCCTGGCAGCTTCCCACCACCCTCGAGGCCCTGGTGCTCTCCGCCGCGCTGGCGCGGCTGGGGGCGATCCAGAATCCGATCCTGCCGATCTACCGCCAGCGCGAAGTCGGATTCGCCGTCGCCCAGGTGGGCTCGCGGCTGCTGGTGGTGCCCGGAAGCTTCCGCGGCTTCGACTTCGCGGCCATGGCCGCCGAGATCGCCGCCGACCGGCCGCAGCTGGAGGTGCTGGTCCTCGACGGCCCCGTTCCCGAGGCGGATCCGGCGGCGCTGCCGGCCGTGTCGCCGGCCGAGGTGGAGTCCGACGTGGTGCGCTGGATCTTCTACACCTCGGGCACGACGGCGGATCCCAAGGGCGCCCGCCACTCCGACGCGGGCCTGCTGGCCGCGAGCCGGGGCATGGCGAGCGCCCTGCAGCTCCAGCCCGACGACCGGGTGGCCCTGGTCTTCCCCGTCACCCACGTGGGCGGCGTGCTCTGGCTCATGAACGCGCTGCGGGTCGGCTGCGCCCACATCGTCGTGGCCGCCTTCGATCCCGAGACGAGCATCGACGTGCTGGCGCGCAACGGCGTCACCCAGGCGGGCGCCGGGACGGCCTTCCACCAGGCCTACCTGGCCGCCCAGCGCCGACGGGGCAGCGACCGCATCTTCCCGGCCGTCCGCGCCTTCCCGGGCGGGGGCGCGCCGAAGCCGCCCCTGCTCCACCGCGACCTCAAGCGCGAGCTGGGCGGCGCCGGGATCGTCGCCGGCTACGGCATGACCGAGTGCCCCGTGCTCGCCATGAGCGCGCCGACCGACCCCGACGAGAAGCTCGCCCACACCGAGGGGCGGGCCTGCCCTCCGGAGATGCAGATCCGCGTCCTGACCCTCGCGGGCCAGCGGGCCCGCGCCGGCGAGGAAGGGGAGCTGCGGGTGCGCGGACCGCAGCTGTGCAAGGGCTACCTCGACCCGGCCCTCGACGAGGGGGCCTTCGACGAGGACGGCTTCTTCCGCACCGGCGACCTGGGCTTCCTGGACGCGGAGGGCCACGTGGTGATCACGGGCCGCCTCAAGGACGTGATCATCCGCAAGGGCGAGAACATCAGCGCCAAGGAGATCGAGAATCTCCTCTTCGAGCATCCGGACGTCGAGGACGTGGCCGTGATCGGCCTGCCCGACGCGGAGCGGGGCGAGCTGGCCTGCGCCCTGGTGGTGCCGCGTGGCGGCGCGGCACCGACGCTGGAGGACCTCGGCGCATTCCTGATCGAGCGCCGGCTCATGCGCCAGAAGCTGCCCGAGCGGCTCGAGCTCGTGGACACGCTGCCCCGGAACCCGACGGGCAAGGTGCTCAAGCACGAGCTCCGGGCGCGCTACGGCCGCCCGGCCTAGGCGCGGGACTCCGACCAGGCCCAGTCGAGCCAAGGGAGCAGCGCCTCGATGTCCTCGCGCTCCACCGTGGCGCCGCCCCAGATCCGCAGGCCCGGCGGCGCGTCGCGGTAGCCCGCCACGTCGAAGGCCACGCCCTCGGCCTCGAGCCGGCCGGTCAGGTCCTTGATGCGCCCCCGCTGCGCCGCCTCGTCGAGCGCGGCGAACCCCGCATCGACGATCGAGAGGCAGATCGAGGTGCACGACCGCGTCGCCGGATCGGCGGCCAGGAAGTCGACCCAGGGCGTGCGCTCCACCCAGGCCGCGACCGCGGCCAGGTTGGCCTCGGCGCGGGCCACGAGGCCCTCGAGCCCGCCCACGCGCTCGGCCCAGGCCAGGGCGTCGAGGGCGTCCTCCACGCACAGGAGCGACACCGTGTTGATGGTGGAGCCCTGGAAGACGTCCTCGTTCAGCTTGCCCTTCTTGGTGAGCCGGAAGACCTTCGGCAGGGGCCACGGGGGCGTGTAGGACTCGAGGCGCGCCGCAGCCCGGGGCGAGAGCGCCAGCATGCCGTGGGCCGCCTCGCCCCCCAGCACCTTCTGCCACGACCAGGTGACCACGTCGAGCTTGTCCCAGGGCAGCGGCATGGCGAAGACCGCCGAGGTGGCGTCGCAGATCGTGAGGCCCGCGCGGTCGGCGGCGATCCAGTCGCCGTCGGGCACGCGGACGCCCGAGGTGGTGCCGTTCCAGGGGAACACCACGTCGCGCTCGAAGTCCACGGCCGCCAGGTCCGGCAGGGCGCCGTAGGGGGCGTCGAGCACCCGGGCGTCGACGCCGAGCTGCCGGGTCACGTCGGTCACCCAGGCCTGGCCGAAGCTCTCCCAGGCGAGCACGTCCACCCCGCGCGCGCCGAGGAGCGACCACAGGGCCATCTCGACGGCGCCGGTGTCCGAGGCCGGGACGAGGCCCAGGCGCCAGTCGTCGGGGAGACCCAGCAGGGCCCGGCTGCGGTCGCTCACCGCCTGGATGCGGGCCTTCGCGGGCTTCGCCCGGTGGGAGCGGCCCAGCAGGGCGTCCTTCAGGGCGTCGAGGCTCCAGCCGGGTCGCTTCGCACAGGGGCCGGAGGAGAACTGGGGCCGGCGCGGCCGGCGTTCGGGCTTCATCGAGGGGGACCTCCGGGAGCGCCGCGGAGGTTAGCACCGGCGTGGCGCAGGCCCGCGAGGGCCATCTGCACCATGGGCTGGACCATCTTCGGGTGCAGCCGGCGTCCGGTGAAGAAGAGGCGCACCGGGATGGGCCCCACCACCAGGTCCGCCGCCAGCTCCAGGTCCAGGTCGGACGGCAGCTCCCCGCGCGCCACGGCCCGCTCGAGCGCGCCGACCAGCGGCGAGCGGCGACCCTTCAGCACCGGGTCGAGCAGGCGCGAGAGCTCGGGGTTGTGGGCGCGCTCACCCACCAGGCTCGGCAGCACAACACCGAGCGGCGTCGTGTTGTAGAGCTGAATGTAGCCCCGGAGCATCGTCTCGAGGTCCCGCTCCAGGCTGCCGGTGTCCACCTCCTCCAGGGAGGGCAGCTGGCTGAAGGCCTCGATCACCAGCGGAAGCTTCGACGCCCAGCGGCGGTAGATGGTCGCCTTGCCGACACCTGCGCGTGTCGCGACGCCCTCCACGGTCAAGGCCGAGAAGCCGGACTCCGCCAGCAGCGCCAGGGTGGCGTCCAGGATGGCCTGGTGGGCCGCCTCGCTGCGGGGCCGCCCGGCGCTCGTGCTCGGCTGGCTCTCGCTCATGCAATTACGATACTATACGTTTCGTTCTGCATCGACGGAGGGCGAATGGCAGCGAGGCCGGACCGCTGGGATCTCGAGGTGGACGTGGTCGCCGCGGGCTCGGGCCTGGGCTCGCTCACGGCGGCCCTGGTGGCCCACGACCGGGGCAGGCAGGTCGTCGTGCTCGAGAAGGCGCCGAAGCTCGGGGGCCTGTGCGCCTACGGCGGCGGCGAGGTCTTCTGCCCCAACGGACGGCACATGCGCGAGATCGGCCAGGCCGACAGCGACGAGGCCGCGCGTCGGTACTTCGACTTCCTCGGCGCCGGCTTCAACGACCCGGCGCTGACCGAGCGCCTCCTGGACCGCTACCGCGAGGCCATCGAGTACGTGGAGGACAAGGCGGGCGTGGCCTGGGAGGCCATCGACGGCCTCCACGACTACTACTACCCGGAGGCGCCGGGCTCCAGCACCGGCCGCTACCTGGCGGTGAAGCTCTTCGACGGCGCGCTCCTCGGCGAGTGGCAGACGCGGACCTGGGCCGCCTCGCCGCACCTCCCCCCGGGCCTCACCCACCGCGAGATGTACGAGTGGGGCGGCCTCGCCAACGTCACCAAGTGGAACTACGAGCTCCTGGGCGAGCGCCTCATGGCCGACCAGCGCAGCTTCGGGCCCGGCATGATGGGGTACTTCGTGAAGGCGGCCATGGTGGACCGCGGCATCCCGGCCCACGTCGAGACGCCCGTGCGCGAGCTGGTGGTCGACGGCGGCCGCGTGGTGGGCGTGCGGGCGGAGAAGGATGGAAGCGACTTCTGGGTCGGCGCCCGCAGCGGCGTCGTCCTGGGCCTCGGCGGCTACGACCACAACAAGGCCATGGCCACCATGTACGAGGAGTGGCACGACTGGAACTCGGCCGCCCAGCCCTACTTCCACGGCGACCACCTGGTGATGGGCGGCGAGATCGGCGCCGACGTAGCGTCGGTGCCGCCCCAGAACCTGGGTATGTTCTACGGCTACCACATCCCGGGCGAGGAGCACGAGGGCGTGGCGCTCTTCCGGTCCAGCTGGGAGTGCGGCTGCCCCCACGCCATCTGGGTCAATCAGCAGGGCGAGCGCTTCTGCGACGAGTCCTTCTACAAGGACTACCAGCCGCGCATCCGCCAGCTGGACGGCAAGACCCAGACGTTTCCCAACCGCCAGCCCTGGCTGATCTTCGACGGCAACTACCGCGAGCGCTATCCCCTGGGCTCCTACGCGCCCGGCATGGACATCCCCGAGGAGCTGGCCCTGCGCGCCGACAGCGTGGCCGAGCTCGCCGAGAAGGCCGGCATCGACGCCGCCAAGCTGGAGCGGACCCTCGCCCACTACAACGCCCACGCGGCCCGCGGCGAGGACCCGGACCACGACATGGGGCACTTCCCGTGGACCCAGCGGCTCGCCGGCGACCCGAGCTACCCGAACCCGAACGTGGGCGTGGTGGACAAGCCGCCCTTCCATGCCGTCCGGCTGGTGCCGGTGGGGGTCGGGATCAACTCCCGGGGCCTGCGCACGAACCCGGACGCCCAGGTGATGCACGTGCGCGGGCGGCCCATCCCGGGGCTCTACGCGGTGGGCATCTCCGCGGCCCTGCGCGATCTCGGCGGCGGCTACCAGAGCGGCACGTCGAACATGCGGGCGATCACCTGGGGCTACGTCGCGGGATGCCACGTGGCGGGGGCCTGAGGCGCTCCCATGGCGGAGGTGGAGTACGCCACCACGGCGCGGCTGCCGGTCGCCGCGATCTGGGACTTCGTCCGCGACATGGACAACTGGGCCACCTACCTGACGGGCTACCAGTCCCACGAGAAGCAGGACGACGACGAGTCCGTGTGGGTGCTGAAGGGCGACGTGGGACACCTGAGCCGCACCCTGCGCTTCCAGGTCCGCGTCACCGAGTGGGCCGGCCCCGAGCGCGTGACCTTCGTGCTCAAGGGCCTCAACGAGCCCATGGAGGGCGGCGGCGAGTTCCGGATGGAGGCCTGGGAGGACCCGGAGGCCGCGAGCGCCGCGGCGTCGCGCCCGCCGCGAGCGGGCTTCCTGCAGCGGGCGCTCCAGGCCGTCGTCCGCCTCTTCTTCCGGCTCTTCCGCGGACGGGTGGACCGGGCGGCCGACGCCGACGCCGGCCCCGGGGCCGGGATGGCGCGGCTCTGCTTCCGCCTCGAGCTGCGCCCGGGCGGACCCATGGGACCCATGGTCAACGCCATGATCAAGCCCGCCATGGCCGTGGCGGCCGAGGATCTGGCCAACCGCATCGTGGGACACCTGGAGCAACAACGAGGAGACGCCCCGTGATCGAGTACGACCCGTTCTCCGAGCAGATCATGATGGGAGACCCCTACCCCATCTATCGCCAGCTCCGCGACGAGGCGCCGGCCTACTTCCTGCCGAAGCACAACGCCTGGGCGCTCTCGCGCTTCGAGGACATCTGGCAGGCTTCGCTGATGAGCGAGGAGCTGATCACCGGCAAGGGCACCACGTCGGCCCAGACCATGACCAAGGTCCAGCCGGTGACGCCCATGATCAACACCATGGACCCCCCGGCCCACACCGAGCTGCGCAGCCAGATCCGCCGCTTCTTCATGCCCGCGGCCGTGCGCACGCTGGAGCCCATGATCTCCGGGGTGATCGACGGCTGTTTCGAGCGCTTCTACGACAGCGGCGAGTGCGACGTGGTGAACGACCTGGGCACCCTGGTGGCGACCACCACCGCCTGCGTGATCAGCGGCATCCCGCTCGAGGACGCCTCCCACCTGAACGACCTGGTGTGGCGCTTCTTCAAGCGCGTCCCCGGCGTAGAGGGCATGACCGAGGACGGGGTGGCCGCGCTGATGGAGCTGAACGGCTACTTCGCCCAGCTCATCAAGACGCGCCGCAACGCACCGGAGCAGGACGACGTCCTGAACCTGCTGCTCAACATCGAGATCGGCGGCCAGAAGCTCGACGACGAGTCCCTGGGATCCCACCTCTCGATGCTGATCATCGGGGGCTCGGAGACCTTCCCGAAGACCCTCGCCAACATCGTGCGCCGGCTGGCGGAGCATCCCGACCAACGCCGCGCCTGCGCGGAGGATCCGGCGCTGATCCCGGATGCCTACTGGGAGGGGCTCCGCTACGACATGCCCACCCAGTTCCTGTGCCGGACCGTGGCGAAGCCGGTGACCTTTCACGGCGAGACCTTCGAGCCCGACCAGGTGGTGATGCTCCTCTACCCGTCGGCCAACCGCGATCCCCGGGAATTCGAGGATCCGGACCGGTTCGAGATCCGCCGCAAGGCGCCGCGCATCCTCTCCTTCGGCCAGGGCATCCATCTGTGCCTGGGGATGCAGGTGGCCAAGCTCGAGGGCCGGCTGTGCCTGGAGCGGATCCTGTCGAGGATGCCGGAGTATCAGGTCCACGTGGACCGCGCGGACTGGTTCCGCACGGACTTCGTGCAGGGCTTCGCCGGGCTGCCGATCTCCTTCCAGCCCGGCGCCTAGCGGGCCGGAAGGCGTGCTGCTGGGAAGCGCCCTGGTCTCCTGGGTGCGCCCGCACCCCGGCGAGACCGAAGCCTTCCACCGCTGGTACGAGCGCGACCACTTCTACGCCGGGGTCCGGGCGGGACCCGGGTGCTTCGCCGGCCGCCGCTACGTGCAGCCGCCCGCCGCGCGCGACGGCGAGCCGGTGTTCCTGCACGTCTACTGGATCGAGGCGGGCGCCCACGCAGCCTTCGCCGACTGGGCCTTCGCCCGCGCCCGCGACCTCCGCCGCGCCGGCCGGATGTTCGACGCCGCCGACCAGCTCGCGACGGGCTTCTACGCGCCGGCCGAGGTCTCGGGCCCGGGCGCCGCCGACGCGCTCCTCGACCGGGCCCTCGATCACGCCTTCCCGGGTGTGGCGGCGGCGGTGCTCGACGACCCGGCGCCCCCGTCGCCCCTCTCGGCCGAGGGCGCCCGCCTGGCGGCGGGCTTTCGGGCCCTGCCCCTGCCCGAGGCCATGCGTCGCCACGTGCCGCCCGGGGCGGAGCGGGCGCTGGTGCTGCGCTGGCTCGACGCGGCGCCGGACGCCGCCGCCACAGCCGACGCGTCGGGCGTCGACGGGCCCGCGGCCCTGGCCTCGGCCTTCGTCCCCACCCTCCCGGGAGGCCCGCTGCCGTGAGCCGGCTTCCCGTGCGCTGGTTCAATGCGGCGGCCCGGGTCGTGGGCCGGCGGCGTCCCTTCGCCGAGCGGGAGGAGGCCTTCCTGGACCGGGCCCGGGCGAAGGCCGGCCGGGACGACTTCGGGGACCCGGGCTTCCGGGAGGGCCTGCGCGTGCTGCTGCGGGCCTACGACGAGGAGTCGCGCCTCAACCCCTTCGGTCGCTGGATGAGCGAGCAGGTGCTGCTGGGCGCCCTGGCGGCGCGGCTCGCGGTGGTCGCCCAGTGGAAGGCGCAGCCGGAGATGCTCGAACGCCCGATCGAGCGTCCCCTGGTCATCCTCGGACTCCCGCGCACGGGGACCACCGCCCTGCACCACCTCCTGGCCCAGGACCCCGCCAACCAGGTGCTCGAGTACTGGCTCGGCACGTCGCCCGGCCCGCGCCCGCCGCGGGAGACCTGGGCGCGCGACCCCCGCTACAAGCCGGTGTCCCAGGGTCTCGCCCTGAGCTACTGGCTCGATCCGCGACTGCGCGCCATCCACGACCTCTCGGCCGACGGTCCCGACGAGTGTCGGCACCTCCTGCTGCAGTGCTTCAGCGACGACACCTACGACTCGAACGCCACGATCCCGAGCTACACCGCCTGGTACCGCAGGTGCGACATGCGCCCCGCCTACGCCTGGCACCGCGACTGCCTGAAGCTCATCGGCGCCACCTCGCCCCCGGAGCGCCGCTGGGTGCTGAAGTACCCGGCCCACATGGCGCACCTGCACGTCCTCCTCGAGACGTATCCGGACGCGTGCGTGGTCCAGACCCACCGCGACCCGGCCGAGGTGCTCCCGTCGCTCTGCAGCCTGGTGACCCACTGGCGGGGCATCTACGAGGACGAGGTCGACCGTCCGCGCGTGGCCGCCTGGCAGGTGGAGCTCTGGGCGGCGCGCATTGCCCACGCCCTGGCCGTGCGCGACCGCGGCGATCCGGCCCGCTTCCTCGACCTGGACTTCCGCCAGATCCGCGACGACCCCGCCGGCGCCGTGCGGCGCATCTACACCCACTTCGGACGCGCGCTCTCGGACGAGGCCGCCGGACGCATCGAAGCCTGGGCGCGCACAAACCCCCAGGGTCGCCACGGAGGCCACCGCTACGCGGCGGAGGACTTCGGGCTGGACCCGGGCGCCCTGCGCGAGCGCTTCGCCTTCTACACCGAACGGTTCCCGACGGGCTAGGGCCCCGGCGGCGGCACGACCGGCGACGATCCCGGGTCGGGATCGCCCTGCACGGAATCCGCCGCATCCCGGTCGGGCCGGGGCGGCGTCAGCCCCCCCGCGATCCCGGCCGCCTCGGCGGGGCTCTCGATGGCGTCCAGCGGGTCCTTGCCGCGATCCCCGGGATCGGGCGCCCGCCCGCCCGGCGGCGTCACCAGACGATCGCCGAAGACAGTCGCCGGCGGGGTCCCGCCCTGGGGCTCGTCGACCGCCGGGGGCCGGGTCCGATCCGGATCGAGCCGCGGCGGACGCCCCTGGCTCACCACGGCGCAAGAGCCCGCCGGAACCTGGACGCTGGCGGCGGCCCCGGGCAGGGCCCCGGAGACCGAGACCGCGCCGGAGACCACGCACAAGAAGGTCGCCCCGCCGTCGAGGATCCAGGTGAGCCACTCGGTGCCCTTCACCCCGATCACGGCGGTGGGGGTGATCATCTCCACGCGGGAGGGGCCGCCGACCGCCCGGCTCACGCGGGTCCGCGCGTGGCCGGCGAGCAGGTGCAGCTTCGACACCGTCTCGGCGGCGCTCCCCGCCACCTCCCGATCGACCCGGAGCTCGGTCTCCTCGTCGAGGGTAATGACGGTGTCGTCCGTGAGGACGAGCTTGGCCAGGCCCTCGCGACCGGTCCGCAGCGTGTCGCCGAGGCCGATCTCGGCGTCCTGGGCGGCGGCGAGCCAGGTCTCGACCTCGGCGGGCCGCCGCTCCACGGGATCCTCGACGACCGCCAGGAAGCCCACCGGCGCGGCGTCGGCCGCGGTCGCCAGGCCGACCGCGAAGGAAGCGGCGAGCAGGAGCGGGGCGAACGACAGAAGGTGCTTCGATCTCACGAGCTCTCCTCGCCGACGAGCGCGTGGCGCGGGACGACCCGCGTCGTCGGCTCCGGATGCGTCTTCGCGCCCACCCAGCGCAGACACATCGTTCCGCGGCGGTGTCCCGCCGTCTCGATCCAGTTGGGGCAGCCCGGGTCCTCGTGGGCGACGACGATGCGCACGCGGCCGTCGGCGCCCACCACCGCCGCGCGGTGGTTCAGGTCCACCCGGTGCCAACGGTAGTCGAGGGATTCCATCCAGTGGTTGCCGAGCTGGAAGTTCCAGTAGTCGCACAGCGGGGGCGCGGCCTCGACGATGAGCGCCTGGTCGGGGCCGAGCTCCCAGTAGCCGTGGTAGTAGGCGATGTTGGGATCGCCGTGGGCCGCCGCCGCCAGCGCCGGATCGAAGCGGGGAAGCGCATTGGGCGCACGCGCCAGGCCCTCGGCCCAGTCGGCGAACAGGGCGGCGGTGCCCTGCACCCAGGCGGCGGCCCGGGCGAGCCCCTGATCGAGCGCTCCGGGCGCGAGGGGCGCGGGCCCGCCGGACGCCCCCTCACGCTCGATCTCCAGCTCCGCGACCTGCTCGCGGCGGCGATCCGCGTAGGTCTGGCGCACGATCAGGAGGGCCGTGTCGGGCTTCATCGGCAGCCAGTTGCCCGGTCGGGGCTCGCAGGACAGCTGGATCTCGAAGCGCCCGTCGGCGTCGACCCGCAGCGAGGCGTCGTCCAGGTAGCCGTCCTGGCCGCGGCGACCGGGCTCGCCGTAGGAGCCGGCGTAGGTTCCGATGCCCAGGTAGTGCACCGTGTTGCGGCGTCCGCGGATCCGGTAGGCGTGCGCCCCCGAGACAGCGGCCGCCTGGTAGTGGTTGTCGGGATTGTCCGCCCCGAGCTTGGCCGTCTCGTGGGCGGGCCGCCGCAGCACCGGGAACGCGGGGTCGGCGAACTCGACGAACTGCTCGAGGCCCAGGCGGGTGAGGCGCGTGAGGTAGCGCAAGCCCTCGGCGCGGTCGAAGGGATCGTCGGGGGAGGCTTCGCGCAGCACCACGTCGCCCGCCCTGCGCAGGCCCTCGCAGAACGCCGCCCAGGCGCTGCCGTCGAGCACCCTCCGCCGGGCCTCGCCGACTTCGACCGCTTCGGTCGCTTCGCGCACGCTCCCCCTCTCTCGTGCCCATCTCGTGCCGCGACCGCAGTATACTCGGCCGCTCCATGTCCGCCGTGCTCCCGCTCTCCATCACCGTGTCGGGGCTCTCCCGACTCTATGCGGGCGACCTGGCGAAGCTCGCGGACCTGGGACCCATGGCCGAGGACGCCGGGGTGCACTCCCTGGTGATGACCGACCACCTTGCGATCGGGCCGCGCCTCGACCGCTATCCCTACGGGCGCTTCCCGTTCGGCGCCGACGAGCCCTGGCCCGAGCCGCTCCTGACCCTGGCGGTGCTGGCGGGGCGCACCGCGCGGGTGCGCCTCGGCACCGGCATCCTGATCGCCCCCCTGCGTCCGGCGCTCCTGCTGGCCAAGAGCGCGGCCACCCTCGACGCCCTCTCGGGCGGCCGGCTCGACCTGGGGGTGGGCGTCGGCTGGCAGCCCGAGGAGTACGCCGCCGCGGGCGTCCCGTTCGAGGGGCGCTACGCCCGTATGCTGGACACGCTCCGCGCCTGCCGCGCCCTCTGGCGCGACGCCCCCGCCCAGTTCGCGTCGTCCTCGGTCGCCTTCGAGGAGGTCGGCTGTCTCCCGCGTCCCGCGCAGGATCCGCTGCCGCTCTGGTTCGGGCTCCGCGCCACGCCGCGCAACGCCGCCCGCATCGCCGAGCTGGGCCAGGGCTGGATGCCCATCGGATCGGACCCCGCCGCCCTGGCGGCCGACGTGACCACCCTGCGCGAGGCCTTCGCCGAGGCGGGCCGCGATCCGGCGGAGCTCGGGGTCCGTGCGGCGCCCGCCGTGCGGCTCGGGAGCGGCGGTCGGCCCGACCTGGAGGCCACCCTGGCGGGCCTTCCCGCGCTGGCGGAGTCGGGCGCCACCGTGGCCGCGGTGGCGCTCGCAGCCTTCGCGGGCCGCCCGGAGGAGCTGCCGGGCTTCTTCTCCCGGCTGGCCCGCGCGTCGCGAGCGTGAGCAGCCGGGGGGCCGCGGCGGCGGCGCCGTCCCGCGCCTACGCGCGCTACGTCCTCGGCGTCCTCTTCCTCGTCTACGTCTTCAACTTCGTCGACCGCCAGATCCTGGGCATCCTGATCGGGCCGATCAAGGCGGACATCGGGATCTCGGACACCTGGATCGGCGTCCTCTCGGGCCTCACCTTCGTGCTCTTCTACAGCGCGGCGGGCATCTCGATCGCCCGTCTGGCCGACCGCCGCTCGCGGCGCGACGTGATCGCGGTCTCCCTGGCCCTGTGGAGCGGCATGACCGCGCTCACCGGCGCCGCCCAGAACCTGCTGCACCTCGTGCTGACGCGGATCGGCGTCGGCGTGGGCGAGGCGGGCGGGAGTCCGCCCTCCCACTCGCTCCTCTCGGACTACTTCCCGCCCGAGCGCCGCGCCACGGCCCTGGCCCTCTACGCCAACGGCATCTACGTGGGCTCCGGCCTGGCCTTCCTGTTCGGCGGCTGGATCGTCACCCATTTCGACTGGCGCATCGCCTACCTGGCGGTGGGGCTCGCGGGCTTGCCCCTCGCGGTGCTCGTGCGGCTGACGGTGCGGGAGGTTCCCCGGGGCCTGTGGGAGCCGGCGCCGCGGGAGCCGGTCGCCCAGGTCGGCTTCTTCGAGGCCATGCGCTTCCTGTTCTCCAAGCCCACCTTCGCCTGGCTGGTGGGCGCGGCCTGCTTCCAGGCCCTGGCCGGCTACGGCGTGCTCATCTGGGCCGCCGAGTTCCTGTCCCGGGTGCACCAGATGGAGCGCGACGCGATCGGACTGGGACTGGGCCTGTGCATCGCCGTGGGTGGCTGCGCAGGCGTGAGCGCCGGCGGCTGGCTCTCGGACCGCTTGAGCGCACGCGACCGCCGGGCCTACCTCCGGCTGCCGGCGGTGGTCTCGGTCCTGTGTCTGCCCTTCGGCCTCGCATTCCTGCTGCTCGACGACGTGGGGCCGGCCCTGGCCTCGTTCCTGGTCTACTACACGATCTCGAACATGTACGTGGGCCCCCTCTGGGCCGTCCCCCAGAACCTGGCCCGCCCCGAGATGCGCGCGACGGTGTCGGCGGTGCTCCTGTTCCTGCTGAACCTCGTCGGGCTCGGGCTGGGCCCCTTCGCCATCGGCCTGGCGAACGAGCTGCTCGCCGAGACCCACGGCGCGGGCGCGATCCGCTTCTCCCTCGTCGGCGTCGTGGCCGTCGGGAGCCTCGCCGCCGTGCCCTACTGGATGGGCAGCCGACATCTGGAGGACGACCTGGGCTAGCTACTGCGCGTGCAGCCGGGAGGAGAGGAAGCGATCCACCCGCTCGGTGTACTCCTCCGGATAGAGACGGAAGGACTTGGTGTGCATGCCCCAGGATCCGGCGCTGGCGTAGAGGGGATGCCGGGGCGGCGGCGCCGACGATACCCACACCTCCGCCTCGCCCGCGGCCTCGGCCAGCCAGCGGAGCTGGCGCAGGGGCACCTGGGGATCCTCCTCGTTGGCGATCAGGAGGAGCCGTCCCGAGAGCACGTCCACCACCTCGACGGCGCGGCTCTGGGCGAAGTCCACCCGGTGGACATGCTCGGCGCTCCAGAGCAGCGACCGCACCAGCGCCGGGGGCAGGCTCGTGACCCGCGGCAGCGACACCCGCAGGCTGCTCTGCAGGTCCGCCCAGGTGGAGTCGGCGACCACCGCCCGGATGCGCGGATCCGCCGCGCCGGCGTAGAGCGCCGTATGCCCCCCGAGCCCGAAGCCGACCACGCCGACGGCCGCGCCGTCGCCGAGGGCATCGATCCAGTGGGAGACGTCGGGGGCGAGGTTGCGACCCAGCGGCACGCCCTCGCGCAGGGGCGCGGAGTCGCCGTGGCCGCGCAGGTCGGGGGCCAGCACGGCGTAGCCGCGCTCGTGGAGGGCGCGCGCCAGACCCAGCCCCCCGGTCCAGAGGAAGGATCGGTTCGACCCGCCGTCGTGGAGCAGGATCACGCAGCCCCGCGGCGGGCCGTCGGCCGGCATCCACCAGGCCACCAGGGCGTCGGCGCCGACCTCGACCTCGCGCGTCTCGAAGTCGAGGCCGAAGTCGGCGGGGCTGCCCCGAAGCGGGCCGCCGCTGGGGGGCAGGAGGAACCAGGGCAGCACGAGCCAGGCCCCGAGGGCGAGGACGCCGAGCCCACCGAGGGTCGCGACGAGGGTTCGTTCCATGGGGACGAGGGTGCCGGGCGCGACGTCTGGGTGTCGACACGCGCGTCGGTTCAACGGCCGAAGGTCAACGCGTCGACAGCGCGCGGGGCGCTCGCGCCCCGGCGCCTCAGGCGTCGCCGACCTCGTCCTCGGCCCCGAGGATCTCGGAGGTGACTTCCACCCGGTTCCTGCCGCGGCTCTTGGCCCGGTAGAGGCGCTGATCCGCCTCGTCCAGCAGCCGCTTGCCGTCGTCGGGCCCGGCGGCCCGCGCGAGACAGGCGCCGCCGAGGCTGGCCGTCACGGTGAGGGTCTTGCCGGGAAGCGCGATCTCGATCTCGGCCACGAAGCGGCGCAGTCGTTCTCCGAAGGCCCGCAGATGGTCCGGCGTGGTGCTGGGGACGAGGACGGCGAACTCGTCGCCACCGAGCCGGGCGGGGAGATCGGTATCGCGGCTGGTGCTGGCGAGGGCCCGGCCGATCGCGCCCAGCACCTCGTCGCCGGCGGCGTGGCCGTGGCTGTCGTTCACGCCCTTGAAGTGGTCCACGTCCACGAGCAGCACCCCCACCGCGCCCACCACGTCGCGTCCGGTCCGGGCCTGCACATGGCGCCGCAGGGCCTCCTCGAAGTGGGCGCGGCTGGCGAGCCCGGTCAGGCTGTCGCGGGAGAGCTGCTCGGTGAGGGCCCGCACCTCCTGCTCGAGCTGGCGGGTGCGGCGCTGGCCGCGGCGCAGCTCCGCCGCGGTTCCGATCGCCGCCTCGGACAGCTGCTGCCGCGCGCGCAGGAGCAGCTCGTAGGCCCCCTCGCCCGTCGTCGACGTCTCGAGGTCGAGGAGGGCCATGGCCTCGAGGGCGTGCTGCTCCAGGCCGAGCAGCAGCATGTCCACCCGCTCCGTCGAGAGCGCAAAGCGCTGCCCCTGGGCGTGCAGGACGCCCAGCGCCTCGCCCTTGCCGGGGTCGCAGACGAGCTGGACGGCGCTGAGGGCGGCCCCGATCAGCCCCGTGAGCGTCCGCACGTGCTCCGGCGCCTGCTCCGGAAGCCCCTCCGGGTCCGACGCGTGGACCACGGGCAGGCGGACCGCCTCGGGCAGCCCCCAGGACGAGAGCAGCACCGCCGCCACCGCGTGGTGGTCGAAGCCGAGCGCCTCGCGCTCGTCTCGCGGGCTGGGCCAGCGGCCGAGCCGCGCCAGCAAGGGCTCGTAGGTGGCGGGGATCGCGTGGGCCATGACCAGCTGCCCCAGATGGGCCAGGAGCCCGCAGAGAAAGGCCTCGTCGGCGAGGGAGACGTCGCAGGAGATCGCCAGGTCCCGCCCGGCGGTGGCGGCCAGCAGGCTGCGACGCCAGAAGAGATCGTGGTCGAAGGACGGTGCCCCTCCGTCGCGCGGCAGCGCGCCGACGAGGGAGAAGCCCAGGGCCATGAGCCTCACCGCCCGCAGGCCGAGCAACGAGGTGGCGGTATCGAGGGTGGTGACCTCCCGCCCCGTCGAGAACAGGGAGGAGTTCGCCAGCTTGAGGAGCTTGGCGGCGAGGGCCGGGTCCCGCGCCACGGCGCGCGCGTACTCCGCCACGCCGGCGTTCTCGTCCTCGGACAGCCGCAGGACCTCGACCGCGGCCGCCGGCAGCGAGGGCAGGCTCTCGACCCGGGTCAGAGGCTTCGGGAGGTTCGAGGCGTGTTTCGTCTTCACTCGCGGCCCTTCTTCCAAGGCACTCCGCTGGGCGATGGATCGGCCGCCGCGGCGCCGGGCTTGACGGGGGCGTCGGTCCTCGGGCCAAGGACGCAGCGACGCGTCGGGAGAAGGCTTGAGGACCGCCGGGGCCGGAGGCCGAAGCCGCTATACTGCGCCGCCGTTGGCGCGGAGGGAGGCGACATGAGCGGCAGACTCGGGGACAAGGTGGCCATCGTGACGGGCGCCGCGCGGGGCACGGGCGAGGCCACGGCGCGGCGCTTCGCCGCCGAAGGGGCCCGGGTCGTCGTGGGCGACGTCAACGAGGAGCGGGGCCGGAAGGTGGCCGCCTCCCTCGGCGAGCGGGGCCTGTTCGCGCCGCTGGACGTGACCTCCGCCGACTCCTGGCGGGAGACCGTCGAAGAGACCGTCGGCCGCTTCGGCGGCGTCGACGTGCTGGTGAACAACGCGGGCCTGCTCCATCTCGCCGCCCTCGAGGACACGCCGCCGGAGGTGGCCGAGCGGCTCTTCCGGGTCAACCAGCTGGGACCGCTGCTGGGCATCCAGGCGGTGCTGCCCCCCATGAAGGCCGCCGGCGGCGGATCCGTGGTGAACATCGCCTCCGTGGACGGCCTCTCGGCGAAGAACGGCGTGGCCGCCTACGCCTCCACCAAGTGGGGCGTGCGCGGACTCACCAAGGTGGCGGCGCTCGAGCTCGGCAGGCACGGCATCCGCGTCAACGCCGTGTGTCCCGAGGGCGGGAACTTCGAGATGATCAAGCCCTACGTTCCGGAGGGGCTCACCTGGGAGGTCTTCGTCGCCTACAGCTACCGCGTGCTGCCCTACCAGATCGAGCGCTCGAACGAGGAGATCATCGCCGACATCGTCAACATGATCGTGTTCCTCGCCTCCGACGAGAGCCGCTCCTGCACCGGCGGCGACTTCCCGGTCGACAGCGGTCACACGGCGGGGAAGATCCTGAAGGGCGCCCCCGGCGCCTAGCCCGGCGCCCTCCCCCAGCCCCGGTCGAACGGGGCGAAGAACACCGGCTCGAGCTTCATGCGGGTGTGGAGCCAGACACCGTCGACACAGCGGTAGGCGTCGTCCTCCACGCCGGCCATCCAGTGGGGCGTCCCATCGGCCGCGGTGCAAGGGGAGAACACGTCCCAGCGCGCCCGCGCCGTGTCGCCCTCGACCTCGATCCTGGGCTTCACGAAGTAGTGCCACGAGAAGCGCAGGGTGGGTCGGAGGAAGCGCTCCCGGATCGCCTCGCGACCCTCGCACAGCCCGAGCGCGCGGCCCCCGTCCCAGACCGCGTCCTCGGTGAAGAGGGCCGCGAGCGCGTCGGCCAGGGGCGCGAGGGCCTCGGGCGGGCGGGGGCCGTCGAGGCGGTAGCGGGCGTCGGCGAGCTCGGCGTAGCGCGCCTTGAGCTGGCGGATGGCCTCCATGGACTCCAGCCGCCGGAGCCGGGCCTCGAGCTCGGCCACCCGCGCGGCCAGGGCGATGGCGTCCGACATGCCTCCTCCTCAGCCGATGCAGTCGGCGACGCGATGGACCTCGTCCGGGTCCGCCGTGGTGGGGACCAGCATCACTTCGTCGGCGCCCACGTCGGCCACGGCCCGGAGCGCCTCGCGCAACGCCTGCGGCGAGGTGACCCGGACCTGCGGGGCGAGCTTCCCGGCCACGCCCGCGCCCATGAACGCGAGATACCGCGCCAGGTAGGTGTCGAGCTGTTCCCGGGGGCGCGGCCCGAGGGCGAACCAGAAGCTCGTGGTGAGACGCGGCGGGCGCTCGCGGCCCGCCTCCTTCCAGGCCCCGCGCGCCCGCTCGAAGCCCGTCGCGATCTCCTCGGGCCAGGGACCGAAGCTGAAGCCGTTCAGCCCGTCGGCCCAGCGCGCGGCGCGCCGGATCGACTTCGGGCCGAGGGCCCCGGCGAGGATCTCCGGCCCCTCGGGCTGGAGCGGCCGCGGCTCGACGGGGCGCGTGGCGCCCGGGACCAGGAGCTCGCCCCGCCACATCCGCCGCAGCAGCCCGACCTGCTCCTCGAGGCGCGCGAAGCGACGGCCGTCGAAGGGCGCCTCGGCGGCGGCGTAGTCGTCGGGACGCGCGCCGACCCCGACACCGAGGACGACCCGGCCCCCGGAGAGCACGTCCAGGGTGGCCACCTGCTTGGCCACGAGGGCCGTGGCATGCATGGGGAGCACCAGCACGCTCGACATGATCCTCACCCGCTCGGTCATCGCCGCCGCCGCCGCCAGCACCACACCCATGTCCGGGTTGGGGAAGTTCACCCGCTCCCCGGCACAGAGGGTCTCGAAGGGCCCGGTGTCGATGCGCTGCGACCAGGCCCGCAGCCCGGCGCGGTCCAGCCCCGGGACCATCACGGGCAGGTTCATGCCGATCTTCATGGCGACCCCTCTGGTATGGTCGGGCCATGAGCTGGAAGCCCGAGTCCGACGAGATCCAGCGCCGGCGCCGCCTGGCCGCCGAGCACGGTGGCGCGGACGCCGTGGCGCGACAGCACGAGCGGGGCCGCCTGACGGTACGCGAGCGCATCGACGCCCTGGTCGACCCCGGGAGCTTCCGGGAGTACGGCGCCACCGCCGGCGTGGCCGAGACGGGAACCGACGGTCGGCTCGCCGCCTTCACGCCGGCCAACGCCGTCACCGGCGTCGCGCGCATCGACCATCGCCCGGTGGTGGTGGGCGGGGACGACTTCACCGTGCGCGGGGGCGCCTACTCGCCGGCCGGGCTGAAGAAGGGCCAGTTCGCCGACGAGCTGGCGGTGCGGCGACGTCTTCCCCTGGTGCGCCTGCTGGAGGGTGGCGGCGCCTCGGTCGCCGGCGCGACGGGGGTGCGCGGTCGCTCGGGCTACGACTTCACCGCCGCCTCGCCCCTGAACCTCCTGTGCATGGAGGCGCTGCGCAGCGTCCCGGTGGTGTGTGCGGCCCTCGGACCGGTGGCGGGCTTCCCGGCCGCGCGGCTCGTGGCCTCCCACCTCTCCCTCATGACCCGCGACACGGCCGTGGTGCTCACGGGCGGCCCCGCGGTGGTGGAGCGGGCGCTCGGCGAGCAGGCCAGCAAGGAGTCGCTCGGCGGCGCGCAGGTGCACCTGCGCAGCGGGGTCGTCGACAACCTGGCGGAGGACGAGGCCGACGTCTGGCGCCAGGTTCGCCGCTTCCTGTCCTACCTGCCCGCCAACGTGTGGGAGCTCCCGCGCCGGACGCCCTGCGACGACCCCCGCGAGCGGGCCGAAGCCGAACTCCTCGAGATCGTGCCGCGCAATCACCGCCGGGCCTACAAGGTGCGCCGGGTGATCGAGGCCGTGGTCGATCGGGACTCCTTCTTCGAGATCGCCCCCCTGTACGGGCGCAGTCAGTGCACCGGTCTGGCGCGCCTCGACGGACAGCCGGTGGGCGTGCTGGCCAATGACCCGGTCCACCAGGGCGGCTCGATGACCGCGACCGGCGCCCGCAAGGTGCGCCGCTTCGCGGAGCTCTGCGACACCTTCCACCTGCCGGTGGTGAGCCTCGTGGACGAGCCGGGCTTCATGATCGGCGCCGACGCCGAACGCGCCGCCACGATCCGCTTCGGCATGGAGGCCATGTTCGCCGTGCTGCAGACCCGGGTGCCCTGGGTCGCGGTGCTGCTGCGGCGCGCCTTCGGCGTGGCCGCGGGGGTCCACCTGGGGCCGGCGCCCACGGTGGTGGCGTGGCCCTCCGCCCAGGCCGGCGCCCTGCCCGTCGAGAGCGGCGTGGCCCTGGCCTACGGGCGGGAGATCGCCGAGGCGGCGGACGCCGATGCGCGCCGCCGCGAGCTCGAGGAGGAGATCGCCGCGGCGCAGTCGATCTTCCCGCGCGCCGAGGACTTCGGGGTGCACGAGCTCATCGACCCGCGCGAGACCCGCGCCTTCCTGTGCGACTGGCTGGACGAGGTCCAGGCCCAGCTCCGCGGGACGACCGGCCCGCGCGCCTACGCTCCGCGGCCCTAGCACCTAGCGACCCCGGTAGACCGGATCGCGTTTCTCCGCCCGCGCGGCCTTCAGCTCGGCGTAGTCCTGGGACGCGAACACCAGCGACTGGGTGAGCGCCTCCTCCTGGATGGAGCGCCGGACCGGCGGGTCCACCAGGCGGGAGAGGGTGCGGCGGAACATGCGGACGGTGAAGGGCGGCGCGGCCGCGATGGTCCGGGCCATCTCGAGGGCCGTCTCGTCGAGCTGCTCGTCGGGCACCACGCGCGACACGACACCATGACGCAAGGCTTCCTCCGCATCCATGATCCGGCCCGTGAGGGCCAGGTCGGCGGCGAGCCCGTGGCCCGCCATCTGCACGAGCCGGGCCGTCCCCCCCGAATCCGGCACCACGCCGTGCAGGATCTCCGGCAGCCGCATGCGCGCGCTCTCCCCGGCGATCCGCAGGTCGCAGAGCAGCGCGCGCTCGAAGGAGCCGCCGATCACCCAGCCCTGGAGCGCCACCAGGATGGGACAGTGCAGGGTGAAGAACTGCTGGGTGCCCGCGTGGCCGGCCTCGATGAACTCCAGGTCCGAGACGCCCTCCTCACGGACGCCGAGCTCGGAAGTGTCCCGCCCGGAGGAGAAGGAGCGACCCTCGCCCCGCCAGACCACGCAGCGCACGTCGCGGCGCTCGTGGAGCTCCGCCAGACACGCCCAGAGCCGGGCGTCCATGGCGTTGTTGGCGGCGTTGTGCTTCTCGGGACGGTTGTTGCTCAGCACGGCCACGGGACCGTCGTACTCCAGGCGGATGGTGTCCGCGCTCACGGGCTCTCCTCCCTCGTCAGCGACCCTTGAAGGCCGGCGGGCGCTTCTCCCGGAAGGCCGCCACGGCCTCCAGGTAGTCCTCGGTGCTCGCTCCGTGCACCATCCGCTCCGCCTCCACGTCGAGACAGGCTTCGAGGTCGTGCACCAGCGCGCGGTTGAGATTGTCCTTCATCATCTCGAGGGCAAGCGGCGGCCCGGCGGCGATCCGCCGGGCGAGCGCGAACGCCTCGTCGTGGAGGCGGTCGTCCGGCACCACCCGGTTGGCCAGGCCGAGCCGGGCGCAGGTGGCCGCGTCGAGGCGATCGGCCGTGAACATGAGCTCGCGCGCGCGGGCCGGGCCGACGAGCCGGGTCAGGAACCAGGCGGTGCCGTAGTCCCCCGAGAGTCCCAGCCGGGCATAGGCGGTGGTGACGAAGGCGCCCTCGGCCATCACCCGCAGGTCGCAGGCGAGGGCCAGTCCGAGCCCGGCCCCCGCGGCCGCGCCGGGTAGCGCCGCGAGGGTCGGGACCGGCAGCCGGTGGAGGTCGCGCACGATGCCGTGCTCCCAGCGAAGCTGGCGGATCCGCTCCGGGGGCGAGGGTGGGCGTCCCTCATCGTGCATCCGCTTGGTGTCGCCGCCGGCGCAGAAGGCCGTGCCGGCGCCGGTGAGGAGGAGACAGCCCACCTCGGGATCGCGACCGAGACGCGGGATCCACTCGGCCAGCACGCGCTTCATCTCGAGGGTGATGGCGTTGCGCGCCTCCGGCCGGTTCAGGGTGAGCACGGCCACGCGGGCCTCCAGCCGGCAGCGGACCTCCTCGAGACCGGTGTCGATCGATCGCGCGTCGCTCACCCGGACACCTCCGGGGCCCAGGCTATCATGCGGGCGCCCCCGGACCGGAGGACGACATGGGACTTCCCGAACCGCCGCCCCTCGGCGCATCCGCGCTCCCGGCGGACACCTTCGCCGACGAGGTCGTGGTGGTGACCGGCGGCGGCACGGGCCTCGGCAAGGCCATCGCGGTGGAGTTCGCCCGCCTGGGCGCCCGGGTGGCGATCCTCTCCCGCAAGGCCGAGCACCGGGCCGCCGGCGCGGCGGCGGTGGAGGCCGTGGGCGCCCGGGCCGCGGAGGCCGCCTGTGACATCCGCCAGCCCGAGGCGGTGGCGGCGGCCTTCGAGGCGGTGACGGCGTCGCTGGGACTGCCGTCGGTCCTGGTCAACAACGCCGCGGGCAACTTCCCGGTGGCGGCCGAGGAGCTCTCGCCCAACGGCTGGCGCACCGTGGTGGACATCGTCCTCAACGGCACCTTCTACTGCACCCGCGAGTTCGGGCGCCGCCACCTGGCCGCCGGCGCGCCCGGGGCCGTGGTCAACGTGGGCGCCTCCTACGCCTGGACGGGCGGACCGGGCTTCGCGCACTCTGCCGCGGCCAAGGCCGGCGTGAAGAACCTCACCGAGACTCTCGCGGTCGAGTGGGCCCCCTACGGCATCCGCGTGAACGGGCTCGTCCCCGGCCTCTTCCCCCACGACGACGAGGTGGAGGCCATCCGCGACGTGCCGGAGCGCGGCCAGCAGGAGGACGCCCGCTCGCCGGCCGGCCGCGTCGGCCGCCTGCGCGAGCTCGGCTGGGCGGCCACCTTCCTGGCCTCCCCCTACGCCGCCTACGTGACCGGTGCGACCCTCGCCGTCGACGGCGCCAACTGGCAGCGCCGCGCGCTGCTGCAGCCGCCGTTCGTCCCCATCCGCGAGCAGCTCGGCCGGGGCCCCTTCGAGGCCTGAGGCGGGATTCGGGGCTTCGACGCGCTCGCTCACCGGGGCTCCAGCACCACCTTGATGGCGCCGGCTGCCCGGTCGCCGGCCGTGCGGAACGCCTCGACGGCCCCCTCCAGGGGAAAGCGATGGGTGATGAGCGAGGCGGCCAGCCCGGGCGTGCGGCCCAGGATCGCCGCGGCGCGCTCCACGTCGCGTGCTCCGCCCGCCCGGCCGTACAGGCTCGCGGGCACCACGCGGACCTCTTTCAGGCAGAGCGCGAAGCCCGGCAGGACGAGCCCCTCCCAGGGCGTCGAGAGCAGCAGCAACGTCCCCCCCGGCCGACACAGGGCCACGGCACGCGCCAGGGAGCTCTCGCTGCCGGCGGCGTCCACCACCAGCGGGTACTCGCCGTCCGGGGCGCGGCCCGCCCCGAGACGCCCCCCCGCCAGGCGCTGCAGCGGGTGGCGCGCCTCCAGGTCCACGCGGGCGCCGGCGTCCCGGGCGGCGGCCACGGCGCACAGCCCGATGCTGCCGCCGCCCACCACGGCCACGCGGTCCGCCCCCCCCGCGATGCGCAGCCCGTGCACCGCCACCGCCAGGGGCTCCACCAGGCAGGCGTCCCCCACGGACACCCCGGACGGGAGCGGCACCAGGCAGGAGGCGGGCACGCGCACCTCGTCGGCCATGCCGCCGTCGAGGGCGGTCCCCATCATCATCTGCGGTCCGAGCCGACAGAGCTGCGTGTCCCCAGCAACGCAGGCGTCGCAGGCGCCGCAGGGCTGGATCGGCTCGATGGCGACGGGGGTGTCGTCGTCGGTGAGGCCGGCCATCTCGTGGCCCAGGGTGCCGGCCACCGGGAAGCCCAGGGCGAGCATGTGGAGGTCCGAGCCGCAGATTCCGGCGGCGCGGATCCGCACCCGCACCCCCGGCCCGGTCGGCACGGGGACCGAGGCGACCTCGACCGACCCGTCGCGGACGCGGACGGCGCGCACCCTACCGGTCCAGCACCTCGGCGGCGATCCGCTCCTCCAGGGTGGACTCGTCCCACCAGGTGATCTGGAGCTGCTTGGCGCGGCGGAAGTAGAGCTGGATGTCGTACTCGATCGTAAAGCCCACGCCGCCCCAGACCTGCTGACACATGGCCGTGAGGTCCCGGTAGGTGCGGCAGGCGAAGAGCTTCGCCATGGGCGCGAGCCGCGCGACGGAGCGCCCCGTGTCCCGGGCCCAGGCCGCCTCGTAGACCAGGGTGCGGGCGCCGTCGAGCTTCGTCGCCGCGTCCGCCAGGTAGTGGGAGATGGCCTGGAAGGCGCCGAGGGGCTTGTCGAACTGCTTGCGCTCCCGGGCGTAGTCGACGGTGATCTCCAGGGCGCGGTCCGCGCCGCCCACCGCCTGGGCCGCCAGCAGGACCACGCCGTCCAGGAGGGCCCGGTCCCAGGTGGCCCAGCCCGAGCCGGCGGCGCCGACCCGATCGGCGGCGCCGACCCGCACGTCGGCGAGATCCACCTGGTACTGGGTGTCCGACGCCAGGCTGCGCTGCTGCGTGAGCCCGACGCCCTCGGCGCGGGGATCGAGCAGGAAGAGGTCCACGGCGGTCGGGGCCGCGCCGGTGCGGGCCAGCACCAGGAGCCGCGACGCCGCGCTGGCGAAGAGCACGTGCCGCTTGCTGCCGTTCAGGCGGAAGCCGTCGCCGTCCGGGGTCGCCGCCAGGGCCACGCCCTCGGGCCCGAACCCGCGGCCCGGCTCGTGCCAGGCGGGGACCACCAGGGCCTCGCCCGAGGCGATCTTCGGCAGCCAGGCCGCGCGCTGGTCCGCGTCGCCGGCCCCGTCGAGGCAGCGCGCGGCCAGGACCGCGCTCGGGAAGTGGGGCGACGGCGCCAGCGCGCGCCCCAGCTCCTCGTAGACGATCGCGCCCTCCAGCAGACCCTGGCCGCCTCCCCCCACCGACTCGGGCAGGAACATGCCGGTCACACCGAGCTCGCCGAGCTGCTTCCAGAGCTGCGGCGAGAAGCCCGTGGGATCGTCCTCCAGGGCGCGCACGCTCTCGAGGGGCGCGTACTCGCGACACACCCCGCGGACCATGTCCCGCAGCATCTGCTGCTCTTCGCTGAAATCCAGGTCCATCTCGCTCTCCTGCGGCGCCTAGGGCTTCCAGGCCTCTCCGCGCCGGCTCCAGGGATTGTCGCCCTCACGTGTGGGCAGGGCGACCCGCGCGGTGCACTCGGTGGTCGTGCGGTCGCCGACCTCCAGCGCCAGGGACAGCTCCACCCAGCCGCAGCCCGCCTCGTCGGTCTCCACCTTGTCGACCCGGCCCCGGAAGACCATCCGGTCGCCGGGGAACACGCTGTCCTTCATCCGGAAGCGGAGCCTTCCCAGGCGTCCGAAGGGCCCCGTCCAGTCCGTGATGTAGCGCTCGAAGTAGGCCGCGTTGTGGGGCGTGTTGACGAAGATGTGGCGGGTGCCGTTGCGCTCCCGGGCGAAGTCCTTGTCGTGGTGCATGGGCCGCCAGTCGCGGCTGGCCAGGGCGCCCAGCACGACCGTCGTCGGCGTCACGTCCACGGCCAGCTCCGGGAGCGCGTCGCCGGGCTTCACCCGATCGAGGGTCAGGGCGGGGGACGCGCTCATGCCTCGCCCCGCACGTAGCCGAAGCCGGTGTAGGACTCGGTGCCCACCCAGTCTCCATCCTGGTTCTCGTACACCACGTCGATCACCCAGAAGCGACCCGCGCCGAGCCTGGTGCGCTTGGGATCGGACACCGATCGCAGTACCTGCCAGGTCTTCAGCCGGTCGCCCGGGCGGACGGGCGCACCGAAGACGATGGTGTTGTCGGTCATGACGGCCTCCGGAAGCGCCAGTCGCTCCTTCAGGTCGAAGTGGACCTGCAGCGGCTGGGCCTGCTCGCTGCGGCCCGGCGCCCAGTGGTGGGGACGGAACCAGACGGAGATCATGCTCGGGGGCGCGATCCAGCCCCCGGTCACCGCCTTGGCCGTCGCCTCGTCCCAGTACAGGGGATTGCCGTTCTCCACGGAGGCGCAGCTCGTGAAGACGTAGCCCCGCTCGACGTCGAACTCGCCGACCTGCTCGTAGCGGCGCTCGCCGATCCAGGCCCGGACCTCGTCGGGCAGCTCGCTCATGCCACCACTCCTTCGTCTCGCAGCTTGGAGATCTCCTCGGGCTCGTAGCCCGCCTCCCGGAGCAGCATGTCGGTGTCGCTCTCGGCCGTGTCCGGCACCGGCAGCGGGTCCTCGCCCCGCGGCGCGCCGGCCAGCAGGGGGCCGAGCTGGCGGAAGCGGCCGTGGCGGGGATGCTCGGCGGTGCAGAACACGCCGCGGGCGACGAGCTGGGGATCGTCCACCAGCTCGGCCACCGCGTAGACCGGCGCCACGCAGGTGTCGGCCGGCGCCAGCCTCGCCACCCAGTCGTCGCGATCCCGCCGGGCGAAGGCCTCGCGCAGGTCGACCCGGATGGCCTCCTGGGCCGCGTCCTCCAGCTGGCGCTCCGACCAGCGCTCGAGGCCGAGCGCCTCGCACAGGTTGCGCCAGAAGGCCGGCTCGATCGCGCCCACCGCCAGCCAACGGCCGTCGCGACAGCGATAGGTGTCGTAGAAGGCATAGCGTCCGGTGAGCACGTCGTGGCCGGGGCCGGGCTCGGCGCCCGTGGCCAGGTGCTCGTCCACGGCGAGCGCCATGAGGGAGAGCACCCCCTCGGCCACCGAGACGTCCAGGAAGGTCCCCGCACCCGACCGGGCGCGGCCCGTGAGGGCGGCCAGGATGGCGATCGCCGCGTGCATGCCCCCGGCCGCGCTGTCGGCCACGGTGGCGCCGGGGATCGGCGGGCCGCCGTCGGCCCGCGGCCCCGTGCAGGCCAGGAAGCCGCCCACGGCGAGGTAGTTCAGGTCGTGACCGGCCCAGCGGGCGGCGGGGCCGGACTGGCCGTAGCCACTGGTGGAGCAGTAGACCACCCGCGGGTTCACTGCCCGCACGGCCTCGTAGCCGACGCCCAGCCGGTCCACGACCCCGGGGCGGAAGCTCTCGAGCACCACGTCGGCGCCGGCCGCCAGACGCAGGAACGCGTCGCGACCGGCCGGCGCCTTCAGGTCGAGCCGCGCCCGCCGGGTGCCCCGCCCCGCCGAGTAGGCCCAGAACGCCGGCTCGATCTGCACGCCGGCCTTGCGGGGCGGCGCGCCGATCTTGACCACGTCGGCGCCGTAGTCCGCCAGGATCCGCGAGCAGCGCGCGGCGGGACCCACGGTGCTGAAGTCGAGCACCCTGTGGCCCGCCAGGGGACCCGCGCTGTCCGAGGCGACCGGCGACATCTCAGAAGTTCTTGGGCAGCCCGAGCCCGCGGCGGGCGATGATGTTCTTCTGGATCTCGGAGGAGCCGCCGCCGATCGTGTCGATGACCGAGTAGCGGTAGCTCATCTCCGGCCGTCCCCGAAGCGGCGCGCCCTCGGTGTGCACCCGGTACTGGCCCCCGACGCCGGCGAGGTCGATCATGGCGTCGGCCACCCGCTGGGAGAGCTGGGTCGCGAAGAGCTTGTACTTCGACGCCTCCACCGTCGGCGGCTTGCCGTGCACGGCACCGGCCGCGTGCACGAAGCGGAGGCCCAGCACCCGGGCCACCTCGGCCTCGGTGGCGAGCCAGGCCATGCGCGTGCGCACGTGGGGATCCCGGGCGAGGGGCTGCCCGTCCCGGGTCTCGCTGCGCACGTGGTCGACCAGCTCCTCCAGGCGCTGCTCGGTGGGGGAGTAGGTGAACATGGTGAAGCGCTCGAGGTCGAGCGCTTCGGAGATGTAGCGGAAGCCGCGCCCCCGCTCGCCCACCAGGTAGTCATCCGGCACGAAGACGTCGTTGAAGAAGACCTCGTTGGTGAGCTCGTCGCCGATGGTCGGGAGCCCCCGCACCTCGAGGCCGCCGTGGTCCATCGGGATCAGGAAGAGGCTGATGCCGTCGTGCTTGGACGCATCCGGATCGGTGCGGGCGCCCACCCAGTACCAGTCCGCGAAGTGGGCGGAGGTGGTCCACGTCTTCTGGCCGTTCAGCACCCAGCCACCCTCGACCTTCTCCGCCTTGAGCTGCATGTTGGCGGCGTCGGAGCCGGCGTTGGGCTCGCTGTAGCCCACGGCGAACTCGATCTCGCCCCGGACGATCTGGGGCAGGAACTCCTGCTTCAGCTTCTCGCTGCCGTGGCGGATCAGCGTCTTGCCGATGATGCCCACGCCCTTGCCGATCTGCGGGCAGCCGCGCCGGGCCAGGGCCTCGTTCAGCACGTACTCGTAGATGCCCTCGCGCTGCTGGCCGCCGTACTCCACGGGCCAGGTCATGCCGAGCCAGCCCCGATCGGAGAGCTTGCGCACGAAGGCGCGACGCTCCGGGGTGTCGACGATCTGGGCCATGTTCTCCCGACACACGTCCGCCACGTCCGGGGTCGCGTGCTCGTCCAGGAAGGCCTCCACCTCACGGGCGAAAGCCTGCACCGCTTCGGGCAGCTCGAAGTCCAACGCGATCCTCCTCGGGTTTCGGAGAATATATACGATACGTCGCGTATAGAAAATCCCCGAAGGCGCCCCCCAAGGGGACCTTCCGGACCCCGGGTCCGCCTCCGGGAAAACCCCGTGTGGGTCGAATCCTTTGCTCCGAGGGCCGTGGCCCCCCTACCCGGGCTTCGGCCCGGATGGTAAGAGGAACGGACGTGGCCAGGTGCCCCACCACGTCGGAGCTCGACGGCGTCGAGCGCGAGAACCGCGCGCTCCGCGAACGCTGCGCCCGCCTCGAGGAGGAGCTCGAGCGGGCCACCCGCAGCCAGTCCGAGGCCGCCCTCGAGCAGCTGCTCGAGGAGTCCGTGCTCCCCATCGCCATCCTGACCCGGGGCCGGGTGGCCTTCGCCAACCCGGCCCTGTGCGCCCTCTCGGGCTACACCCGCGAGCAGCTCCTGGCGCTCTCGCCGGACGCAATCCGCGACGTCGTGGATGCGGCGGACCGCGACGAGATCTGGGAGCGCCTCCAGCGTCAGCTGGGCGGCGAGCCCGTGGAGGAAGGCGCCCCCTTCCGCTTCCAACGCCCCGACGGCACGCAGCGCTGGGCCTTCGTGCGCACCCGCCACCTGCAATACGGCGGCGAGGCCGCGATACAGGCCGTCTACACCGACGTCACGGAGCAGCGTCGAACGCTGGAGGCCTACCGCAGCCTGGTCGACCACTCCCTCCAGGGCCACGCCATCCTCCAGGACCTGCGGATCACCTTCGCCAACCGGGCTCTGTCCGAGATCATCGGCCTCGAGCTGCCCGCCCTCCGCGCCCTCTCCAGCGAAGAAATCTTCGACATGGTGCATCCCGAGGACCGGGACCACATCCGCGCAGCCACCCTCGCCGCCGCTCGTGGGGACGAGTACGGCAAGCATTACCTGTTCCGCTTTCGACGCCCGGACGGCAGCGAACGCTGGATCGAGACCACGGCTGTGCTCGTGGACCATGACAACGGATCTGCGGTGCAGATCGCCGTCAACGACGTCACCGAGCGCCATCGGATGGAGGCGGCCCTGCGGCGGAGCGAGCGCCTGCTGCGCAGCATCGTCGACCACTCGGGCGCGGTCATCTACGTGAAGGACCGGGCAGGCCGCTACCTCGTCACCAACGAGCGCCAGGCGAAGCGCCTGGGCGTCTCGATCGAGGCCATCCTCGGCAAGACCGATGCGGACCTCTATCCCCGAGCGGTCGCCGAGCGTTTCACCCGCAACGACCGCCAGGTGCTCGACGAGGGCCGGCCGATCCAGTTCGAGGAGCAGGTGGACGGCTGCGGGCCATCGCGGACCAACCTGTCCATCAAGTTTCCGATCGCCGACGAGAGCGGCGCCGTCTACGCGGTGGGCGGCATCTCCACCGACATCACCGAGCGTCTGCGGGCCCAAGAGGAGCGCCGGCGACTCGAGGCCAAGGTCCAGCACGCCCAGAAGCTGGAGAGCCTCGGCGTGCTGGCCGGCGGGATCGCCCACGACTTCAACAACCTGCTGCTGGCCATCCTGGGCAACGCCGGCCTGGCGCAGGCGGAGCTCGGCGAGCCTTCGCCGGCCCGCTCGCACCTGGCCGACATCGAGCAGGCGGCCCAGCGCGCCTCCGAGCTGTGTCGCCAGCTGCTGGCCTATTCGGGGCACGGGAAGTTCGTCACGGAGCCGGTCGACGTGAACCGGCTGGTGGCCGAGCTGGCCCAGCTCCTGGAGGTGTCGATCTCGAAGAAGGCGAGCCTCCGGCTGCGGCTCGCCCAGACAGTGCCGCCCATCACGGCCGATCCCTCCCAGATCACCCAGGTGGTCATGAACCTGATCACGAATGCCTCGGACGCCCTGGGCGACACCGCCGGCGAGATCGTGATCTCGACCGGCACGCTGGACTTCCCGCCCGAGGGACCCGGCTGGCTGGGCGAGCCGGGGCCGGGCCGGGCGGTCTACGTCCAGGTGGCCGACACCGGAGCCGGCATGAGTCCCTCCGTGCGGGAGCGCCTCTTCGATCCGTTCTTCACCACCAAGTTCACCGGGCGCGGGCTCGGCATGGCCGCCGTGCTGGGCATCGTGCGGGGTCACGACGGCGCCATCCAGGTGCAGACCGAGTCGGGACGCGGCTCCGCGCTCACCGTCGCCTTCCCGGCGGCCGAGACCCGTGCGGCGGCCGCGGAGCGGGTACGGTCGGCCGGCGGCGCCTGGCAGGGCGAGGGCACCGTCCTGGTGGTCGACGACGAGGAGATCGTCCGCAACCTCGTCCGCAAGAGCCTCGAGGCGGCGGGTCTGAACGTCCAGACCGCCGCCGACGGACGCGAGGCGGTGGAGACCTTCGAAGCGCACGCCGACGAGATCGCTCTGGTGGTGCTCGACATGACCATGCCCGAGCTGTCCGGCGAGGAGACCCTGGCCGAGCTGCGCCGGGTGCGACCCGACGTTCCCGCACTGCTCACCAGCGGCTTCAGCGCCGAGGACTTCGACACGAGCTCGGACCCGTCGGGGCCGACCGCGTTCATCCAGAAGCCCTACCGGCCGGGGGAGCTGCTGACCCGGGTGCGCGAGATGCTGGCCGGGGAGGGTCAGGCGCGTCCGCTGCGCAGCTTCTGACCGAGCTCGGCCTCCCTGGCCATGGCCTCGGCCATGCTGGCGGTCTCGCCGTAGGTGAGGGCCGCCTTGGCGGCGGCCAGCACGGCCGGGTCCTTCTCCGCCATCTGGGCGGCCATGGCGCGGGCCTCCGCCCGCAGGTCCTCCCCCGCCACGACCCGGTTCACGAGACCGATCTCCGCCGCCTCCTCGGCCCGGATCACCCGGGCCGTGAGCACCAGCTCCAGGGCCTTGGCCCGACCGACCAGGCGCGGCAGCAGGTGGGTGGACCCGAGACCCGGAAGGATGCCCAGGGCGGTGAAGGTGACGCCGATCTTCGCCCCGGCTGCCGCCAGGCGGATGTCGCAGGGAAGCGCCATGGTGACGCCCACGCCGATGGCCGCGCCGTTCCAGGCGGCGATGACCGGCTTGGGGAAGTCCAGCAGCTCCAGGGGCAGCCGCTTCAGGAAGGGCTCCTCCCCCAGGCGCGTGCCGCCGCCCTGGCGCTGGTGGGACCTCAACGCCTCCAGGTCCACCCCGGCGCAGAAGCCGCGGCCCGCCCCGGTGAGCACGAGGGCCCGGACGCCCGCGTCGTCCCGGGCCCGGCCGAACGCGGCGTAGGCCTCGTCGCCCATCTGGGGCGTGTAGGCGTTGAGCTTCTCCGGGCGGTTCAGGGTGATCGTCGCCAGGCCGTCGGTGACGTCGTAGAGGACGCTCGGCTCGCTCATCCCCGGCCCGTGAACGGCGCCCAGCGGGGGCGGCGCTTCTCCACGAAGGCCCGGCTCCCCTCGTCGAGGTCGGGATGGGACACGTGGTCGTGGATGAGCTTCCAGGCCTTCTCGAGGCCCTCGTCCAGGCCCGTGTCGAGGCTCTCCCAGATGGCCTGCTTGCTCCGGGCCAGGGCCGTGGGCGAGTGCTCGGCGATCTTGGAGGCCAGCTCCTGGGCCCGCGGCAGCACGCGGTCGGACGGCAGCACCTCGCCCACCAGGCCGAGCGCCCGGGCCTCCTCGGCGCCGAGGCGCTCGCTCCCGCCGAGGAACGCCATGCGCAGCACGGCCTCCAGGGGAATGCGCCGCGCCAGACCCACGGGCTCGAGACCGGCGATGAGCCCGACCTTCACGTGGGTGTCGAAGAAGGTGGCCGTCTCGGAGCAGACGATCAGGTCGCTGTCGGCGATGAAGTGGAGGCCGCCGCCGCAGACCATGCCGTTGACCGCCGTGATCACCGGCTTCCAGCAGCGGTTCTGGAGCGCGGTGAGGTGGGACCACGGCGCGTCCTCGCGCGAGACGGTGCCGCTGCCGCGCGACTCGCCGGAGGCCACGTCGGCCACGTCCATGCCGGTGCAGAAGGCGCGGTCGCCGGCGCCCGTGACCACCACGCACACCACCTCCGGGTCGACCGTGAGCGCCGCCCAGGCCTCGCGCAGCTCCTGCGCCATCTTCAGGTTGAAGGCGTTGTGGCGATCGGGCCGGTTCAGGGTGAGCGTGGCCACCCCGTCCCGGCGCTCGAGCAGAAGGGTCTCGAAGGCCATCGCAGACTCCCGGGGCGACTACTCGCTCGGCGGCTCGACCCCGTCGTAGAACGGGTAGGGATTCTTCATCAGCCCGACGTTCTCGAGCCGCTTGTCGAAGACCTTCTTGAAATGCGCGGACACGCCCTCCACGCGGAGGCCGCCGGGCAGGTAGAGGGCGGTGCCGTACTTCGGCTGCTCCACGATCTGCACCCGGTCGGCCCCCGAGCCGAAGAGCTGGCCCGTGACCCAGTTGGCCTCGTCGCTGCACAGCCAGGCCACGAAGGCGCCGTTCTGGTTGGGATCGATGAAGGGCAGCTCCACGGTCTTGCCGCCGATCCGGGCGGTGGCCGACATGCGGGTGGTGCCCGAGGGGCTGATGGCGTTCACGCGGATGCCGTAGCGCGAGAGCTCCAGGGCCCAGGTGTAGGTCATGGAGGCGATGGCGCCCTTGGAGGCGGCGTAGTTCGTCTGGCCGAAGTTGCCGTAGTGGGCCGCCGAGACGGTGTTGATCACGCAGCCGCCGCTGCCCTGGTCCCGCATGCGCTGGGCCGCCTCCTGGCTCACCCGGAAGGTGCCGTAGACGTGCACCTGCAGGACCGCGTCGAACTCCTCGTCGCTCATCTTGAGGAAGGAGCGGTCCTTCACGTTGCCGGCGTTGTTGACGGCGGCGTGGATGGCCCCGAACTCGTCGACGCACTGCTGCACCAGGGCGCGGGCGCCCTCGCGGGAGGCGATGTTGCTGTCGTTGGCGACCGCCTTGCCGCCCTGCTCCGCAATCTCGGCGGCGACCTTCTTCGCCTCCTCGAGATCGATGTCGTTCACGACCACCGCGGCGCCCTGCTCCGCCAGATGCAGGCAGTGACCGCGTCCGATGCCGCGCCCGCCGCCGGTGACCACCGCGGCCTTGCCGTCGAGAATGCCCATGGATCGCTCTCCCGAATTTCGGAACGGACCGTATCGGATTCAGAGGGCGGCGGCCACCTGCTCCGCAACGCGCTCGGCGTGCTCCTCGCCCTCGCCGAAGCCCTTGTCCAGCACCCAGGTCCGCTTCAGGTAGTAGTGAGGCGGCATCTCCCAGGTGTATCCCATGCCACCGTACACCTGGACGCACGCCCGACTGTTCTTCATGGCCGCCTCGCCGGCGCTGATCTTGGCGCTGGCCACGGCCCGGGCTGCGTCGCCGACCGCCGGGTCGTCGAGGGTCACGCCGGCCGCGTAGACCGCGGCGCGGGCCACCTCCTGTCGCACGAACATGTCGGCCATGATGTGCTTCAGGGCCTGGAAGGAGCCGATGGGGCGGCCGAACTGCTCCCGGCCCTTGGCGTACGCCACCGCCAGACGCGTGGTCTCCTGGGCGATGCCGAGCAGCAGCGCGGAGCTGAGCGCACCGCCCTCGTGCCACAGGCGCTCGGCGAGGTCGGCGTCGCCCAGGCGATCGCCCTCGGGCAGTGCCGCCACCCGGTGGAGCGGGGTCAGGGGGTCGAGGGGCGTCTCGACGGGGGTCGCCTCCAGGGACTTCGGGTCCAGGCTCCGCACGCCGTCGGCCTCGAGCACCAGCAGGACGTCGAGGTCGGCCAGGTGCTCCACCAGCAAGGGGCCCCCGGTGCCGCCCCGGAGATCGAGGCCGCCCACCACGGCGGTGCCCTCGGCGGCGCCCTTCACGTGGCCGGCCGCGAGGTGGGTCCAGACGAGGGGGCCCGGCACCAGGCGACGCCCCAGCTCCTCGAAGACGAGCGCCGCGTCGGCGGTCCCGAGTCCCACCCCGCCGGCCTCCTCGGGCAGGCGCAGCCCGAACACGCCCATCTCCGCCAGCTCGGCCCAGAGGCCGCGGTCGAGGCGGCCGGCGGCGGCCGCCCGCTCGGCGATCCGCTCGAGAGACACGCGGTTCTCGCAGAAGCTGCGAACGCCCTCCTGGAGCGCCTGCTGATCCTCGGTGACGCGGAAGTCCATGCTGGTCTCCTGCCGACCCCGGCTACGCCGGGCGCGGCTCCTTCGGCAGCCCCAGGATCCGCTCCGAGATGATGTTGCGCTGCACCTGCGACGTCCCCGCCGCGATGGTGAGCGAGAGCGACTGCATGGCCTTGCCGAGGACCATGCGGCTCGGGAGGCCGTCCACGTCGTCCCGGGAGAGACCGGCCCGACCGAGCAGGCGCATGCCGAGCTCGCCCAGGCGCTGGTTGAGCTCGCTGTAGTGGAGCTTGATCGCCGACGCCTCGAGGCCCGGTACGCCCGTCTTGCCCGCATTGGAGACCGAGAGCTTCACCAGCGCCCAGAGCGCATCCGCCTCGGCCACGGCGTGGCCGATCTCCCGGCGCAGGGCCCGGTCGTCCCAGGCGGCGGCGTCGCCCCGGGTCACCCGACGGGCCACCCGCACCAGCTCCTTGGCGAACTCCTGGATGTTGAACATCTCGCTGGCGAAGGCGGTGCCCCGCTCGAAGCGGAGCGTCACGTTCGTCACCCGCCAGCCGTCGTTCTCGGCGCCCACCCGGTTCTCCACGGGCACGCGCACCTCGTTCAGGAAGACCTCGCTGAAGTCGCTCTCGCCCATCAGCGTCGGCAGGGGGCGGATGTCGACGCCCTCGAGGTCCATGGGCATGATCAGCCAGCTGATGCCCTTGTGCTTCGGGGCCTCGGGGTCCGTGCGCACGAGCAGCTCGCAGAAGTCCGCCACCTGGGCGAAGGAGGTCCAGATCTTGTGACCCGACACCACGTAGTGGTCGCCGTCGCGCACCGCGCGGGTGCCGAGGGAGGCCAGATCCGAGCCCGCGCCCGGCTCCGAGAAGCCCTGGCACCAGACCTCCTCGCCCCGCAGGATGCGCGGCAGGTGGGCGGCCTTCTGCTCCGGGGTGCCCTCGGCCACGACGGTGGGCCCGCCGTGGAGGAGCCCCACGAAGTTCACGCCCACGTAGGGCGCGCGGGCCCGGGCGATCTCCTCGAAGTAGATCAGCTGCTGGGAGAGGGAGAGGTCGCGGCCGCCATACGCCCGGGGCCAGTTGATGCCCGCGTAGCCCGCGTCGAAGAGCTTCCGCTGCCAGCCCGTGTCGTAGGCGCGGCGCGCCTTCCAGTCGTTCTGACGGGGCGGCGGCGGTCCGTGGGCCGGCACCTCGGCCGCCAGCCAGGCGCGCAGCTCGGTTCGGAACGCCTCGTCCTCTCGCGAATACCGCAGGTCCACCACTCACTCCTCTGTCGGCGCCGGCTCCGCAGCGTCCCGTCGGCATCTGACGAAGCGTCAGAACGGGTAGCATAGGAGGCGATGCGCTTCTCGGTTCAGCTCCCCACCGACCGGGTCGATCCGCCCGACGCGTTCTGCAGCGGCGCCGCCGTGGCCGAGATGGCCCGGGCGGCCGAGGCCGCCGGGTTCGACGCGGTCTTCGTCACCGACCACCCCATCCCCGACGATGCCTGGCTGGCTTCGGGCGGTCATCACACCCTGGATCCCTTCGTCGCGCTCTCGTTCGCGGCCGCGGCCACCGGGCGCCTGCGCCTCCAGACCCACGTGGTGGTCGCGCCCTATCGCAACCCCTTCCTCACGGCCAAGGCGGTCGCGAGCCTGGACGTGCTCTCGGGCGGCCGCGCGCTGCTGGGCGTCTCCGCCGGCTACCTGGAGGCCGAGTTCGCCGCCCTGGGCGTTCCCTTCGAGGAGCGCAACGCCCTCACCGACGAGGCCCTCGACGTCATGGTGCGGGTGTGGACCGGCGAGAGCCTGTCGCTGGGCGGGCGCCACTTCCGGGCCGACGGCCACACGAGCCTGCCCCGCCCGCTCCAGTTGCCCCATCCCCCGATCTGGGTGGGCGGCAACAGCCGGGTGGCGATCCGTCGGGCCGTCGAGCGCGGCGACGGCTGGCTTCCCTTCCCCGCGCCGGCCGGGCTGGCCCGCCGCGTGCGCACGGCCCCCCTCGACAGCCCCGAGGCCCTCGCGGAGCGAATCGACTACGCCCGGGCGCACGCCGCGAAGGTGGGACGCACCCGGCCCCTGGACGTGATCTTCGTGCCCTTCGGCCTGGAGATGTTCGCGCGCGACGGCTTCGAGCCGGGACGCGTGATCGAGGGCGTGCGCTCGCTGGCGGACCTGGGTGTGACCTGGTGCACGGTCAACGTCCCGCGGCGCAGCCGCGCCGACTACCTGGAGAACCTCGCGCGCTTCGGCGAGCAGATCCTCGCGCCGCTGCGCGGCGATCACAGGTAGCGGGCGAAGTCGTCGAGAACGGGCATCACCCGGTCCCGCGGCGCCGAGGGCAGCCGCAGCACCACCTCGCTGGCACCGATCCCGCGGTAGTAGTCGAGCTTCTCGTCGCTGGGCAGCACGCCCATGGGCACGATGCGCAGGGCCCCCGGGTCGCGACCGCGCGCCTCCAGGGCGCGCCGTAGGGAGGGGAGCGCCTCGCGTACGCCACCCCCGCCGATGGGCAGCCAGCCGTCCGCGAACTCGGCGACGTGGTCGAAGAGCGTGGGGCCGGCCCCGCCGCCGATCAGCACCGGGGGACGCGGCTGCTGCACGGGCTTCGGCCACTGCCAGCTCGGGGCGACGTCGATCAGCTCGCCGTGGAAGGCGGCCTCCTCCTGGCTCCACAGGGCCTGCATGGCCAGCAGGGTCTCGCGCACGCGCGCGCGCCGGCGCTTCGGATCCACGCCGTGGTTCTCCATCTCCTCCCGGTTCCAGCCGTAGCCGATGCCGAACTCGAAGCGGCCGCCCGAGAGCCAGTCGAGGGTGGCGACCTGCTTCGCCAGCACGATCGGGTCGTGCTGCGCGGGCAGCGCCACCCCCGTGCCGAGACGGATGCGCGAGGTCACCGACGCGGCGGCGCCCAGGGCGACGAACGGGTCCGGGCTGCGGCGGTACTCCTCGGCCAGCTCGGGCTCGCCCGTGGGCGGCGGCGTGCGCCGACTCGTGGGAATGTGCGTATGCTCGGGGATGAACAGGGAGTGGAAGCCGCGGGCCTCCGCCTCGCGCGCGAGCTCCACCGGGCTCATGGCCAGGTCGGTGGCGTGGATGGTGACTCCGACGTGCACGGCGCGCGCTCCTCGCCCGCAGGCTGCGGCTGGGGTACGATAGAACACGTTCTATCCCGCGTCCGCAGGGAGCCCCGCGTGAGCCGAGCGTCCGCCGACTTCGACCGCGAGTACCGGCTGGAGGATCGCTACACGCGGACCTCGGGGCGGGTGTACCTCACCGGCGTGCAGGCCCTGGTGCGGCTGCCCATGCTGCAGCGCCAGCGCGACGACGCCGCCGGCCTCGACACCGCGGGCTTCGTCTCGGGCTACCGCGGCTCGCCCCTGGGCACCTACGACATGGCCCTGTGGCAGGCCCAGGACCTGCTGGCCGAGCACCGGGTCCGCTTCGAGCCCGGGGTGAACGAGGATCTGGCGGCCACGGCCGTGTGGGGCTCCCAGCAGGCCGGCCTCTACCCGAATCCGCGACACGATGGCGTGTTTGGCATCTGGTACGGCAAGGGGCCCGGCGTGGACCGCTCCTGCGACGCTCTCAAGCACGGCAACTACGCCGGGGCCGCCGCCACCGGCGGCGTGCTGGTGCTGGCGGGCGACGACCCGGGCGCCAAGTCGTCCTCCATCGCCCACCAGAGCGAGCCGGCCCTGATCCACTGCGGCATCCCGATCCTCAATCCCGCCAGCGTGCAGGACTACCTGGACCTGGGGCTGCACGGCTTCGCCCTCTCCCGCTACTCCGGCTGCTGGGTGGCCATGAAGTGCCTGACCGACACCGTGGACAGCGGCGGATCGGTCGACGTGAGCCCGGAGCGGGTCCGGATCCGACACCCGGAGGACCACGCGCTGCCCGAGGCCGGCCTGGGCATCGGCTGGACCAACATCCCGCTGCAGGTCGAGGCGCGCCTGTTCCAGCAGCGCCTGCCAGCGGTCCAGGCCTACGTGCGCGCCAACGGCCTGGATCGCGTGGTGGTCGACGCACCCCGGCGCCGCCTGGGCATCGTCACCACCGGCAAGGCCTACCTCGACGTGCGACAGGCCCTCGACGCGCTCGGGATCGACGAGGCGCGGGCGGCCGAGATCGGCCTGTCGGTCTACAAGGTCGCCCTCACCTGGCCGCTCGAGCCGACGGCGGCGCGGCGCTTCGCCGAGGGCCTGGAAGACCTGCTGGTCGTGGAGGAGAAGCGGCCCATCGTCGAGGACCAGCTCGCCCGCCTGCTCTACAACCTGGAGCGCCGACCGCGGCTGCTGGGCAAGCGCGACGCCGAGGGCGCGCCGCTGGTCCCGTCCGAGGGCGAGCTGGCCCCGGGCCTGGTGGCCCAGGTGCTGCGGGATTGGCTCGAGTGCCGGGTCCCGGGGTTCCGCGCGCCGCGCGCGGCGGCGTCGGCGGCGGTGCAGCCCCCCGCGCTGATGCGCCTGCCGAGCTTCTGCTCGGGCTGCCCCCACAATACCTCCACGGTGCTGCCCGAAGGCAGCCTGGCCCTGGGCGGCATCGGCTGCCACGGCATGGCGGTGTGGATGCCCGACCGCCCCACCCTGGCCGTCACCCAGATGGGCGGCGAGGGCGCCAACTGGGTGGGCGCCGCGCCCTTCACGGAGACGCCCCACCTCTTCCAGAACATCGGCGACGGCACCTACTTCCACTCCGGCCTGCTGGCGATCCGGGCCGCGGTCACGGCGGGCGTGAACCTCACCTACAAGGTGCTGGCCAACGGCGCCGTGGCCATGACCGGCGGCCAGCGCATCGAGGGCGAGAGCCTGGCGGGCGAGGTGACGGTGCCGGAGATCGCCCGCCAGCTCGACGCCGAGGGCGTGAAGCGCATCGCGGTCGTGGCGGACGACCCGTCGAAGTACCCCGACGACGCCCGCTTCCCCGCGCGGGTCAGCTTCCACGGCCGGGACGAGCTCGACGCCGTCCAGAAGGAGCTGCGCCAGATCCCGGGCGTCACGGCCATCGTCTACGACCAGACCTGCGCTGCCGAGGCGCGGCGGCTGCGCAAGCGCGGCGAGCTGCCGGACCCGGATCGGCGCGTCGTCATCCACGAGCTCGTCTGCGAGGGCTGCGGCGACTGCAGCGTGCAGTCCAACTGCATCAGCATCGAGCCGGTCGAGACGGAGTTCGGCCGCAAGCGGCGCATCAACCAGAGCTCCTGCAACAAGGACTTCTCGTGCGTGAAGGGCCACTGTCCGAGCTTCGTTTCGGTGATCGGCGGCCGGCTGCGGCAGGCCCATCCCGAGGGCACGGACGCGGGGCTCGCGGATCCCGCCGCGGACCTCCCGCTCCCGGAGCCCCCCGACCTCTCGCGTCCCTGCAACGTGCTCGTGGCCGGCATCGGCGGCACGGGCGTGGTGACCCTCGGCGCCCTGCTGGGCATGGCCGCCCACCTGGAGGGCAAGGGCTGCTCGGTCCTCGACGTCACCGGCCTCTCCCAGAAGAACGGCGCCGTCACCGCCCACGTGCGCGTCGCCGAGCGCCCCGAGGCGCTCCACGCCACCCGCATCGCGGCCGGCACCGCCGACCTGGTGCTCGGCTGCGACGTGGTCGTCGCCTCCGGCATGGAGGCCATGGCCACCATGGCGCGCGACCGCACCCTGGCCCTGGTGAACGACCACGTGGCCCCCACCGCCGACTTCGCCAGCAACCCCGACCTGGACCTGGGCTCGGCGGCCATGGAGGACCGCATCCGCAAGGCCACCGGCGACGCCCGCTTCGTGGACGCCACGGGCCTGGCCACCGCGCTCCTGGGCGACGGCCTCTACACCAATCCGTTCCTGCTGGGCTACGCCCTCCAGCTGGGCCGCCTGCCGGTGGGGCTCGGCGCCCTGGAACGCGCCATCGAGCTCAACGAGCGGGCGGTGGAGGCCAACAAGCGGGCGCTGGCCTGGGGACGGCTCGCCGCCCACGACTTCGCGGCCGTGGCGCGCGCCGCCGGGCGCGCGGCCCGCAGCGAGGCGCCCGCTCCGGAGTCCGAGACCCTCGACGCGCTGGTGGAGCGTCGGGCCGCGTTCCTCGCGGACTACCAGAACGGCGCCTACGCCCGGCGCTACCGCGTCCTCGTGGCGAAGGTGGCCGAGCGGGAGCAGGCCGCCGTCCCCGGCTCCGACGAGCTGGCCCGGGCCGTGGCCCGCTACGCCTTCAAGCTCATGGCGTACAAGGACGAGTACGAGGTGGCGCGGCTCTGGACCGACGGGAGCCTGCAGCGACAGCTCGAGGCGCAGTTCGAGGGCGACTATCGCCTGGTGCTGCATCTGGCGCCGCCCTCGTTCCCGGTGGTCGACTGGATCGTCGATCGACGCGACGCCGCCAGCGGCCGCACCCGCAAGATGGACCTGGGCGGCTGGAGCTTCGGCGTGCTCCGGCTGCTGGCCCGCTTCCGGTTCCTGCGCGGCACCCCCTTCGACGTCTTCGGCTACCACCCGCACCGCCGCCTCGAGCGCCGCCTGCTGGCCGAGTACGAGGCCACCCTCGAGGAGCTCGGCCGGGGCCTGGACGCGGAGAACCACGCCCTGGCGGTGGAGATCGCGAGCCTCCCGGAGCAGATCCGCGGCTACGACCTGGTGAAGGAGCAGCACCTGGAACGCCTGGCGCCCCGCCGGACCGAGCTCCTGGAGGCGTTCCGCGCCGCCGCGGCGGGCTGAGGAGGCGGCGATGCTCAAGGACCGCGCCGCCATCGTCGGGATCGGGCAGACCGCCTTCGCCAAGAAGCTCGAGCCCTCGGAGAAGGTGCTCGCCTGCCGGGCCATCCTGGCGGCCCTCGACGACGCGGGCATCGCGCCGGCCGAGGTGGACGGCCTCGCCTCCTACACCCTCGAGACCTCCGACGAGGTCGAGGTGGCCAGGAACGTCGGCCTGGGCGACGTCACCTTCTTCAGCCAGATCGGCTACGGCGGCGGCGCCGGGCCCGCCACCGTGGGCCACCTGGCCATGGCCATCGCCACGGAGCAGTGTCGGGTCGGGGTGGCCTGGCGCTCCCGCAAGCGCGGCTCCGGCGGCCGACCCTGGGCCTCCGGGCGCCCGGCGGCCACGCCCTCGGCGCTGTTCACCCGCCCCTTCGGCCTGCTGCGGCCGGTGGACGAGATCGCCCTGCTCACCCGCCGCTACATGCACGAGTACGGCGCCACCCGGGAGCACCTCGCCAACGTGGCCGTGGCGGTACGGAACATGGCCAACCGCAACCCCCACGCCATGATGCACGCCAAGCCCCTCACCCGAGAGGCGTACCTGGCCGCCCGCTGGATCTCCGAGCCGCTCTGCCTCTTCGACAACTGCCTCGAGACCGACGGCGCGCTGGCCTGCGTCCTGGTCGCGGCCGACCGCGCCCGCGACTGCCGCCAGCCGCCGGCCTGGGTGCACGCCTTCGGCCAGGGCCTGCCGAGCCAGCACCACACCATGGTCAACTACTGGTGCGACGATCCCCTGCGCGGCCCGGCCTGGACCTGTGCCGACCAGCTCTACCGCCACTCCGACATCCGACCGGAGGACGTCCCGGTGGCCCAGCTCTACGACGCCTTCTCGCCGCTCATCCCCCTCTCGCTGGAGGGCTACGGTTTCTGCGAGCGCGGCGAGGGAGCGGCGTTCAGCGAGGATGGCGCCCTCGAGCTGGGGGGTCGCCTCCCCGTCAACACGTCCGGCGGCGGGCTCTCGGAGGCCTACGTCCACGGCTTCAACCTGATCGTCGAGGGCGTGCGCCAGATGCGCGGCACCAGCACCAGCCAGGTGTCGGACGCCGAGAGCTGCCTGGTGACCGGCGGGGAGGGCGTCCCCACCAGCGCCCTGCTGCTGCGGAGATGAGCCGATGACGAACGAGCCGCTGCTGCCGCCCACCGACGACCCGGAGTCGGCGCCCTTCTGGGAGGGCACCCGCGCCGGCGCGCTGCGGGTGCAGCAGTGCCCGGTCACCGAGCGCCTGATCTTCCCGCCCCGGGCGCTCTCGCCCTGGGCGCCGGGCGCCGAGCCGCGCTGGACGACCGTCTCCGGCCGTGGGACGATCTGGTCCTACGTGGTGCCCCACCCGCCCCTGCTCCCGTGGTACGCGGAGCGCGCGCCCTACAACGTGATCGCCGTGGCCCTCGACGAGGATCCGAACGTGCGCCTGATCGGCAACCTGGTCGAAGAGGGCGGCAGCGATCTCGTCTCCGTCGACCCCGCCGCCGTCGAGATCGGCGTGCCGGTGCGGGTGGTCTTCGATCGGATCAGCGGCGAAGTCGTGCTTCCCCGCTGGGTGCGCGTCTGAAGAACGCCTCCCCCTCGCCACCGCCAACCGGGACCGATCGGCTATGCTGCGCGGCCGGCGGGAGGTGAGCCCATGGCCGACCAGACGGCTGCCGCGAGTGCGGGCTGGAAGAAGTGCAGCGCGTGCAAGGAGCCCATCGGCCTCGGGGCGACCTACTACGTCTGCAGCGTCTCCACCTGCAACCAGAAGCGCACCGGGCTGCAGTTCTGCAGCGTGAGCTGCTGGGAGGTGCACCTTCCGGTGGCCCGCCACCGGGACGCCTGGGCCTCGGAGCGCACCGCGCCGCGCACGCCCGAGCCGGCGACGCCGGCGTCGGCGCCCGCCTCCGGCGAGGCGCGCAAGCCGCGTCGCATCCTGGTGGGCTCGCGCCCGGCGGGCGCCGGCGCGACGACGCCCGCGCCGCCGAGCGGCGGGCGGGCGCCGAAGCGCGAGGTGCTCATCGTGGCCAGCCGGCTCAAGGAGTACATCCGCGCCTCGGCGGGGATGAACGTGAGCGACAAGGTGCTCGAGTCGCTCTCGGACATCGTCCGCGAGGTCGCCGACCGGGCCATCTCCAACGCCCGCAGCGACGGCCGCAAGACCGTGCTGGAGCGCGACGTCCCGAAGCGCTAGCGCCCGGAGGGCGGGCCGCCGTGGGGCCCGGGGCCCCGCTGGCGGCGGCCCTTGCGGCGCAGCTTGTCCGAGCAGGTCTGCGAGAGCTCGTCGCGATGTCCGTGCAGGCAGCCGAAGAGCGGCGGCCCCAGGGGCACGTCCGGGCACAGCCGCGCGGCGTCCTCGCCGCAGGCCTCGAGCATACGACCCATGCGCCGGGCACGGCGCTCCTCGTGCATCTGGGAGAGCTGGGCCCGCTGCTCCGGGCTGAGCTTGGCGCGGATCGCCAGCAGGGTCTTCAGACGGTGCTGACTGCGCGCGATCTCGACCTGCCCGATGCGCTCGGCCTGGGCCATCACCTCGTCCTCGTCGGGAGCGTCCTGGTCGAGGAGCGCGCGCATGGCCAGACGCGCCGCGTGCAGCTCGGCGCGAAGCGCCTCGCCCTCGGGACGGGCCGCCTCCACGATCGCCTCGATGGCGGCGCGGGTCTCGTCGTCCAGGCCCAGCTCGTCGGCGTGGCGATCCAGGAAGGCCTCGGGCCGCGGACCGCCGCCGCGCGGACGGGCTTCGGCAGAGTTCACCAGGCCGGCGCCGAGCAGGGCGAAGGCGAGAAGGACCGCGAGCAGTGCGCGGGAGGGAAGGATCCGGTTCATCGTGCTGCCTCCAGGAAGCGGGGTGGAAGGAGTCGCTCCGACCTTTCGACGCCCGCGGCGCCCGGGCCGGTTACTCGTCTAGGAAGAGGCTCGCGAGCACGCCGTACTCGCCGGGCAGGGCGTCGTCGACCCCGGCCTCGCCGAGCTCCTCCGGATAGAAGACCTCCCACTCCCAGGCGGCCTCCGCGTACACACGCTCCGGAGTCTGGGACGTCGGCAGCGCCAGGAGGAGTGCGAGGGCCGCGAGCCCAGCCGCCAGGGCCCCGAAGGCGGGCCGCCAGGCGCCGCTCCAGCGCGGCCGGCGGATCCGCTCCTCCAGGGACCGGTCGAGGGCGGCGCGCCGCGCGGGGGTGAGCGGCTCGGGCCGGTAGACCTCGCGCACGCGCTCCAGCCAGCGCTCGTCGTCGTCGTGGCGGCCGCGATCGCTCATCACGCATCTCCTTCTGCGGTCGCGTCGGCCAGGTCGGCCAGACGCCCGCGCAGGGCCGTGCGGGCCCGGTGCAGGTGACTCTTCACCGTGCCCTCGGCCCGCCCCATCATCCCGGCGGCCTCGCCGGCGGTGAAGCCCTCCAGCGCCACCAGCACGAAGGCCTCGCGCTGCAGCCGCGGCAGGGCGTCGAGGGCCTCGGCCACGCGGCGACGCAGGACCGGGTCGCCGGTGGAGGGCGTTCCCCAGGCCGGCGGGTCGGCGGCCCGCTCGCGCGCGAAGCGGTCGCGCACCGCGCGCCAGCGCCGGTGGTTGGCGGCCTGCCGGACCACGATGCGGTAGAGCCAGGTGCCCATCTGGGCGTCGCCGCGGAAGCGCGGCAGCGCGCGCCAGGCGCGCACGAAGGCGTCCTGCACCACGTCCTCGGCCGCCGCGGCGTCGCCCCCCACGAGGCGCCAGGCCAGGCCGAGCGCGCGGTCGCGGTGGCTCGCCACCAGCGCCGCGAAGGCCTGCTCCCGATCTCGCTCGGTCCCGACCGCGGGCCCGGGGGCCATCGTCGCCATCTGGGCTGCCGCCTGCTCCATTGCTGCTCCCGAGGGACGTCCACCCTTGAGACCCGTCGGGGCCCCGCAGAGGTTACGCCGCCCCTCGGGGGCTGCGAATCTCGGGGAGCGATCTGCTAGAGGGAGCGGGGTGCGCGAGGCGGGGAACGGAGTCGGCAACCTGGTGCGGGCCTGCGCGGCGGCCCACCTGCTGGGCTTCGCCGCGCTGGTTCCCGTCTCGCTCCTGCTCGCCCCCGCGGTGCCCCTCGCCCAGGAGAAGGAGCTCGCCCATCTCTCGGCGGGCCTGGCCGCGGTGGGGCCGTGGCTGCCGGACGCGATCGAGCACCCGCTGGCGCGGGCCTTCGCGGGCGACTCGCCTCTCGCCGATCGCGCCCGGGCGCAGGCGGTCTTCGGCGCCCTGCTGGCCTGGCTCACGCTCTCGTTCGGCGTCCTGCTCTGGGCGCTCGGCCGCGCCGGCAACGACGTCTCCCGCGACGCCCTGGCGTGGCTGCGCCGGGCGCCCCTCGGCTTCGCGGCCCTGAGCCTGCTCGCCTACCCGGTCTTCACCCAGGACCTCTGGCACTCGGTGGCCTGGGGCCGGATGATCGCCGCCGGCGAGAACCCCTGGTATACGCCGTTCAGCGACGCCAGCCTCGAGGGTCTGCCGCTGGCCTTCTACGACACCCGCATGACCTACGGGCCGCTCTGGGGCGTCGTCAGCGCGGGCCTGGCCGGCCTGGCCCGGGGCCACGGCGGCCTCGACCTGCTGCTGCAGAAGCTGCTGCTCGCCGCCTGCTGGATCGGCTCCGTGGAGCTCCTGGCGTGGACGACCGCCGCGGCGTCACCGGGACGGCGGGCGCTCGCCCTGGCGACGTTCGGCTGGACGCCCCTGTCCGTCTGGATGAGCGTCGGCGAGGGCCACAACGACGTGGCGCTGGCGCTGCCGCTGCTCGCCTGGCTGGCCTGCTGGATCCGCGGACCCCGGGCCGCGGCGCCGGCCGCCCTCGCGGCGTCCGCCCTGGTCAAGTACGTGAGCCTGCCCCTCGCTGCCCTCGAGCTGATCCACGCCGCGCGCCGGGGCGCGCTGCGGACGCGCGGCTGGTGGCTCGCGGCCCTCGGCGCCGGCGCCCTCGGTCTGGCGCTGCTGGCCCTCTTCGTCCGCGACGCCGACTTCCTCGCCGGCGCGGCGCGGATGCGCGACTGGCGCTTCCTCACCCCCGCGGTCGCCCTGAGCCAGCTCGCCGCCCGCGCCGGCGTCGGGATCTCCCACGGCGTCGCCCAGGCTCCGGTGGTCGTCGCCTGCATCGCCGCGCTGGCCCTGCTGACCCGGCGCTACGTTCGCCGCCCGGATCCCGAGACCTTCGTCGACCTGGGTCTCGGCGTGCTGGTGACCGTGCTCTTCACGGCGCTGGGCCACGCCTGGCCCTGGTTCTGGATCTGGGCCCTCGCCCCCGCCGCCCTGCGGGCGGCGCAGCCCCTGGGCGTGCTGGTGCTGGGGCTCGCGATCGTGATGCCGTTCCATCACGTGCTCTTCCTCGGAACGCAGGGCTGGTCCCGCCTCCCCGACATCACCCTGGCCCTGTTCGCGGCCGCCGTACCGACGACCGCCGGCGTGGCCTGGCTGCTGCGGCCGCGGCGCGGCGCGGACCCGAAGCCGGCCCGACCCTAGGGCGCCCGGCGGCGGAAGACCCGGAACCAGCCGGCCGGGGCCGTGCCCTCCTCGCCGACCCAGACCGAGACGAGCTCGTAGTCGCGTTCGAGCAGGGGGCGGGCCGCGTCGGGAACGTAGGGCCACTCGCGCACCGGCTCGGGAGTGAGACGGGGCGGCCCGAGCATCACGTAGGTGGGCGCCTTCCCGAGCAGGACCAGGAGCGCGTCGCGCTCGTGGCCGGGGAAGCCCTCGCCGAGCGCCTCCGGGCTCGGCCGGTGGGCGATCTCGGGGTCCACCAGCCCGTGTCGGCCGTACACGGTCATCCCGGAGTAGAAGGAGACGGCGCCGATGGCGCCGGTGGCCAGGCTCTCTCCCGGGCGGTGCTGCTTCGCGAAGTAGCGACCGATCTGGCTCAGGCGGTCCACGGACCAGCGCTCGAACTGCACGCCGCGCCAGGTGCCGTGCATGAACGGAGGCTTCGGGAAGAGGCGTCGCTCGAAGGGCGTGGAGTGGATCCCCGTGCCGAGCGCGGCGACGGCCAGGAGCCCCGCCGCACCGACGCGGGCCCAGGCGGGCCCCCACGGCGAGGCAGCCGGCAGCCGGGCCAGCCCGTCTGCGAGCATCCAGGCGACCGCCGCGTAGAGGACGGGAAGCACCGGCACCAGGAAGCGGTACATGGCCATGTAGTCGCCGCCCACGGCCGCCACGTAGACCGCGTAGACGCCGAGCAGGAGCAGGCACACGCCCAGGGGCCCCCGCGCCTCGGGCGCGAGGCCGGGCCCGCGTCCCCGGAGCCGCGTCCCGAGCCAGGCCAGACCCAGCGGCACGAGCGGCGCGCCGAAGGTCGCCGCGAACCACAGCACGTACTGCAGGCCGCGCCGGGCCTGGGCCGCCGAGGCCTCGGTCTTGGCGTAGAACGTATTGGGCAGGGGGTGGCCGAAGTAGCTCCAGCGGACCGCGAAGTACAGCGCGAACACCGCCAGGCTCAGGCCCACCGGCAGGGCGCTGCGCGCGAGGGCCAGCCGGGGCCGGGCGGCGAAGAGCAGCCCGCCGGCCCCGAGCAGGAGGCCGTAGACCATCACCCCCTCGGGCCGGGTGAGCATGGCGAGGAGCATCACCCCGGCGAAGAGCGCCGCGCTGCGCGCGCGCTCGTCGCGATGGAAGGCGAGCAGGTGATGGACGCCCGCGGTCACCCACAGGGTGAAGAGGTGGGTCTCCAGGCCGCTTCCGGCCCAGGTGGCGAAGGGACCCGACACGGCGAGCAGAGCCGGCGCCACGAGCCCGAGCCCGGGGCCCAGGCGCAGCCCGCGCGCCGCCAGGGCCCAGGCATAGGCCAGCGTCGCCAGGCCCGCCGCGGTGCCGAGCAGCTGGCTCCCTCGGGCCACGTCCAGACCGGCCCCGAGCAGGCCGGCCGAAAGCAGCATCCAGAGGAAGTTCGTGTAGCCCTCCACCGGCGCCTCGCCCAGGTTCCACACCAGGCCGTGTCCCTCTACCAGGTGGCGGGCGAAGCGGAAGCTGATGAAGGCGTCCTCCGCCACACAGGCCAGGTGGCGGACGTGGAGCAGGAAGGCCGCGGCGATCCCGGAGGCGAGCACGGCGATGCGCAGGTCGTGCGCAGCGCCGTCGCGCGCCGCGCGCGCTTCGTTTCGGGCCGCCATGTCACCCGGCAGGTAGCAGCGCTCCTCTGGCCTCGCCATAATCCGGCGGTATGCAGGCGCAGACGGACGCGGCAGCGGGCGCGGTGGGAGCCGCGTCGGGGGGAGGCAGCAGGGACACCGCGAACGCGCGCACCGCGGTCGCCTTCTTCGCGGCGCTCTGGTCGATCTCGATCCTCTTCCATCTGGGCTCGTACTCGTGCTCTGGCTGCCGTACGCCGCCGCCGGCGTCGCCGCGGCCGCGGCCTGCGTGCACTGGTGGCCCGGCCTCGAGCGCGACATCGACCGCGGGGCGGCGCCCTATCGGCTCGCCCACCCGGTGCTGGCGGTCGTCCCCCTCCTCCTCTTCGTCAACGGGATGACCCCCTACCTGGGCCTCAAGTCCGAGAACGCCTTCGCCATGTTCTCCAACCTGCGCACCGAGGGCGGTGAGACGAACCACCTGTTCATCCCCGTGGCCACCCAGGTCTTCGGCTTCCAGCGCGACCTGGTGGAGGTGGTGGACTCGTCGGACCCGGGCCTGAAGCGGCTCGGCGACGACGGTCTGCTCATCCCCTACTTCGAGCTCCGCCGGATCCTCGCCGGGGCGCCCGAGAGCGCCGTCGTCTACCGCCGCGGCACGGAGAAGGTCTCGCTGACGCAAGCCTCCCAGGACGCCTCCCTCGTCACGGCGCCCTCCTACCTCCAGCGCAAGACCATGCGCTTCCGGATGGTCCAGAAGGCCGGGGAGACCGCCTGTCGCCACTGAGACCCGCCGGCGAGGGACCGGCCCGACCGCGGGCTACGACCTGGTCCTGGCCGGGACCGGCTTCGCCTCGAGCTTCTTCCTGGCGGAGTACCTGCGCTGGGCGCCGGCCGGGGCCCGGGTGCTGGTGCTCGAGCGGGGCGAGCGACGGCCCCACGCCTGGCACGTCGACCACCAGGACGCCCTCGAGCGGGAGAGCGTGGCCACGGTCCACAACGCGACCCCCGCCAAGCGCTGGCGCTTCAGCCTAACCTTCGGCGGCTGCTCCAGCTGCTGGTGGGCCTGCGTCCCGCGCATGCTCCCGGCCGACTTCGAGACGCGCAGCCGCTACGGCTACGGACGCGACTGGCCCCTCGACTACGACGAGCTCGAGCCCTTCTACGCCGAGGTCGAGGAGCGAATGTCGGTGGCGGGGCCGGACCGCTCTCCCTTCCGCCGCAGCGGGCCCTACCCCCAGCCGGCCCACCGGCTGAGCCGGCCCGAGGAGGCCCTGCGCGCGGCGATGCCGGACCGCTTCTTCCCGCTCCCGGTGGCGCGCCCCACCCGTCCCACCCCCGGCGGCCGCGCCCCCTGCTGCGCCAACCACGTCTGCCACCGCTGCCCCATCGACGCCAAGTTCAGCGTGCAGAACGAGATGGCCGACGCCTACGCCGATCCCCGGGTCGAGCTGCGCCTCGGCGCCCAGGTCCTGGCCGTCGCGCTGCGAGGCGACGTCGCGGAGGGGCTGCGCTTCCGCGCGGCCGGGCGGGAGTCCGTGGCGCAGGGCGAGCTCGTCGGCCTCGGCACCAACGCGCTCTTCAACGCCCACCTCCTGCTCCGCTCGGGCCTCGACGACCCCTGGCTCGGCCGCGGCCTGATGGAGCAGACCTCCGTCTCGATGCAGGTCTGGCTGGACGGCATGGACGGGCTGCAGGGCAGCACCAGCACGACCGGCCACGGCTACATGCTCTACGACGGCGCGCACCGGCGGGAGCACGCCGCCGTCCTCCTGGAGACCACCAACGAGCCGGTGCTGCGCCCCGGCCGCGGGCGCTGGCGGCAGCTGCTCCGGGCGAAGCTCATCGTGGAGGACCTGCCCCAGCGGGCCAATCGCGTGAGCATCGACCCGGAGGCCCCGGAGCGGCCGAGGGTCCAGTTCGAGGGCCACTCGCCCGAGACCCTCGAGGCCATCCGGCGGCTGCCGGAGCGCATCCCGCCCTTCCTCGCGTCCCTTCCCGTGGAGGACCTCCACATCGGCCGCCGCCCGGGCCGGACCGAGGCCCACATTCTCGGGACCACCGTGATGGGTCGCGACCCCGCCGACAGCGTCGTGGATCCGCTCGGGGTCCACCATCGGGTGCGCAACCTGGTGGTGCTCGGCGGGAGCACCTTCCCGACCGCCGCCCCCGCGAACCCTACGCTCACCCTCTCCGCCCTCTCCCTGCGCGCCGCCCGGCGGCTCGTGGGCCGGCCGGTGGCCTGAGCGTGGCGCGGCTCACCCGGCGAGCGGTCCTCGGCGGGCTCGGGCTCGCCGCCCTGGCCCTCGCCCTGGGCGCGGCGGCAGCGGGCTTCCGGAACCGGGGCCTGCTGGCCCTGGCGCGCCGGCGCCGGTTCGAGGAGCTGCACGAGCGGGTGCTGCGCGCGGTCTGCGACCGCCTGCCCCGCGAGCGGGCCCTGGGCGTCTACTTCTACTACCTGGAGCTCCATCCCGAGGCCGCCCCCCGCTACGTCGCGGCCCATCGCGAGGCCGAGCGCGCGGGCCGGCTCACCCCCCTCTACGCGGACTTCTACGACCGCTTCCTGCTCTCGACCGACTTCTTCCCGAACGGCGCCGACGAGAGCCGCCCGGTGCGGTTCCTCGCCTTCTACGACCCGCGCGTCTCGCCCTGCTACAACCCGCTGGCCCCGCCCCGGGTCTGAGCCCGCGACCCGACCCGGGGCCGCGCCCGCTACCCGCGACGTAATTGAGACGGCTCCCGCGACGGCCCATGCTCGGGCCCGAGGAGGTCGCCATGAAGCGCATCGAGCTCTCTTCGGGAACGATCGAGTACCGCGACGACGGCGAAGGACCGACCCTGCTCTTCGTCCACGGCCTGCTGGTGGACGGCGCCCTCTGGCGCGGGACCGCTTCGGCGCTCTCGGGGACCCATCGCTGCCTCGTGCCGGACTGGCCCCTGGGCTCGCACCGGCTGCCCCTGAAGCGGGAGGCCGACCGCAGCCCCGCCGGCATGGCCCGGCTCGTGGCCGAGTTCATGGAGGCCCTCGACCTCCGGGACGTCACCCTGGTGGGCAACGACAGCGGCGGCGCCATCAGCCAGCTGGTGGCGGCCGATCACGGCGAGCGCCTGGCCCGACTCGTCCTCACCAACTGCGACGCCCTGGAGGCCTTCCCGCCGCCGGGCTTCGGTCACCTGGTCCTGACCGCGCGGATCCCCGGCGGCGTGCGGCTGCTGGCGAAGGTCATGCGCGCGCTGCCGTCCCTGGCGCGGCTCGACCTGGCCTTCGGCGCCCTCACCCGACGACCCATCCCGGAGGCCACCCTGCGGGCCTGGGTGGAGCCCGCCGCCCGCGACGGGCGGGTGTGCGCCGACGCGGTGGGCTTCATGCGCGCGATCCGGCCCGAGATCACGCTCCGGGTGGCCGAGCGCCTCGGGCGCTTCGAGAAGCCGACGCTCCTGCTCTGGGCCCGGGAGGATCCCTACTTCACCCTGGATCTCGCCAAGCGTCTGCAGGAGCGGATCCCGCGCGCGGAGATCCGCGAGATCCCCGACGCCCTCACCTTCTGCTCCCTCGACCAGCCGGAGCGGGTCGCCGACGAGGTCGCCGCGTTCGTGCGGGGCGACTGACGCCGGCCCGCACCGGGGCCGCGCCTAGGGCACGACGATCAGGATCTCGTTGCTCTGCAGGCCCTCCCGGTTGGCCAGCTGGAAGGTGTGGTCGCCGGGCGCCGGCAGCACCGCGAGGTCCACCCGTAGGAAGTCGTCGGTGCAGGCCGGGAAGCTGCCGCCGAGCTCGCAGCCCACCGCCGCGTCGACGGCCTGGCCGTCCACCAGCACGATCGGATCCGGATCGACGAACTTCCCGAACACGGTCAGGGTCGGTCCTGCGTCGAGCACCGGCGTGGCCGCAACGAGGAAATCGGCCGCCGGATGGGTCGGGTTGCTCGAGGGCAGGGAGAGCTCGGGCTGGGGATGGTCGACGTCGGAGCGGATCCCCAGCCGCGCCGTCACGGTCAGGACCAGCGCGCCGGCCTGGGCATCCTCGATCAGCGTCGAGGTGCCCCGGGAGCCGAAGTCCGACCCGGAATCCGCAGAGAGGTACTGGCCGCTCTCGAACACGAGCCGGACGCTCTCCCCTTCGACCGCTGCATCGGGCTGCCACAGGCCGTGGGCGCGCAGGTCCACGACGCCCTGGGCGTCGGCCTGCTCGAGTCGCTCGAGCAGGGCCAGGGTCGCCGCGAGCGCGCCGGGAGCCGTGGTCGCCGCGTCGAGGGTGACCTGGCGGCCGAAGCTCGACGAGAAGCCCATCGACGCCTCGTCGAACCACTGGAAGAGCTGGAAGGGGCCGGTGCCGCTGCTGTTGCGGTTGGTGAAGGGGAACTGGTCCGTGCCGAAGGTCATGCCCCAGGAGTAGAGCTCGTCGGGACCGTCGGTCGGATCCCAGGGCACCTCGTTGAAGAGGACCACCCGGATCAGGTCCCACATGCCGGCGCGCCCGTTGGGGAGCAGCAGGTGGCGGTCGGGGATGCCGCGGAAGGTCGGCGCATCGAAGCCGGTGCCCGGGGTGTTCGTGCCGGCCCAGAACGGCATCGCGTGGCAGGCGCCGGCCCGGCTGCAGCCCGGGCGGCTGGGGTCGATGCCGATCACGAAGTTGCGCAGGCCCTCGGCGGCCAGGGGCGAGAGCCGGTCGTCGACGGGTCGCGACTTCCCGGTGGGGTACGGCACGCTGCGCAGGAACACGGCCATGGCATCGCGCTGCGACTCGTCGAAGGCGCCCGCCAGGCCGAGCTCGTTCTCGTCGCTGGGGCAGCTCCCCTGCAGGCACATGGTCCCGGACATGGCGCCGTCCACGAGGTTGCGGAAGCAGCTGTGCTCGTCGCTGCAGTTCGGGGCCACCACGATTCCCGAGTCGGCCACCTCCGCGTTGATGCCCCCGAATGGATCGCCCGGGACCCCGTCCCAATGCAGCGGCAGGGTCCCGCGAAGGCCGCGGATCGGCATCGTGGTCCGCGGCTGGACCTGGTCGCAGCCGGGGGTGATGCACTTGGCGCCGAGGTTCCAGAGGAGCTGGTCGGTGTTGCCGTCGGGATGGCAGCTCCCGCACGAGAAGGTGCCGGTGGTCGAGCCGGCGGCGTCGTTGAAGGCGATGCGCCCCTGCTTGACCTCGGGGTGGGTCGGGTCCTCCAGGGGGATGCGCTGCACCTCGACCATGAAGTCGGGCCCCTCGAAGCCCACCCGCGACACGCTGTTCTCCAGCGTGTTGTGCACCCAGGCGCGGAGCGGGCGGCCCGCGGCGTCGGACTCGAGCGCCAGGCCCCGGGGAATGGCCCCCACCGGGATGCTGGCGAGGATCGCCCCCGTGTCGGCGTCGAGGGAGAAGAGCTTGTTGGAGCCGGCGGCCACAGCGACGACGGTGTCGTCGTCGGCGCTCACCTGGATGCCGAAGGGCGTCGCCAGGGCCTCGCCCGGCGCGGGGTTCGCCGGGGGCGGCGGCTCGAGGTCGACCCACAGGCGGTCGCTGCAGTCCACGGAGCAGTCCACCCGCACGACCTGGTTCAGGAAGGCGCGGTTCTCGAGCTCGGGCAGGTCGTCGCCGTCGGCCATGAGCCCGTTGGCGTCGTTGCGGGCCTCGGTCATGGCCACGAAGACCCGACCGCCGGAGTCCACCGCCAGGCCGTAGAGCAGCGTCCCCAGCGTCGAGACCTCGAAGAGCGGGCTCTCGTCGGCGGTGTCGAAGACGAACAGATCCCGGTCGGGCGTCTCGGGCTTGCGGACGATGTTGGCCTCGAGGTTGCGCGTGAGGATGATGTCGTTGGAGTTCGAGAGCAGCTCGAGGAGGCTGAAGGTGCAGCCCGGCGCGGTGGCATCCGCGCAGCCCGAGATCTCGGTCTGGTTCATCGACTCGAAGGGGATCACGTAGAGGCGCCCGTCTCGGACGGCGATCGCCCGCGGCTCCTGGGCGCGGATGGAGAGCTGCTTGGTGACGCTGCGGCTCGCCACGTCCACCACGGCGACGAAGTTGCGCGAGGAGAGGGCCACGTACGCCTTGGTGTCGTCGGCGAAGGCGATGCCCACCGGCTCGTCGAAGTCGGTGACCGTGCCGCTCGCGTCCCAGGCGGTGATCGTGGCGATCACGTGGTGGCGCGTAGGGCTGCTCGGGTCGGTGTCGATCACGCTCACGGTGTCGGAGACGTGGTTGGAGACCCAGGCCTCGAGTCCGTCGGGACGCACCGCCACGCTCACCGGGTCGATGCCCACGGGAATGCGTGCGACGACCGCGTCCTCCTCCACCGAGATCACGTCCAGGGTGTCGGCGGGCGTGTTGACCGCATAGACCTCGTCGCCCCGGGGCGAGAGGGCGATCGGATCCGCGTGGGGGCTGGCGAAGGTGGGGTGGCCCGTCGGCGGCGGACCCTCGCAGCCCGCGGCGAGCAGAGCGAGGGCGAGCCCGGCGGAGAGAGCGAGAGCGGGGCGCGGCATCCGGAACAACCTCCGTTCGTGCCCCCTTATACCCGATTCGCACGCGGCTGAATAGACGGCTTCCTCAGGCGCGCTGCCGACCGGCACGGCGGAGGAGCCCGGCCAGCCCAAGGCCCAGGAGCCACGGGGCCGCGGGCTCCGACACGCCCTGCGCGGGCACCACCAGGTCCAGCTCGTAGGACCACTCCGTGAGCTCGATGACCGCCGCCACGTCCGGGTTCACGCTGATCAGGGTCGTCGTAAGCAAGGTGGCCCCCGGCGCGATCTCGTACAAGACGACGCCGGGGAGGATCGTCTCCATGAAGCTCGCGGGCGAGATCCCCCCAGCGGAGAAGGAAGGACTCAGCAGCGCAACCGTCTCCGATGTGCCGTCGCCGTCGAGGTCCGCGAGCACCTGGGGCGGAGACGGGGAGCCCCCGCCGATGGCGAAGCTGGCGAAGAAGTTGTCGGGGCTGCCGATCCCGAGGTTGTTCAGCCCGAGGTCGACGGTGAAGCTGCCCTGGCCCGTGAGCGAGGTCGGGAGGGTGAAGCTGACCGTGTCACCGAGCCCGCCCCCGAAGTTCTGGACCGGGTCGGTGTCGGTGAAGGTGATGGTCATGTCGCCGTCGTAGGAGAACATCAGGTCGATCACGTCGCCCGTGTCGAGGCTCACGGTCTGGCCGGCCTGACCCGGGAAGAGCATCCGGTACTCGACGACGTCGGCGAAGAAGGCGAGATCGAGCTGGGACTGGACCCGCCCGAGGTCGGCCCCGAAGGGCAGATCCGCGGGGCCGCCGAGGAAGAGCAGCTCGCCCGTCGCTCCATCGAAGCTGATGCCGTCGCCGGCATCGACCACACCGTCCCAGGCCGCCTCCGCGTGGTGGGAAGCCCCCAGCGAGAGGCCCAGGCCCAGGAGGGCCGAAACGGCGAGGCGGGACGCGGATCGATGGCGCACCAGGTACTCCCGGGGGATCGCCGAGGCCGACCTCGCTTGACCCGGGAACGAGAAGGGGCAGGCGGATCGCCGGACGATCCCCTTCCCTGTCCGCAACCGCTGCAAGCCCGATGCCACGAGCGACACACGGAATTTCGTTCACTTGCGGGTGTTGGCCAGGATCGATGGGAAGCGCTCTTCCGCAGATGTGGAACGCCGATTCCCTCGGTCGCGGCGCTGCGCCGGTGTACCGTGATGGTGTGACCCGCAAGCTCCTGCTCGCCTGTGTCGTCCTGCTCGCGGCCGCCGTCGCGTTGCCCCCGCTCTGGTACGCGGCCTTCCCGGAGCCGGCGCCGTCGCTCCCGCCGCCCGGACGCCGGGTCGAGGTGGCTCCCGGGGTGGGCGTGAATCTGATCGAGCGGGGCGCGGGACCGGCGGTCGTGCTGGTCCACGGGCACCCGGGCTCCGCCTACGACTGGACGGCCTCGATGGAGGCGCTGGCGGACCGCGGCTTCCGCGCCCTCGCCTACGACCGGGTGGGCTACGGCCGCTCCGACGTGCGCCCCCGCGACGACTACAGCGTCGGCGCGAACGCGGCGGAGCTGCTCGGCCTGCTCGCCGCCGAGGATCTGCGCCACGTCATCCTCGTAGGCTGGTCCTACGGGGGGGCCACGTCGATCACCGCTGCCCGCCGCGATGCCTCGCGCATCGATCGGCTGGTCCTGGTCGGCAGCGTCGGCCCGGGCATCGAGCAGCGACCGGCGCCGCCGCGGGTGGTCACGGATCTGCTGGCGGGTCCGCTCGTGGCCTGGATCTGGCGCGTCCCACCCGTGGCCCGGCGGGTCGAAGCCTCGTTCGTCTCCGTGGCGTTCGCGCCCGAGCCGGTGCCGGAGGGAGCGGCCGCGGCGGTCAGCGCCAACCTCGCCATGCCCCACAGCCTGCGCACCGCGCGCTCCGAGGGCTTCGACCTGGATGGCCGCGCCGACCTGGATCCGGAGCCCATCGAACGACCCATCCTGGTGATCCACGGCGAGGGCGACCTGCTGGTGCCGCCCGCGGTGGCCGAGGGGCTGCATCGGAGCGCTCGCCGTTCGAAGCTCCGGATGGTGCCGAGCGGGGGACACGCCCTCCCCGTCACCCGGCCCGACGCCCTGGCCGACTGGATCGCCGACTTCGCCCGGGCCGGCACGCCGCCGGCTCGCGGGGCGGACCCGGCGGCTCAGCCTCGCTCGTAGCGATAGCCGTCTGCGGTGGCCCAGAGGCGGTGGCGCGGGCCGGGGCGGTCGGGATCGCCGACCTCGTAGCCCGCATCGCCGGGGTAGAGGATGCAGGCGATGCCGTCCTCGCGCGGGCAGATCCGGGGCTGGAAGGTCAGGAACTCGGCCCGGCCCAGCACCTCGAGGGCGGCGGCGGCCCCGCGGTGCTCGAGGAGCCACGTGACCGTGACGAAGGTCGGGGGCGCCAGCACGATCTCGCGGCGGCGGTGGTGATCGAGCGCCTCCTCCGGCGCGAACCAGCGGTGGCTGCCGATCTCGCCGCCGTCCACCCGTACGGCGACCTCCCGCTCGACGGCGGCCAGGTAGAACCAGGTGTCGAAGCGGCGCGAGCGCAGGGGCGGCGTGATCCAGCGGGAGAGGGGCCGGAGCGCGTCCGTCGGCAGCACCAGACCCGCCTCCTCCTCGGCCTCGCGCACGGCGGCCCGACGCGCCACGCTGTCGATGGGCTCGTCGGGGGCGGCGCGGTCGGCGTCCTCCACCTTGCCGCCGGGAAACACCCAGGGCGCGGGGCGGGCGCGGCCGGCCTTCTCGAGCAGCAGCACCTCGAGGCCGGACGCCCCGTCCCGGATCGGGACGATGGTCGCGGACGGCAGCGGCTCGGCGTCGCTCACGCTTCGCTCCAGACCTTGCAGAGCGCGTCGCTCGACACCAGCGTCGCCACGGCGCCGAGGGTGTGGGCGAAGACGGCCTCCACGTACTCCGCCGGGAAGCCCGCCACCGCGTCGCGGGGGATCACCACCTGGTAGCCGGCGTTCACCGCGTCCAGCGCCAGGTTGGTGATGGCCACGTTCACCGACACGCCCACCCCGACGAGCGTCCGCACGCCCAGGTTGCGCAGCAGGAAGTCGAGCTCGGTGCCCTGGAAGGGCGAGAGCCCGTGGAGCCGGGGGAGCACCAGGTCGCTCTCCGCCACCGGCACCTCGGGCACGATCTCCGCCGCCGGCGAGCCGGGCAGGAGCTTCACCGGCGCCCGGGCCATGTACTGGAAGATGCGGGCGTTGGCGTTGGCGCCCAGGCCGTCGGCGCGACGCTCGGCGGTGCAGTGGACGACCGGCACGCCGGCGGGGCGCGCCGCCACCACCAGGCGCGCCACGTTCGGCAGCACCACCCGGGCCGCGGCCGCCAGGTCCGGGAGCTGGGAGAGGTCGCCCACGACGCCGCGCTGGATCTCCTGGGTGACCAGGGCCGTGTGGCCGGGTGCGGCGAGCGCAGCGAGGTCCAGGGGCATGCGTTCTCCTTCAGCCGATGGCGCCGCGGGTGCGCAGGTCGTCGAGCGCGGCCGCGTCGAGGGCCAGCAGCTCGCCCAGCACCTGGTCGGTGTGCTCGGCCAGGCGGGGAAAGCGCTGCAGCGGGCCCTCCGCCATCTTGGAGAGCTTCACCGGGTTGCCCACCAGCAACATCGGGTCGGGCGCATCGGGGCGGGGCACCTCGATCAGCATGTCGCGGGCCGCGACGTGGGGATCGCGGTGGAGGTCCTCGGCGGCGTTGCTCGGCCCGGCGGCCACGCCCGCCTCGCACAGCAGGCGCGCCGCCTCGAGCTTGCCCTTGTCCGCAGCCCAGGCCTCGACCGCCGGACGCAGCACCGGCTCGATGGCCCGGGCCCAGCCCTCGCGGGTGGCGAAGCGCGGATCGCCGACCCACTCGGGATGGCCCACCGTCTCGGCCAGCCGCGCGAACTGGTGCTCGCGGAAGACGGCGGCCACGAAGTAGCCGTCGCGGGCGGCGAAGGCCGCCACCACCGCGAGCGACCCGGCCGCGGCCCACTCCGGCGGCGCCCCCATGGACCACAGGAAGGGCACCATGTCGGCCATGGCCACGCAGGCATCGTACATCGACACGTCGACGTGCTGGCCCAGGCCCGTGCGCTCGCGCTGGCGCAGAGCGGCCAGCACGCCGATCACGGCGAACAGCGCGCTGGCGTTGTCGCCGAGCGCGCCGGCCACCACCACCGGGGGCGGCTGGCCCGGCTTGCGGTTGGGCTCGTAGAGGCCGCCCATGGCCTCGGTGATGGGGGCGTAGGCGGGCCAGTCGGCGTAGGGCGAGGGGGCGAGGTTCCCGAAGCCGGAGATGGAGACGTACACGAGACCAGGGGCGTCGGCGGCGAGCGCCTCGTAGCCGAGGCCCAGGCGCTCCATGGCGCCGGCCTTGAAGTTCTCCGCCACCACGTCGAAGTGGGGCACCAGGCGCCGGAACAGCGCCCGGCCGTCTGGGTGCTTCAGGTCGAGGCCGATGCTGCGCTTCGAGAGGTTGTTGCGCAGGAAGGTGGCTCCCACGCGACGGCCGTCGTCGTCGACGAGCGCCGGCTGGGCGCCGCGACCCGAGTCGCCGTGCTCCGGATGCTCGACCTTCACCACGTCGGCGCCCAGCTGGGCCATGAGCTGCGTGGCGAAGGGCAGCGCCTGCATCTGCTCGGCGGCCAGCACGCGCACACCGTCCAGGGGCCTGCCGTGGCGGGCCCGCTCCGGGTGGCGGATCTCCCCGAGCTTCACCGTCAGCTCGGGATCTGGAGCTCCGCGGGGAGGTCGCCGTCCATGAAGGCGGTCTCCTCCACGCGCTCGGCGATGCGCCAGCCCGCGTCGGTCCACACGAGCTCGTCGTTGTAGTAGGCGCCCACGGTGAAGACCTGCAGGCTGCCGTCGGCCTTGCCGAAGCCCATGGGATTGATGACGTAGGTGCGGGCCGTAGCGCGGTCCCCATCGAGCTGGAGGGTGGTGTTGCTGATGAAGTGCTGGGTCATGGGGAAGGGCGCGAGCGCCTTCTCCAGCCACTTGCGCACCTCGGGATAGGGCCCCTTCACGCCGCCCGCGGAGGTGTAGTCGCAGTGGGCGTCGGCGGAGAACACGGAGTCCAGCAGGTTCCAGTCCTTGGTGTCGATGGCGACGGTGTAGCGGGTGAGCAGATCCTGGATCTGGAGGCGATCCGAGATCTCGCGGGGGGACAGCTCGCGGGGGGCCATGGGGTTCTCCTGGTTCGGGCGCGTGGACGCGGCCGCACAGTCTACTAGATCTTGCGCGCGCGCCCCTGCCAGTAGCGCTCGCGGAGGCGACCCACGTAGAGCTTCCCGGTCTCGGTGCGCGGCAGCGACGCCTCGAAGTCCACCGAGCGGGGCACCTTGTAGCCGGCCAGGTGCTCCCGGGCGAAGGCGAGCAGCTCCGCCTCGAGCTCCGGGCCGGGCGCCTGGCCCGGCGCCAGCTCCACGGCGGCCTTCACGCACTCGCCCCACTCGTCGTCGGGAACGCCAAAGACCCCCACGTCGGCCACCGCCGGGTGCTCGGCCAGCACGTGCTCCACCTCGGCGGGATAGATGTTGACCCCACCGGAGATGATCATGTGGGAGGCGCGGTCCGCGAGGTGGACGAAGCCCTCGGCGTCCACGGAGCCCACGTCGCCGATGGTGAAGACGTGGGGCTCGAGATAGGCGGCCTCGGTCTTGTCCGGGTCGCCGTGGTAGGCGAAGGGCCGCGCCACGCTGGCGTGGCGGCAGTAGAGAGGGCCGGTCTCGCCGGGGGGCAGCCGCCGGCCCGCGTCGTCGACGGCGAAGACCTCGAAGGGCGGGATGGCGCGCCCCACGGTCCCCGGGTGGGCGCGCCACTCGGCGCCGCCGACCAGCGTGTTCACCCCGCCCTCGGTGGCGCCCCAGTACTCGACGAGCTCCACGCCCAACGGCTCCCACCAGTCGAGCATGCGCCGCTTGACCGCCACGGAGACCGGCGCCGCCCCGTGGAGGACGAGCCGCAGCGACCCGAGGTCGGCCGCGGACCGCAGGGCCTCGGGCAGGCGCAGCAGGCGCACGAAGAGCGTGGGCACCAGGTGGGTGTGGGCCACGCGGCGCGCGCGGACGGTGTCGAGGAAGGCGCGCTCGTCCCAGCGCGGCAGGATGGCGACGGGCGCGCCGTTCACCTGGTCGTAGACCGCGAACATCAGCGGCGCCGCGTGGTAGAGGGGCCCGGTCACCAGGTGGGGACCGCTCCCGTCGAGGCCGACCTTGTGGCCGTAGGCGCGCCAGCCCTCGAGCATGGCGCCCAGGGTCGCGGCGGGGGCCCGCTTCACGCCCTTGGGCCGACCGGTGGTACCGCTGGTGTAGATCATGTTGCCGCCGGGCGGCGCGTCCAGATCGAGACGCGCGGGCTCGGCGCGGGCGAGGGCGGCATCCAGCTCGTCGCCCGCCAGCACCACCCGATCGTGGACGGCGCGGGCGGTGTCGGCGAAGCGGTCGTCGGAGACCAGCAGCCCGGCGCCCGAGTCGCGCACGATGTAGGCGATCTCGTCGGGGCGCAGGTGCCAGTTGACCGGCGTCACCCAGAGCCCGGCGAGGATGCCGCCAAGCAGCATCTCCACGCCCTCGACCCGGTTCGACACCAGCAGCGCCAGGTGGTCGCCGGCCGCCAGCCCGGCCTCGTGGCGCAGGAAGTGGGCGGCGCGGCGCACGCGCGCGTCGAGCGCGGACCAGGAGCGACGGCGGGTGCCGTCGTCCAGGGCCCAGCCCTCGGGATCCTCCGCCAGCGCCGGGAAGATCACGCCGACGCGTCCCCCGGAGCGGGAGACGCGTCCCCCGGGTCGGGGATGCGGGCTGCGCGCAGGGCGGAGCGCCGCACCTTGCCCGCATCGTCGCGCAGGGGCTCGTCGACGAACTCGAAGCTGCGGGGGATCTTGTTGCGCGCCAGGTGCGCGGCCAGGTGGGCCCGGAGCGCATCCTCGCCGACCGGCGCCGTCGCGTCCACCAGGGCGTGCAGGCGCTGGCCGAGATCGTCGTCGGGCAGGCCGATCACGGCGCTGGAGCGGACGGCGGGATGGGCGTCGAGAGCGGCCTCCACCTCGGCGGGATACACGTTGGCGCCGCCCGTCACCACCATGTCCGTCTTGCGGTCGGCCAGGTAGAGGTAGCCGTCCTCGTCGAGCCAGCCGAGATCGCCGAGGGACTCCCAGCCGTCGTCGGTGGCCGTGGCCTCCGCGCCCACGTAGCGGTAGGTGCTCCCCCGCCCGCCCGGGGGCATCATGAACACCTCGCCCACCTCGCCCGGCGCGCAGGCGCTGCCGTCGGGGCGCAGGATGCGGATCTTGCGGTCGGCGGTGGGCCTGCCCACCGAGCCCGGATGGGCGAGCCACTCGCTGCCGGAGATCTGGGTGCCGGCGATCCGCTCGGAGCCCCCGTAGGCCTCGTGGATGCGCTCGGGGCCCAGCCAGTCGATCCAGGCGCGCTTGAGCCAGGCGGGGCTCGGTGCGCCGGTGCACATTACGGTGTCGAGCGACGAGAGATCGCGGGCGCGGCGCTCCGCCTCGGGCAGGCGCCAGATGCGCTGCATCATGGTCGGCACGAAGAGCACCCAGTCGACCCGCCAGCGCTCGATCAGCGCCAGCGCCTCGACGGGGTCGAAGCGGCTCATCACCACCACCCGCCGCCCCGCCAGCAGCGACTGCCAGGCGGTGATGAACGGGCCCGCGTGGTAGAGCGGGCCCGGCACGAGGGTGGTGCCGCCGGGCTGCATGCGGTTGGTCGGCTGCGTCGGGTCGCACGCGCCGGGCACCAGGTCGAGGATCAGCTTGGGGCGGCCGGTGCTGCCGCCGGAGGTCATGGCGCGGGCGTGGCGCGGCACCGCGTCGGGCAGCGGCGCGTCGGAGAGGGCCGGATCGGGCGCGAAGTCCGCGGGCAGCGCCGTGTGCTCCCCGTAGCTGCCCTCCGGCGCACCGACCACGAGGGCGGGCTTGGCGAGGTCGACCAGGGCGTGCCGCTCGCGCTCCGGGAGTCGCGACGAGATGGGGTTGGGCGTGGCGCCGAGCTTCCAGGTCGCCAGGCAGGCCTCGAAGTGCTCGAGGCCGTTGGACAGCGCCACCGTGACCAGCGATCCGGGTGCCACCCCGCGCTCTGCGTAGGCGCGGGCCAGGCGATTGCTGCGGCGCTCCAGCGCCCCGAAGCTGCGCTGCTCGGCCTCGTGGGCGACGGCCACCCGCTCGGGGTTGCGCTGCGCGTGCCAGGCCAGGGCCCGGCCGTAGGAGATCACGCTACGCCCAGAAGGCCTCGAGGGCCGCGCGGTCCCGCGGGTAGGACCAGACCTCGCGGATCCGCCCGTCCCGCACTGCGAACAGCAGCAGGTAGTCGATGTCGAGCTGGCGCCCCTTGCGCTCGCCGTGCACCCGGAAGAGCACGGCCGCGCGCGCGTCGCCGACGAGCACGTCCACCAGCTCGGTGCGGAACTCATCGGCCAGCTCGCCGAGGGTCCCCAGATAGTCGAAGACCGCCTCGGGGCCCTGCTTGTCGCCAGCGAAGCGCCCGCGACCGGACGAGTGCCAGACCACGTCCCGCGAGAACAGGGCCTCCATGGCCTCGCGGTCGCCCTCGGCGGCGGCGTTCCAGAGCGCCCGGACCAGGCGGGCGTGGGGATGCTCGGCGACCGCGCCCGCGGGCTCGCTCGGCTCCAGTTGGTTCACGACGTCTCCTCCTCCCCCGGCGCGCGCTGGCCCAAGCCTACTCCCCCGGCGCGCAGGGCGTCCAGGACCGCCTCGGCGGTCCGGGTCCGGACGTCGCCGGAGCCCTGCTGCTCGCCCCCGCAGGCGGCACAGACCGCCACGGGACCGTCCACGGTCAGCGTGAACGGCGCCGCCCCGGGCAGCCGCACCCGCGCCTGGAGGCGTCCCGGCCCGGGCTCCCGGAGCGCGCCGCCGCAGCGCCCGCAGGCCGTGCGCTTGCGCGGCCAGCCCCGCTCCGCGGCGCAGGGCAGCGTGCGCCCGGCCGCCACCGCGGCCATGAGGTCGGCCGCGAAGTCCGGGGTGGGCGGCTCGAGGGGGTGGTCGGTCACGGGACAGCCCAGGGGGCGCAGGCCGAAGACCTCCACCTCGACGTCGCCGCAGCGGCCGCGCAGGGCCGGCGCCTCCACCCGCTCGAGCAGGCCGTTGCAGACTCGACAGCGCATGACTCGGGCGGCGGATTTTCGCATACACTGGCCGCCCGACACCACGGAGGCCCCCCATGACCCGACCGGTTCGCTTCGGCGTGACCCTGCCCCAGATCAAGCGCTCGTGGGACGAGGCGAAGGCCGCGGCCCAGGAGTTCGACCAGCTCGGCTTCCACTCCGTCTGGGTCTGCGACCACCTCTACGGGGTGCCCATGCCCCAGCTCCCCATTCTCGAGGGCTGGACCGAGCTGGCGGCCGTGGCGGCGATCACCTGCCGCGTGGAGCTGGGCACGCTCGTCACGCCGCCCTACTTCCGGAACCCGGCGGTGCAGGCCAAGCAGATCGCCACCGTGGACCAGATCGCGGGCGGCCGGGTCATCGCGGGCCTGGGCGCCGGCTGGTTCCAGGCCGAGTTCGAGGGCTACGGCTGCGAGTTCCCCTCCATGGGCCAGCGCATGGTGGCCCTGGAGGAGACCGCCGACCTCATGAAGCGCATGTGGACCGAGGAGACGGTCACCTACGAGGGCCGCTACGCCCGGGCCAAGGACGTGCGCTGCGAGCCCAAGCCGGTGCGGCGGCCGCCGGTGCTCATCGGCGGCGGCGGCGAGAAGGTGCTGATGGGCATCGTCGCCCGCCACGCCGACATCTGGAACAACCTGGCGGTCTTCCAGCCCCAGCTCGCGGCCAAGGTGGACGCGCTCCAGCGCCGCTGCGACGACGAGAAGCGCGACTTCGACACGCTCGAGGTGTCCCAGCAGTGCAACGTGGTGATCGCCGAGGACGAGGCCACCGCCCGCCAGCACCTGGAGAAGGCCAAGAAGATCTACGGCGGGCACATGGGCGGCGCGCTCGAGGAGCACGGCATCTGGGGCCCGCCCGAGAAGGTGATCGACGACATCGAGCGCCACGTGAAGCTCGGCTGCACGCTCTTCGTGATGGAGCTCTTCGGTCGCGACACCCGCGTGCCGGCGCGCCTGTTCGCCGAGAAGGTCCTGCCGGCCTTCGCCTAGGCGCCGGTCTCCTCGACCCAGGCCTCGAGGTCGTCGGGGAGCTCGAAGCTGCCGTCCAGGGCGGTGCCGTCGGTGCCCGTCATCATGTTCTCGCGCACCAGCTGGGTGTACTGGGGCGCCGTCCGCTCGTTGAACAGGCCGAGCTTCTGGAGCGCGGGGATCACGAAGCCGCGCATGGGCGTGGCGTCGAATCCCTGCTCGCGGCGGGTGCGCACCAGCACTTCCTTGATCTCGTCGCGCCGCTCCTGCATCTCCTTCAGGCCGGCGGCCACGTCCATGCCCTCGGAGGCGAAGATCGCGAGCACCTCCTTGCCGAGGCCGCCCTGGCGCTCGTCCACCAGCTTGCGGGTGGTCTCGAAGGCGAAGTCCTCGAGCTCGCGGCGCTCCCCGTCGTCGAGCTGGGGAATGACGCGGTTGAGGTACTTGAGCCCGTAGCCCGTGTGGCGCGCCTCGTCCTGGGTCACGCGCCGCAGCAGCTCCCGCAGCAGGGGCTCGTGGGTCGTGCGCCGCATGTTCCGGAAGCTGGCCAGGGCCAGGCCCTCCAGCACGATCTGCATGCCCACGCACTTCTTCATCCAGTCGTCGGTGGCGAGCACCTCGTCGAGCAGACCCTTCAGCACCGGGTCGATCTCGTAGACACGGTCGAGCTTCTGGATGTAGCGGGCGAAGACCTCCACGTGCCGGGCCTCGTCCAGGGTCTGGGTGGAGGCGTAGAACTTGCCGTCCATGTGGGGGACGGCGTTCACGAGCTGGGCGGCCACCATGAGCGCGCCCTGCTCGCCGTGGAGGAACTGGGAGAGGAAGAAGGCGTTGCGCTTCAAGGCGACTCGGCGCTTGCCCTCCTCGGGCTGGCGCTTCCACTCGTGGAGCAGCCCCACGGGGAACTGCTGGGGATCGGCCAGGTCCTGGAGGGCGTGGGCCGGATCGATCTCCTGCTCCCAGTCCAGGTCCCGGAAGCCGATCCACTGGCGCTCCAGGGCGTTGGCGTACAGGGTGCGCAGCTCCTCGATCTCGGGCTCGTAGTTCCAGTTGTAGATGGCCTCGAGGGCGCACTGGACGGGCGGCGGGCTTGCGTCGGCCAGGGGAGCGGACGGGGAAGCGGACATCGGGTGGTTTCCTTCACGGGCGCGCGTCGCTTAACGAGCGTTAAATAAACCCACCGGCCCGGGGTGTCAATGCAGTTCCGGGGCGGCAGGCCTCGACGAGCGCGGCGACGGCGCGAGGCCTAGGGCCCGGCCCGGGCCTCGATGGCCTGGACGAGCTGCTCCCGCAGGGAGAGCCGCTCGTCCTTGCCGATCAGCCGGGAGCGGTAGTTGGTGTGGCGTGAGTTCATCTCGTCCCCGCTCTCGGCCTCGAGGAGCGCGCCCGCCTTCTCGAGCGCGGCCCGGGCTTCCTCGAGCCGGCCCACCTCGGCGTACCGGAGGCCCTGGAGGTAGATCGCGCTCTCGCGCACCACGCCGGTCGGATAGGCGGAATCGAAGCGTTCCGTCACGAGGCGCTCGAGCTCGGCGTGCTCGCGCGGCGCCGGCTGGAGCACCAGCACCCCGTAGGAGGGAATCGCGGCCAGCACCTCCTCGAGCGCCATCCCCTCGCTGGGCAGGACCGCCACCCACCCCGGATGCTCAGCCCGATACTGCTCGTAGCAGTTGGTACAACCGAGCGTGAGGGCGACGACGAGAACGAGCGCGAGACGCTTTGCCCTACCAGACCTCCCGAGCGCGCCGGAGGTGGAGCCGGCAGGGCCCTTGTACCACGGGCGTCTCAGGAATCGGCCAGCAAGGCGGCGTAGCCCTCGCGGAAGGTGGGGTACGCGAAGCGGTAGCCCGTGGCGAGGAGTCGGCGGTTGGAGCAGCGCTTGCTCCCCGTGCGGCGGCTGGAGGCCGGCTCGCCCGGGGGCGCCTCGGCCAGGACGACGCCGAGCCGCGCCGCCAGCCAGCGCAGCACCTCGGCCCGGTCCGCGGACTCGCAGTCGACGCCCAGGTAGAGGTCGGCGGGCTCCGGCAGGTCCATCAGGTGGTGCAGCAGCCCGGCGCAGTCGTCCCGGTGGATGCGGTTGGTGTAGTGGGGGGGACCGACCGGGATGGCGGCCCGCCCCTCGCGGACCGAGTCGATCAGACTCGTGCGGCCCGGCCCGTAGATGCCGCCGAGCCGCACGGTCGTTCCGGGGAACGGCGCCGACGCCAGGGCCACCTCCGCCTCGCGGAGGATCCGGCCGCGGTAGGAGGTCGCCTCGGCCGGCGAGGTCTCGTCCACCGCGCCGCCGTCGTCCTGGGCGTAGACCGCCGTGCTCGACGTGAAGAAGAGCCGGGCCGGGGCGCGTGCCCCGCCCGCCAGCGCGGCGATCAGGTTCGCCAGGCCGTCGGCGTAGGCCGCGCGGTAGGCCGACTCGCCCGGACCGGCGGCGGCGGCGGTGTAGAAGACGACGTCGGCCTCGGGGAGGCCGACCAGCGTCTCCGGACGGGTGAGGTCGGCCGCCACCGGCACCACCCCCGCGGGCAGGCCGTGCGGCCGGCGGCGCAGGCCGTGCACGCGATGGCCCACGTCCGCGAGCCGTGCGGCCAGCTCGCTCCCCACGTAGCCGCAGCCGGCGATGAGCACCCGTGCCATGGACCGGACCTCCTGATCGACTACGCTGCCTCGCCCGAGGAGAGCCGTCCATGGGCACGTCCGAGGCCGTCACCCGCGGCGTCCGCGTCGAGGTGAACGCCCGCTACTCGCCGGAGCATTCGAACCCCCAGGCCGGGACCTGGTTCTTCCTCTACACGGTCCGGATCACCAACCAGGGCCCGGAGGCTGTCCAGCTCCGCAGCCGCCACTGGCGCATCACCGACGCCACGGGACACCTCGAGGAGGTCCGGGGCGCCGGCGTGGTGGGCGCCCAGCCGAGTCTGGCCCCCGGCGAGTCCTTCGAATACACCTCGGGCTGCCCGCTTCCGACCCCGAGCGGCAGCATGGTGGGCACCTACCAGATGGTGACCGCCGGCGGCGAGCCCTTCGACGCCGAGATCGCCGAGTTCGTGCTGCGCGAGCCGAGCGCCATCCACTGAGGCTCAACGCGCGTCGGGAGCCGAGGCTCCACGCGCGTCGGGAGCCGAGGCTCCACGCGCGTCGAGGAACTCGCGGGCGACGTCGGCGGGCGCGCGGCCGTCGCGATCCACGGCCAGGTTGAGCCGCTGCATCGTGGACGCGTCGATGGCGTCCGCGAGCTCGGCCAGGGCCGCCGCCACCGCCGGCAGCTCACGGGCCACCCGTGGCGACACCAGCACGATGGCGTCGTAGGGCGGGATCACGCCGCGCTCGTCATCCAAGAGCCGCAGCTCGTAGGCGGCGATGCGCCCGTCGGTGGAGAAGGCGCTGATCACGTCCACGTCCCCGGAGGCGGCGGCCTCGTACATCAGCGCCGAGTCCATGCTGCGCTCGGTGCGGAAGGCCAGGCCGTAGGTCTCCACCAGGGCGGCCCACTCGGCCCGCTGGAAGAACTCGTAGTCGCCGCCGATCTCCAGGCGGGGCGCCAGCGGGACCAGGTCGCCGATCCGCCTGATCCCGAGGGCCTCGGCCTCGGCCGCGCGCATGCCGAGGGCGTAGGTGTTCTCGAAGCCCAGCGCCGCCGGCATCCCCACGCCGTGCGCGTCGCGCAGGAAGGCCTCCACGCCGGAGAGCACCTCGGCGCGACCCACCCCGGTGGTGTCGCGCTTCATGATCGTGGCCCAGATCGTCCCCGAGTAGTCCACGTAGACGTCCAGGTCGCCGCTGCGGAGGGCGTCGAACAGGACCGTGGAGCCCAGGGAGCCGAGCACCTCGGTGGTGAGGCCCGTCCGGCGCCGCACCTGCAGGGCCAGCATCTCGGAGAGGATGTACTGCTCGGTGAAGGTCTTGGCGCCGATGCGCACCGCCGCGGGCCCACCCCCCAGGCGCTCCGCGGCGAAGCTCCCGGCGGTGAAGAGGTAGAGGGCGGCGAGGCCCGCGCCCGACGCGGCGAGCAACGAGCGGCTGCGACGCCGGAAGGCCACCTCGAGGCCGCGGATCAGCTGATCGAGCCCGAGGGCGAGGGCCGCCGCCGCCACGCAGCCCACGAGCACCGCGGTGGTGTTGCGGGTCTGCAGGCCGCTGAAGATGTAGTTGCCCAGGCTCGTGGCCCCGACGGGGGTGCTGAGCGTGGTGGTGCCCACCACCCAGACCGCCGCCGTCCGCAGCCCGGCGACGATCACCGGCAGGGCCAGGGGCAGCTCCACCCGACGCAGGCGCTGGGCGCCGGTCATGCCCACGCCGCGCGCGGCCTCCACCAGCGCCGGCTCCACGCCTTCGATGCCCGTTACCGTGTTGCGCAGGATGGGAAGGATGCTGTAGAGCGTCAGCGCGAGCAGGGCCGGGACGTAGCCGATGCTGCGCAGCTCGAGCCCGAACGCCCAGCCGGTGAAGCCACCCAGCGCCGCCAGGGCCGGCACCATGATCGCCAGCAGGGCCAGGCTGGGGATGGTCTGGATCACGCTGGCCACGCCGAGCACGCCGGGCTCGAGCGAACGCCGGCGGGTGACCCACACGCCCACCGGCACGCTGAGCGCCGTCCCGATCAGCAGGGCCACCAGGGCGAGCTGCAGGTGCGCCGTGAGATAGCCGGGAAGCAGGGCCAGCTGCTCGCTCACGCGCCAGCTCCGTCCCGCGCGTCCCTGCGGAGGAAGCGCTCCACCACCTCGGTCTGGCGGCGGGGCGTGGCCATCAGCTGGGCCACGTAGTCGTTGGCGGGGTCGTTCAGCAGCGCGTGGGGGGTTCCCACCTGGACCAGCCGACCCGCGTCCATCACGACGACCCGGTCGCCGAGCAGGAGCGCCTCCACCATGTCGTGGGTGACGAAGACGACGGTCAGGCCCAGGTCGCGCTGCAGGGCGACGAACTCCTGCTGGAGGTGGTCGCGGGTGAGCGGGTCGAGGGCACCGAAGGGCTCGTCCAGGAGCAGCAGCCGGGGCTCGGCCGCCAGCGCTCGGGCGATGCCCACCCGCTGCTGCTGGCCCCCGGAGAGCTCGTGGGGCCAGCGACCCCGGAAGGTGTCGGGCGGGAGGCGGACCTGGGCGAGCAGGTCGTCCACCCGGCGGGCCACGCGTTCCGGCGCCCAGCCCAGGAGGCCCGGCGTCACCGCCACGTTCTCGGCCACGGTCATGTGCGGGAAGAGCCCGACCGCCTGGAAGGCGTAGCCGATGCGCCGCCGCAGCTCGGGGGCTGGCACGGCCAGGACGTCGCGACCGTCCACCCGCACCGTGCCCTCACTGGGCTCGATCAGGCGGTTGATCATCTTGAGCGTCGTGGTCTTGCCGCAGCCGGACCCGCCCAGCAGGACGACCACCTCCCCCGCCGCCACCTCCAGGTCCAGACGGTCGACCGCCACCACGTCGCCGTATCGCTTGGTAAGCCCCTCTAGCTGGATCACGCCGCAACCCTACAACAACCGAAAGCACCGTCTCGCGCTGCCGTCACGCCCGCCCCACGCCTCGGGAGCCGCGCGGCAGCCGGCGGCTACCGCGAGACGACGTTGCGCCCGGCCTTCTTGGCCCGGTAGAGCGCGTCGTCGGCCAGGCGCATCAGCGCCTCGGGGCTGCCGACGCCGGGCTCGAGGGGCGCGGCGCCGACGCTGAGGGTGGGCGCCACCACCACGTCGCCGAGTCGGAACTCGAAGCCCTCCACCCGGACCCGGATCTCCTCGGCCACCTCCAGCGCCTGCTCCAGATCGCAGGGCGAGAGCCAGGCCACGAACTCGTCGCCGCCGAAGCGCGCGGCGGAGCCGTTGGACTCGATGCAGGCCTTGATGAGCTTGCCGGTCTCGGCGATGCAGTGGGAGCCGAGCTGGTGGCCGTGCCGATCGTTGATGCTCTTCAGCCCGTCCATGTCCATCATCAGGACGCAGAGCGGCGTCCCGGCCCGCTCGGCGGCCTCGAAGGCCTTCGGGTACTCCTGGTCGAACCAGCGGCGCACGTAGAGCCCGGTGAGGGAGTCGACGTGCATGAGCCGGTCCATCTCGCCGTGGAACTGCGCCTCGATGGGATCGTGGAAGGTGAACTTCAGCACCGACCCGCCCAGGAAGATCTTGTCGCCGTCGCGCAGGGGCGCGGTCTCGGCCCGCTTGCCGTTGACGAAGGTGCCGTTGCGGCTGCCGAGGTCGATCAGGCCGTAGCGCTCGTTGTCGGCGTCGACCTGCAGCAGCGCGTGCTTGCCCGAGATGCTCGGGTCCGAGATCACCAGGTTCGCGCGCTCGGCGTCGCGCCCGAGGATCAGGCGTCGCTCGTTGAGCAGGAAGCGGCGGCCGATGTCGGGCCCCTGCACCACCACCAGCACGGGGGTGCGGCGCCCGACCTTCTCCTGCACGGAGTTGCCGAGCTCCAGGACCTGGGTCTCCGTCCGCGTCGCGTCTCCCACGCCTTGCTCTTCGTGCCCGTCGCAGGCGGGCTTTAGGCCCGCCGCCCCGGGGCGGGCCTCGGGGGAAGGCCGGGCCGGCTCCCCCTGGGAAGCCTCTGCTACTCTGCGCCCCATGCGACGCGATCTCTTCGACGAGGAACACGAGCTCTTCCGCGAGCAGGTCCGGCGTTTCGTCGAGGCCGAGGTGGAGCCCAAGGTGGCGGCCTGGAACGCCGCCGGCACCAGCGATCCGGAGACCTGGCGGAAGGCCGGCGCCGCCGGGCTGCTGGGGCCCAACGCGCCCACCGAGTACGGCGGCTCCGGTGGCACGTTCCTGCACGCGGCCATCGTCATGGAGGAGATGGCGCGGGTGCGCGCCCACGCCATGATGATCTCGCTGCATTCGGACATCTGCATGCCGTACCTGATCAGCTTCGGCAGCGAGTCGCAGAAGCAGCGCTACCTGCCCGCCAGCATCGACGGCTCCTGCCTCCTCGGCGTGGCCATGACCGAGCCCGGAACCGGCTCCGACCTCGCCGCGGTGCAGACCCGGGCCCTGCGTGACGGCGACCACTACGTCCTGAACGGCCAGAAGACCTTCATCTCGAACGGGCAGATCGGCGACCTGTTCATCGTGGTCGCCAAGACCGACCCCGAGGCGCGTCCCGCGCATCGGGGCATCAGCCTGATCCTGGTGGAGGCCGACACCCCCGGCTTCGTGCGCGGCAAGAAGCTCGACAAGCTCGGCCTCCGCGGCCAGGACACCAGCGAGCTCTTCTTCGAAGACTGCCGGGTGCCCGCGGAGAACCTGCTGGGTGGCGAGGGCCAGGGCTTCCGCATGCTCATGCAGAAGCTGGCCCAGGAGCGGCTGGCGATCGGGGTCTCCTCCATCGCCTCGTGCCGACGCACCCTGGAGGACACCCTCGCCTACGTGAAGGAGCGCGAGGCCTTCGGCCAGCCCATCGGCCACTTCCAGAACACCCAGTTCCGGCTGGCGGAGCTCGCCACCGAGGTGGAGGTGGGCCAGGCCTTCGTCGACCGGGTGATCGCGGCCCACGCCGGCGGCGAAGACACCACCGTCGAGGCGAGCATGGCGAAGCACTGGACCACCGATCTCCAGAAGCGCCTCAGCGCCGACTGCCTGCAGCTCCACGGCGGCATGGGCTTCATGCGCGAGATGCCGGTCTCGGAGGACTACGCCGACGCCGCGGTGCAGTCGATCTACGCGGGCACCAACGAGATCATGAAGCTGATCATCGCGCGCAGCCTGGGCCTGGACCCGCGCTCCTAGGGAAGCCCGCATGGCCCACGTCAAGGACGCCGCGACCGACCACCCGATCCACGCCGCCCTGGCCGAGCGCTGGAGCCCCTATGGCTTCGCCGATCGGCCGGTGTCGGAGGACGACCTGCGCTCGGTGTTCGAGGCCGCGCGCTGGGCCGCGTCGTCCTACAACGAGCAGCCCTGGCGCTACCTCGTCGCCCGCCGGGAGGACCCCGAGGCCTTCGGGCGCATGCTCTCCTGCCTGGTGGAGCCGAACCAGGCCTGGGCCCGGGCCGCCCCGGTGCTGGCGATCGGCGCCACGAGCCTCCGCTTCGCGCGCAACGACAAGCCCAACAAGGCGGCCCACCACGACCTGGGCCTGGCCTCGGCGACGCTCACGGTGGAGGCCACGAACCGCGGCCTCTTCGTGCACCAGATGATCGGGATCCTGCCCGAGCGGGTCCGCGCGCTCTACGGCGTGCCCGAGCACGTCGAGCCCCTGACGGCCCTGGCCCTCGGCCATCTCGCGCCGCCCGACAGCCTGCCCGAGAAGCTCCGCGAGCGGGACCTCACCGCCCGCACCCGCAAGTCGCTGCCGGAGATCGTCTTCGGCGACGCCTGGGAGACCCCGGCGGACTGGCTCTAGCCGGGCTCTTCGCCCAGGGGCGCTAGCCGGGCTCTTCGCCCAGGCGCCGGAACTTGGGTGCCCGGCGCTGCAGGAAGGCCTGCACGCCCTCCTGGAAGTCCGGGCGCGTGAAGCTCTCGTGCATCAGCCGCACGGACTTGCGCTCGGCACGGCCCAGCCCCTCCATCAGGTCCTCGTAGACCTGGCGCTTGATGACCGCCATCGACGCCGGCGAGCAGTGCTCGGCCAGGGCTACCAGGTAGCGGCGCGCCTCGTCGAGGAGATCGTCGTGGGGCACCACCCGGTTCACGAGCCCGAGCCGCTCCGCCTCGGCGGCGTCGAGCTTGCGGCCCGAGAGCAGCAGGTCCATGGCGACCGCCGGGCCCGCCAGCCGCGAGAGCATCCACGACAGGCCCCACTCGGCGATCAGACCCCGCTGCACGAAGGCCGTGGTGAACAGGGCGCGGTCCGAGGCGAAGCGGACGTCGGCGTAGAGGGCGATGGCCACGGCCATCCCGGCGCAGGGTCCGTTGACCGCGGCGAGGATCGGCTTGCGGATCGAGAGCAGGTAGGCGTAGGCGGCGCGCTGCCCGACCGACTCCGGATCGCCCGGCGACGCGGCCAGCGCGGGGTCCGTCGGCGGCTCGCCGAAGATCCCGCTTCCCGGTGCCTGGGTCTCCCGCAGGTCGGCGCCGGAGCAGAAGCCGCGACCGCTGCCGGTGAGGACGATGCCCACCACGCGGGGGTCGCGCTCGGCCGCGGCCAGGGCGTGGCGCACCTCGTGGCTCATGCGGCCGGTCCAGGCGTTGAGCCGCTCGGGGCGGTGGAGGGAGAGGGTGGCGACGGGATCGACGACGTCGTAGCGGATCTGCTCGTACATGGTGGCCCGGAGTGTACACTCCGGCCGCCGGTGCGAAAAACGGAGCCCCCCGTGTCCGACGCCTATCGCTTCTACGCCGCCGAGGTCTCCTACTTCTCCGCCAAGGTGCGGCCGGCGCTCCGCTTCAAGGGCGTCCCCTTCGAGGAGCGGGCCGCCAGCCCCGAGGCCTACCGCCAGGTGATCCTGCCCCGCACCGGGCTGGCGTTCATCCCGGTGGTGGTGACGCCCGAGGACGAGACCTGGCAGGACACCAGCGAGATCCTCGACGCCCTCGAGGCCCGGGTGCCCGTGCCGGCGCTCTACCCGACGACGCCGGTGCAGCGCGTGGTGGCCTCCCTGCTCGAGGTCTACGCCGACGAGTTCATGATCCTCCCCGCCATGCACTACCGCTGGAGCTTCCCGGAGAGCGAGGCGAAGGCGCGCCGGGACTTCGCGGCCATGACCGGCGAGACAGAGTTGGCGGAGACGTTCGCCGACCGCATGAAGGGGAGCATCCCGGCCCTGGGCGTGCACCCGGAGAGCCACGCGGTCATCGAGGCGCACCTGGCCGAGCTCCTGGACGGGCTCTCCGCGCTGCTAACCGAGCAGTCCTTCCTGCTGGGATCCCGACCCTCCCTGGCCGACTGCGCGATGATGGGCCCCCTCTACGCCCACCTCTCCCTGGACGCCGTGCCGGGCCGGCTGCTGCGCGAACGCGCGCCGGCGGTCTGCGACTGGATCGAGCGCACGAACCGGGGCGAGGGCCGCGAGGGCGAGCTCCTCCCCGACGACGCGCTCGCCCCGGCCCTGCGACCGCTGCTCGAGCTGGTGGGACGCGACGCGGCTCCGCTGCTCGGGGACTCGCTGCAGGCCTTCGAGACCTGGGCCGACGCCCACGCCCGATCCGGCGAGACGCCGCCCCGCGCGGTCGGCTTCCACGAGACGTCGCTCCGGGGCGTCGGCTTCCGCCGCTACACCAGCGCGTACCTGCCGTGGATGCTGCAGCGTCCCGCCGACGCCTACGCCGCCCTCGACGCACGCGGTCGCGCCGCCGTCGCTGCCGCCCTCGCGGGCACCGGGCTCGAGCCCTGGCTCGCGCCGCCCCGCCACCGCCTGGCCAAGCAGAAGTTCGCCCTGGTCTTCGCTTGAGCACCGTCACCCGGCTCCGCGCCGCCGCCCGACGCCTGGCGGATGACCTCGAGCCGCTGCGCTTCGGCCGGCCGGTGACCCACGTCTACAACCCCCTGGTGTATGCCGCGCGGGGCTACGCCGCCTACCTCGCCCGCTACGCCCAGGGGCCGAAGCGGGTGGTCTTCCTGGGCATGAATCCGGGACCCTTCGGCATGGTTCAGACCGGCGTGCCCTTCGGCGACGTCGCCCGGGTGCGCGACGACCTGGGGATCACCGCCCGCATCGACGCCCCATCCGACGCCCACCCCAGGCGTCCCGTGCAGGGCTTCGACTGCCCCCGCGGCGAGGTCTCGGGCGACCGGCTCTGGGGGGCGATCGTCGCCCACTGGAAGACGCCGGAGGCGTTCTTCGCGGATCACTGGGTGGGGAACTACTGCCCCCTGGCGTTCCTCGAGGCGAGCGGCCGCAACCGGACCCCCGACAAGCTGCCCGCGGCGGAGAGGGCGGCCCTGTTCGAGGCCTGCGATCGACACCTGCGCCGGGTGGTGGACGTGCTCGAGCCCGCATGGGTCGTGGGCGTCGGCGCCTTCGCGGAGGGCCGCGCCCGGGAGGCCCTGGGGGACCGCGACCTGCGCATCGGGCGGGTGCTCCACCCGAGCCCGGCCAGCCCGGCCGCCAATCGCGACTGGGCCGGGAGCGCCCGCCGCGAGCTGCAGGCCCTCGGCCTGTGTTCGTCCTGAGGGAGCCCGGGCCAGCCGCCGCGCCGCGGTAGACCGACCGCATGCGCCGGGACCGGCCCAGCTCGAAGAGGCCCTGGCCGCCGGCGCGCCTCTCGAGGACGCTGGCCCCCGAGCGCTGCGACGCACCGGCCGAGCCGCCCCGACCGACCCGCCACCGCGACCACCTCGACCGCGGGCTGCCCCCACCCGGTGACGTCTGGCGGTAGACTGGTCCCCGTGAGCCGCTCTCCCTCGGATCCCTCCGCCGACCGGACCCTCGACCGCACCCCCACCGAAGCCGAGGGCCGCCCCTTCGAGGACGCCGATGAGACCCTCATCGCCATCCTGGGCAACAGCCAGCGGCGCGGCGCCTGGTCGCCACCGGGCGCCCTGCGGGTGATCTGCGTCCTGGGCGGAGCCCGCCTCGACTTCCGCGAGGCCGACCTCCTGCCCGGGGAGACCGAGATCGACGTGGTGACCTGCGGCGGCGACGTGGAGCTGATCGTCCCCGCCTCCCTCGAGGTGGAGCTCAGCGGGAGCGCCCTGTTCGGCGGCCTCGACACGGGTCTGCGGCGTCGCGGGCCGCGCTGGCCGCGCTTCTGGCGCAGCCAACGACGCGAGCCCGAGCTCGTCGACGACGAGGACGACCCGCCGCGGCTGCGCGTGCGGGGCCTGGCCCTGCTGGGCCACGTACGGGTCACCCTCGCCTGAGGAGTCACCGGTGAACGATCCCACCTACCAGACCGTCACGCAGCTGCTCGCCGCCCTCGACGACCGCAAGCTCTCGAGCCGGGAGCTGCTCGACCACCTCCTCGCGCGGATCGAGCGGCGCAATACGGCGCTGAACGCCGTGGTGACCCTCGACGCGGAGCGCGCCCGCGCCCGGGCGGACGCCGCCGACGCAGCCCGCGCGCGGGGGGAGCGCTGGGGCCCGCTCCACGGCCTGCCCATGACGGTGAAGGACGTCTTCGAGACCGAGGGGCTGCGCACCACCTCGGGCAGCCCGGACCTCGCGGACCACGTCCCGGCGGCCGACGCGGAGAGCGTGGCCCGCCTGCGGACCGCCGGGGCCGTGATCTTCGGCAAGACCAATACACCGACCCTCGCCGCCGACTGGCAGACCGACAACCCGGTCTTCGGCCGGACCGCCAACCCCCGGGACCCGGGCCGCACCCCGGGCGGCTCCTCGGGCGGCTCCGCCGCGGCCCTGGCCGCGGGCCTCACGCCCCTCGAGCTCGGCAGCGACATCGGCGGATCGATCCGCATCCCGTCCCACTTCTGTGGCACTACGGGCCACAAGCCCACCTGGGGGATCGTGCCGACCCGGGGTCACATCCCGGGGCCGCCCGGCTGGCGCGTGGAGGAGGACATCAACGTCGCGGGCCCCATGGCGCGCTCGGCCGCGGACTGTGCCCTGGCGCTGGAGGTGTTGGCGGGGCCCCCCGCCGATGCCGCCGTCGCCTGGCGCCTGTCCCTGCCCCCTGCGCGGCGGGAGCGCCTGGCCGACTACCGCGTGGCGGCCTGGCTGGACGACGCCCACTGCCCCGTGGAGCCGGAGGTGCGCACCGCCCTGGAGGCTGCCGTCGACGCCCTTCGTCGCGAGGGCGTCCGCGTCGACGACACGGCGCGCCCGGAGATCGACCTGGCCGAGAGCCAGGACCTCTACGTGCGCATGGTCACACCCGTCCTGGCCGACGCCCTCGACCCGAGCCTGGTGGAGGGGCTCGCGGGACTGACCGAGCCGCCGCCCGGCGTGCCGCCCCATCTGGTGGCGTGGGCCCGCAGGGCCCGGCTCCCCCATGCCGAATGGCGGGCGCTCCACGATCGACGCGAGGCCCTGCGCGCGCGCTGGGCGAGGTTCTTCCGGGACTGGGACGCGGTGCTGCTGCCCGTAGCGGCCTTCCCGGCCATCCCCCACGACGCGAGCCAGCCGGTCTTCGACCGGCGGGTGCCGGTGGTCGGCGGCGAGCGTCCGTACATGGACATCTGGTCCTGGGTGGGGCCCATCGGCGTCGCGCTCCTGCCCGCGACGGTCGTCCCGGTCGGCGCGACGCCGGCGGGGCTTCCGGTGGGCCTGCAGGTCGCGGGCCCGCACCTCGAGGACCGTACCTGCCTCGACCTCGGTGGGCGCCTCGAGGGGATCCTGGGCGGCTTCCGGCCACCGCCGGGCTTTTAGACCGCGCCCGCCGATTGGCTACCCTGCGGAGCATGAGCGACCCCACCCACGCGCGCATTGCACAGCTGATCGAGGACCACCCGGTGATGCTCTTCATGAAGGGCGACCGCGGCCGTCCCCAGTGCGGATTCTCGGCCCAGGTGATCCAGATCCTCGACAGCCTGATCCCCGACTACCAGACCTTCGACGTCCTCTCGGATCCCGAGGTACGCAACGGGATCAAGGAGTTCTCCTCCTGGCCGACGATCCCCCAGCTCTACGTGAAGGGTGAGTTCGTCGGGGGCTGCGACATCGTGAAGGAGCTCTACGCAACGGGCGACCTCCAGAAGACCCTGGGCGTGGATGCCACGACCGCGAGTCCGCCTTCCGTCACCATCACCGACGCGGCCGCGGCGGCCCTGCGCCAGCTCGCGGACGAGCGCCCGGGGCAGGTACTGCACCTGGCGGTGGACGCTCGCTTCCAGAACAGCCTCTACTTCGGCCCCGAGGAGCCGGCCGCGCTGCGGGTGTCGTCCAACGGCGTCGAGCTGGTGGTGGACCCGGTCTCGGCGGGCCGGATCGACGGCGCCAGCATCGACGCCGCCCAGACGGACCAGGGCGTGGGCTTTGCCATCCAGAACCCCAACGCGCCCACTTCGGTCCAGCAGCTCACCGCCCAGGAGCTCGCGGCCTGGCGCAACGAGGGGCGGGCCTTCGAGCTGCTCGACGTCCGCACGGCCGACGAGCGGGAGCGGGCCCGGATCGAGGGCGCCCGCCTGCTCGACGCCGCCACCGCCCGCGAGATCGAGCAGCGCCCCCGCGACACGGTGCTGGTCTTCCACTGCCACCACGGGGGCCGCAGCCAGGCGGCGGCGGAGCACTTCGCCGCCCTCGGCTTCGAGCAGGTCTACAACGTGGTGGGCGGCATCGACGCCTGGAGCGTCGAGGTCGACCCCTCGGTCCCCCGGTACTAGCGCGTGTCGCTCAAGATCATCGGCACCCCGGACGGGAGCGCCGTGGCCGGCAGGCTCGAGTCCGCCATCCGCGATGCCATCGACGGCGCCGACGTCCGCGTCTCGCCCGTGAGCCCGGGACACTTCGAGGTGGAGGTGACGTCGGAGGCCTTCGCGGGCAAGAGCCTGGTGCAGCAGCAGCAGCTCGTCTACAAGGCGATCGCCCCCCTCATGGCCGGCGACGCCCCGCCCGTGCATGCCATCGACCGCATGCAGACGCGGACGCCGTAGCCGTGGCGGAGAAGCGCTTCGAGGCTCGCATCGCCCTGGTCACCGGCGCCTCCCAGCCCCGGGGCATCGGCGCCGCCTGCGCCCGCAAGCTGGCCGCCGAGGGCGCCGCGGTGGCCGTGGCGGCCCGCGGCGCCGCGGGCCTGGACGTCCTGTGCAAGGAGATCGAGCAGGCGGGCGGGCGGGCCCTGGCCGTGCCGACGGACGTCACCGATCTGGACGCCTGCCGCGCCCTCCTCGACGGCGTGGTAGAGGCCTTTGGCGGGCTCGACCTGCTGGTCAACAACGCGGGCCTGAACGTGCGCGGCGACGTGCTCGACCAGGATCCGGCCCAGCTCGTCGAGATCATCCGCGTGAACCTGATCGCGCCCATCGTGCTCACGCGGCTGGCCCTGCCCCACCTGCGCGGTCGCGGCGGCCGCATCGTGCAGGTAGCGTCGATCGCGGGTCAGTTCCCCCTGGACGGCGAGGCCACCTACTCGGCCTCCAAGTGGGGACTGCGCGGCTTCAGCTTCGCCCTGCGCGAGGAGCTGCGGGACAGCGACGTGGAGGTCTCGGTGGTCTCCCCGGGTCCCGTGGAGACCGGCTTCATCCTCGACGACCTCGACGCGGTGCCGGACCTGGTCTTCTCGCAGCCGATGTCCTCGCCCGAGGAGATCGCCGACGCGGTGCTTGCGTGCGCCGCGGACGGTCAGCGCGAGCGGACGATTCCCCAGCTCACCGGCTGGCTCGCCCGACTGAGCAGCGCCGTGCCCAACGCCCGCCGGGCCCTGATGCCGGTGCTCGAGCGCCAGGGCCGCGCCGCCAAGGAGCGCTTCCGCGCCAAGCACCGCGGCTAGGAGGCGGGCGCGGCGCCAGGCGCCTCGGATTCCGTTCTAGAACCCGGCGGCTTCGGCGATGGCCACCCCGCGCCGCGCCAGGTGCTGGCTCTGGAGCTCGTAGCGGTCGAAGCCCTCGCCCACGGTCTTGCCCTGGCGGAAGCGCGCCGCGATGCCCTCGGAGATGACCGCGAGCTTGTACAGGGCGAGGGCCTGGTAGAAGTCGATGGCCGACGTGTCGCGCCCGCTGCGGCGGGCGTACTCGGCCACCAGCGCGGCGCGGGAGAGGAAGCCCGGCCGGGCCGTGAGGTGCATGGTGCCCGTGCGCTGCTGCGGCGGGTCGCCCTCCTCCCCCCAGTAGATGAGCGCGTAGCCCAGGTCGGCCAGGGGGTCGCCCAGGGTGGCCATCTCCCAGTCGAAGACCGCCACCACGCGCCCCGGGTCGTCGGGGTCGAGGGCGAGGTTGCCCAGGCGGTAGTCGCCGTGCACGATCGTGGGCGCCGGACTCGCGGGAAGGGCCTTGGGCAGGCGCTCGGCCAGGGCGTCGATCTCCGGCACGTCGCGCCCCTTGGAGCGCTCCCACTGCTGGGCCCAGCGCCGCACCTGGCGCTCGAGGTAGCCGGCGGGACGCCCGAAATCGCCGAGGCCCACGGCCTCGGCGTCCACCGCGTGGAGACGCACGAGCGTGTCGACCAGGGCCAGGCTCGCGGCCCGGCGTCCGGCGGCCGACTCGGCGTAGCCGTCGGGGATCGCCTCGTTCAGCACCACGCCGGGCCGGTACTCCATCACGTAGAAGGAGGCGCCGTTGACCGCCGCGTCCTCGCACAGGGCGAACGTCCGCGGCACCGGCACGTCGGTCTCCGCCAGGGCGGTCAGCACCCGGTACTCGCGCGCCATGTCGTGGGCGGTGGGGAGCACGTGGCCGAGGGGCGGACGGCGCAGCACCCAGTCGCGCCCCCCGCCGGAGACGCGGTAGGTGAGGTTGGAGCGCCCGCCGCTGATCAGCGCGAACCGCAGCGGCACGTCGCCGCCCGGGACCTGGGCGGCGAAGAAGCGACCCACGCCCGCGGCGTCGATGCCGGGGGGCGCGTCGTTCCCGCCGCTCACTCGGGCCGCCTCAGCAGCCGCGCATGCACCCGGGCCAGGTCGTCGCCCCAGCGCTCCGGCTCGGCGTCGGGAAACAGGAACGCGGAGATGAGGAGCCGGGCGATCCAGTCGGTGAGCGGCGCCAGCAGCGAGGGATCTTCGACGAGGCCGGTCTCGACCAGGCTCGGTCCGAGGAGCTCCGCCAGCGCGGCCCGGATGGCGGGGAGCTGCTCGCGGAGTGCCCGCAGCACGAAGTCCGGATCGCTCTCCACCAACCGCTGCACCAGGGGATGGTCGTCGGCGAAGTGGGCGACCTGGGTGTAGATCCGCTGGGGTCGGCAGGCGGGCGGTACCTCGGCCAGGGAGCGCTGCCAGCGCTCGAAGAAGCGGCGGCCCTCCCGCTCCGCCAGCGCGCGCAACAGCGCGTGTCGATTCGGGAAGTAGCGATAGACGGTGCCCCGGGCGACACCCGCGCGAGCCCCTACGTCCGCCATGGCCAGACCGGCGAGGCCCCGCCGCGCCAGGACCTCCGCGGCCCCGTCCAGGATTCGCGTCTCGGTCTGCTCGGTTCGGGTCATCCGGGGCAGGCTACCATGGCCGGGAGACAGACGAGACCGAAGTGTCTCATCCCCTCGGGAACCAGAAATCCATCCATTTATTGAGATGAAGGGATCTTTTGTCTAAGCTCGGGGGTCCGCGGGCCCGATCCACCTCGCGCCGGCCCCCGCGGAGGAGCAGCATGACGGACGTCCGCGCCCAGCTCGACGCCCTCCTCGCCCGACGCATCCTCGTGCTCGACGGGGCCATGGGCAGCCTCATCCAGGCCCACGGTCTGGTGGAGGAAGACTTCCGGGGGGAGCGTTTCCGCGACCACCCGCAGGATCTGCAGGGCAACAACGAGCTCATCGCCCTCACCCGGCCGGACGTGCTGCGCGGCATCCACGACGCGTATCTCTCGGCCGGCGCGGACCTGATCGAGACCAACACCTTCAGCGCGAACGCCGTGTCCCAGGCTGACTACGGCCTGGCCGAGATCGGCTACGACCTCAACCGCGCGGCGGCCCAGGTGGCGGTCGAGGCCGCCGCCGCCTGGAGCGCCCGAACGCCGGACCGGCCGCGCTTCGTGGCCGGGGCCATCGGCCCCACCAACCGCACCCTCTCCCTCTCCCCGGACGTGAACGACCCGGCGTTCCGCAACCTCACCTGGGACGAGCTGCTCGCGGCCTACGCCGACCAGGTGCGGGGCCTCGTCGACGGCGGCGTCCACCTGGTGCTGATCGAGACGATCTTCGACACCCTGAACGCGAAGACCGCCATCGCCGCCACGCTCGACGTCTTCGACGAGAAGGGCGTCGAGCTGCCGATCATGATCTCGGGAACGATCACGGACCGGAGCGGGCGCACCCTCACCGGGCAGACCGTGGAGGCCTTCTTCACCTCCTTGGAGCACGCCCGGCCCTTCAGCATCGGCATGAACTGCGCCCTCGGCGCCACCGAGATGCGTCCGCACATCGCGGAGCTCGCCGCGCTGGCGGACTGCTGGGTCACGGCCTACCCGAACGCCGGCCTCCCCAACGCCATGGGCGGCTACGACGAGGACCCCGCCACCACCGGCGCGCTGCTGCGCGAGTTCGCCGAGAGCGGGATCGTGAACCTGGTGGGCGGCTGCTGCGGCACCACGCCCGACCACGTCCGCACCGTGGCGGAGGCCGTGTCGGGCGTGACGCCGCGGCCGCGGCCCGATCCGGCGGCCCGGCCGCGCTACACGCACCTCTCGGGGCTCGAGCGCCTGGAGATCCGGCCCGAGTCGAACTTCCAGATGGTCGGCGAGCGCACCAACGTCACCGGGTCGCGCCGCTTCGCCAACCTGATCAAGAAGGACGACTACCAGACCGCGGTGGAGGTGGCCGCCCAGCAGGTGCGCAGCGGCGCGAACCTGATCGACGTGAACATGGACGAGGGCATGCTCGACTCCGAGCAGGCCATGACCACCTTCCTGAACCTGATCGCCACCGAGCCGGAGATCGCCCGGGTGCCGATCATGGTGGACAGCTCCAAGTTCTCGGTGCTCGAGGCGGGGCTCAAGTGCATCCAGGGCAAGGGCGTGGCCAACTCCCTCAGCCTGAAGGAGGGCGAGGCGGACTTCCTCGAGAAGGCCCGCTGCGTGCGCCGCTACGGCGCAGCCGTGGTGGTGATGGCCTTCGACGAGGCGGGCCAGGCGGAGAGCGTCGAGCGCAAGGTGGCCATCTGCGAGCGGGCCTACCGGCTGCTCACCCGGGAGGTGGGCTTTCCGCCCGAGGACATCATCTTCGATCCCAACATCCTGGCCATCGCGACCGGGATCGAGGAGCACAACGCCTTCGCGAAGAGCTTCATCGAGGCCATCCGCGTCCTGAAGGAGCGCTGTCCGGGCGCCAAGATCAGCGGCGGTGTCTCGAACCTCTCCTTCTCGTTCCGGGGCAACGACGCGGTGCGCGAGGCCATCCACTCGGCCTTCCTCTACCACGCCATCGAGGCCGGCATGGACATGGGCATCGTCAATGCCGGCCAGCTGGTGGTGTACGAGGACATCCCGAAGGATCTGCTCGAGCACGTGGAGGACCTGCTCTTCGACCGTCGCGCCGACGCCACCGAGCGCATGGTGCGCTTCGCCGAGACGGTGACCGGCGGTGCCAGGCGGCAGGAGCAGGATCTCGCCTGGCGGGAGGGGACCGTGGAGGCGCGCCTCTCCCACGCCCTGGTGCACGGCATCGTCGACTACATCGTCGACGACACCGAGGAGGCGCGGCGCAAGCTCCCGCGACCCCTCGACGTGATCGAGGGCCCGCTGATGGACGGCATGAAGGTGGTGGGCGACCTGTTCGGCGCGGGCAAGATGTTCCTGCCCCAGGTGGTGAAGAGCGCCCGCGCCATGAAGAAGGCGGTCGCCTACCTCGAGCCCTTCATGGAGGAGGAGAAGAGCGAGAGCTCGAGCCAGGGCAAGATCGTGCTCGCCACCGTGAAAGGCGACGTGCACGACATCGGCAAGAACATCGTGGGCGTGGTGCTGGCCTGCAACAGCTACGAGGTCCTCGACCTGGGCGTGATGGTGCCGGCGGACAAGATCCTGCAGACCGCCGTGGCCGAGGGCGCCCAGCTCGTGGGCCTCTCGGGCCTGATCACGCCTTCGCTGGACGAGATGGTGGGCGTGGCCCGGGAGATGAAGCGCCGGGACCTGGACCTCCCCCTGCTCATCGGTGGGGCCACCACCAGCAAGCAGCACACGGCGGTGAAGATCGCCCCGGAGTACGACGCGCCCGTGGTGCACGTGCTCGACGCCTCCCGGGTGGTGGGCGTGGCCGCGGACCTGCTCGATCCGGGCCGCCGCAAGGCGCTCGACCGGGACAACCGCGCGCACCAGGAGCGCCTGCGGACCCTGCACGCCGAGCGCAGCAGCCGCCCGCTGCTGGAGCTGGACGCGGCCCGGGCGCGACGCCTGCCGGTCGACTGGACGGCGACGGCACCGGAGCGCCCGTCGTTCCTCGGCGCCCGGGCGCTCGAAGACGTCTCGCTCGCGCGGCTCGCCGAGTTCATCGACTGGACGTTCTTCTTCAGCGCCTGGGAGCTGCGGGGCAAGTTCCCGAAGATCCTCGACGACCCGAAGCTCGGCGCGGCGGCCCGGGAGCTCTACGACCACGGGCGTCGGCTCCTCGACGAGATCGTCGACCGCCGCCTGCTGCGGGCCCGGGGCGTCTTCGGCTTCTGGCCGGCGGCCAGCGACGGCGACGACCTGGTGCTCTTCGCCGACGAGGCGCGCGCGTCCGAGGTCGCGCGCTTCCCGTGCCTGCGCCAGCAGCAGGACCAGGGCGAGCGGCCCCAGCGCTCCCTGGCGGACTACGTGGCGCCCCGGGAGAGCGGTGTCGCCGACTACGTGGGCGCCTTCGCCTGCACCGCCGGTCTCGGCGCCGACGCCCTGGCGGCCGGCTACGAGAAGGACCACGACGACTACCATGCCATCATGGTGAAGGCCCTGGCCGACCGCCTGGCCGAGGCCTTCGCGGAGATGCTCCACCTGGAGGCGCGGCGCGCCTGGTATGCGCCGGGCGAGGGCGACGACAACGAGGCGCTGATCGAGGAGCGCTACCGGGGGATCCGCCCCGCCTTCGGCTACCCGGCCTGCCCGGACCACACCGAGAAGCGCACCCTGTTCGAGCTCCTCGGCGCCCGCGACGTGGGCCTGGACCTGACCGAGTCCTGCGCCATGACGCCCGCCGCCAGCGTGAGCGGGCTCTACTTCGGCCACCCCGAGGCGCGCTACTTCACCGTGGGACGCCTCGGGCGCGACCAGGTCGCGGACTACGCCCGGCGCAAGGGCGTCGCCCTCGCCGAGATGGAGCGCTGGCTGGCGCCGAACCTCGGCTACGACCCGGAGGCCTGAGGCGTGGCCCTGCGCGCCGTGATCTTCGACCTGGGCGGCGTCGTGCTGGGATCGCCCCTGCAGGCCATCGCGGCCTACGAGTCCGCGGAGGGGCTTCCCGCGGGCATCATCAACCGCACCGTGGTGGAGACCGGTCCCGACGGAGCCTGGTCGCGCTTCGAGCGCGGCGAGGTCGAGATGGAGGCCTTCGCGCCCGCCTTCGAGGCGGAGCTCGCCGCGCGGGGCCACCGCATCTCGGCGGCCGCGCTCTTCGCGCGCATGGGCGAGGCGGCCCAGCCGCGGCCGGCGATGCTCGCGGCCATCGCCCGGATCCGGGGCGCCCGGCTCCGGGCGGCGGCGCTCACCAACAACTGGAAGTCCGACGCCGACGGGACCGGCGCCCTGCGCCCCCACTTCGACGTCTTCGTAGAGTCCTCGGCGCTCGGGCTGCGCAAGCCGGACCCGCGCATCTACCGCCATACCTGCGCGGCCCTCGACGTCGCACCCGGCGAGGCGGTGTTCCTCGACGACATCGGCCGCAACCTGAAGCCCGCCCGCGCGCTGGGGATGACCACCATCAAGGTGGACGAGCCCGACGGGGCGCTCTCCGCGCTGGAAGCGGTGCTCGGCTTCCCCCTCCGGAGCTAGGCATGGCCGATGCGCCGCGCCGACTCGGCGTGATCGAGTCCTTCACCGCCGTGGTGAACTCGTGCCCGAGCGGCTCGGTCCGCGCCGTGGCCGAGCGCGCCCTCGAGGCCGCCAAGATCGAGGGCTCGGGCGCCCTGCCCCTGCACGCCTACTACGTGCTCACCGCGGTGCGCGGCTGGCAGGGCGACAAGGCCGCCCAGGTGAAGGAGAGCCTCGAGGCCTTCCTGGAGGACCAGGAGAAGGGCTAGCCGGCCTCGACGTCGACGCCGACCACGTCGTCGCGCAGGAGGTTGGCGTCGAGCATCACCTTCTCCTCCTGCTGCATGTCCTCTCGGATCACCTCGACGAGCCCGCGCAGCTCCAGGGCCAGCTCCGCCTCCGGAAAGCTCTCGTCCCGCAGCCGGCCGAGGATGCCCTCGAGCAGCTGGCGCTGGTGGGTGTGCTCGTCCTCCAGCCGCTGGGCCCGCGCCTCGCCCCAGCCGTCGGCGTCGCGCACCGCCGGCTTCAGGTGGGCGTCCTCCAGGGCCAGGTGGCGCAGGAAGTGCTCGAGGAAGGCCTCGCCCCGGTCCCGCAGCAGGGGCGCCAGGTCCCCGGGCTCCGCGGTGGCCACCTTGAGGGAGATCCGCGCGAGCTCGGCGAGCTCCTCGCGCAGCTTCTCGTGGTCCTCGAGGATGGTCTGACGGACTTCGCTCGGACGCATGCCTTCTCCCCTGGGCGCGGCCGTTGAGCGTACCCCGCCGCGCGACCCGATGCCGGCTGTCAGAGTCCCGACACCCCGGCTCGGCCGTCCCCTTCGGGCCCCTCGCCGCCGAGGTGGGCGGTGCAGGCCAGCAGGGTCACCGTCCAGACCGGGGGGCCCTCGACCGGCGGGCCCTCGATCACCGTGACCGCCGTGTTGCCGAAGGCGCGGGGCTGCTCCGGCTCGAGCCGGGGCAGGCGCTCGGCGAGGGCGAGTCGTCTCGACACCAGGGAGTGACAGACCAGGCCGTGGGTCACCACGGCCAGGGGGCCCTCGGTGGCCCGGGCCGCCGCCTCGATGGCCTGCCAGGCGCGATCCACCCGCGCGTGGAAGGCGGCCCAGGTCTCCCCGCCCGGGGGGGCGTAGTCGGGGGCGAAGAGGTCGACGCCCAGGTCGGCGTAGGCCGTGCCCCGAACGTCGCCGAAGTTGCGCTCCTGGAGCGCGGGCTCCAGGGCGAGGGGCGCGCCGGCAGTCTCCGCCACCCGCTCGGCCGTCATGCGCGCCCGGGCCAGATCGCTGGAGAGCACGGCGGCGACGCCGTCGCCCAGTCGGGCGGCGAGCCGCTCGGCCTGGGCCAGGCCGCGCTCCGAGAGCGGGGTCTCGGGCACCTGGACGATGCGGCGGGTGTTGCCGTCGGTCTCGCCGTGGCGGATGAGATAGATCGTGGCCATCGGGCGCGGAGGGTAGCGGCCCGGCCCGCCCCGGGAGCGAGCGGCCTGGCGCGCTCCGAAAGGCGGCTATAATCCGCCGTTGACTCGCGAGTCAATCCGCCCGGGCGAGTCGCGCGGCCCCCCCGAACCGGGAGAACCCCCCGAATGAACTTCGATTTCTCGGAAGACCAGAAGCTGCTCCAGAAGACCGTCCGCGACTACCTGGAGGAGCATGCGCCCCTCGCGGTCTGCCGGGACGTGCTCGAATCCGACAAGCCCTACGCCGCCGAGCTCTGGAAGGGCGCGGCCGAGCTGGGCTGGCTCGGGGCCGTCATCCCCGAGGAGCACGGCGGGGCCGGGTTCGGCTACCTGGAGCTGGTGCTCATCGCCGAGGAGGTGGGCCGGGCCCTGACGCCCCTTCCCTTCTCGTCCTCGGTCTACCTGGCCACCGAGGCGATCCTGCGCCATGGCAGCCCCGCGCAGCAGAAGCACTGGCTGCCCAAGCTCGCCGCCGGCGAGGCGATCGGCACCTTCGCGCTGGCGGAGAAGCCGGGCAGCCTGCGCCCGGAGGCCGTCACCGCGGCCCTGGATGGCGAGCGCCTCTCCGGCAGCAAGGGCCCGGTGCCCGACGGCGCCGCCGCCGACTTCGCGGTGGTGGTGGCCCGGCACGGCGGCGAGCCCGCCCTGGCCCTCGTCGAGCTCGCGGGCGACGGCGTGGGTCGCGAGGCCCTCGACAGCTTCGACCCGGCCCGGCCCGTGGCCCGGGTGAGCTTCGAGAACGCGCCCGCCGAGCGGCTCGGCGGCGCGGCGAGCGGCTGGGCGGCCGTGGAGGGCCTGCTCGACCGCGCGGCGGTGCTCACCGCCTTCGAGCAGGTGGGCGGGGCCCAGCGCGCCTTCGAACTCACCGTGGAGTTCACCCTCGGCCGCTACGCCTTCGGCCGACCCGTGGCGTCGTTCCAGGCCATCAAGCACCGGCTCGCCGACCTCTGGGTGGCCATCGAGCTGGCGCGCTCCCACGCCTACTACGGCGCCTGGGCCCTCTCCAACGAGGCCCCGGAGCTCCCGGTCGCCGCGGCCGGGGCCCGGGTCTCGGCCAGCGAGGCCTTCGACCTGGCCAGCGTGGAGATGGTGCAGCTCTACGGCGGCGTCGGCTTCACCTGGGAATACGACTGCCATCTCTTCTACCGAAGGGCCAAGGGCCTGGGGCTGGCCCTCGGGCCCGCCCGGGAGTGGCGCGAAAAGCTCGTGCGTCACCTGGCCGCCGCCTAGGCGAGGCGACCGCTCCGAGAATCCCGCGCCCCCCGACGAACCCGCGAGGAGACCCCCGATGGACTTCAACGACTCCCCCGAAGAGGCCGCCTTCCGCAAGGAGGCCCGCACCTGGCTCGAGGCCAACGCCAAGCCGCGCGATCCGAACGAGAGCTCCGCGGGCGTGCTCTCGGAGCGCTACGGCCCGGACTTCGTCGAGGAGGCCCAGGCCTGGCAGAAGAAGAAGGCCGAGGCGGGCTGGGCCTGCATCACCTGGCCCAAGGAATACGGCGGCCGGGGCGGCAACGCCATGCAGTCGGTGATCTGGGGCCAGGAGGAGGCCCGCTTCGAGACGCCGGCGCCGATCTTCGCCATCGGCCTCGGCATGGCCGGCCCGACGATCATGGCCCACGGCACCGACGAACAGAAGGCGCGCTGGCTGCCGAAGATGGTCTCCGGCGAGGAGATCTGGTGCCAGCTCTTCAGCGAGCCCAGCGCCGGCTCGGACCTCGCCGGGCTGCGGACCACCGCCGTGAAGGACGGCGACGAGTGGGTGGTGAACGGCCAGAAGATCTGGACCACGGGCGCCCACTTCTGCGACTGGGGGATCCTCGTCACCCGCACCGACCCGAACGTGCCGAAGCACGCGGGCCTCACCTACTTCGTGGTGGACATGAAGGCCCCCGGCATCGAGGTCCGACCGATCGTACAGATCAACCGGGCCACGGGCTTCAACGAGGTCTTCTTCAGCGACGTACGCATCCCCGACACCGACCGCCTCGACGCGGTGGGCAACGGCTGGAAGGTGGCCATCACCACGCTCATGAACGAGCGCGCGTCGATCGGGGGCGGCGGCGGCGCCTCGGACCCGATCGGCGAGCTGCTGACCCTCGCCCGGCAGGTGGAGCTGGACGGCGGCCCCGCCCTCGACGATGCGGGCGTGCGCCAGCGCATCGCGGACTTCTACGTGCGTCGCAAGGGCCTGCAGCTCACGAGCTTCCGCAGCCTCACGGCCCTCTCCCGGGGCGGCATTCCCGGCCCCGAGGCGAGCCTGGGCAAGCTGGTGGGCGCCCGGCTGATGCAGGAGATGGGCGCGTTCGGCATGGAGCTGGCCGGTCCCGCCGGGGCCCTGGGCCCCGAGGCGGCGCTCCAGAGCGGCAGCTGGCAGGAGAGCTACCTGGCGAGCCCGGGCCTGCGCATCGCCGGCGGCACCGACGAGGTGCTGCGCAACATCATCGCCGAGCGCGTGTTGCGCCTGCCGCCGGAGGCCCGCCAGGACAAGGACGTCGCCTTCCGCGACGTCCCCAGCGGCGCGGCTAGCGGATGATGAAGAGCTTGGAGATTCCCCACCACAGGCCGTAGGCCAGGTAGCCCAGCGGCCCCAGGATGCGGGTCGGCTCGGGCCGGCGCAGCTCGACCGAGAGGGCCGACATGGCCACCTGGGACTCCAGGCGATCGAGTCGTCCCTGGAGCGTCTCGATCTCGGCCTGGAGCCGGCTGATCTCGCGCTCGATCTTGAGCACGTCGTCGAGATCGCTCGCGCGCGCGAGCAGCGCCTGCATCCGGTCGCGCAGGGCCTTCTTGCTGCGGATGCGACCTTCCAGGTCGAGGGCCCGCTCCGTGACGTCGGCCGCGGAGACCGAGCGCTCCGCCTCCTCGCCGAGGGCCGCGATCGCATCCATGACCTCGTCCAGGCGCGCCGCGGGAACCCGACAGCGGAACTCGACGTCCTCGTCGCGGGCGATCGTGGATCGCTCGACGAATCCTCCGGCAGCCTCGACGATCCGCGGCACCTCCGGAGCGACGTCCTCGGGAGACTCGACGACGACGACCTGGTCCCCCGAGCGGACGATCTTGCGTTCCGGAGCCGGGGCGCCGCCGCCCCCGCGGAATCCCGCGCCTGCTTCGGGCGCGTCCAGGGTCGGCGCCGGGGACGCGCAGCCGAGCGCGAGGAGCAGGGAAGCGAGCACGAGGGCACCGGGCGTCGTTCGAACCTGCATCGTTCCTCCGGAGGTCAACCGATGGCCAGATCCAGGAGGCGCTCGACCAGGGCGCCGCCGACCCAGGAGCCGAGGCCGATCCCGGCGTAGAGCGCGAAGCGGCCGAGGGTGCCCAGGTCGAAGGGCCACTCGCGCGCCGCCTCCGTGTGCTGGCGCAGGGTGAGCAGCGCGGCCCGGCGCTCGAGCGCCTGCGGGTCGTCGCGAGCGGCCCGGATCTCCGCCGACAGCCGCGCGAGCGCCTCCCGCCGGGCCTTGCCCAGGCGCTTGTGGACGCCGAGGCTCGGCAGCACGAGCGCGGCCGCGGCCACCGCCACCATACCCGCCTGGGTGTAGGGCAGGATCGACGACGGGCTCCCGATGCTGTTCACGAACACGAAGATCGAGATCCCGAGCACGATGAGCAGCGCACTCTGGAGACCGCGCCGCGCCAGGGGGGCCAGGGGCGCGCGGTCCAGCGGATCCACCTCCGCCCAGCGCTCGGTCCAGCGCGAAAGCAGACGCGACACCCGGAAGTCATGGGCGACGGTCCGGGTGTTGAGCCAGAAGGCCAGGCCGTTCTGCCAGAGGATCCAGAAGAGCCAGGGGTTGCCCCAACCCAGCTCCTCGGGGATCCCGGTCGTGAAGAGGGTCACGAGCACGGCCGACGCGGCGGCCACGGCGCCGAAGAGCCGCAGCCAGCCGACGTCGAAGCGCTCGAGCTCCGCGCGGGCCCCCGCGAGCTCGCCCGGCGCGGCGCGGAGGACGGGGCGGAGGGCCTCGAAGGTCGCACGGTGGTGGTGCCGGGCGTAGGCCAGCGCGGCCGGCCCGTAGCCGATCAGCAGGGAGAAGACCGCCGTCGAGCCCAGGGCCTCCGGATCGACCCACCACAGCGGGCGCGGGGGTCCGCCGACGGAGCCGAGCCGGTCGGCCGCGACCATGTAGAAGCCGGCTCCGGCGAGCAGGTGCAGCGCGGCCAGGCCGAGCCCGACCCAGACCGGCGCCACGGGCGCCGCCTCGATCCACGCCTGGGACCAGGGTCGCCAGGCCCGCGGCGGGGGCCGGTCGAGCGTCGCCTCGCCCATCGACACACGGTAGCGCCGAAGCGGGCGGCGGGCGCTCGCGCCGGGCGCGCTCGAGCCGGTGGCTATGCTTCCTCCATGCTCTGGTACTTCGGCTACGGGAGCAACGTCGATCGCAACACGTTCCTGGGTCGGCGCCGCATGCGGCCCCGTGCCTGGCGGGCGGCCGCCCTCGACGACCACGCGCTGGTGTTCGATCTCGCCGTCGGGCCCGGCGAGCGGGGGGTCGCGAACCTGCGCGAGGAGACCGGCGCCCGGGTCTGGGGCGTGGCGTGGGAGATCGACGCGGAGGCCGCCGGCTGGCTGGACCGCACCGAGGGCGTGCACCGGGGCTTCTACCTGCGCAAGCCCGTCACGCTCGTCACCGACGACGGGCCCCTCGCGGCCTTCACCTACCAGTCGGGGCGCGGCCAGCCGGGGCGCAAGCCGTCGCGCCGCTACCTGGGTCTCCTCCTCGCGGGCGCGCGACAGCACGGGCTGCCCGAGGCCTGGGTGGCCGGGCTCCGCGCGCTCCCCCTCGCTGTCGACGAGCGCGACGGTCAGCGGTCCCTCTTCTAGACCCAGTCGCGCGGGACGAGGAAGTGCTCGGTCAGCCGGGCCTCGGGGCTGCCGGGCTCGGGCGCCCAGTCGTAGCGCCAGCGCACGAGGGGCGGCAGCGAGGCCAGGACGCTCTCGATCCGGCGTCCGGACTGGAGCCCGTAGCGGGTGCCCCGGTCGATGACCAGGTTGAACTCGGCGTAGCGGCCGCGACGCCAGAGCTGGAAGTCGCGCTCCCGCCCCCCGTAGGGCATGTCCTTGCGCCGCCGCAGCACGGGCAGGTACGCCTCGAGGTAGGCGTCGCCCACCCGGCGCACGAACTCGAAGCAGGTGGCGAAGTCCGGCCGATCGAGGTCGTCGAAGAAGAGGCCGCCCACGCCCCGGGGCTCTCCGCGGTGGGGGAGGAAGAAGTACTCGTCGCACCACTTCTTGAAGCGCGAATAGGCGTCGGAACCGAGGGGAGCACACGCGTCGCGGGCCACCGTGTGCCAGTGGACGCAGTCCTCGTCGAAGCCGTAGTAGGGCGTGAGGTCGAAGCCCCCGCCGAACCACCAGACCGCCGGACCGGCCTCGGGCCGACCGACGAAGAAGCGCAGGTTGGCGTGGGAGGTCGGCGCGTAGGGATTGCGGGGGTGCACGATCAGCGAGACCGCCACCGCCTCGAAGGGCGCGCCCGCCAGCTCGGGCCGCCGTTCCGTGGCGGCAGGCGGAAGCGAGGGGCCGGCCGAGTGCGTGAAGTGGACGGCGGTCTTCTCGATCACCGGGCCGTCCTCGAGCGCGCGCGGCCGGGCCAGGGTGCCGCCGGGCCCCTCGATCCGCTCTTCGCGGAACCGCGTGCCGCCGTCCTCGGCCTCGAGGCCGGCACAGATGCGATCCTGGAGGTCGAGCAGATGGGCCCGGACGGCCGTGAAGTCCACCATGGGGCGATCCTACTCCACGCGGAAGCGGTGCACCGTCGTCTGGACGTACACCTGCCCGGGATCGAGACGCGTGCTGGGGAACCCGGCGCGGTTCGGCGAGTCCGGGAAGTGTTGGGCCTCGAGGCAGACCGCGTGGCGCGGTCCGTAGCGGACGCCGTCGTGCCCCTCGATCCCCTCCAGGTGGTTCGCGGTGTAGAGCTGGACGCCCGGCTCGGTGGTCCAGAGCTCCATCACGCGCCCGCTGGCTCGATCGCGCAGCATCGCGACGAGTCGGAGCGTGTCGTCCCAGCCGTCGACGACGTAGCAGTGGTCGTAGCCATCCCGGCGCCCCCCGCGGTCGATGGCCGCCCCGATGCGCCGGCTGCGGGTGAAGTCCATCCGGGTGCCGGACACGTCGGCGAGCTCGCCGGTGGGGATGCTCGAGACGTCGACGGGCAGGTAGCGGCCGGCGTGCAGCTCGAGCTCGTGGTCGACCACCGGCGACGCGCCTCCATCGTGGAGGTTGAAGTAGCTGTGGTGGGTGAGGTTCACGACGGTCGGGGCGTCGGTGGAGGCGCGGTAGTCCACCCGCAGCTCGTCGGCGGCTGACAGGGTGTAGACCACCTCGACCTCGAGGCGGCCCGGGAAGCCCTGGTCCCCGTCGGGACTGGTGAGGGAGAAGCGCACGCCGGGGCCGTGCGCGCCCTCGAGCGCCTCCCCGCGCCAGTTCACCCGGTGGAAGCCCACGGGACCCCCGTGGAGCTGGTTCGCACCCTCGTTGGCGGTGAGAGCGACGCGGCGACCGTCGAGATCGAAGCGCGCCCCGGCGATGCGGTTGGCGTAGCGGCCGCAGATCGCGCCGAAGCACGGGTGGTCGCCCCGGTAGCGCTCGGGATCGTCGAAGCCGAGGACGACGGGTCCCGCACGGCCCGCCCGGTCCGGCACGCGCAGCGAGGCGAGCACGGCCCCCCAGGAGACCAGGGTCGCCTCCAGACCGTTCCCGTTGCGAAGGGTGAACTGCTCGATCGACGTGGTCATCGCCGCCGGAGTGTGGCCGGCCGCCGGGTCCGGGGCCACCCCGGGAGCGTTCCGGTATGCTGCGGTGCCGTTCGCCGCACTGGAGCCCCCCGTGCCCCCTCTGCGCTCCGAGGTCCGTCGGCTGCTCGGCCTGGCCCTGCCCGTGGTGGCGGCCCAGGTCGGCTTCATGCTCCAGGGCGTCGTCGACACCATCATGGTGGGCCGCCTGAGCACCGACGCCCTCGCGGCCGCCTCCATGGCCAACGTCTGGGTGCACGGCACCTGGCTCCTGGGCAACGGGATCCTGATGGGCATGGACCCGCTCGTCGCGAAGGCCCACGGCGCGGGACGGGGCGCCGACTGCGGCCTGGTGCTGCAGCGCGCGCTCGTGCTCAGTCTGCTGCTGGTGGTGCCCATGGCGGGGCTCTGGCTCGTGACGGGTCCGTTCCTCGCCGCCACCGGCCAGGCGCCCCGCCTCGTGGACGACGCCCATCGCTACGCCGTCGTTCAGATCCCGAGCCTGCCCTTCGCCTTCGCCTTCGTGGCCCTGCGCCAGTACCTCCAGGGTCGGGAGATCATGCGACCGGCCATGTGGGTCATGGCCGGCGCGAACCTGTTCAACGTCGTCGCCAACTGGGCGCTGATCTTCGGCCACCTGGGCTCGCCGCCGCTCGGCCTGTTCGGTGCGGGCATCGCCACTGCGCTGTCCCGGGTGGTCATGTTCGTGCTGCTGGCCGCCCTGGTGCTGGGCTTCGATCTCCACCAGGGCGCCTGGACGCCGTGGACGCGCCAGGCTCTCTCCCGCGCGGGGCTGCGCGGGATGCTGGCCCTGGGGCTGCCCGTCGGCGTCCAGATGGGCCTCGAGATCTGGGCGTTCTCCGGCGCGACCCTGTTCGCGGGCTGGCTCGGGGCCGAGGCCCTGGCCGCCCACACGGTCGCCCTGAACCTGGCGGCGCTGGCCTTCATGGTGCCGCTCGGGATCTCCCAGGGCGCCGCCACCCGGGTGGGCAACCTGCTGGGAGCCCACAAGCCCCAGGAAGCCCAGCGCGCGGCCTGGGTGGCCATGAGCCTGGGCGCCGGCGTGATGGCGGCGTCCGGCACCCTCTTCGTGCTGCTGCGCGGCGCCCTGCCGCGGATCTACACCGAGGACCCCGGCGTGGTGGCCGCCGCCGCGGCCATCCTGCCGATCGCGGCGGCGTTCGCGATCTTCGACGGCGCCCAGGTCGTCGGCTGCGGGGTGCTGCGCGGGATGGGAAACACCCGCCCCGCCGCGGTCTACAACCTGCTGGCCTACTGGGTCGTCGGGCTGCCCCTGGGCCTCGTGCTGGCCTTCAGGGTGGGGGTCGGACTCGGCGGCATCTGGTGGGGACTCGCCCTCGGTCTGGCCCTGGTGGCGGGACTGCTGGTGCTGCGGCTCCGGGTGCGCGGACCGGCCAGCCTCCCCCTGGAGCCGATTCCCGAGGCCCGCTTCTGAGCGCTCCAGCCGCGGATTTCGGGACGCGATGGGGCCGATTCTGGGGGTAGAACGCCGTTTCTGGGCGATTTCGCCAAGCCTTCTTGACAGGTAGCGTTGGCACGCTATATTCCGGTTTGTTCGTCGCCAAACCCGCCGCCCGGCGGGTTTGTTCGTTTCTGCTCTTTTTTCGCCCCTTCTGGAGCCCCCCTTCTGGAGCCCCATTGCAACTCGCCAGCCTGCCGCGCCGCCCGACCAGCACGCGCGGATCGGCCGCGCTGCCCGCCACCGACGAGCTGCGGCCGGGCCCGGGTCGGTTCTAGAGGCCCTTCACGACCTCGACCAGGAGCTCCCGAGTGCGCTGGGCGACCTCGTCGGGCAGCCCGCCGAAGCTCGGCCAGGCCACGACGGCACGGGTGTCGTCGCGCCGCTGGCGCTCGCACAGCTGCTCCCGACAGCGGGCCGGATCCCCGACCAGCGCCATCTGCTCCGCCATCCCGGCCACCTCGCGCCTCTCGCGGCCCCGGTCCGCCAGCGCGCGTTCGAGCGCCGGGAGCGCCCGCTCTCGGGCCCGCGCAGCGTCGGCGTCGAGCACGGCCGGGAGCACCGGGACCGCGCCCGGCCGCGGTGCCCCGAACGGGGGCCGCAGCACGCAATCGCCGGCGGCGGCAGCGGACTCGGACCGGTCCTCCGCGAGACGCCAGAGGGGCGGCGGACACTGCACCGTCGCCGGCGCCAGGGCCAGCCGGGGAACCCGGTAGTGGCTCCCCTCCCAGGTGAAGGGCTCTCCCGCGAGGGCGTGGCGCAGCACCGCGATCTGCTCCTCGAAGCGCGCCCGTCCGCTCTCGCTGCGGTCGGCCGGAGCCACCGCCCAGTCGAGACGACCGCCGCTCAGCTGGTCGAGCACCGCCACCTCCTCGGCCATCCGGAGCGGATGGGTGTCGGCATCCAGATGGACGAGCGCTCCGAGCCGCATCCGAGAGGTCTCGGCCGCCAGGTGCGCCAGCGCCAGCGACAGGGCCGACGGGGGCGGTCCGGGACGCGTCGGCGCCGCTTCCAGCGGGCCGACCAGCCAGAGGCTGTCGTAGCCGAGGGCCTCGCAGCGGACGAGCGAACGCAGCCGCACGGGGTCGACCCCTTCGGCCCAGCTCAGCACTTCGAGGATGCCTAGCTGCAGCCGGGGGGCTCCCGGTCCCGCACGAGCGCAGTTGCGGAAGTCGACTTGTCCTGCATGGAGGAAGAATTCTAGGACCGGTGGCTTCCGCCGTCGATGCAATACCAGGTCCCGCCGCAGGTCCCGCCGGACCAGCCAGACCACGGACGCCGACATGGACACCGCCGCACTCGACGACTGGATCCGGGAGACCCCTTGTGCCGCCGCGCTGGGCGTGGAGGTCCACGGCGCGGCGTTCCGCCGGCCGCCGACCTCGTCGGCTACGACGATGCGGTAGAGGACGGTGCCCCGGGCCACGCCGGTAGCTGTCGCATCGGTTCCGCGCTACCCAAGCGGCGCTTCCTGCGAAAGAAAGATGCCGATGACCCGACGCAACGCCGGTAGCCGCTCCCAGACCCGAACCGCGAAGCGCCGCACGCCCCAGGCGCGCCGCGAGGACAAGTACGATCTCTACCAGCGGGCCGTGCAGGAGCCCGACCCCGACATCGCCTTCCTCCAGCGCGTGTTCAAGCACCACTACGGACGTCCGGCTCGGCTGCTGCGCGAGGACTTCGGCGGCACCGGCTACCTGTCCACCGAGTGGGTGCGCAAGCACGCCGACAACCGCGCCTGGGCCATCGACCTGGATCCGGAGCCCCTGAAGTGGGGACGCGAGCACAACCAGGCCTCGCTCCCGGCTGCGCGACGCGACCACCTCCAGCTGGTGGAGGGCGACGTTCGCACCACCCAGACCCCGCCAGCCGACGTCACGGTGGCCTTCAACTTCTCCTACATGCTGTTCAAGCGCCGCCAGGAGATGCTGCTCTACCTGCGCAAGGCCCGGTCGAGCCTGCGCCGGGAGGGCCTGCTCGTGCTCGATGTCTACGGCGGGCGCGACGCCCAGAAACGACAGATCGAGACCCGCGGCCACGACGGCTTCGACTACCAGTGGGACCAGGACCGCTTCGACCCGATCACCCACGAGGCCGTGAACTACATCCACTTCAAGTTCCGGGACGGGAGCCGCATGGTCCGGGCGTTCCGCTACGAGTGGCGCCTCTGGATGCTGCCCGAGCTCCGGGAGCTGCTCCGGGAGGCGGGCTTCTCGGAGACCCACGTCTACTGGGAGGGCACGGACCGGAAGACCAACGAGGGCAATGGCGTCTTCACCCGTCGGGAGCACGCGCTCGACGATCCGGCCTGGATCGCCTACCTGGTCGCGCCGCGCTGAGGCCGTCCCGGCGGGCTACCGGCCGGGGTCGTCCCGGCGGATCACCATCATCTCGACCCGCCCGCTGGGGCCCACGTTCCAGGAAACCAGCCACGAGACGAGGCTCACGACCAGCGCGCCGAGGAAGGCGCTCGGGAGATCCGCCAGGCGGAAGCCCTCGAGCAGGGCCGCCACGATCGCGAGCATCCCGGCGTTGATCACGAGCAGGAAGAGGCCCAGGCTCAGCACGGTCGCGGGCAGGGTCAGCAGGATCACCAGGGGCCGCACCGTGGCGTTCACGAAGCCCAGCAGCAGCGCCGCCAGCATCAGGGTGAGGGTGTCGTCGATCACCACCCCCGACACCAGGCGGGTGGCCACCCAGAGCCCCAACGCGGCGGCGCCCCAGCGGAGGAGGAAGCCCGGCACGCCCCGAGCGTAGCCCGGGACGTGATCCGGAACCGCTGCAAGCTAGACTGACGGCTCAACCGGAGGAACCGCCCGTGGCCGCCGCCCCCACCCCCGTCCCCCAGTTCGACGTCGAGCGCCTGCCGGACCTCGTGGCGCGCCTGCGCGAGAGCTTCGAGAACGGGCGGACCCGCCCCCTTGCGTGGCGTCGCGAGCAGCTCGGCCGCCTGCGGGACCTGGTCTCCGAGCAGGCCCAGACCCTGGTCGAGGCCCTCCAGGCGGACTTCGGCAAGCCCACCCTCGAGGCCTACGCCGCCGACGTCGGCTCCGTGAAGGGCGAGGTCGCCCTCGCCCTGAAGAACCTGCGCACCTGGACCCGGCCCGAGCGGGTCCCGACCCCGGCCAGCCTCCAGCCCGCCCGCTCGCGCCTGGTGCGCGAGCCCCTGGGCCTCGTCCTCGTCATCGCCCCCTGGAACTACCCGGTGCAGCTCCTGCTCTCGCCCCTGGTCGGCGCGCTGGCGGCGGGCAACGCGGCGGTCCTGAAGCCGTCGGAGGTCACGCCCCACACCTCGGCGGCCCTGGCCGAGCTGGTGCCGCGCTACCTGGACGGCGAGGCCGTCGCGCTGGTCGAGGGCGGGGTGGAGGAGACCAGCGCGCTCCTCGAGCAGCGCTTCGACCACATCTTTTACACGGGGAGCACCCGGGTGGGCTCGCTGGTCATGGCCGCCGCGGCCCGGCACCTGACGCCCGTGACCCTCGAGCTGGGCGGGAAGTCGCCGTGTCTCGTGGACCGGGACGTCGACCTTCCCGTGGCCGCCCGACGCATCGTCTGGGGCAAGTTCCTGAACGCCGGTCAGACCTGCATCGCGCCGGACTACGTCCTGGTCCACGAGTCCCGGGAGCGGGAGCTGCTCGACGCCATGGTCGGCACCCTGCAGGAGTTCTACGGGAGCGAGCCCCACGCCACACCGGACCTGGCCCGGATCGTCGACGACCGCCACCACAAGCGGCTGACGGGGCTGCTCAGCGAAGGCGAGATCGTGTGCGGCGGGGACGTCGATCCGTCCACGCGCTTCATCTCGCCGACGATCCTGCGCGACGTGCCCCCGGATGCCCCGATCATGCAGGACGAGATCTTCGGTCCCCTGCTTCCGGTGCTCACGGTACCCGACATGGACGCCGCGGTGCGTTTCGTGCGCGAGCGGGAGAAGCCCCTGGCCCTCTACGTCTTCACCAACGACCGCGCCGTGGAGGAGCAGGTGGTGACCGAGACCAGCTCCGGGGGCGTCTGCGTGAACGGCACCCTGTGGCACCTGGCCAACCCCGCCCTGCCTTTCGGCGGCGTCGGCCCGTCGGGCATGGGGGCCTACCACGGCCGGCACACCTTCGAGACCTTCAGCCACCGCAAGCCGGTGGTCACCAAGGGCCGGCGCTTCGACCCGCGGATGATCTACCCGCCCTACGGGAGGTGGAAGACCGCGCTCGTGCGGCGGTTCCTGTAGCCCATGGCCCGAGACTACGACTTCGACCTCTTCGTGCTCGGCGCGGGCTCTGGCGGCGTCCGCGCCAGCCGGATGGCTGCCGCCCAGGGCGCCCGGGTGGCGGTGGCCGAGGAGCGGGAGCTCGGCGGCACCTGCGTCAACGTGGGCTGCATCCCCAAGAAGCTCTTCGTCTACGCCTCCCACGTGGCCGAGGAGGCGGCCGACGCCGCGGGCTTCGGCTGGCAGCAGGCGTCGCCCGGACGCTTCGACTGGAAGACCCTGCTCGCCAACAAGAACCAGGAGATCGGACGGCTCAACGGGATCTACGGGCGCCTGCTCGACGACGCGGGCGTGACCCTCGTCCAGGGGCGCGCCCGACTGACCGACCCCCACACGGTCGCCGTGGGCGATGCGCGCTACACCGCCGAGCACATCCTCGTGGCCACCGGCAGCTGGCCGGTCCTGCCGGACTTCCCCGGCGCCGAGCTCGGCATCACCTCGAACGAGGCCTTCTTCCTGGAGGAGTCGCCCCGCCGGGCCCTGGTGCTGGGCGGCGGCTACATCGCCGTGGAGTTCGCGGGCATCTTCCACGGCATGGGCGCCGAGGTGTGCCAGCTCTACCGGGGCCCGCTCTTCCTGCGCGGCTTCGACGTGGACGTGCGCCACCAGCTCGCCGAGGAGATGCGCAAGAAGGGCGTGGACCTGCGCTTCGACACGAACGTGTTGTCCCTCGAGCGCGGGCCGGACGGCAGCATCCGCGCCCAGCTCACCGACGGCACCACCTACGACGCGGACCAGGTGCTCTACGCCATCGGGCGGCGCCCCCTCACCGCCGACCTGGGCCTCGCCGAGGCCGGGGTGGCCCTGGGCGAGCGGGGTGAGGTGCAGGTCGACGCCTACTCCCGCACCAACGTCCCCCACATCTGGGCCATCGGCGACGTCACCGACCGGCTCCAGCTCACGCCCGTGGCGATCCACGAGGCCATGGCCTTCGTGCGCACCGTGTTCGGAGGCGAGCCGACCCGGCCCGATCACGAGGACGTGGCCTCGGCGGTATTCAGCCAGCCGCCCATCGGCACCGTGGGCCTCACCGAGGAGGAGGCCCGGGAGCGCTATGGCCAGGTGGACGTCTACCGCTCGGTGTTCCGACCGCTGAAGCACACGCTCACCGGCCGCGACGAGAAGACCCTGATGAAGCTGGTGGTGCACCCCGAAACCGACCGGGTGCTCGGCTGCCACATGCTGGGACCCGATGCCGGGGAGATCATCCAGGGCTTCGCCGTCGCCCTGAGGTGCAACGCCACCAAGGCCCAGTTCGATGCCACCGTGGGCATCCACCCCACGGCCGCGGAAGAGTTCGTGACCATGCGCCAGAAGGTCGGCTAGGCCCGGCCGTACCCGCTCGCAATCAGAACCGGAAGTAGCGGAGGAGCAGCCAGCGCAGCCACAACGGCAGCGCGGGCTTCTCCTCGAAGAGCACGTCGGGCTCGAAGCGCGCCGCGAACCCCTCGCGAAGGAAGAGTCCGTAGCGCGGGTCGTGGTTCAGGTATCGCTGCAGGTGGGCCACCGTGAACAGGTTCGTCAGCCGATGGGCCTCGTCGACGTCGAGGACGCCCGGATCGCAGGGCTCGAGGAAGTCGGCGCCGACCACCTGCTCGATGATCAGGAGCGGGAAGCCCGCGTCCAGGAAAGCCTGCACCAGGTCGCACGAGTTCGAGAAGGAGAAGTGCACGGCCCCCTGGAGCTCGGCGAGGAACGCCCGGCGGGCGATCCGCTCGAAGGGCCGCGTGGCCTCGTCGACGGTGGGCGTCGTCGTGTCGAGGCTGCCGGCGACGATCAGGGCCGGCACCCGGATGCCCGCCAGGCTCTCGTCGGACAGGGTCGAGCTCGCGGGCGCGAGCGGCACGATGGCGCGCACCCGCCGATCCGGGGGCACGGGCGCGAAGTCGGCGGGAAGGCCCGTCACACCTTCCGCGGTCCAGCCCGCGGCGAGGGCGAGCGCGGTGAAGCCGCCGAAGGAGTGCCCCACGGCCGCGATCCGGAAGGGGTGGATCGCCCGGTGGAACGGATCCGCCGGGTCGCGGCTCTTGGCGATCATGGCGTCCACCAGGAACGACGCGTCGGCCAGCCGCGCCAGGGCCGCCTCGGCGAAGGGCAGCGAGCTCTGTCCCAGACGGTCGAAGAGTGTGTTGCCCAGGTGATCCGGGGCCACCACGACGAAGCCGTGGCTGGCGAGGTGCTCGGTCAGGAAGAAGGATTGGAAACGCACGCCGCCGCTCCCGTGGGAGAACACGACGAGCGGAAAGCGCCGCGCCCGCGACGGGGGCGGCGCGTCGAGGGCGAACGGGGAGGGGCGGCCCAGGCCGAGGAGCGCGTACTCGGTGGGCGGACCGACGGCGGCGGCGGCGTCGACCGGGTACCAGACGTCCACCGGAAGGGCCCGGTCGCCCCGCTCGGCGTCCACCAGCGTGAGCGTCAGGCGCCCCACGGCCCAGGGACCGGGCTCGTCGGGGGCGAAGAAGGGGCCGTACGCCGGTGCTGCTCCGGCGGGCAGGATCAGCAGCAGGACCAGGAGCAAGGCGCGGGAGGGGCGGTTCATGCGCCCCATTCTACCCTCCCGAGACCGCCGTCGGCCGGACATTGAGCCCCGATCCGCGGACTCAGCCGAGGGCCGACTCGGGCACCCAGTTGCCGTGGAAGCCGAACGGCACCCGCTGGGGCAGCGCCACGGTCGCCACGGGCGCCGCGTCGAGAGCGCTCGCGTCGAGCACCACCAGGTCGCTGCCGTTGCGGGCGGCGTCGTAGACGAAGGCCAGGACCCAGCCGGCATCCTCCGCCGCGTCGGGACCGGCCGGCACGAACACGCCCTCTCCGGGCACGCGACCGTCCCCGAAGTCGTGCTCCCGATCGCTGCCCCGCTCCAGGTCGTACTGGACGATGGCGTGGAACGCGGCGTTGTCGGGTCCGGCCTGGTAGCGGACCGCGTAGCCGAAGCGATGGGACAGGCCCTCGCGGCGCGGATCCACGCGCGGGAACTCCACGCCGCGGTCGTCCAGGGGCGTCTCCTTGACGCCACCGCCGGCCAGGTCGATCTCGTAGCGGTGCAGGCGGGCTGTGCGGAAGTCCGCGTGGTGCTCGCGCCAGAGCTCGGGGTAGCGGGCCACATCGATCACGACGGTCTCGCCCCGGGTGTGGGCGTTGAGCGGGTGAAAGATGTAGCAGGGCTCGACCTCGAACCAACGCACGTCGGCGTTGCTCCCGCCCCGCGGCATCACGCCCAGGCGCGCGCCGTAGCTCTCGCTCCACTTGTAGGGCATCTGGCTGGCCATCGCGCGGTCCATGTCGAAGACCACCGGCAGGTCCAGGAAGATGACGTGGCTCTCGGTGATGGCGAAGTCGTGCATCATGGTGGGCGACCCCACCTCGATCGTCTCGCTCTGCACCAGGACCCCGTGCGCGTCGACCCGGTGGTAGGTGATGGCCGGGGCGAAGCCGTATCCGAAGAAGTGCATCTCGCCGGTGGTGGGGCAGAGCTTCGGGTGGGCGGTCATGGCCGTCCGGAGCCGGCCTTCGAAGTCCCAGAGGCCCACGGTGTCGAGCCGGCGATCGAGCTGCGTGGGGAAGCTGCTCTCCACCAGGGCCAGGATGCGCCCGGCGTGGCAGACCACGTTGGTGTTGGCCTTGGCCACGGTCAGGTCCACGGTGTTGTCGTCGCGGATGAGGCGGGCCTCTTCGTCCCCCTCCAGGAACGGGCGCGTGCGGACCCAGCGGTTCCGGTACCACTTCGCGCGACCGCCGCCGAGGGCCACACCGTGAACCATCCCGTCGCCCATGAACCAGTGGTTCGAGGTCCCGGACTTCGGGTTGGGGCCGTTGCGCAGGTAGAGACCCTCGAGCTCCGGCGGGATCGCCCCGCGGACCGGCAGGTCGACCGCCTCCCGCTCCTCGAAGACGGGAGCGAAGTTGCCGCGCAGGTGGAAGGGGAGGTCGGGGGAGGTCTCGGCGGTCATGGGGATCCTCGGGTGGGTCGACGCGGGGTTGCTCCGACCGAGCGAGTCTAGCCCGCCTCAGGCCCCTCGGACTCCCCGGCCGTGGGGGTCGGAAAGGGCCAGCTCCGGCCCGCGCGGCACGATGCCCGTCGGGTTGATGGATTCATGGCTCTCGTAGTAGTGGCGCTTGATGTGGGAGAGATCCACCGTTTCGGCCACGCCGGGCCACTGGTAGAGCTCGCGCAGATACCCGGCGAGGTTCGGATAGTCCGCGATCCTGCGCAGGTTGCACTTGAAGTGACCCACGTACACCGGGTCGAAGCGGACCAGGGTCGGGAACAGGCGCCAGTCGGCCTCGGTGAGCGTGTCCCCCAGCAGGTAGCGATGGTCTCCGAGGCGCGCCTCGAGGCGGTCGAGGGCGGCGAAGAGCGCGGCGAAGGCCTCGTCGTACGCCTTCTGGGTGGTGGCGAAGCCGCAGCGGTAGACGCCGTTGTTGACGTCGCGGTAGATCCAGGCGTTGAGGTCATCGATCTCCGCGCGCAGAGGTTCCGGGTACAGGTCGAGGTCGGACCGGACGCCCGGGAGCGCGTCGAACTCGGCGTTGAACATCCGCAGGATCTCCGACGACTCGTTGTTGACGATCGTCGCTGCCTGCTTGTCCCAGAGCACCGGAACGGTCACCCGGCCCGTGTAATCGGGACGCGCCTGGGTGTAGACCTGGTGCAGGAATGCGGCGCCGTTCACGGTATCGGGGATGCAGCCGGGCCCGTCGCTGAAGAACCAGCCGTCGGCGCCCATGTAGGGGTCGACGACCGATAGCGACACCGCCTCGTCGAGACCCTTGAGCCGGCGGACGATCAGCGTGCGGTGGGCCCAGGGGCAGGCCAGGGAGACGTAGAGGTGGTAGCGCCCGGCCTCGGGCGGATGGGAGGTGCTGGCGTCCGCCCGGATCCAGTCGCGGAGCTGGCTCTCCTGGCGCTCGAAGCGCCCGCCCGTCCTCCCGGTATCGTACCCGGCCTCGCGCCAGCGGCCGTCGACCAGCTTGCCCACGTCGCGCGCTACTTGCGGAACTGGTCGAGGCTGAAGCGACCGCCACCCTGGGCCGCCACGAGCAGGAAGATCCAGCAGTAGAGGATGGCCGACTCGCCCTTGTTGACCACGGGGAAGAAGCCCTTGGGCTGGTGGAACTGGAAGTAGGCCACGGCCATCATGCCGCTGCACACGAAGGCGGCCCAGGGCGTGAAGAGTCCCAGGGCGATCAGGCTGCCGCCGACCAGCTCGATCACCCCGCCGATCCAGAGCTGGCTGAAGACCTCGCGCTGGCTGCCGCCCAGCACGCCGAAGAGCTTCTGGGCGCCGTGGAGCGCGAACATGAGTCCAGCCAGGATTCGCAGCCCGGCATAGATCGGTTCCCGAAGACCCGCGAGCCAACCCATGGGTACCCCTCCTTGGGCTACCAGCATAGCCGCCGCGGCCGGCGGCAACATCGCCGCCAGCCGGCACGCGCCGGGTCCGGGTAGCATACCGGGGTGTCCACGCCCCGGCGTCCCCACCTGCTGGGCATCGACGACGGTCCCTTCGACAAGTGGCGCGACCGCGCTGCCGGCCGGCCGGTACCGCTCGTGGCCGTGATGATGGAGGGAAGCGATCGGGTCGAGGCCGTGGCCACCGCCGAGTTCCCGGTGGATGGGGAGGGCGTCACCGCCTTCCTGGCCGGCTGGGTCGCCGGGCTGCGCTGCCGCCCCCTGCTCCACGGCGTGGTACTGGGCGGCGTGACCCTGGCCGGGCTCGCGGTCGTCGACCCGGAGGCGCTGGCCGCGCGACTCGGGCTGCCGGTGCTCGTCGTCAACCGCCGCGAGCCCCGGGACGACGCGCTACGCGGAGCCCTCGAGGCCGCGGGGCTCGGCGCCCGCGCCCGGTTGCTGGCGCGGCTGCCGCCGCCCCACCCGACGCCGTCGGGGCTGTTCGTGGCCGCGGCGGGCATCGACGTGGGGAGGGCCGCCCGCCTGGTGGAGGCGGCGCGGGGCAAGTCCGCCCTGCCGGAGCCGCTGCGGCTGGCCCACCTCGTCGCCGCGGCGATCGCCACGGGCGAGTCGCGGGGACGCCCCTAGGCGCTGGCCCGGGGCTGCTGCGCCTCACTGATGAACTGCATCATGAACTGGACCAGCTCCTCGGGCGGCGCGACCTCGGGCTGCTCCACCGAGTCCTTCCAGTGCTCGTAGCGGAGCAGGCCGAGCTTGTCGTAGGCCTCGCGGACGCGCGGCGTGAGCAGACCCAGGCGCTTCAGGTTGGGGACGATCTTCGAGAACAGCATCTGGCGGAAGCCCAGCATGAAGGGCGTCGTCTGCGCCCACTCCACCCAGGTGTCCACCGGCCAGCCCAGGCGCTCGAACACCGGGTGCATGAGCAGTCGCTCCCGCATCAGGTGGGTCGCCTCGATGATGAAGTCCTCCCGCTCCCGCAGCTCGCTCTCGCTCATCTCGGCATAGATGCCATCCAGGGAGAGCACGCCGAAGGCCACGTGGCGGGACTCGTCGGACATGATCCGGGAGGTGATGTCCTGGATCAGCGGCTCCTCGCTCATCATGATCTTCATGACGCCGAAGGCGGCCAGCGCCAGACCCTCCACCATGATCTGCATGCCGAGATAGGTGACGTCCCAGCGGGAGTCGCTGACGATGTCGTCCAGGAGCGACGCCAGACTCGGGTGCACGGGGTAGTTCAACGCCAGCTTCTCGGTGAGATAGCGATGATACACCTCGACGTGACGCGCTTCGTCGGCCACCTGGTTGGCGGCGTAGAACTTGGCCTCCTCCCAGGGCGCCTGCTGCACGATCTTCGCCGTGGCGAGCAGGGCGCCCTGCTCGCCGTGCAGGAACTGGGAGAGCATGAAGGCGTTCATGTGCAGGTTGAGCTGGATGATCTCGCGGTCGTCCAGGGTGCGGGGCGGCTGGAGCACGTTGTTGAGCATGCCGCCGAAGCCGGCATCCTGACGCGAGCGCACCATCCGCTCGATGTCCACGTCCGTGTCCCAGTCCAGCTCGGTGGCGTTCCAGCTCGCGGCCTTTCCCTTCTCGTAGAGGCCGAGGAGGTTCTGGCGCTTGAGCTCGTACTGCCAGTCGAAGATCGACTCCATGGTGGCCTTCACCGCCTGATAGGCGCCGGACTCGGGGATCGGGAGCGGGTTGCGCTGCACGTACTGCATGAACGGTCTCCTCGTCGGGGGTTTCGGCTAGACGGTCTCCGGAATGGAGAGGTATCCGGTGAACGCGCGGGTCAGCTCGTCCACGAGCTCCTCCGCGGAGAGGACCCGCCCACCGGCGCGCACCTCTCCGAAGACCACCATCTGGGTGATGAATCCGAAGGCGAGCTGCACGGCGAGGTCGATGCCGATCTCGGGCGCCGGATGCCCGATCTCGGCCCGGCGCGGCAGCAGCAGGGCACCGACCTTGCGCGCCACCTCGCGCCGGAAGCGCAGGCCGTCGGCACGGAACTCGGAGTCGCCCGAGGCCCGGAACAGGAAGGCCTGGAGCAGGGCCGCCTTCTCGGCGGCCACCGCCACCAGCTCCTCGACGCAGCGACGCACGATCCGCGGGACGCCGTCCTGGGCGGCGGCCTGGCTGGCGAGCAGGTTCTCGACCCGCTCCGTGAGCTCGTTGAAGAAGCGCTCCTCGAGGGCGCGCAGCAGCTCGTTCTTGTCCCGGAAGCGGGCGTAGAAGCCGCCCACCGACGAGCCGGCCCGGCGCACGATCTCCGGCACCGAGGCATCCGCCAGGCCCTTCTCGGCGATCAGGGCCTCTGCGGCTTCGAGCAGGCGCGCCAGGGTCCGCTCGCTCCGGGCCTGCTTCGGGCGGGCCACGCTCCGGAGCAGGAAGTCTTTCGATTGCGGGAGGTTGGAGCGGGAGTTGCGTACGGTCATGGCCTCGCTTCTCGAAACGGAATCCGATTCGTGTTCTTGATTAGCACGACACCCTCCCCGCCTCAAGCCGCCCGGCCTAGGATGCGGCCATGAGCCGCACCACCCAGCCGATCCTCGACCCCCTGTCGTTTCCCGAAGGCCCGCGCTGGCGGGACGGGCGTCTCTGGTTCTCGGACATGCACGCCCACCGGGTCATGACCGTGACCCCGGACGGCCGGGCCGAGACCGTGGTGGAGACGCCCGGGGCGTGCTCGGGGCTGGGCTGGGACCCGCAGGGCCGACTGCTCGTGGTGTCCATGGACGACCAGCGCCTGCTGCGTCTCGGGGAGGGAGGCCTCGAGACGCTGGCCGACCTGACACCGCTGTGCGACCCCGCCCCGATCAACGACATGGTGGTGGACCGGCAGGGCCGGGCCTACGTGGGCCAGTTCGGCTTCGACATGCACCGGGAGGACGCCGTCTTCAAGAAGACGGCGCTGCTGCTCGTGGAGCCCGACGGCCGCGCGCGGATCGCCGCCGACGAGCTGGCGTTCCCGAATGGCGCCGTGATCACCCCGGACGGACGCACGCTCATCGTGGGGGAGAGCTACGGCGCCCGCCTCACCGCCTTCGACGTGGCCGAGGACGGCGCGCTCTCGAAGCGCCGCGTCTTCGCCAAGCTCGAGAAGGCCGTGCCCGACGGCATCTGCCTCGACGCCGAGGGCTGCGTCTGGGTCGCGTCGCCGGTGTCGAACGAGTGCCTGCGGGTCCGCGAGGGCGGCGAGGTGCTGGACCGGGTCCGCGTCGACACCATGGCGATCGCCTGCATGCTGGGCGGTGAGGACCGCCGCACCCTCTTCGTGCTCACGTCTCCGACGGTGGAGCCCGAGGCGTGCAAGGCCCGGCCCGCCGCCCGGATCGAGATCGCCCGAGTGGACGTCCCCGGCGCGGGGCTGCCCTAGAGCCGCGGCGGCGGATTGGACCGCCGCGCGCGTGAGCGGGAGCAGGGTGATACCCTCCGCAGCGCCATGCCGACGATCTCCGACGACGCTCCGGTCCTGGTGGGGGGCGGCCAGTGGCTCGAGCGCGACCCGGACCCTCGCGACGCCCTGAGCCCCCTCGACGTGCTGGAGCGGGTCGCCCGCGATGCGGCCGACGCCAGCGGCGCCGGCGCCCGGGTGCTCGAGGCGCTCGACACGGTGGGCCTGGTGGAGGTGCTCGGCTGGAAGCCCCGCAACGGGCCCCAGCTGCTCGGGGCGCGCGTCGGCGCCGAGAGCCGCTGCCACCTGCTCACGTCGACGGGCGGCGAGATGGGCCTCTCCCTGGTCAATCGCGTGGCGGAGCGCATCGCCGCAGGCACCTCGCGGGTGGCGCTGGTCGCGGGCTCCAACCATATGAAGAGCCTGCGCGCCGCCCGCCGCGAGAAGGTCCGCATGCCGTGGCCCCTGGACGGAGACGGCGAGCCGGAGGTGCTGGGCGCCTTCCGCATGGGCGGCTCGGAGCGCGAGATGGCCGCGGGCCTGCGGCTGCCCACGGAGGTGTACCCGCTCCTCGAGAACGCCCTGCGCGCCGCCCGCGGCCTGGACCTGGACACCCACCGCGAGGGCATGGGGCGCCTGATGAGCCGCTTCACCGAGGTGGCCGCCAAGAATCCGTACGCCTGGTTCCCGGTGTTCCGCAGCGCCGAGGAGCTGGTGCGGGTGGGCCCCGACAACCGCATGGTCGGCTTCCCCTACCCGAAGTACCTGAACGCAGTCCTCGACACCGACCAGGCGGCGGGGGTGCTGGTGCTGGCCGCGGGCGCCGCCCGCGCCCTCGGGATCCCGGAGGACCGCTGGGTCGCATGGTGGGGCGGCGGCCAGTGCGTGGAGGAGCCCTGGTTCGTGAGCGAGCGGCCCCGGCTCGACCGCTGCCCGGCCCTGCGGGCCGCCGTCGAGAGCGCCCTCGGCCAGGCCCGCGTGGAGCTCGGGCAGATCGACCGCTTCGACTTCTACAGCTGCTTCCCGGTGGCCGTGGAGATGGCCTGTCACATGCTCGGGCTCGACGAGGACGACCCGCGCGGCTTCACGGTCACGGGCGGGCTGCCGTACGCGGGCGGCCCGGGCAGCAGCTACACCCTCCACGCCCTGGCGGCGATGGTCGAGCGCCTGCGCGAGCGGCCGGGCTCGGTGGGCCTGTGCACCGGGAACGGCTGGTACCTCACCAAGCACAGCGCCTGCGTGCTGGCCTCGGCGCCGAAGGCCTACGCGCCTCCCGCGCCGGTGCATCCGGAGCCCGCGGAGGCCGTGCCGGTGGCGGAGGCCGGCCGCGGCCCCGGCCGGGTCGAGGGCTACACCGTGGTGCACGACCGGGAGGGCGTCCCGACCCGGGGCATCGTGATCGGACGCCTGGCCGACGACCGGCGCTTCCTGGCCAACACACCCGACGACCCGGCGCTGCTCCGAAGCCTCACGGAGCGGGAGTGGGTCGGCGCTCCGGGCACCCTCTCGGGCGGGCAAGCAGCGGGATCGGGCGGCGCGCCCGATCTGTGGACGCCGGACTGAGATGGGCACCGACGCCTGGATCCGCGACGTCGCCGAGGCGGACTTCGAACGCGAGGTGCTCGCGCGCTCGCGTGAGGTCCCCGTGGTGGTGGACTTCTGGGCCCCGTGGTGCGGGCCCTGCCGGCAGCTGGGGCCGCTGCTCGAGCGCCTGGCCGAGGAGCACGCCGGCGAGTTCGTCCTGGTCAAGGTGAACGTGGACGAGGCGCCGAACGTCGCCGCGCAGGTCGGCGTGCGCAGCATCCCCATGGTGATCGGCGTCCGCGACGGCGCGATCCAGAGCGAGTTCGTCGGCGCCCAGCCCGAGCCGGTGGTGCGGGAGTTCCTGACCGCCGTGCTCCCTTCCGAGAGCGACCGCCGGGCCGAGCGGGCGGAGCGGCAGCTGGCCGAGGGCGACGAGCCGGGGGCGGAGGCCGCCTTCCGCGCGGTGCTCGAGGACGACCCCCGCCATCCGCGCGCGCTGGTCGGCCTGGCGCGCATCCAGGCCGGGCGCGACGAGACCGCCGAGGCCCTGGACCTGCTGGACCGCGTCTCCCCGGCGTCACCCCTGGCGCCCCAGGCGGAGCGGCTGGCCGCGTCCCTGCGCGTCCGGGAGGAGGGCGGCGGCGCCGACCTCCAGGGCCTGCGCGAGCGGGTCGAGACCGCGCCCGACGACCTCTCCGCCCGCATCGAGCTGGGGCGCGGACTGGCCGCGGTGGAGCGCTACGAGGAGGCGCTCGAGGTGCTGCTCGAGGCCGTGCGGCGCGACCCGGAGTTCGACGAGTCCGCGGCCCGCAAGGCGATCCTCGACATCTTCGAGGTCCTCGGCGGCGATCACGAGCTGGTGGCGGCGGCCCGACGCTCGCTGGCCGCCGCGCTCTACCGCTAGGCCGGAGCGGCCCCGTCAGGCTTCGGACTCGGCCTGCTCGGGCGCCGCGCGGACCGGCGCGAGGAGTCCCCACCAGACGCAGGCCACGATCCCGAGGTAGAGCAGGCCGCGCACGCCGCGCGCCGCCTCGGCCAGGACCGGGCTCCCCGCGCCGTCGGCGGCAGCCGCGAGGGAGGCCATGGCGCAGACTGCGACGAATCCGGTCGTGGCCGCCACCCAGAGCGCGTAGCGCTGCACCACCTCCGGGGTGGTCAGGCCGAGACGCAGCCGCTTGCGGGCCGGCTGCCACTGGAGCCAGGTCTCGACCGCCGACCAGGCGAACGGCAGCGCCACGCCGAGCTGGGTGAGGTGGCCGCTCCACAGGTTCGGATCCTGGGTCACGAGCGAGGGCTGGTAGCGGATCTCCGCCACGAAGCCGGCCAGCAGCACGAGCGCCATGGCGCCGGCGAGCACCGGCGCCCAGGCGCTGTCGGGTCGGAAGACCCGCCACGCGAAGACGCCGATCCCGGCCATGGCCACGCGCACGCCGAGGTCGCCCACGATGCAGGCCACCTCGCCCTCCGGCCCGGTGCCGAACGCGCGGATCTGGCCGGCCACGTTCAGGCCGAGCGAAGCCCCGCCCACGAAGATGCAGACCACCGCCAGCCGGTGGATACCCGGCGCGGCGCCGCCCCGGATCTGACGGATCAGGTGGAGTCCCGTGGCCAGGCCGACACAGGAGAAGGCGAGCATGCCCGCCGTCTGGATCGCGGTTCCCACTGCCGGCGCCCCTCCCGCTCCGATGGGTTGCGGACCCCCTATCGGTGGGTGTGGAGAGGGCCTTGAGGATCGCGGCGGTCAGTCGAGGCCGAACAGGTGCGCCGCGCTGCCGCCCAGGACGGCCGCCCGGTCCGCCTCCGAGAGGTCGTCCCGCTCGCGCAGGGGGCGCGCGCTGTCCGGGAACTCCGAGTCCCAGTGGGGATAGTCGCTCGCATACATGATCCGCTCGGCGCCCAGGTGGGCGACGGTCGCAGCGAGCATGGGCTCGGCGGACTCGCAGGTCACCCAGATCTGGCCGCGCGCCCAGTACTCCGCCGGGTCGCGCTTCCAGCCGTCGGGAACCCAGTCGCCCCGCTTCTCGAAGTGCTCGTGCATGCGGTCGAGGAAGTAGGCCACCCAGCCGCAGCCGGCCTCGAGGAAGGCGACCCGCAGGCCCGGGTGGCGCTCGAGCACGCCGCCCGTCACCAGGGCCGTCATGGCGGTCATCTGGTCGAAGGGGAAGCTGATGCAGTGAACCTGGATGTAGTTGCTGAAGCGGTCGACGCCGATCTTGGGCAGGTGCACGCCCGGTGCGCCGTGCACGCCGAGGGGCATGTCGAGATCGGCGGCGGCGGCGAAGAAGCGATCGAGGTCGGGGTGGTCGAGGTTGCGCTCGCGCAGCGCCGGGGGGATGGCGGTGCACACGTGGCCCGCGGCCTTCGCCCTGGTCATGATCTCGATCGAGGCGTCCGCGTCCTCGAGGGGGACCACGGCCACGCCGTAGAGGCGGTCCGGCGCCGCCGAGATCCACTCGCGCAGCCACTCGTTGTAGAACGCCGCGATCTCGGCGCCGAAGGCGAGATCGCGGAAGGTCGAGATCCCGAGCCCGAAGCTCGGGAAGAGCACCATCTTGTCGATGCCCTCCCGGTCGGCGTCCCGGAGGACCCCTTCCACGCTGCTCGGATCGGCGCCCTCGACGTCCACCAGGGCGTGTCGCGGCGGGCAGCCCGCGCCGGGCCCCTCCGTCTCCGGGTAGCGAAGACCCTCCACCTCGATGCCCGGGATCGGGCCCCCGCCCACCCGGATGCGGTCGGGCCAGCGCCGGAGCGCGTGCTGGAAGAAGCTCGCGCCCTCGATCACGTGGGCGTCGGCGTCGATCACGGTCATGACGTCCTCCCGGCCCGCACCGTCTCGGTGTCGCGACCCGAGCACGGCGGTCTTCGATCTCGCGGCGAGAAGGTTCTGACGGAGCATCAGACTACGCCGACGGCCCCCCGGCTCCAACCCCCCTGTGGTATCGATTGCCACCATGGCAGCACCGGACTGGGGATGCGCGAGCGAGCTGGAGGACGTCTCCGGGAAGGTGGCCCTGGTCGGCGTGGGCGAGGCCGACCACAGCAAGGCATCCGGCCGCAGCGGCCCCGAGATCGCCCTGCAGGCCATCGAGCGCGCCCTCGACGACGCCGGCCTCGACCCGCGGGAGGTGGACGGGCTGATGACCCTGGGCGGTCTCGAGGACCAGGTGGACGAGGCCGCCTTCCGCGCCCACTTCGCCCACGACGGCCCGCTCTGGACGTCGGGCGCCGGCGGCGGCATGACCTGGGCCGCGACCGCCCCGGTGCACGCCGCCCGGGCCCTGGCCGAGGGCCGCGCGCGGGTGGTGGTGAATGCCTTCTCGGTGGCCTGGGCGACCCAGCGCGGCAGCATGCGCGGCGGTCCAGGCGAGTTCCACGCCCGCGACCCCTTCAAGGCCCAGCTCGAGCTGCCCTTCGGCTGGTTCCCCCAGCCGGTCTACTTCGCGACCATCGCCCGGCGTCACATGATCGAGTATGGCACGACCGAGGCCCAGCTCGGAGCGATCGCCGTGGCCTGCCGCCGCCACGCCCAGCTCACCCCGAGCGCGGTGATGCGCGACAGGCCCCTCTCGCTCGAGGACTACCTGGAGCGCCCCATGCTCGTCGATCCCCTGCGCGTGGAGGACTGCTGCCTCATCTCCGACGGCGGCGCCGCCTACGTCATGACCGCGCCCGAGCGCGCCCGCGATCTGCGCAAGCCGCCCGTGCTCGTGGCGGGGGTGGGCGAGGGACGCTCGGCCTCGGGCGGCTACTGGAGCCAGCAGGCGGCCTTCACGAGCACGCCCCAGGTGTTCTCCGCACCGGCGGCCTTCGCCATGGCGGGACTCGGTCCCGACGACGTGGACGTCCTCACCCTCTACGACCCGTTCACGATCGTGGCCCTGATGCAGATCGAGGACATGGGCTTCTGCCCCAAGGGCGAAGGCGGGCGCTTCGTGGAGGACGAGCGGCTCCACTTCGACCAGCCCGGCGGACTGCCCTACAACACCCACGGCGGGCTGCTCTCCCACGCCTACGTCCTGGGCATCGCCCACGTGGTGGAGGTGGTGCGCCAGCTGCGGGGCGAGGCGGCGGCCCAGGTGGACGACGCGCGGGTGGGCGTCTACGGGGGCTACACCGGCGAGCTGGCGAGCAGCCTGGTCCTGCGCCGGGACGAACGGTGAGCGAGTTCCCGCTGCCGGACACCGACTGGCCGCCGACGCGGCCCTTCTGGGAGGCCGCGGCGCGCGGGTCGCTCGAGATCCCGCGCTGCGCCGCCTGCGGGGCCTGGAACTGGTACCCGCCCGAGCGCTGCCGCACCTGCGGCAGCCCCGACCTGGGCTGGGAGCCGGTGTCCGGCCGCGGCCGGCTCTATGCCTGGGCCGTGGTGCGCCGGGCGCTCGCCAGGCCCTTCTCCGACCAGGTCCCCTACGTCGCGGCGCTGGTCTCTCTCGACGAGGACCCGCGGGTGCGTCTCGTGACCAAGGTGGTCGACTGCGACCCCGACGCGCTGCGCGCCGAGCTGCCCCTGCAGGTGGTGTTCCGCCCGCTGCGCTTCCCGCAGGCCTCGCGGGAGGTCGTCGCCCCGCTCTTCGCCCCGGCGGTGTAGACTATCTGACGCCCCGTCAGACCCGCTCCGGAGGCCCCATGTCCGAGATCTTCCACGACGTCGCCAGCATCGACTACCCGATCGTCGACGCGGACTCCCACGTGAACGAGCCCCCGGACCTCTGGCAGGAGCGGGTCCCGCAGAGATGGCGCGAGCGCGCGCCCCGGGTGGACAAGACCGCGCGCGGCGACATCTGGGTCTTCGATGGCGGCAGGGAGAAGTGGCCCGTGGGCCTCACCGCGGTCGCCGGCATGAGCTTCCTCGACTACAAGGCCTTCGGTCTCTCCTACGAGACCATGCGTCCGGGCAGCTTCGACACCGAGGCGCGTCTGGCCGACATGGACGCCGACGGCATCCATGCCCAGGTGCTCTACCCGAGCGTGACCCTCAAGGGCGCGAAGATCTACTCCGAGGAGCGCGAGCTCCAGCGCGCCTGCGTGCGCGCCTACAACGAGTGGCTGCTCGAGTTCTGCGAGGGCTCGGACGGGCGGCTCATCGGCCAGGCAATCGTGCCCACCACCGGCATCGAGGACGCCGTCGAGGAGCTGGAGTGGGCCCTCAAGCAGGGCCACCGGGGCGCGGTGATCTCGTCGTTCCCCAACGGCAGCCTCGAGCCGCTGCCCGAGGACGACCGCTTCTGGGGCCTGGCCAGCGAGGCGGGCGCACCGGTGGCGGTGCACATCGGGAGCTTCGTGCCCGAGGGCATCGGGCGCGGCGTCAAGAAGAGCTGGACGGGCCTGGCCTTCGTGGGCGCGGCGGCGCTGACCAAGGCCGGCGGCCAGACCCTGCCCGCCGTCTGCGAGATCCTCTTCAGCGGCATCTTCGGGCGCTTCCCGGACATCCGCATCGTGCTGGTGGAGGCCAACATCGGCTGGATCCCGACGCTGCTCGAGCAGAGCGACGACATGTTCCTGCGCTACCGCTGGTACACCGGGGCCCACGAGCAGATGAAGCGCACCCCGAGCGAGATCTTCCACCGCAACTTCTACGCCACCTTCATGATGGACACCGTCGGCATGGACCTGCTCCACCGCATGAACACCGAGCACCTGCTCTGGTCCACCGACTACCCCCACTCGGGCTCCGACTGGCCCAACAGCCGGGTCACCCTCGAGCGGGTCTTCCGCGGCGTGCCCATGCCCCTGGTGCGCCAGATGCTCCGGGACAACGCCGTCGAGCTCTACGGCCTCGACCACGTCCCGGAGTTCTTGTAGCGACCCCCAGTGGGTGGTGGTACCAAGGCGGGCGGTGCCGGCGCCGCGACGCGATCTCGAAGCGCTCCGTGCGCGCTTCCACGCCTGGCTCGAGCGCAAGCTCCCGGCGGCGCGAGAGCTGCAGCTGGGCGCGCTCTCCGGCCCGGGCACCACCGGCTTCTCCAGCGACACGCTGATGGTCGAGGCCCGCTGGCGGGAAGGCGATGGCGAGCGGAACGCCTCCCTGGTGCTGCGGCTCGAGCCTCTGGAGCGCTGGGTCTTCCCGGTGTACGACGTGGGCCGCCAGTTCCGCATCCAGTCGCGCCTGGCAGGGACCCCGGTCCCGGTGGCGCCCATGCGCTGGCTGGAAGAGGACGCGGACGTCCTGGGCAGCCCCTTCTACGTGATGGACCGGGTGGCGGGACGCATCCCGCCCGACAATCCGCCCTACCACACCACGGGCTGGCTGGCCGACGCCTCGCCGAAGGCGCGCGAGGCGCTCTGGAACGGTGCCCTCGACGTCCTCGCCGACCTGCACGGCGTCGACTGGAGCGGGGGCGGGCTCGGCTTCCTCGCCGAGCCGGAGGCGGACTCGCCGATGGACGCGCAGCTCGACTACTACGCGGACTATCTGCGCTGGGCCGGCGGCCCGGCCCAGCTCTGGCTCGAAGACGCCCTCGCCCGCCTGCGCGAGACCCGTCCGTCCGCCACGGGCCCGACGGTGATCTCCTGGGGCGACGCCCGCATCGGGAACATGATCTTCGAGGGAACCCGCTGCCGGGCGGTGGTCGACTGGGAGATGGCGGGCCTGGGCCCCCCGGAGCTCGACCTGGGCTGGTTCCTCTACATGGACCGCCACCACAGCGAGGGCGTGGAGAGCCCGCGGCTGCCGGGCCTGCCCGACCGCGCGGCGAGCGTCGCCCGCTACGAGGCCCGCACGGGTCGGCCGGTGGCGCACCTCGACTGGTACGAGCAGTTCGCGGCCTTCCGCTTCGCCGCCATCATGGTGCGCCTGGCCCAGCAGATGAAGCACCTCGGCGTCCTGCCGGCCGACTCCCGCTTCGAGGTCGACAACACCGCTTCGCGGATGCTCGCCCGGGTGATGGACCTGCCGCCGCCGGCCTAGGAGCCCGTCTTGCAGAGATTCCAAGACCGTACGGTGCTGATCACCGGTGCCGCGTCGGGCATCGGCCGCGCCAGCGCCGAGCGCCTGGCGTCCGAGGGCGCCCGGGTGGCCTGCCTGGACCGCGACGGCGCGGGCGCCGAGGAGACGGCGGAGCGCGTGCGCAAGGCCGGCCCGGACGCCCTCGCCCGGGCCTGCGACGTGAGCCAGCCGGACGCGGTCGCCGCCGCCGTGACGGCTGTGGTCGAGGCCTTCGGCGCCCTCCACGGCGCGGTCAACGCCGCCGGCATCCTGCGTTTCGTCCACACCCACGAGGAGACCCTCGACGACTGGAACCGGGTGCTGGCGGTCAACCTCACCGGCACCTTCCTGGTCAGCCAGGCCGTGCTGCCCCACCTGCTGGCCACCCGCGGCGCCCTGGTCAACATGTCCTCGACGGCCGTGCTAAGGGCCCACCCCTGGGCCGCGGCGTACTCCGCCTCGAAGGGCGGGGTGCAGGCCTTCACCCGCATGCTCGCCATCGAGTATGGACGCCAGGGCCTGCGCGCCAACTGCGTCTGCGCCGGTGGCATCGACACGCCGATCCAGGGCGCCTTCGCGCTGCCGGAGGGCGCCGACCCGAAGCTCCTGAAGCGCATCATGCCCTTCACGGGCTTCGCCGAGGCGGAGCGCTGCGCCAGCGCCATCGCCTTCCTGCTCAGCGACGACGCCGCCCACGTGAACGGCGAGTTCCTGACCGTGGACGGCGCCATGTGCGCCTAGGCCCGGCCCGGGATCCCGGTCCGGGGCCTGCGCCCCGGACCACTCAGCGCGCCAGGAAGCGGTCGAAGACGTTGCGGGTGATCCTGCAGACCACCGGGTCGCCCAGGCCGAAGGCCCAGTCGGTGCAGCCGGTGGTGAAGACCGCGCCCCGGCCGCGGGTGAAGCTCCCCATCACCGCGTAGCCGTGGGCGAAGCGTGCCCGGTTCTCGGGCGTGTCCGCGCCGGCCAGGCGCTGCGCCGCCCAGTTCAGCTCGCCCACCTCGCCGCCCGGCAGGGCGCCGGCGCGCTCGTGGGTCTCCCACAGGTGGGCCGGGCCGGTCGCCAGCACCTCGAAGCCCGGGGGCGTGCCGTCCCTCCCGGTGGCGACGGGCAGGCCGTTCTCGAGGGCGAGCTCGCAGCCGTCGCACTCGTAGCCGACCACCACGGGCTCCGCGCCCACCACGTCGCCCAGCCGCAGATCCGTGCCGGCGAAGACCCAGTGCCCCGGACGCCAGACGCTGTAGCCGCCGCTGCCATACGGAGCGTTCTCCAGGTGCGCGTAGCCGCCGCGGCTGAAGCTCACGCCCGTCATCTCGTTCTCGGGCCGGCCGATGACCGGGTCGCACCACATGGTGGAGAGCGCTCGCACCCGGTCGGTCCCCCACACCGGGTCCTGCTCGATGTGGGTCTTGTAGGCGACCTGGCGCCGGTAGTCGTCCTCGTAGCGGATCTGCCAGAAGGAGGTGTTGCCCGAGAAGAAGGCGGCGCAACCGCCGCGGTCCACGAAGCCCTCCACCGCATCGCGCATGCCGGCGGACCAGTACTCGTCGTGGCCGACGCTCACGTACAGGCGGTAGGGGTCGAGCAGTCCGGGGACGGTCTCCAGATCCGCGCTCACGGCGTAGTCGAGCTCGAGACCCTGGGCCTCGGCCCAGCGCACGAAGAGCAGCTCCCAGGCGGACCAGCCCGCCGCCACCACCCAGAACGAGGTCCCCTTCTGCAGCTCGGCCGCTACCTCCTCCGGCGGCAGGTCCCCGGCCCGCGCCGCGCGGAAGCGGTGCGGTGCGTCGCGCTCGAGGAAGCCCTGGGGCAGCGGCCGCTCGAGCGAGACCACGTGGCCACCCGTGTAGTAGCTCGGCCCGCCCCAGTCGTTGTAGGCGGCGTAGGTGGAGGTCGAGAGCACCAGCAGGGTGGTTCCGGGCTCCCGGGCCCGCACCACGAAGAAGGCCTGGGCGCGGGTGCCGTCCGCGGCGGTGAGGCGCACCAGGTAGAAGCCGGAGCGCCAGTCGTCGCCGACCGCGATCTCCAGCGCGACCGGCCAGCCGCAGCCGCGCTCGGCGACGTCGGCGGGCACGGGATGCGCGGCGCCCGCCAGGCCCCGGGCCTCGTGGACCACCTCGTCGCGCAGGCCCTGGCGCACCACCTCCAGGTCGAAGCGCGCCGCCGAGGTGGAGCCGTGGAGCGACACCGACTCACCGGGCCGGACGCTCTGGGGCCAGCAGTAGCCGGCGATCGTCCCCGCGTTCGCGTTCACAGCAAGGCCTCCGCGATCTCGCGCACCCGACGCTCAGTGGCGTCGGCGTCCGCTGCCCAGGGGATCGGAATCAGGCGCGCCACGCCCAGGTCCTCGTAGCGACCCACGAGGGCCCGGTCGAGGCGCGCGGCGGGGGTGATGCTGATCTCGAGCGTCCCGAGCGCCGCCGGGCGCTCGACCTCGGTGGCGGCCTTGGCCAGGCCCTCGAGACACTTTTCCGTGGCGTCGGGATCCAGGCTGAAGCCGTACCAGCCGTGGCCCCGGGCCACCGCGCGCCGGTAGGCGGCGGGGCTCTGTCCGCCCACCACCAGGGGCGGACCGGGCTGCTGCACGGGTCGGGGCCGTGCCTGGACGCTCGCGAAGGAGGCGAAGCGGCCGCGGTGCGCGGGCCGCTCCTGGCTCCAGATGGCGGTCATGGCGTCGAGATAGTCGTCGGTGCGGGCGCCGCGATCGGCGAAGGGGATACCCAGGGCCTCGAACTCCTGGTGCAGGTAGCCGGCGCCGATGCCGAAGACGAGCCGGCCGCCGGAGAGGACGTCGACGCTCGCCAGCGCCTTGGCCAGCACCAGCGGGTTCCGCTGGGGCAGGATCACGATGCCGGTGCCCAGCAGCACGCGCTCCGTGTGGGCCGCGAGGAAGCCCAGGGCCACCGCCGGATCCAGCAGGGGCATCTCCGGCGGCGCCGGCGAGGGCGGCACCTGGGGATCCGGCAGCACCACGTGCTCGGCGGTCCAGACCGAGTCGAAGCCACAGGCCTCGGCGGCCCGCGCCACCCGCGCCGACGCCTCGGGCGCCGCGCACGGCCCCGCGTTCACCCCGTAGATCCCGAACCTCATGGGCGTCGACTCCTCACGGCTCCCTCCGCGACCACAGGCCCGCCAGCAGCGAGCCCGAGAGGTTGTGCCAGACCGAGAACAGGGCCCCGGGCAGGGCCGCCGCCGCGGAGAAGTACTGCACCGCGAGCGCCACGCCCAGGCCCGAGTTCTGCATGCCCACCTCGATGGCGAAGGTACGGCACTGGCGCTCGGACAGGCCCAACAGCTTCGGGATCCCGTAGCCGCCGGCGAGCCCCAGGGCGTTGTGGACGACCACGGCGACCCCCACGGCGAGCCCGATCGCGCGCAGGCGCTCGTGGGAGAGCGCCACCACGATGGCGATGATCGTCGCGATAGCGAGGACCGACACCAGGGGGAAGGCCGCCCGGGCGCGGGCCAGACGCGCGCCGAAGAGGGTGTTTGCGGCGACGCCCAGGGACACCGGCAGGATCACGATCCGCAGGATCGAGGCGATCATGCCGGCCACATCCACCTCCACGCTCCGGCCCGCGTAGAGCTCCGTCAGCAGCGGCGTGGCGAACACCCCCACCAGGGTCGAGAACGCGGTGAGGGAGATCGAGAGCGCCACGTCGGCCCGGGCCAGGAAGCAGATGACGTTGGAGGCGGTGCCGCCGGGACAGCTCCCCACCAGCACCAGGCCCGCCAGGAGCGCCGGCTCGAGGCCCAGTCCGCGGGCGACGAGCCAGGCCGCCAGGGGCATCACGCCGAACTGGAGCGCGGCGCCGCCCAGGAGCAGCGCGGGCCGCCCGAGCACCGCGAGGAAGTCGCCGGCGCGGAGGGTGATCCCCATGCCGAACATGATCACGCCGAGGAGCGGCACGATGGCGGGCCGCAGGGGTGCGAAGGCCTCGGGCCGGAGCAGGGCCGCGCCGGCTCCGGCGAGCGCCCACACCGGGAAGAGATCCGTGGCGCGCTGCAGCATGGGGCCTGCAGTCTACCCGGCTCCCGATTCGCGTACCCTCCGCGGCCCCAAGGAGAGGAGGAGCGCATGCGCGCACGCGACCTGATCGGGATCGGCGCGGCGGTCGCCGCCGGAATCGCCATCGGCTGCTTCAACGGATCGTTCAACCAGGACCGGCGCACCCAGGGCGGCGGCGGGCGGCTCGCCCTGGTGATCGAGCCCCTGCGCACCGACGTGGGCGGCAGCCACTTCCTGCTGGACGCCGCCACCGGCGACCTCTGGCGGCTGCAGCTGTCCGGGGGATCCGGAGCCTGGGTCCGGGTCGCCGACGGTCCCGCGGATCTGCAGGAGCTCGAGCCGCCGACGCCGGGACCCGCGGGCGCGGAGCCGAAACCCTAGTCCGCGGGCGGCGTCTCCACGTCGACGCGGATGAGCAGCAGACGCTCATCGCTGCCGCGGGTGTCGCGGCTGCCGCGGAGCGGCTCCCGGCGCTGGACGTCCCGCGACTGACCGATGCCGCCGACGGCGACGGTCGTGCCGGGGGTGACGACGATCGTGGTGGTGGCGCCGCTGCGGGCGACGGCCCCGCCCGGGAGGGGGCGGGCGCTGAAGGGATGCAGCTCCAGGTGGACGCGTCCGTCCCCGAGCACCCGGGGCCGCACCTCGAAGCCCGAGTCCGCGGGCACCAGGGTCGTGGTCTCCGTGACCCGGTAGCGGTTGCGCTGGACCGTGGTGACCGGCACGTCCTGGCCCGTGGTGATGCGCCCCGTGTGACCCGAGAGCACCCGCAGCCGTCCGCGCAAGCCTTCCTCGGCCTCGAGCTCGCCGCCGCCCGGGCGCACCGCCACCCCGCTGGCGCCGCCGGGCAGCACCACGTTGCCCACCCGGAAGCTCCCGGCGCCCGCGCTCCAGTCGACCCGGATCCCCCGGGACGAGAGATCCCGGGAGCGCTGCATCTCGTACTGGAGGAGCACCGTGGGGAGGGGGACGTCCTGGCTGCGCAGCAGGGCCAGGGCGCGGGCCACGGCCTCGGGCGGGCCCACCAGGACCAGGGCGTTGGTGGACTCGTCGAGGACGGCGCGACCCTCGCCGGCCAGGGCCGTCTCGGCCAGGGGCAGCAGCTCGGCGGCCGGGCGGGAGCGCGCCCGATACACCTCGGCCTGGGGCGCGGCCGCCGCCGGCAGCGACGCGAGCAGGAGGACGAGCATCGCGAGCGCCGCGGAAGGGTGGAAGATCCGCAAGAGCGCCGTCACGTACGCAGGGTAGTCCGCGGCCCGCGCGCATGCCGCCCGAGCGCCCGGTAGACTGCCCCGCTCACGGAATCCGGAGATGCCCATGAGCGAGAGCCCGACCCGGTCCGTCCTGCGCGAAGCGCGCGACGGCGTCCTGCTCCTGACCCTGAACCGCCCCCGCCGCAAGAACGCCTTCGACGGCGCCCAGTGGACGGCCTTCGCGGACTCCCTCGCCGACGCCCTGCGCGACGACACGGTCGCCGCCGTCGTCCTCACCGGCGCCGGCGACGACTTCTCGGCCGGCGCGGACCTGACCGACACGTCCCTGTGGAGCGGATCGAACGGCGCCGAGGGAGCCGCGCACCCCTTCGACCGCTGCATGCAGACCCTCGCCGCCTTCGACAAGCCGCTGCTGGCGGCGGTGCGCGGCGTGGGGGTCGGCATCGGCGCCACCCTGCCCCTCCACTGCGACGTGGTCTACCTGGGGGAGGGCGCCCGCCTGCGCTTCCCCTTCTCGACCCTGGGCCTGGTGCCGGAGGCCGCGAGCAGCGTGCTGCTGCCCCGGGCGGTGGGCGCCCAGCGCGCGGCGGAGATCCTCTTCACCTCGGAGTGGATCGACGCGCCCCGCGCCCTCGAGCTGGGGCTGGCGGCCCGGGTGCTGCCCGACGATGCGGTGCTGGCGGCGACCCTGGAGCGCGCCGGCCAGATCGCCTGTATGCCCGTCGGCGCGTTGCGCGCCATCAAGCGGCTGCTCCTGGCGGGACGCGACGCCGACGTGCGCGCAGCCCTCCGGCGCGAGATGGAGAGCATGCGCACCCAGGTGGGAACCCCGGAGAACCGGGAGGCCATGCGCGCCTTCGCCGAGAAGCGCCCGCCGGACTTCCGCGGCCTGCGCCGCCGGAGCTGAGCATGACCCTCGGACCCCTCCGCGTGGGGGTCGTCGGCTGCGGCAGCGCCGGCCCGGCCGCGGCCCTGCTCCTGGCGCGCGCAGGTCACCGGGTCGCGGTCTTCGAACGCGCCCCGGCCCTCGGGCCCGTCGGGGCGGGCTTCCTGCTGCAGCCGACGGGGCTCGCCGTGCTGGCCGCGCTCGGGCTCGAGCCCGCGGTGCGCGCGGCCGGCGTCCGGATCGAACGCCTGCACGGCGTGACTGCGCGGGGCCGGACCCTCCTGGACCTGCGCTACCGCGATCTCGCGCCGGGCGCGCACGGCCTGGGCCTGCACCGCACCGCCCTGCTCGATGCGCTCGCCGGTACCCTCGATCGGGAGGGCATCCCGATCCAGCTCGGGACCTGGGCGCTCGGCTTCGAGGAGGCGGCCGACGGCGTGCGCGTGCGCACCGAGGAGGGCGAGCTCGGCCCCTTCGACCTCCTGGTGGTCGCCGACGGCGCCCGCTCGACCCTGCGCGAACGCTGCGGCCTGCCGGGTCGGGTCCGGGAGTATCCCTGGGGCGCCCTGTGGGCCCTGGTGCCCGACCCGGACGGCCGCTTCCCCGACACCCTCGAGCAGGTCGTGGACGGAACCCGGACCCTGCTCGGCTTCCTGCCCACAGGCCGCGCCCGCGGCGATCCGACGCCGTGGGTCAGCGTCTTCTGGAGCCTCCACCGACGCGAGCTCGGCACCTGGCGCCGCCGGGGGCTGGCCTCCTGGAAGCACCGCGTGCGGACCCTGGCGCCGCGGGCCGCCCGGCTCCTCGACGTCCTGGAAGATCCGGACCAGTTCACCTTCGCCACCTACCACGACGTCGACCTCCGGCGCTGGCACGGCGCGCGCTGGGTGCTGCTCGGCGACGCCGCCCACGCCATGAGCCCCCAGCTCGGCCAGGGCGTGAACCTGGCCCTGGTCGACGCCGCCGTGCTCGCCGACGCCCTCGCCCGCGCCCCCGACCTCCCGTCGGCGCTGGCGGCCTACACCCGGCGGCGGCGCGGTCCGCTGCGCTTCTACGCCCGGGCGACCCGCTGGCTCACCCCGTTCTTCCAGTCCTCGCTCCCCCTCGGAACCGCCCGCGACCTGCTCTTCCCGGCGCTGGCCGCGCTGCCCGGCGCTCGCGACCAGATGCTCCGCACCCTGGCCGGCCTGAAGCTCGGACCCCTCCGCTCGCTCGACCCGCGGAGCCCGACCCTGCTGGGCTAGGCTGGCCCCTCATGGATCCGGAGAAGCTCAAGTCGACCCTGCACCAGGTCTTCGGCGCCCTCGGCGGCGCGATGACCTCCACGATGATCTACCTGGGCGATCACCTGGGCCTGTACCGCGCGCTGGCCGACGGCCGCGCCCGCACGAGCCGGGAGCTCGCCGACGAGACCGGGCTCCACGAGCGCTGGCTGCGCGAGTGGCTCTTCCAGCAGGGCGCGGCGGGCCTGCTCGAGCACCGGGGAGACGAGCGCTTCGCCCTCTCGGAAGAGGCGGCCGCGGTGCTGGCCGACGAGGCGCACCCGGCCTTCGGCGCCGGATTCTTCGGGCACCTGCCCCAGACCCTGGCCGTGGCGCAGCAGCTCCCCGCCTGCTTCCGCAGCGGGATCGGCCTCGACTACGACGCCCTCGGCGCCGAGGGCGCCCGCGGCATCGAGCGGGGGCTGGCGCCCTGGTTCCGCGCCATGCTCGTCCCCGTGGCGCTGCCGCGGGTGGAGGGCGCCCTCGAGCGCCTGCGCGAGGGCACCGAGGTGGCCGACGTGGGCTGCGGCGCGGGCGTGGCGCTGCTCGAGATGGCGCGGGCCTTCCCCGACTCCACCTTCCACGGCTACGACATCTCCCGCCACGCCCTCACCCGGGCCGAGGAGAACCGGGTCGAGGCGGGCCTGTCCAACGCCCACTTCCACGATGCCACCCGCGATCCGATGCCCGACGATGGACGCTTCGGCTTCGTCACGACCTTCGACTGCCTCCACGACATGACGGACCCCGCCGGCGCGATCCGCGCCATCCGCAGCGCCATTCGCGACGACGGCATCTGGCTGGTGGCGGACATCAAGGCCCTGCCGACCTACGCCGAGAACGTGGAGCGCAACCCCATGGCCGCGATGATGTACGGCACCTCGGTGCTGACCTGCATGTCGTCGGCCCTCTCGGAGCCCGACGGCGCGGGGCTCGGCACCCTGGGCCTGCACGAGGGCCTGGCGCGGGAGCTGGCCGAGCAGGCGGGCTTCAGCCGCTTCGAGCCCCTGGAGCTCGGCCACCCGGTCAACGCCTTCTACGTGGTCCGGCCCTAGCGACTCCCGCTAGAGGAAGCCCCTGCCGCGACGCGGCTGGTAGGGCTCGTGGAGACGCTCCTGCTCCGCCTCGTCGAGGGTGAGCGTCACCGAGGCGAGTGCGTCTTCGAGCTGCCCCGGGTTGCTTGCCCCGATGATGGGCGCCGTGACGCCGGGCTGCTGGCGCACCCAGGCCAGCGCCACCTGCGCCGTCGGAACCCCCCGCGCCTCGGCGACCGCCCGGGCCCGCGCCAGCACCTCCCAGTCGGCGTCGCGGAACTGGTCGAGCCCCCCGAAGGCGTCCGTGCGGGCCCGCTCCGTGGTCTCCCAGCGCGCGCGGCTGCGGGTCCCCGCCAGGAAGCCGCGTGCCAGCGGGCTGTAGGGGATCACGGCCACGCCCTCGGCCCGACACAGCGGCAGCATCTCCCGCTCCTCGTCGCGGTAGACGAGGTTGTAGTGGTTCTGCATGGAGGCGAAGCGGGCGAAGCCGCGGGCGTCGGCCCGATACAGGCTGCGGGCGAAGCGCCAGGCCTCCATGCTCGACGCGCCCAGGTAGCGCACCTTGCCCGCGCGCACGACGTCGTTGAGCGCCTCGAGGGTCTCCTCCAGGGGGGTATCCGGATCGAAGCGGTGGATCTGGTAGAGATCGATGTAGTCGGTGCCGAGGCGACGCAGGGAGGCGTCGACGCAGTCGAAGATGCGCTTCCGGGAGAGACCCGTCCGATTCGGCCCCGCGTCCCGCAGCGGGAAGAAGAGCTTGGTGGCGATCACCAGCTCGTCGCGCCGGCAGAGCTCGCGCAGGACCTTGCCCACCACCTCCTCGCCCACGCCGTTGGAGTACATGTCGGCGGTATCGAAGAAGTTGATCCCGGCCTCGACCGCGCGCTCGAGCATGGGTCGACTGGCGGACGCGTCGAGCACCCAGGGCCGCCAGTCGGGCGTGCCATAGGTCATGCAGCCGAGGCACAGGGGGGACACCTCGAGGCCCGTGTTGCCGAGCTTGACGTAGTTCATGGCCCCATCTTACCGTCTGACGTGGTCATGGAGAACGCCGCCCACCTGGTGGACCTCGACCGCTACCCGGTCCTCGACCTCGACGCGCCGGCGGGACGCACCCTCGTGGAGGACTGCCGCCGGGCCCTCGCCGCGACCGGGGCGTGCGAGCTGCCGGGCTTCATCCGCCCCGAGGCCCTCGCGCGCATGGCGCGGGAGGCGGCCGAGGTCGCGCCCCTCGGCCACCACCACGAGGGCAAGGCCACTCCCTACCTCGAGGTACCCGACGAGACCTTCCCCCACGGCCATCCCCGGCGAAGCTGGGACGCCTACTCGCTGTCGGCCGTGGCCTGGGACCTCATCCCGGAGCACCACGCCCTGCGCGCGCTCTACACCTGGGACGGCCTCCCGCCGTTTCTGGCGGCCTGCCTGGGCGAGGATCGCCTCTACCGCTACGCCGATCCCCTCGGCGCCTGCAACGTGGCGGTCATGGACGAGGGCGACTGCCTCGAGTGGCACTTCGACCAGACGGACTTCGTGGTCTCGCTCGCGCTCCAGTCGAGCGAGCGGGGGGGCGATTTCCTGTGCGCCCCGCGCATCCGCAGCGACCGCGACGAGAACTACGCGGCCGTGGAGAAGGTCCTCCGCGGAGGCCGCGACCCGGTGGTGGTGCTGCCGATGCGGCCCGGCACCCTGCTGCTCTTCGAGGGCCGCCACTCGCTCCACTCGGTCTCGCCGGTGGAGGGCGCCCGGCCGCGCCTGGTGGCCCTGCTCTCCTACGACACCCAGCCCGGCACCTGCGGCAGCGAGCTGCTGCAGAAGGCCCGCTACGGCCGCGTCCTCCGCCCCTAGAACGAGAGCGGGCCGTGGGGAAGCTGCGGCAGCACGTAGCGCGCGAACAGGTCGCACTCGTCCCGGTGCGGGTAGCCCGAGAGGATGAAGGCCTCGATGCCGAGGTCCATGTAGCCTCGCAGCTTGGCGAGCACCTGGTCCGGGTCGCCCACCAGGGCCGCGCCGCAGCCGCTGCGCGCCCGACCGATGCCGGTCCAGAGGTGCTCCTCGGCGAAGCCGTCGCGGTCGGCGTCCTCGCGGATCTCCGCCTGGCGCCGCACGCCGGCCGAGGCGTGGTCGAGGGAGCGGCGCCGGATGGCGTCCCCGGCATCGGGATCGAGCTTCGACACGAGCCGGGCCGCGGCCGCCCGCGCCTCGGACTCGGTCTGCCGCACGATCACGTGCACGCGGTAGCCGAAGCGGAGCCGCCGGCCGTGGCGGGCCGCGCGGGCGCGCATGTCGTCGAGGAGCGCCCGCACCCCCGCGAGCGTGTCGGGCCACATGAGGAAGACGTCGGCAGCCCGGGCGGCCACCTCTCGCGCGGGCTCCGAGAGCCCGCCGAAGTAGAACGGCGGACAGCGCCCGGAGACCGGCTGCATCCGCGGCGGCTCCAGGGAGAGCGGGTAGTACACGCCCTCGGCGTTCACGGGCTTTCCGGATAGCAGGTCCCGAAGCAGACCCATCACCTCGAGGGTGCGCGCGTAGCGCGGCTCGGAGGGCAGCGGCGCGCCGGGGAGATCGCTCGAGATGATGTTCACCGTGAGGCGACCCCCGAGCATGCGGTCGAGGGTCGCGAGCTGGCGCGCGAGCTGGGGCGGCCAGAGCTCGCCGCAGCGCACGGCCACCAGCAGGCGCATGCGCTCCAGGAGCGGCGCCATGCCGCCGGCGAAGGCGATCGAGTCGATGCCCAGGGCGTAGCCCGACGGCAGCAGCACGTTGTCGAAGCCGCCGCGCTCGGCGGCGAGCACGATGTCGCGGCAGTGCGCCCAGCTGCTCTGCAGAGCCGGGTCGGGCACGCCCAGGTAGGCGTAGTCGTCGTCGCACAGGGCGGAGAACCAGGCCACCTCGGCGGAGGCAGCGGGCGCGGCTTCACTCATGGCGATACGGTATCAGGTTCTCACGGACCCACGGAGGCGGACCCAGGCGGCGATGACCCGGAAACCCGACTCCCCGCTGCGCTACGGCGTCATCGGCACCGGCATGATGGGCATCGAGCACCTGCTCAACCTGCGCCTGGTGCCGGGCGCGGAGGTGGTGGCCTACGCGGATCCCCACCCGCCCTCGCGCGACTGGGGCGCCCGGCTCGCCCCGCAAGCCCAGGGCTTCGACGACGCCGCCGAGATGCTCGAGCGCGTGGCCCTCGACGCGCTGGTGATCGCCACGCCCAACCACACCCACGCCGAGGTCCTCGAGCCGCTCTGGGGCCGGGACCTGCACCTGCTCGTGGAGAAGCCCCTGGGTACCACCCTGGAGGACTGCCGGCGGGTGGAGGCGGCCGCGGAGAAGCACCCCGGCGTCGTCTGGGTGGGCATGGAGTACCGCTTCATGCCGCCGGTGGCGCGGCTGGTCGAGGCGGTTCGCGGCGGGGCCGTGGGACGCCTGCGCCAGCTCGCCATCCGCGAGCACCGCTTCCCCTTCCTGCCCAAGGTGGGCGACTGGAACCGCTTCTCGCGCAACACCGGGGGCACCCTGGTGGAGAAGTGCTGCCATTTCTTCGACCTGATGCACCTCATCGTCGGGGAGCCGGCCGCGCGGGTGTACGCATCGGGCGCCCAGGATGTGAACCACCGGGACGAGGAGTACGGCGGTGAGCGTCCCGACATCCTCGACAACGCCTACGTCATCGTCGACTTCCCCAGCGGCTGTCGGGCGCTCCTCGACCTGTGCATGTTCGCCGAGGCCTCGCGCAACCAGGAGGAGGTCTGCGCGGTGGGCGACGCCGGCAAGGTGGAGTGCTTCGTTCCGGAGTCGACCCTCGTGATCGGCCGCCGCATCCCGCGGCGCGTCGAGACCCACCACGTCCCGGTCGAGGAGCGGATCCTCCGCTCCGGAGGCCACCACGGCTCCACCTACTACCAGCACCTGGCCTTCGCGCAGGCGATCCGGGAGGGCGGCCCGCCCCAGGTCAGCGTCCGGGACGGCCTGCTCGCGGTGGCGGCGGGCCTGGCCGCGGAACACTCGGTCCGCGAGGGACGCCCTTTCACCCTGGCCGAGCTCGGAATCGCGGGGTGAGCCGGGGCCTGCCGACCCTCGGCGGGGCCCTGGCCGTGGGGCTCGCGCTCGGCGCGGGCTGGCTCGCGGTCCAGCTGCGCGCCTTCCCCGACCTCTCGCCCTGGGAGGCGCGCTACGAGCTGCCGGCGGCGCCGCCGGTCGCGGCGGGCACGCCCCGGGTGACCCTCACCTATCTGGGCGTGGCCACCCTGGTGATCTCGGACGGTCACACCACCCTGCTCACCGACGGCTTCTTCACCCGGGTCGGCAAGTGGGCGCTGCTCACCGACGCGCCCATCGAGCCGGACGTCGAGGCCATCGAGCACGGACTCGCCCGGGCGGGCGTCGAGAAGGCGGCGGCTGTGCTGGTGGTGCACTCCCACTTCGACCACAGCATGGACGCGCCCGAGGTGGCGCGGCGGACGGGCGCGGTGGTGGTGGGCTCGCGCTCCACGGCCAACGTGGCCCGGGGCTGGGGCCTTCCCGGTGGCCAGATCCTGGAGGTGGAGCCGGAACGCCCCTATGGCTTCGGCACCTTCCGCGTGACCTTCCTGCCCTCGCGCCACGTCCCCCTCCCCTTCGGCGCCGGGGACCTGGGTACGGAGATCGAGCGCCCCCTCTCGCCGCCGTGCCCGGCGTCGGCCTACCGCGAGGGCGGAGCCTGGTCGATCGTGATCGAGCACGAGCTCGGGAGCCTGCTGGTCCAGGGGAGCGCCGGCTGGGAGCCGGGCGCCCTGCGCGACGTCCGGGTCGACGCGGTCGCCCTGGGCATCGGCAACCTCTGGCGCCAGGGCGAGGCCTACCGGGAGCAGTACTACCGCGAGGTGGTCGAGGCAGTCGACGCGGGCCGGGTCCTGCCGATCCACTACGACGACTTCACCCTGGGCCCGGGGGTGATCCGGCCGGCGCCGCCGCTGTTCGGCGACGTCCGCGCCACCGTCGACTGGCTGGCCGGAAAACAGCCGTCCCTCGCGCTCCTGCCCCCCTGGCAGGAGGTGGTGCTCTTCGGGGAGTAGCCGCCCGGGGGAGCGCCGGGCCCGGCTAGGGGAGCTCCTCCGCCGGCCGACGCAGGAAGGCGTCGACCTCGGCGGCCAGGGTGTCGGTCACCTCGTTGGCCAGGGCGTGCCCGGCCCCCGGGAACACCCGCAGCTCCGAGCGCGGCAGCAGGGCGTGGAGCCTCGCGACGCCCTTCCCCATGTCGGCCCCGTGGTCCCGGTCGCCCCAGGCCAGCCAGACCGGGTGGCGGATCTCCGGGGCGAGGGGGAAGAGGCTCTGCTCGACCTGCGTGGCCGCCATGCCGAAGTACATGGCGACGAAGCCGGGCCCGAGGACCTCGCGGTAGTAGTCGAAGGTGCCCGCCAGCAGGGCGTCGCGGTCGGCGAAGTCCTCGTCGTACCAGTAGCGCGACTGCACCCAGACGATGGGCCAGAACAGGGCGTAGCTCTCCAGTCGCCGCATCAGCGATGCCAGCCAGGGTCGCGACTCCCAGGCGCTTCCCGGCGCCCAGACCGCCAGCCGCTCGACGCGCTCCGGGAAGCGGTAGGCCGTGCGCAGGGCCAGGTTGCCGCCGAGGCTGCCGCCCACCAGGTGCACCCGGCCCACGCCCAGGGCGTCGAGGAAGCCGACCAGCGTGTCCTCGTAGAGGCGCAGGTCGTAGCGGCGGTCGGGCTTCTCGGCGTAGCCGCTGCCGGGGAAGTCGAGCACCAGCACCCGGTGCTGGCGCGCGAGCACCGGCATCAGGCCGTCCACCTCCTCGATCCGGGAGGTGTGGCCGGGGATCAGCACGGCGACGCGGACGCGCCGGGGATCCGCCAGGGGCTCGGTCGGCCCTTCGTCGACGTAGCGGATCCGCAGGCCGTCCACGCGGAGGTCCCGCTGCGCGTAGGGCGTGGCGTCCACGCCGCTCGGCCGGGTCCGGCCCGGGTCCGCCGGGGGACCGCAGCCGCTCGCGAGCAGGGCCCCCAGGGCCAAGCTGCTGAAGAGCCGGAGGAATCCGTGTCGGAATAGAACGTGTTTCATTTCTCGACGATCTTCGCAATCCTACGCAGCGAGGCGGTCGGCCGCCCACCCAAGGAGTGCCCCATGCCGCGCAACTTCCCCTTTCCGCTCCCCAACGGCTGGTTCCAGGTCGGCTACGCCGACGAGCTGGCGCCGGGCGACGTCCTGCCCCTGCGCTACTTCGGGCGCGACCTCGTGCTGTACCGCAGCGAGTCCGGGGAGGCCCGCGTGATCGACGCCTTCTGTCCCCACCTGGGCGCCCACCTGGGCCACGGCGGCAAGGTGGAGGGCGAGACCCTGCGCTGCCCCTTTCACGGCTGGCGCTTCGACGGCAGCGGCGCCTGCGTGGACGTCCCCTACGCCAAGCGCATCCCGCCGAGGGCGGCCCTGAAGCCGTGGGGCGTGGTGGAGCGCAACCAGATGATCTGGACCTGGTACCACGCCGAGGGGAAAGAGCCCGACTTCGAGGTGCCGGCCTTCGAGGAGGTGGGCGACCCCGCGTGGGGCAAGCTCACGCGCCACTTCTGGACCGTGAAGAGCCGCAACCAGGAGCTGGGCGAGAACAGCGTCGACCGGGCCCACTTCCGCTACGTCCACGGCACGATGATCGTCCCGGAGTCGGAGATCACGGCCGAGGGGCCCTGGCGCCGCTCCATCCAGCGCGCCGACATGAAGACGCCCAAGGGGGTCGTGCAGGGCGTCATCGACTCCCAGAACTTCGGCCTCGGCTGCAGCTCGATCCGCTTCTCGGGCATCTGCGACACCCTGCTGATCGCCGGGATCACGCCGGTGGACGAGGACTACGTGGACGTGCGCTTCACCTTCGTCCAGAAGAACACCGAGGGCGGGGATCCGCGGGGCGGGGTCGCCCGGGCCATCATCGCCGACATCGTGAAGCAGCTCGACGAAGACATCCCCATCTGGGAGAACAAGACCTACGACGAGCGTCCCCTGCTCTGCGACGGCGACGGCCCGATCGGCGAGTGGCGCCGCTGGTGCCAGCAGTTCTACTCTCCTGCGGCCTGAGGGTCCCGCTCCGCAAGGGCTCCAGAAGCCGGCCCGGGAACGCGATACCCTACCTGTTCGCGGACTCCCCCCGGGACACGGCGATTTGACGCTGCCGGGCTGCGTACCATCCTTCGAATCGGACCTGGCGGGGTCGGCCCCGTTCCAGAGGAGGAATCGATGAAGCGGGTCTTCCTGTTCCTGATGACGAACATCGCGATCCTCGTGGTGCTCTCCATCGTGCTCCAGCTGCTCGGCGTCGAGAGCATCCTCGCCCAGAACGGCGTGGACCTGAACTACGAGGCGCTGCTGATCTTCTCGGCCGTCTTCGGCATGGGCGGCTCGTTCATCTCGCTGCTCGTCTCCAAGTGGATGGCCAAGCGCGCCACGGGCGCCCAGGTGATCACGGAGCCGCGGAGCGACGTCGAGCTCTGGCTCACGGAGACGGTGAAGCGGCACGCCCAGGGCGCCGGCATCGGCATGCCGGAGGTGGCGGTCTACGACGGCCCCCCGAACGCCTTCGCGACCGGCGCCAGCAAGAACAAGGCCCTGGTGGCCGTCAGCACCGGGCTGCTGCGCGGCATGACCCGCGACGAGGTCGACGCGGTGCTCGGTCACGAGATCGCCCACGTGGCCAACGGCGACATGATCACCCTGGCGCTGATCCAGGGCGTCGTGAACACCTTCGTGCTCTTCTTTTCGCGGATCATCGGCCACACCGTGGATCGGGTCGTCTTCCGGACCGAGCGGGGCTACGGGATCGGCTACTTCGTGGCGACGATCGCGGCGCAGGTGGTGCTCGGCATCCTGGCGAGCATCATCGTGATGTGGTTCTCGCGCTACCGCGAGTTCCGGGCCGACGCGGGCGGCGCCCGCCTAGCCGGCCGCCCGAACATGATCGCGGCGCTGGAGCGTCTGAAGTCGGGCGCCGGCGAGCCGCTTCCGGAGGGCCTGAAGGCCTTCGGCATCTCCGGCGGCAAGGGCAAGGGCTTCGCGCGGCTGTTCATGAGCCACCCGCCGCTCGAGGAGCGCATCGAGGCGCTGCGACGGGCACAGGCCTGACGTCAGCAGGGTCCCCGGCCGGCGCCGCGCGCCGGCCGAGGGCGTCCCGGAGCCCCTCCACCATCACGTAGCCGGCGGGCACCAGCACCAGGGTGATCGCGGTCGCGAGCACCACCCCGAAGGCGAGCGTGACCGCCATGGGCTTCAGCCAGTCGGCCTGGGCGCTGCGCTCGAAGAGCAGCGGCAGCAGCCCGAAGAACGTGGTCAGCGAGGTGAGCAGGATGGGCCGGAAGCGGGTGGCGCCGGCCTCCCGCACCGCCGCCCGCGGCGACAGCCCCCCGCGGCGCTCCCCGTTGGCCCGGTCGATGAGCACCAGGGCGTCGTTGATCACCACGCCGGTGAGGGCCACCAGCCCGATCATCGAGAACGCGGAGAGCTGCAGGCCCAGCACCCAGTGCCCCACCACGGCCCCGACGAAGCCGAAGGGGACCGCCGCCAGGATCAGCAGCGGCTGCAGGTAGGAGCGCAGGGGCACCGCCAGCAGCGCGTAGGCCGCGACCAGCGCCACCAGCCAGCCGCGGGCGAGCGCGCCGAGCATCTCGGACTCCTCCCGCGAGGCGCCGTCGACGGCATACTCGACACCGGGATGCGACGCGACCAGTGCCGGGAGTCCACCGTAGAGGACGGCGCGTACCGCCCGGGGATCGACGCTGCGGGCGTCCACGTCGGCGCGGATCCGCACCGATCGCTGACGATCCCGCCGCTCGATGGTCGCGTAGCCCCGCCCCCGCTCCACCCGCGCCACGGCCGAGAACGGCACCTCGTCGCCCCGGGGCGTGCGGACCCAGATGCGCTCCAGGTCCGCCAGGGAGCGCCGCTCGGCGGGGGGGTAGCGCACCACCACGCGGACGTCCTGGCGACCGCGGGGGATGCGCTGGACCTCCGCGCCGTGGAATCCCTGGCGCACCTGTCGGGCCAGCTCCGCGAGGGTCAGGCCATGGGCCTCGGCCTCGGGCCGGATGCGCAGCCTCACCTCCTGCTTGCCGCCCGTGCGGGAGTCGCCGACGTCGCGCACGCCGGCGGTCGCGGCGAAGCGGGCCACCAGCGCATCGGCCGCCGCGTCGACGGCCGCGTCGGGACCCGAGAGCGCTACGTCGAGGTCGGCCCCCCCCGGACCGAAGTCGGTGCCCCAGAAGGCCAGCTGCAGGGCGCCGGGCACGGCGCCGACGGCCTCCCGCCAGCGCTCCGCGAGCTCGAGGCTCGAGACCCGGCGCACCTCGGCCGGCAGCAGCTCGAGGCGCACCCGCCCCACGTTCGGGCCGTCGCCGCCGGTCCCGAAGTCGTCGTGGAAGTAGGGCGCGTCGCCCACGCTGGCGGTGACGTGGTCGAGCACGGGGGCGCCGGTCTCGGCCTCCGCACGCGCCACCACCCGGGCCGCCGCCTTCTCCAACCGCGCCATCACCGCGCCCACCGCCCCGGCCCGGGTGCCCGCGGGCAGCAACACCTGGGCGTAGACGTAGTCGTCCTCCGCGTCGGGGAAGAAGCTCCAGCGCACCCAGCCGCCGGAGACGACGCCCACGGACAGGACCAGCAGCCCCAGCGAGAGCGCGGCGACGAAGCCCGGATGGCGCAGCGCCGCGTCCAGCCCGGGCTGATACACCCCGGCGACGAAGCGGTCGAGGGCCGCGGCCACCCGTGACTGCAGCCGCCGCAGGGGGCGGGGGGCCGCGTCCCGGGGCGGCCCCCCATGGCCGGCCAGGTGCGCGGGAAGCACCAGCAGGGACTCCACCAGGGAGAACACCAGGCACGCGATCACCACCACGCCCAGGGAGTAGGCCACCTTGCCGGCCTGCGTCGGAAGCGAGAGCGCGGGCAGCAGGAAGAGCACGGTGGTGAGGACCGCGACCGACACGGGCACGATCATCTCGGACGCGCCCTCCACCGCGCCGCGCACGGCGTCGCCGCAGCGGCGCTGGTGCCGATCGATGTTCTCCCCCACCACGATGGCGTCGTCGACCACCAGGCCGAGGGCCACGATGAAGGCGAACAGCGACATCATGTTGATGGAGACCTCGGCGCTGGGCAGCACGAGGAGCGCGCCGAGGAACGCGAGGGGGATGCCGGCCGTCACCCACAGGGCCAGTCGCAGGCGCAGGAAGAGCGCCAGCACCGCGAGGATCAGCGCGAGCCCCTGGGCGCCGCTGCGCAGGAGGAGATCGCGCCGGCTGCGGAACGGCTGAGACCAGTCCCCCGAGACGTCCGCCGCCAGCCCCGCCGGCAGCCCGGGACGCAGGGCCTCGACGTAGGCGCGGACGGCCTCGGAGATGGCGATGGGGTTGCGGGGCTCGCTCGAGCGCACGCGCACCACGGCGGCGGGACGCCCGTCGAAGCGGACGTACTCGTCGCTCTCCGCGAAGCCGTCCACCACCCGGGCCACGTCGCCCAGACGCACCCGGGTGCCGTCCGGGGCGGTGAGCAGCACCAGCGCCGCGAACTCCGGGGCCCGGTAGGCGCGGGCCTGGGTCCGGAGCAGCACCTCGCCGGCTCCCGTGCGCAGGGTTCCGCCCGGAAGCTCGAGGGAGGAGGCGCGGACCGCCGCCACGACGTCGTCGAACCCGAGTCCGTGGCGGCGCAGGGCCACCTCCGAGACCTCCACCGCCAGCTCCGGCGCGCGCACGCCGACGAGCTCGGCGCGATGGATCTCGGGCAGCGCCGCCAGCTCGTCGCGCACCCGCTCCCCGAGCTGGCGCAGGGTCGCCTCGTCCACGTGGCCGTGGATCGCGACGCCGAGCAGGACGCTGTCGTCCCGGAGCTCCCGCACGACGGGCGGCTCGGCATCGGCGGGGAGGTCGTCCAGGGCGTCCACCCGCGTGCGGATCTCGTCCAGGACCTCCTGGGCGTCGGCGCCCACGCCGAGCTCGGCCCAGACCACGCCGACCCCTTCGGCGGCCCGCGCGAAGACCCGGTCGACGCCGCGCACGCCGTGGACGAGCTCCTCCAGCCGCACGCAGATGGACTGCTCCACCTCGTCCGGGGCCGCGCCGGGGTAGTCCACGCGCACCACCACCTGGTCGAAGGCCACGTGGGGGAAGGTCTCCTGGCGCAGGCCCGGGAGGCTCACCAGGCCGGCGACCACCACCACCAGGAGCACCAGGTTGGCGGCGACCGGGTTCTCGACGAAGGCGGCGACGAGACGTCTCACGGCGCGGGTCTCACGGCGACGGAGCGCCTCCCGGCGGCCCCCCGGAGACCGCCCGACAGGCCGACGGCCCTTCGCAGACGCGACCGGCGGACTCCTGGGCCCCGACCGGGCGCACCCGTGCACCCTCCACAGCGCCGACCGGGTCCACCAGAACGCGCTCGCCCGCGGCGAGGCCGCGGGTCACCACCACCCCCCCGGCGTCGGCCCGGGCCACGGCGACCTCCCGCGCCCGCAGGCGCTGCGTCGCGTCCACCACCCAGACCCGGTCCGAGGGATCGAGGGCGCTGCGGGGCAGCGCGAACGCCGCCTCGAGGGTCCGTCCGCGGATCTCCGCCGACACGAACTGGCCCACGGGCAGGGGCAGCCCTTCGCGCTGCCGCGCGTAGGGGTCCTCCACCCGGGCAACGGCGTGCAGGGTCCGGGTGCGGGCGGCGATCTCCCCCTCGATGCGCACGATCCGGGCGGACCAGCGCCCGAGCCGGCCGGCGAAGGGCGCCTCCAGGCGCACCCGGGGCCCCCCGGCCTCCGCGTCCAGGCGGAGATCCGGACGCGGGAGCTCCAGGTGGGCCAGCTCGGCCGTCGGCACCGGCAGACGCACCTCGGCGTAGTCGGTGGCGTAGATCCGGGCCACCGCCCGGCCTCGGGACACGAAGCTGCCCACGTCGGCGAAGCGCGACCCCACGCGGCCCGCGAAGGGAGCCCGGATCCGCGCGCGCTCGAGGTCGTGGCGCGCCTGGGCGGCGGCGGCACGCGCCTCCCGCAGGACCGCCTCGGCGATCCGCTCGGCGTGGGCCGCCGCCTCGAGACGGGCGCTGCTGGCGTACTCGCGCGCGGCCAGGGCCCGCAGGCGCCGGTGCTCGGCGGAGCGCAGCGCGCGCTCGCTCTCGCGCCGCTGCCGCGCGGCCAGGGCCCGCTCGAGCGCCAGGCGCAGATCGCGGTCGTCGAGCTCGAGGAGGACGTCCCCGGCCTCGAAGAAGCCCCCGGCGGCCAGGGCCGGGGCGACCCGGGCCACCCGCCCCGGGACCTCGGCCACGAGCTCGATCTGCGTCCGCGCCTGGACCGTGCCGTGGGTGCGGACGACGACGGGCACCGGCGTCGGAGCGGCCACCACCACCGCCACGGAGGCCGCGGCGGGCTCCGGTGGCGGGGGCGGCGTCCCGGCCCCGCCCCGGGCGAGGCCCCAGGCCCCCAGGCCGCTCGCCGCCAGCACCGCCAGGCTCAGCCAGCGCATCCGGGTGCGCATCCTCTTCGTCCTCCGCTCGATCCCGGACCGGAGGAGAGCAAGAGGGATGCCAGGCGCGCAAGGCTCCCGCGGGCGCGCAGGGCTCCCGCGGACGCGCAGGCGCCCGTGCGCCGCGGCGGCTGCAGCTGGGCGACGGCAGCGGTGCAGCGCAGCGCCGACACTTCCGCGGCGTCAGCCGGGCGTGTCCTCCCCGTCCCAGGCCGGGAGCGTGATCCGGAACAGGCTCCCGCGGCCGACGGCGCTCTCCACGTCGATGCGGCCGCCGTGGCCCTCGACGATCTGCTTCACCAGGGCGAGGCCCAGCCCGGTGCCGCGGATGTGCCGCTTGCGCACCGCATCGCTGCGGAAGAAGCGCCCGAAGAGCTTTTTCTGGTCCTGGGGCGAGATGCCGAGGCCCGGGTCCTGGACGGAGATCAGGACCAGGGTGCCGTAGGTCCGCGCCTGCACCGCCACGGTGCCGCCGTCCGGAGAGAACTTGATCGCGTTCGAGAGCAGGTTCGTGAGCACCTGATGCAGGCGGTCGGGGTCGGCGGCCAGCGGCGGCACGGAATCGGGAACGTCCACCGTGAGGACGTGGCTCGGGGGCAGGCCGCCCAGGGAGGCCGCCGCGCGCTCCACCGCGTCCAGCAGCGCGACCGGCCGGGGCTCGCCGACCAGACGCCCGAACTCGAGGGTCTTGAGGTCGAGGAAGTCGTCGACGAGACGGGCCAGCCGCGTGGCCTCGTCCCGGATCATGCCCAGGAAGTGCTTCGCCTTCTCCGGGGGGAACTCCCGCTCGAGCAGCAGCTCGGCGAAGCCCCGCAGGCTGGTGAGCGGCGTGCGCAGCTCGTGGCTCACCGTCGCCACCAGCTCCTCCTTCAGGCTCTCGATCTGCCTCCGCTCGGTGATGTCGCGCAGGAAGATCGTGAAGGCCGGCTGGGGCGGATCGTCCAGGGCCACGACGGTGATCTCGGCGGGGAACTCGCTGCCGTCGGCCCGCACCGACACGGCCTCGCGCCGTCGACCCACCCCCGGCGAGGACCCGGTGCACAGGAAGGTCTGCAGGTCGGCCGCCAGGCGGGTCCCCTCGTCGGGCGTCAGGAAATCCGTCAGGGGCCGACCGATCACGCGGTCGCGGGGCAGGCCGAAGGTGGCCTCGGCCGCCGGGTTGAACTCCGCGACCCGGCCCTCGGCGTCGAGGGTGATGACGCAGTCGAGCGACGCCTCGAGGACCGCCGCCTTGCGCACCTCGGCCCGGTGGAGCTCACCCATGGCGGCCGCGTAGTCGGTGATGTCGTGGAGGACGAGCAGCCGGCCCGGGCTGCCCCCGTCCGCGGAGAGCAGCGGCTGGATGCGGAGCTGGTAGTGACGGGGTCCGTCGGGCGCCCGCAGGGTCACCTCGTCCTCGCCGAGCCCGAGATCGGCCAGCGCGGCCAGCAGGGGCCGGTGCGCGGCGAGCACCTCGCCCGTGCTCCGCCCGATCGGCTGCTCCGGACGGCGACCGAGCAGCTGACGGGCCGCCCGGTTCAGGTCCACCACGCGGTCGTCGTGTCCGAGCACGAACACCGCGTCCTGCATGCGGTGGAAGACGGCCTCGAGGATGGCGGGATCCGACATCGCTACCCGCATCGGAGGCGGCGATGGCCCCCTGGATCGGGGCAAACCCCGATTCAGGGCCCGCGGCGAGCAGCCGAAACCCGGATCGGGGAGCGGCACGGTGAGACGAATCCTGGTCATCGACGACGAAGCGAACCTGCGCCTGCTCGTGCGAACCACCCTCGAGCACCCCCAGTACGAGATCCTCGAGGCGTGCGACGGGGAGGCGGGGCTGGAGACGGCGCGGAAGGAGCAGCCGGACCTGGTGATCCTGGACTGGATGATGCCGGGGCTCAGCGGTGCCCAGGTGGCCACCCGGCTCCGGGAAGGCCCGGAGACCCGGGCGATCCCCGTCATCATGCTCACGGCCCGCGGCCGGGCCGAGGACCAGGAGGTCGGGCGGATCCTCGGGGTCGTGGCCTACCTGGTGAAGCCCTTCAGCCCCATCGAGCTGCTGCGGTACGTGGAAGCCGCGCTGGGCTGAGGGTGGGCGACGACGCACAGCGCGACGAGCTCGCGCAGGCGCTGGACCGGAGCCACGAGCAGCTCCTCCGCTACGCGCGCGACCTCAACGAGACCGCGGCCCGCGAGCGCGCCGCCCACCACCAGCTGCAGGCCTACGCCCAGGATCTGAAGGCGGCCCTGCAGGCGGAGCGGCACCGCGCCGAGCAGCTCGAGAAGGCCCACCTCGACACCATCGAGCGCCTCACCCGCGCGTCCCAGTACAAGGACCTGGAGACGGGCAACCACCTGCTTCGGCTGGCCCACTACGCGCGGATCCTCGCCCGGGAGGCGGGTGCGTCGGAGCAGGAGACGAGCCTGATCAGCCGCGCCGCGCCCATGCACGACGTGGGAAAGATCGGCATTCCGGATGCGGTGCTGCGAAAGCCCGGCCCCCTGGACGACGAGGAGTGGCGCCAGATGCGGCGGCATCCGGCGATCGGGGCGAGCCTGCTCAAGGGCTCGGCCTCACCGCTGATCGAGACCGCCCGACAGGTCGCGCTGCACCACCACGAGTGCTGGGACGGCAGCGGCTATCCGCGGGGTGTCGCGGGGAAGACCATCCCCTTCTCGGGCCGGGTGGTGATGCTGGTCGACGTCTACGACGCCCTGCGCAGCCCTCGGCACTACAAGCCCGCCTTCGGGCACGCTCGCGTGGTGTCGATCATGACCGAGGGCGACGGGCGCACCGAACCCAAGCACTTCGACCCGGAGCTGCTCGACGTCTTCATCCGTCTGCACCCCGTCCTCGACCAGATCTACACACGTTTTGCCGATTGATTGCGACACTCGATCGGCGTCGGACGGCTAAGCTCCGGCGTGCGACCGACCGAAACGGGCGGCATGCGACGCATGCCCCTCCTCGCGCTGTGTGCGCTCCTCGTCGTCGGAATCCCGCTGCTCGCGTACGGCCCGACCCCGGGTCGCGAGCCCGGCGCGGCCCACGCCGAAGAGGCTCGGGCCGCCCTGCGGCAGACGCCGGAGCCGCTCCAGACCGCCATGCGCGTCCGGGTGGCCGTGGCCCGGGAGGGGAACATCCGCCAGACCATGCCGGCCGCCGGCCTGGTGAGCGCCTTCCGTCGGGCGACGGTCGCGGCCGAGGTCGCGGGGCGGGTCGTGGACCGCTCCGTGGAGCCCGGCGACGGGGCCGAGGCCGGCCAGCCCCTGGTCCGGCTCGACGAGACCCGCCTGGCCCTGCTCGAGGCCGAGACCCAGGCCGCGCTGCTCGCGGCCCAGGTGGACCTGCGCGAGGCGGAGCGGAACCTGGAGCGCGGCGAGCGCCTCGCCGCGGAGAACGCCATCAGCGAGAGCCGCCACGACGCCCTGCGCTTCGCCGTCGAGCGCGCGAGTCGGGCCGTGCAGCTCGCCGACGTGGCGCTGACCCGCTCGCGCCGCAACCGCGCCGACGCCACGGTGCGAGCGCCCTTCGCGGGCAGCGTGGAGAGCGTGACCGTGAACGTGGGCGACCGGGTGGCACCCGGCACGCCGATCGCCGTGGTGGTGGACCTCTCCAAGGCGCGGGTGCGCGCGGGCGTCACCGGGGCGGAGGCGGCGCGGCTCGGGCCCGGGAGCCCGGCGCGGATCGTCTTCGGCGACCTCGGCGGCCAGATCGTCGATGCCGAGGTGCACAGCGTCGGCTACGTGGCCGACGCGGCCACCGGCACCTACCCGGTGGAGATCTGGGTCGACAACGTCACCGGCAGCCTCCGCGAGGGCATGGTCGCCGACGTGCGCTTCCCCTCCGGCGGCGGCATGCGGAAGATCGTCGTGCCGCGCTCCGCCCTGATCCGCCACGAGGGCCAGTCCGCGGTGTTCGTGGTGGAGCGGACGCCCCAGGGACCGCGGGTCGGCGTGCGCAGCGTGCGAACCGGGGCCCAGGGCAGTGAGCGCGTGGAGGTCATCGCCGGCCTCCAGGACGGCGAGGAGGTCGTGATCGACGGCCTCTTCGCCCTGCGCGACGGCGCGCGGGTGGCCGTGGACCGTCCCTCGCTCCCGGCCAAGGCGTGGACGGACTGATCCGATTCTTCGTCCGCCGCCACCTCGTCGTCCACATCATGGTCGGCACGGTGGTGGCCCTCGGCTGGGCGACCGCCAGCCGGACGGCCCGCGAGGGCATGCCCAACGTGGCGATGCCCCTGCTCATCGTGGACGCGGCGCTCCAGGGCGCGTCCGTCCGCGACGTCGAGACCAAGGTGACGATCCCGCTCGAGGAGGCCATCGACGAGATCGATGGCATCAAGACCTACCACACGGTCGTGACCGACCATCACTCGACCACCACGATCGAGCTCTACGACGACTACGACGAAGCGCAGATCCGCGACGCCGAGCAGGACGTGCGGGACGCCATCGACGCGGTGACGGACTTCCCGCCGGAGATGGAGGACAAGCCCCGGGTCAAGCGGGTGAATCCCGGCAAGATGCCGGTGCTCGAGATCGCCCTCTCCGGACCCATCGACGCCGTGCGCGAGGCCGCCCAGCGGATCACGCGCCGCCTGCGCCCCGTGGAGGGCGTCGCCCAGGTGATCGAGGTGGGGCTGCAGGATCCCGAGGTGCGGGTGCTCCTCGACCCCGTGCGCGCGCGCGGGCTCGGAGTCGCCCTCGGCGACGTCATGGACGCCATCGAGCGGCGGGACGTGTCGAGCACCGGAGGCCTCCTGGAGACCGCCGACGCGCGACGCCAGGTGGTGCTCTGGAGCCGACTCTCGCAGCCCGAGCACGTCGGCGACGTGATCCTGCGCTTCCGGGCCGAGGGCGGCGCCGTGCGCGTGGCGGACGTCGCGCGCATCGAGTCGGCCTACGAGGACACCGGCCTGCTGGCCCACACCAACGGCGAGCCGGGCGTGTCCCTGGTGGTCCGCAAGCGCCAGTCCGCCGACATCCTGAACACCGTCGACGCCGTGCGCGCGGCCCTCGAGACCACGCCGCTGCCCGAGGGCGTCGACTACGCGCTCGTCAACGACGAGTCCTTCGAGACGCGCAACCGCCTGAGCCTCATGCTCAGCAACGGCACCATCGGCGCCGTGCTGGTGGTAGCCATCCTCTTCACCTTCCTCACGCCCTCGGCCGCGCTGTGGGTGATGGTCGGCATCCCCTTCGTCTTCCTGGGCATCCTGGTGATGATCCCGCGCATCGGCATGACCCTGAACATCGTGTCGCTCGCGGGCTTCGTGGTGGTGCTGGGTATGCTCGTCGACGACGCCGTGGTGGTGGCGGAACGCATCGTCGCCCGGCGTCAGGAGGGCTTCGATCCCGAGGAGGCCGCGGCCCGGGGCGCGGCCGAGGTGGCTCGTCCGGTGATCGCGGCCGCCGTCACGACCGTGCTGGCGTTCCTGCCCATGTGGGCCATCGGCGGGATCGCCGGCCGGGTGGCCTGGAACATCCCGGCCGTGGTGATCCTCGCGCTGGTCTTCTCGCTGTTCGAGTCGTTCCTCATCCTGCCGGCCCACCTGAGCGGCTCGGGCAGTCGCGCGCCCGTGCCCAAGCGCGCCTTCGTGCTGCGGCTGGAGGCGCGCTACCGAACCCTGCTGTGCGCCGCTCTTCGCCAGCGAGGGCGCATCGCCCTCGGGGCCCTGGGCCTGTTCCTGGCGATCTCCCTCGGACTGCTGCCGCGGGTGGGCTTCGTGATCTTCCCCCAGGACGACGCCGACGCGGTGTACATGAAGGTCACCCTGCCCCTCGGCACGCCCCTGGAGCGCACCGAAGCCATGGTGACGAACCTCGAGCGACAGCTGCCGGCGCTCCTCGCCCCGGACCTGCTCGCGGTCACGGGCCGGATCGGCCACGGCGAGACGGACCGGCTGGTGTCGCGGGAGCGGGGCTCCAGCGAGAACGAGGCCGTGGTGAGCGCACTCTTCCGCAACGAAGACCGCGAGCGCACCTGCGCGGAGTGGATCCAGGTGCTCGAGGAGCGGCTGGTGGTGCCGGAGGGCGTGAAGATCGTCTACGAGGCCGAGCGGATCGGGCCGGCGATCGGCATGCCCGTCACCGTGCACGTGGAGAGCGACGAGGACGGGGTGCGGCGCATGGCGGCCGCGGAGGTGGCCGGATGGCTGCGGGACATCGAAGGCATCACCAACGTGGACGTGGACGAGCGTCCGGGCACCCCCCAGCTCGACCTCAACCTGGACTACGAGCGGCTCGCCCTGCGCGGCCTCGACGCCACCGACGTGGGTCGCACCCTGGCGGCGGCCTTCCACGGCATCCGGGTCTCCGAGCACCGCGACCTCGACGAGACCACCGGCATCCGGGTGCTCTTCGACCCCTCGGCACGACGCGACCTGGCCTCGCTCCTCGAGGTGCCGGTGCGGTCCCGCAGCGGCGACCTCGTGCGCCTGCGCGACGTGGTGCGGCCGGCGGACCAGCCCGGTCTCTCGGAGATCCACCACCGGGATGGACACCGTACGGCGACGGTGGTGGCGAGCTTCGTCCCGGGGAGCGAGCACACGGCCGTGAGCATGGCCCGGCGCATCGATGCCCAGCTGGTTCCGCGCTTCGGCGGCGTCCCGGGCCTGCGCGTCTACAGCGGGGGCGAGGCGACCGAGACCGACGACGCCACCGGCGACCTGAAGCTGGCCCTCGCCTTCGCGGTCTGCGGCATCACCCTGGTGATCGCCGCCATGCTCGGCAGTCTCATCGAGGCCCTGCTGGTCGTGTCCGTGGTGCCCTTCGCCGGCATCTGGGTGGCCGTCACCTTCTTCGCCCATGGCAAGCCCCTCTCGCTGCTCGCGATGGTGGGCACCATCGGACTCACCGGGGTGGTGGTGAACGCCTCGATCCTGATGGTCGACGCCATCCGGCGCCACCGCGCGGACGCCGGTCCGGACCCCACGGCCCGCGCCGGGGCCCTGGTGGACGCCGTGGTCGAGCGCCTGCGCCCGATCCTCGTGACCACGCTGACCACCCTGGGTGGCGTGCTGCCCACGGCCTACGGACTCGGCGGCTACGACGCCGTGGTGAGCCCCATGTCCCTGGCCCTGGGCTGGGGGCTGGCCCTCTCGACCCTGACGACCCTGATCCTGGTGCCGGTCCTGGTCGCCCTCGCCGACGACCTGCGCGCCTTCGCGCGACAGGCCTCCGCGCGCCCCCGCGCGGCGGGCTGGCTGCAGACCGTGATGGAGCGACTCACGCCAGCGCGCTGATCAGTGGATGCCGAGCGCGTCCAGGGCCACGCCCTCGCGCAGCCCCCAGTCCGAGAGCGTATAGCCCGGCAGGTCGAGCGCCGCGGCCAGGGTGGCGAGCACCAGGGCGCCCGTCGGAAGCAGGTCGGCCCGCTGCTTGCGCATGCCGGCCATGCGCAGGCGCTCGTCGTGGCTCGAGCGGACCAGCACGTTTGCCAGCTCCTCCAGCTCGTCGGTGGTGATCTCGAGACCGTTGACGGAGAGGTGGGGGCGCAGCGCGCGGCGGGCCACGACCAGACGGCCCAGTGCCCGGGCGGTGCCGCCGGTGGCGATGCAGGCCGCGGGGCTGCGGGCCGCGATCGGCTCTATGCAGGGCGCCAGCAGGCGGGACACCCGCGCGCGCACCTGCCGGACCTCGCGCTTGCGCATGGGATCCTGCTTCACGAGCTCGTTGTGGAGGCGGGCCACGCCGAGGGCCAGCGTCGCCTCCCAGGCCACCCCGTCCTCGTCGCCAACGGCGAGCTCCAGGCTCCCGCCTCCGAGATCGGCGCCCAGGGTGTAGCCGGGCGGGAGGAGCACGCGGCGCCGGAAGGCCGCGAAGGTCAGGCGCGCCTCCTGCTCTCCGTCGAGGATGCGGACGGGCTCCCCGAGCACGGCCTCGAGCCGGGCCGTGAGGGCGGCGCCGTTCCGGGCGTCGCGCAGGGCGGCCGTGCCCACCGCCAGGAAGCGGTCCACCCCGGCGGCGCGGGCGCGGGAGCGCAGGTGTCGGGCGCTCTCCACGGCGCGCTCGCAGACGTCCTCGGGGATGCTGCGCGCGTCGCTGATGAGGGCGCCCAGGCGCAGCATCTCGCGCTCCCGGAACACGGGGGTCAGCCGGCCGGCCGGCGTCGCGTCGGAGACGAGCAGGTGGAAGGAGGTGCTGCCGAGGTCCAGCACGCCCAGGCGCACGTCTCCGTCGTCTCCGCCCTCGCCGGGACTGGGCGGCAGCCCGTAGACCGCGCGGCCGTCCCGCAGCTCCCAGACGCCGCCCTTGTCGCACTCGACCGGGCCGTCGAGGCGGCCCCCGGCGTCGCCGAACGCCTCCACCAGGGCACACACGATGGCGTTGTGGGTGCAGACCACGACGCCCTCGCCCGCGTCGCCCAGGAGGTCGAGCGCCTTGACCGGATCCTCGCCGGCGGCGAGTCGCTCGTCGGTCTCCACGGGAAGGCCGATGGCGGTCGCCAGCGGCTGCAGCGACTGCCGGCAGCGCAGGTGCGGGCTCGAGAGCAGCCGCGCCGGGCGCTGCGGCAGCAGATGCCGGGCGATCGCCTGGGCCTGGCGCAGCCCCACCGGCGCGAGGGGCCGGAGCGGCTCCGGCCCGTCCCAAGAGGTCCGCTTCTCCGCCTTGGCGTGGCGGATCAGGAACAGCGACAACCTACCCCCCGGCGGCGACCCGGCGGGGGGAGCCGTGCGCCGTCGGCCCGATCATACCACTCCGCCGTCACGCCGGCGCCTCGAACTGCCCCCAAGGGGCGGCAGATCCGGGGCGCGCGCGCCAGGTGGGGCGCGGGGGCTGCGCTACGCTGTGCGCGTCGGCCCCCGATCCAGGACGACACCCGTTCGTAACGCAGACGTGACCTTCGCGAAACTTCTCCGTCGCGGAGGATTCGCAGAAGTGCAACAGGGCCGAAACGCCCCATCGCCGATGCGTTCCTAAGGTTTTCAGAACATGCGTATCGCACTCACCACCGAAGTCTTCCTGCCCAAGATCGACGGGATCACCAATCGGCTCCGCAACACGCTGGAGTGTCTGGTGGAGGAGGGGCACGACGTCCTGCTCCTCGCTCCGGAGACGGCGGTCGCCCAGTTCCCCGGCGTGCGGGTGGTCCGGATCCCCGGACTGACCTTCCCGCCGTACCCGGAGCTGCGGATGTGCGCTCCGGACCCGCGGATCTCCTGGGAGCTGCTGCGCTTCCGGCCCGACGTGGTCCATGCGGTCAGCCCGGTGACCCTGGGCATCTGGGGCATCGTGACGGCGCGGGCGCTGGGCCTCCCGGTGGTGGCCTCGTACCACACCGACTTCCCCCGCTACGTGAAGGGATACGGCCTGGCCTGGGCCGAGCCGGCCGTCTGGCCCCTCATCCGCTGGGTGCACAACGCCGCCCACCGCAACCTGACCCCCTCGCAGTTCACCAAGCGCGAGATGGAGCGCCACGGCGTGCGCAACGTCGGCATCTGGCGCGGCGGCGTGGACACGGAGCTCTTCCACCCGAAGCGCCGCAGCCGAGAGATGCGCGAGCGGCTCTCCGGGGGCGAGCCGGACGCCCCGATCCTGCTCTTCGTGGGGCGACTGGCGCCGGAGAAGCGGGTGGACACCCTGGGCTGGGTGCTCGACGCCCTGCCCGAGGCCCGCCTGGCCCTGGTGGGCGACGGACCGGGGCGGCCCCAGCTCGAGCGGGTCTTCGCGGACAACGCGGTCGAGTTCACCGGCTTCCTGCGCGGCGAGGAGCTCGCCACGGCCTTCGCCAGCGCCGACGTCTTCGTCATGCCCTCCACCACCGAGACCCTCGGCTTCGTGATCCTCGAGGCCATGAGCGCGGGCTGCTCCGTGGTGGCCGCCCACGCGGGCGGCATCCCGGACCTGGTGCAGCACGGGGAGAACGGCCTGCTCTACGACCCCGAGCGCCAGGACGAGGCCGTGGCGGCGGTGCGCTCGCTCATCGAGAATCCGAGCCAGCGCCAATGCTTCGGCGAGCAGGGCCGCAAGAACGCCCTGGCGGGCGGCTGGCCCGCGGAGACCGGGAAGCTGGTCGAGGACTACCGCCGCACGATCCAGATCCAGCGCCAGCAGAGCCTGCTGGGCAAGATCCGCCACGCCTTCGCGCTCTAGCCGCGCCGCCTCCGGGGCGCGTGGCCCACCGCTCCTAGAGCCAGTTGCTGATCAGCAGGAACGGCGACCAGTAGAAGGGATGCCGCGTATCGGGCTCGGCGTGCAGCCGACGCTGCGCCCGGCGCAGCGCCTCGGCCCGGCTCACGGTCGGATCCCGGAGCTCCCCGTAGAAGGCCGAGATCAGCGCCGCCGCCGCGGCGTCGTTGACGCTCCAGAGTGTGCCCAGGGCGCTGCGGGCGCCGGCCTTCACGGCCACCCCGGCCAGACCGAGGGCGGCGCGGTCGTCGCCCTCCGCCGTCTCGCAGGCGCTGAGGGTGAGCAGCTCCAAGGGCGTCTCCCGGAAGCGGAAGCGCCCCACGTAGTCACTGAGACGGTCCATGGTCAGACGCCCGTCGTAGGTCAGCAGGAACGAGTCCTCGGCGTCGCCCGCGAAGACGCCGTGGGATGCGATGTGCACGACGTTGAAGTCGCGCTCGGTCAGCGTGTCCTCGACCCGGTCGATGGAGAAGTCCGCGTCCAGGAGCAGCTCGCCGCCGTACAGGGCACGGATGGCGTCGAGCTCTGCGGGCACGTGCTCGAGGGGCGGGAAGCCCTGGACGGGCTCGCTCAGCCCCGAGAGGAAGAGCCGGAGCGCCTCCCGGTCCAGGGGCCGGGGATCGGTGAGCGCCAGCCCCGGCGTGATGGCCAGGGGCACGCGCTCCACGAGAAAGCGGCGACCGTCGTGGAGGGCCGCCATGGGAATCGTGCGCAGGGGACCGTCGGGAACGAAGACGAGCGCGGTGACGTCGTCCCGCGCCAGCTGGGTCTCGAGCGGCCGCACCAGCCAGTCGTACAGACGCTGGGCGTGGGGCAGGTACTCGCGGGTCGTGCGTTTCTCGAGGAGCCGCCGCAGGCGGCGGACCTCGGCGGTCAGCGTGGCCGCGTCCACCGGCACCGTCACCCGGGACAGGCCGTCGGCGCGGGAGAGGAGCAGCTCGAGCCGGTCGGCGAGGGGGATCGGGTAGACGACCAGGGCGGAGCCGGCGGCGGCGTCCAGGCTCTGGACCTTGGCCCGGGCTGCGTCGACGCACTCGTCCTGGAAGTAGTCGCGCAGCTCCGCCGCCTTCAGGTCCTCGATCGTGTCCCGGGCCCGCAGCAGGCGGGCCTGGTAGGCGGCCGCCTGGGACGGGTCCGGCGCGGTGCGCAGCAGCAGATCCACCATCTCGAAGAACACGGGCCCCACGCGCTCGCGGAACGACGTGCCGCCGCTGGCGTAGCCCGACGCCATCTCGTGGCGGATCTCGCCGAGCACCGTCACCGCCTGGGCATAGGCTTCGAGGGCGCCCTCGAGCTCGCCCCGCTCCGCGAGCAGGCGCCCCGTCTGCCACTGCCACCGGTACAGCGACTCGGGGGCGCCCGCCTCCTGGGCCCGGAACGTGGCGCGGCGGGTCAGCGCGAGCGCGTCGTCGCGTCGTCCCCGCAAGGCGTAGAGGCGCCCCATGTGACCGAGGGCGTAGGACAGGGTGCGCACGTCGCCGAGCTGCTCGGCCTCCTTCCGCGCGGCTTCCAGGAGCTCGTGGGCGGCGCGGACATCGGCGGAACGGCCGCCGGCCTCCACGAGGCGGACGTAGGAGCTCCCGAGGTTCACCCGGATCGACACGCGACCGTGTCCCGACGGCAGCGTTCCGGCCGCGCGACGGGCCGCGGCCAGGTGCGAGCGCGCCTCGGACGCCGCGCCGCCGGCGTCGAGCAGCACCCGGGCGGCGTTGGCCTCGGCCCGGGCGGCGAGCGACGTCCGGCCCGCGGCCCGCGCGCGCTGCCCGGCCTCGGCGTAGGCCGTCCGCGCCTCCCGGCGGCGCCCCTGGGCCGCGTGGAGGTTGCCGAGATTGTTCTGGATCGCGGCCGCCAGGGCGTCGGCCTCGGCCTCGCGGGCCAGGGAGAGTCCCTGCTCCAGGTAGCGACGGGCGGACTCCGGGTCCCGGGAGGCCACCAGGGCGTTTCCGAGGGCGCCGAGAGCGGCCGCCTGGCGGGCCGCGTCCCCGCTCGACGCGGCCAGGGACTGGGCCTGGGCGAGCGTCGAGACGGCGTCCGCGTAGTGACCCAGCGCCTGCTGGGCCTCCGCCAGGCGCATCCACGCATCGACGCGTCGGAGCGTGCGGCCCTCCCGGGCGTAGGCTTCGGCCGCCGCGTGCCAGGCCTCGGCGGCGTCCGAGAACTGGCCGCTCCGGGCCGCCTCCTGGCCCAGCGCCATCGCCGCATCCCCGGGCGAGGGCTCCTCCTGCGCCCCGGCCCGCAGATCGGTGCCGAGGAGCGCCAAGGAGGCGATGAGCGCGAGGGGCAGCCGGATCCGCATGGAGGGCGCATTATACGCAGTGCCCCTGCGGGAGGTCTCCAAGCTTGCGGCGTCACGTCCGTCTCTTCCCCGGCGTCACGGCGGCAGCCGGCGGCTTGACGACGGCGGCAGCCGCCGTCGTGCTCGGTCTGGCCGTGGCGACCGCGGTGGTGGTCGCGCGCAGCGCGGGACACCTGGAGCCCTTCGAGCTGGCGACCCACGACGCCCTTCTCCGCCTGACCACCCCCGAGGCGGGCCCGGACCCCCGGGTGCTGATCGTGCGGATCGCGGAGGAGGACATCCAGCGCCACGGCCAGCCCTTGAGCGACGGGACCCTGGCCCGGGCCCTCGGGCTCCTGTTCGCCGACGGGGCCCGCGCCGTCGGCATCGATCTGTACCGCGATCGGCCGATCCCGCCGGGCAGCGACCTCCTCGAGGAGATGGTCTTCGGAGGCGGCTACGCCGTGCTCATCGAGAAGCGCACGCCGGAGCCCGAGCCGCCGATCCCCGCTCCGCCCTTCGTCGCCGGCACCTCCCGGGTGGGCTTCAGCGACCTCCTGACCGACCGCGACGGCCGGGTCCGGCGCGCGCTGCTGGCCATGAGCGTCGACGGTCGGAACCACCTCTCCCTGGCCCTCCGCCTGGCCCGGACGGCCATGCCCGGCGACCGCTTCGTGGGCGACCTCGGCGGCTACGCCGACGCCGACGACGCCGGCCACCAGCTGCTGCTGCACCCCGGACGGCGGCCGGAGTTCGAGCGCTACGGACTCTCGACGCTGCTGGCCGGAGAACTCCCCGAGGGCACCGCGCGCGACCGGGTGGTGCTGATCGGCACCGAGGCCCCGAGCCTGCCGGACCTGCATCGGACGCCTTTCGGCACCACCCACGGCGTGGAGGTCCACGCCTGGATCACGAGCGAGCTGCTCGCCCGCGCCCTCGACGGCGCACCGGGCCTCCGCGCCCCGAGCGAGACCGCGGAGTCCGCGCTCGTGTTCGCCCTGGCCCTGGGCGCCGCCCTCGCCGGCGTCGGACTGCGCTCCGTGGGACGGGTGTCGGCCGTGGCGGCGCTGGGTCTGGTCGCGATCGTGGTGGGCGCCGGGCTCGGGTTCCGGGAGCACGTCTGGCTGCCGCTCGTGCCCGGGGCGCTCGGCTGGGTGGGCAGCGCGGCGGGCGCCCTGGCTCTGGTGGCGTTCCGGGAGCGCTCGGAACGCGACCAGCTGATGACCCTCTTCGGCCGCTTCCAGTCGCCCGAGGTCCTCTCCGCGCTCTGGCACCAGCGCGACGCCTTCGCCGACGGGGGTCGTCCCCGTGCCCAGGCGGTGACGATCACGGTGCTCACCTGCGATCTGGGCGGCTTCAGCGCGGCGGCCGAGAAGCTCGGGCCCGGGCTGCTGATGAGCTGGGTGAACGAGTACCTGGACCGCATGGCTACGGTGATCCGCGCCCACGGCGGCATCGTCGACGACTATGCGGGCGACGGGATCATGGCCAATTTCGGCCTCCCGGTGCCCCGGGCCGAGGAGCACGAGATCACCGCCGACGCCCGCGCCGCCGTGAGGTGCGCCCTGGCCATGTGCGAGGCCATGGCGGGGCTCAACCGGGACTGGGCGGCTCGAAGCCTTCCCGAGGGGCGGATGCGGGTGGGCCTGTGCACCGGTCCGGCCGTCGTGGGCATGATCGGCGCTTCGGACCGGCTCAAGTACACTTCGGTCGGCGACACGGTGAACACGTCCGCCCGGCTCGAGAGCTACGACCGGGAGGGGTTCGCGGCCGCCGCCGAGGCGGGTGGACCGCTCGTGCGGATCCTGGCCGCAGAATCCACGGTGGCTCGGCTCGAGGTCGATCGGCAGGGCGCGATTCGCCGGGACGGGGAGCTTCGGATCGAGGCGCTCGGCGAGCTGGCCCTGCGGGGCAAGTCCGAGCCCATCCGCGTCTTCCGCATCGAGGCCGCACCGAGAGAGGACTCCAGATGAGAAGCCACATCGCTGCCGCCGCCCTGCCCCTGGGAGGCCTGCTGGGACTCCTGCTGGCCCTGCCCCACCCGAACCTGCAGCCGGCCTCCGCCCAGACGGAGAGCGAAGCCTCCGAGACGGCCCCGGCAGAGGAGCCGAACGCCACGCCGATCTACCAGGCCCCGAAGGCGTCCTCGGAGGGGCGGGTGCGCACGGCGCGGCTCGAGCCGCTCCCCATCTACATCGCGCCCCTCGATCTCGGGTCCCCGAGGCAAGGCGTCTCCGGGGGCACCCGCAGCGGGGGCCGGGTGGCGACCATCCACGTGCTGGCGCCGGACCACGTGGGGCTGACGACCGAGAGCCAGCCCGTCCTCTACTGGTACCTGGGCCAGGACACCGGCGATCGCATCGACGTCACCCTGCGCGACCAGGACTCGGTCGAGCCGCTGCTCGACGTCCGCCTGCCCGCGCCGCAGGCCGCCGGGATCCACGCCTTCCGCCTCGCCGACTACGGCGTGCAGCTCGAGCCCGGCCGCGACTACCAGTGGTTCGTGTCGATCGTGCCCGACCCCGAGCGGCGCTCGCGGGACTTCATCTCCGGCGCCTGGATCCGGCGCAAGCAACGCTCGGGCGCCCTGACGAAGCGCCTGCAGCGGGAAGAGCCCGTGATCGTCTACGCCGACGAGAGCCTGTGGTACGACGCCCTCGCCGCCGTGTCCCAGGACATCGAGTCCGATCCTGCAGCCAAGCTGCCCCGCGCCCAGCGCGCCGCCCTGCTCTCCCAGGTGGGTCTCGCCGAGGTCGCTGCGCTCGACAGCGAGGCTAGTAGGTGAGCGTCACCTGGAAGTGGACGCCCTCGTCCTGGAGGTCGCGGTCGGCCGGCCCCGGGAGCTTCCGCAGCGGCCGCGCCCAGTAGATGTTCCCCTCGGCGTAGCGGGTGATGCGGAAGCGCAGGCCGACGCCGGCGCTGTAGAGGGTGCGCGGCCGCGACTCGTCGCGATCCGTGTTCCAGGAGGTGCCCACGTCCAGGAAGGGCGCGATCTGGATCCGCGGCCGGCCGGCGGCGTCGCTCCAGAGCGGGAAGCGCAGCTCCAGGGACGAGACGACCCCGTTGTCCCGCACCAACTCGTTCTCCCGATAGCCCCGCACGGTCGCGTGGCCCCCGACCGCGAAGCGCTCGAGGCTGAGCAGGGCCGACCCCGCGAGCTGCAGGTCGGTGCGGAAGACGGTCTCCAGGCCCAGCAGCCGGTCGAAGCGCCGGACCCACTGGAACTGGGCCAGCCAGGTCACGAACTGCCCGTCCTCGACCAGGTCCGGCTGCTGGATGGCGCCCCAGAGATCGAGACCGAAGCTCAGCGTCGAGCGCGCGGCGATCACCTGCTGGCGATCGCGGAAGAGCCAGTCACCCGAGAGGCGCAGCACGGTCACGCGGCTGCGGCCCTCGACGTCGCTGCCGGGCAGGCTCGCCCCCGGCGAGAAGGCGAAGCGGCGATCCAGCAGGAAGGTCTCACTCTCGCGCCATTCGAGCGATCCCGAGACCTCCACCCGGCTGCGCAGGCTCCGGTACACCGGCTGGGCCACCCGCAGCCCGGCGGTCTGGGAGCGGCTCGTGATGTCGATCTCGTCGAAGGGCCGCTCGATGACCTCGCTCTCGCTGTAGCCGTAGAAGAGGCCGACGGTCGTGTCCCAGGGCGTCACCGGGATCTCGTAGCGGGCGTCGTAGTCCTCGAGACCCTCGGTGAACGCCGCGGACAGGAAGAGCCGGTCGCCGAGACCGAGCAGGCTGTCGTGGCCCGCGCGGATCCGGCCGCGATAGGCGCCGATGCTGGGGGCCTCGTGGTTGGAGCCGTCGACGGACACCCACCAGGGGCGCTCCTCCTCGAAGCGCGCGCGCAGGACGGCCTCGCCCGGCCGGTCGCCGGGGCGCAGCTCGGCCTCCACCCGGCGGATGCGCGGGTCCTGCTGCAGGAGCTGCAGCCGGCGCTCGAGGCGGCGGACGTCGAGGGGCACGTCGGCGCCCAGGCGCAGGCGGCTGCGCAGGTAGAGATCGCGCAGGTGGCGATTGCCGTCGAGCTCGATGGCCGTCAGCTCGCCCTCGACGATGCGGTACTCGACGACGCCGCCGGAGACGTCCTGGTCCGGCAGGACGGCCCCCGAGTTGACGTAGCCCGCATTGACGTAGAGGAGCGTCAGGGCGTCGCGCAGGGCGTGGAGGTCCTCGGAGGTGAGGGGACGCCCCAGGTAGGGATCGGTGACGGCGGCCAGCTCCTCGGCCGAGAAGGCCGTGGCGCCGCGGACGCGGAACTCGCGCACCACCAGGGTGGGCCCGCTGGAGAGGCGATCCCGGGGCGGCGGGACCGGCGGCAGGATGAACGCGGGCTCCCCGGGCTCCTCCTCCAGGGAGGGCGGCTCGGGGCGGACATCCCCGGGCCGATCGATGCCCAGGAGCGGGTCCTCGACGCCCACCCGCCGGTCTCCCGGCCGGTCGACCTGGGCGTGCGCGTCGGGACACAGCAGCAGACCGGCGAACGCCAGCCCTGCCAGGACCCATCTCGTTCGATTCAGCCGCCGCAACCGGACCCCGACCGCTCCCCCGCGGCCGCCGATCCTACAACAAGCCGGGCCGATCCATGCTGCGGATCCGAGCCCGGCTCCCTGCCCGCTAGCGCTCGGTCGGACCCGGCTCCGCCGTCTGCGTCGGCGGGGCGGGCTCCGGGGACGCGGGCGCGGCGGCGGGGTGCTCGTCAGCACCCCGCAGCGCGGCCGTGAGCCCGTTGATGTCGCCGCCGGTGATCCCCACCTCCTTCAGCAGGGAGTCGAGCAGCGGCGCCTGGGCCCGGTAGCGCAGGGCCGCGTTCACCGCCGAGTCGGCCAGGTTGCCGTCACCCGCCCCGGCCTGGACGCCGCTGGCGTGGCCGTTGCCGTTGCCGGCCCCGAGCCCGTCCACCTGGATGATCCGGATGTCGTCGATGGCCTCCATGGGCTTGACGCTCTCGCGGATGATGGCGTCCAGGTGCTCGATCAGCGCCAGCTTGATGCGCATGGCGATGACATCGGTGTTGAGCAGGTTCTCGGCCTCGTGCAGGGCCCGCTGGCCCTCGGCGTCCACCGTGTAGCGGACCCGCGCCGCCTCGGCGGCGAGCTTCTCGGCCTCGGCCTGGCCCTGGGCCTCGATGCGGCTCTTGGCCGCCTGGCCCTCGGCCTCGGTCTTCACGGCCTCGGCGTGGTCGTCGGCGGCGTCCTTCTCCGCCTGGGCCGCCACGGTGACCGCGATGGCCTGGCGCTCGGCCTGCTTGCGCGCCTCGACCAGCTCGATGGCCTTCTGGCGCTCGGCCACCGCCGTCTCGCGCACGGTGGCCACCGCCTCCTCGGCGTCCACCGCCAGGGCCCGGGCCCGGTCCGCCTCCGCCTCGGCCTCGCTCTGCTCGCGGCTCTTCACCGCCACGGCGATGAGCTTGTCCTGGTCGGCGATGGCCACCGTCTCCTGGCGCTGGATGTCGGCGGTCTCGATGGTCCGCTGGCGGGCGATGTCGGCCTCGCGGATCTGCTTCTCCTTGTCGATGCGCGACGCCTCGATGCCGCGCTCGGCCTCGATGCGGGCCTGCTCGGCCTCGCGGTGCTGGTCGGCCTGCTCCTTGGCGATCTCTGCCTTCTGGAGCGCCCGTCGCACCTCGACCTCCCGCTCCTGGTGCAGCCGGGCGTACTCCTCCTCCTTCTTGATCTCGAGGGTGCGCTGCTCGGCCTCCAGGTTCTTCAGCTCGACGGCGACCTGGGTGTCCTGCTCGATGTCGTTGCGCTTCTTGCGCCGGGCCTCGATCTCCTCGGTGAGCTTGGTGAGGCCCTCGGCGTCGAAGGCGTTGTTGGGGTTGAAGAACTCGCGGTCGGTCTGGTCCATGGAGGTGAGCGAGACGCTCTCGAGCTCGAGACCGTTCTTCAGCAGGTCCTCGCTCACGGCCGTCTGCACCTTCTGCACGAAGTCCACCCGCTGCTCGTGGAGCTCCTCCATGCTCATCTCGGCGGCCACCGCGCGCAGGGAGTCGACGAACTTGCCCTCCACCAGGTCCTTCAGCTTCTCCCGCTCCAGGGTGCGCCGGCCCAGGGTCTGGGCGGCGTCGGCGATGGCCTCCTTGGTGGGCTTCACGCGGACGTAGAACTCGGCGGTGACGTCGACCCGCATGCGGTCCTTGGTGATCAGCGCCCCGGTCTGGGCGCGCCGCACCTCGAGCCGCAGGGTGTTCATGTTGACGGGGATGATCTCGTGCAGCACCGGAAAGACCAGGGCGCCGCCGTCCATGATCACCTTCTGGCCCCCGAAGCCGGTGCGCACGAAGGCGAGCTCCTTGGAGGCGCGCCGGTACAGCTTGGAGATGACCAGACCCATCGCCAGAATGGCCACCACCACCACCACCGCGAGCCAGAACCAGTCGATCGTGTAGCCCATGCAGGCCTCCTCGTTGTTCAGCCGTCCCCGACCAGGGCGTCGCTCGGCGGGCGGATGCCGCGGAAGCGGGCTCCGGCGACCTTCACCAGGAGCACGTCGCTGCCGGTGGGAAACTCCTCGTCCGGGAGATCGGGCTCGACCATGACGTAGTGGGTGCGCCCGTGTGCGTCGTGCAGGCGCGCCTGGGCGGGCGCGCCCGGCCGCGCGGTGCCGACCACGACCGTCGCCACCCGCCCGACGAAGGTCCGGCGGGAGACGGCGCTCGTCTCGTCCTTGGGGATCAGTCGGGCGATCCAGCCCCCCACCACCTTCACGGTGGGCATGGCGATCGCGACCGCCGGCACCGCGGCCAGGGCCGCGGGCAGCAGCCGACCCGTGAGGTCGCCCACCGCGGACTGGAGGGCGAGCCCGCTGACGCCGAACGCAGTCAGGAAGAGCAGCAGCAGCACGAGGACGGGGACCCGCCCCACGTTGAGCCAGGCGAGCAGCTGCATCAGCGGCCCGGGGCCGGAGAGCTGCCCGGCCCCGACGTCGGCGTCGGCGTCCAGTTCGACGTCGACATCGGCGTCGAAGTCGAGGTCCGGCAGCACCGAGTCGAGGAGCTGGGAGACGCCCGCCCCGAGCAGCGTGCTCGCGAACTCGACCAGCGCGATGCCGAGCATCACGCCGATCGCGACGCTGAAGGGCAGGTTCTGCGGGGCTCCCAGGAACTCGAGCATCGCTCCCCCGGTGGCGGGATCAGTCCCTCTCCGAGCGCCGGGCCTTGGCGGCGGCCAGGCGCTCCTGGACCCGGTTCTTCCGGGCCAGGTCCTCGAGCTCGGCCAGCCGGGCGCCGTCCTGCATCGCGCCGGCGCCGGCCGGAACGCCGGCGGCGTTCCGCATCACGGTGTCGAAGGCCTCGACGGCGCGCTCCGCGCGGCTGGCCGCACCCCGACCCGGAGCCGGGCCGGCACGATCGCCGGCGTCACCGCCCGGCGTCGGTGCGGCCTTGCGACTCTCCGCATACTCCTCGAGCTCCTGGCGCATCTGCCGCTTCTTGGCCTGGAGGGCGCCGATGAAGCCCTCGAGCTCGCGCTCCTGGTCGGCACAGTCGGCGATGGTCCGCTCGAGCACGGGGATCTGCGCCTCGATGTCGAGCTGGCGGGCGATGGCGGCCTCGGCCAGGTCCTCCCGGCCCTCGGCGAGGGCCAGCTCCACCTTGCCGCCCAGCTCCTCGTGACGTCGATTCTCTTCCATGAGCCGCTGGCTGGCGAGGTGTTTCTTGGCGATCAGCGCCCCCAGCTCGGCCCGCACCGCGTCCGCGGCACCGTCGACCTCCCGGATCGCCTGGTCCAGCACGACCTCCGGCGCCGCGTTCTCCAGCGCGGCGACCAGGGCGTGGACGCTCCCACTCACGATGCGTCCGACGCGCGCAGCCAGATTCTCAGCCATGGGTGTTCTCCTCTCGTTGCCGGCCGACCAGGCCGGCGAGTTCGACGATGGCATCGCAGCGGTCCGCGATCACGGTGGGGTCGTAGCCACGACACGTGCGTGTTACACCCATCCGGAGCACCGCTTCGATCAGCCGGAAGACCCGGTCGGCGAGGCCGGCCTCGAAGGCCCGGAGACGCTCCCGGTCCCCTTCTTCGGCCCCGGCCCCGATGCCCGTGAGCAGAAAGGCGACGAGATCCGGCAACCACGCGGCCACCCGGGCGACCAGCTCGGAGTGGACGCCCTCGGCGTGCTCGGCCTCGCGGATCCCGTGCAGGGTGGGCTGGAGCATCTCCTCCAGCATGGCGAGACAGCCCGCGTAGTCCCGGAAGCGCTCGTGGCGACGACGCGCCTCGGTCAGCAGGGCGCGCACCTTGTCGCTGGGGGTCGCGGCACCCGCCAGCTCGAGGCGGGCGATGAACTCGGCGTCGTCCTCCGACACCCGCACGCTCAGCGGCACGTTCTTCGCCATGTCCGGCTCTCCTTGCTTCGATGCAAGAGGCTCCAAATGCCGCCATTTGTATACAATCGAATACATTCGGAGTCAACTCGGGGCGGGCCGCATGCGATCGGCCTGCGGCAGGGAGCGTGCAGCTCGGGGGCGTCAGCCGCCGAAATCGCGGCGGGCGGCCTCGAGGGTCTCGAGGCTGCCGATGTCCCACCAGGGGCCCTCGAAGGCCACGGCGCGGACGTCGGTCTCCCGGACCAGCCAGGCGGCGAAGTGCCCCGGCGCGTCCGGATTGCCGCCCTCGGCGAGGTAGCGGCGCAGGAGCGCCTGCACTCCGGGCGGAAAGAAGTAGAGGGCGATGGCGACCCAGGGCGTCCGCGGGTCGGGTGGCTTCTCCCGGAACCCCACGACCCGGTCGCCTTCGAGACGCACCTCGTTGTAGGGCGAGGGGCCCGCGATCTCGCCGACCCGCCGCACCACCAGGGTCGGCCGGCGGACCCGCTCGAAGTGGGCGTGGAGCGGGGCCAGGTCGAAGCCCAGCAGGTTGTCGCCGGCGACCACGAGCCAGTCCTCGCCGTCGAGCGGCACCCGCTCCAGCACGAAGCCCATGTCGCCGATGGCCCCGAGCTTGTTGCCGTCGTCGGTGGAGCCGTCGTCGAGGACGCGCAGGGGGACCGGGCAGTCGACCCGCTCCGCCCAGGCGCGCACGGCGTCGGCGAAGCGCCGATTGGTCACGACGGTGACGTCGCGCACCGCCGCCAGCGCCAGCACCCGGCGCAGGATGTGGGTCAGCAGCGGATCCCCGCCCACCTCGAGCAGGGGCTTGGGCCGATCGCGCGTGAGGGGGTAGAGGCGGGTGGCGTAGCCCGCGGCCAGCAGCAGCGCCTTCACGGTCGCGACCCGGCTGCGGCGGTGTCCGCGGCGGGGAGCGGGTCGGGCTCGATCCGGGGCACCAGCGCCCGAAAGCCCGCCTCGGTGTAGGCCTTCTCGACGCTGGGGAAGCCGGCGTCGTCGGGCAGCACGCCCACCACCGCACCGCCGGAGCCGCAGAACTTGACCGCCGCCCCCCGCGCCCGCCCGATGCGCACCATCTCGACGTCGCGCGCGCGCAGGTGCCAGATCGAGGCGCGGGTGTCGAAGTTGCGGTCGACCAGGGCCCGGAAGCCGGCGTGGTCGCCCCGCCGCAGGCAGGCCACGCCCTGGTCCACCAGCGCCGGGAAGATCGCGATGGCGCGGCGCACGTCGGGATCGCCGCGCAGCCAGCGCGCGCGCACGTCGCTGTGGACGACGTCGGAGGCCTTGCCGATCTCGGGATCCCAGGCGACGAACAGCGGCGGCAGCAGGGCGGGATCGAGACGGGTGTAGGACGCCTCCGTGCGCGGCTCGGCGAAGTCCATCAGCAGCGCGCCCTCGTAGGCCTGGATCACCCGGTCCATGGGCCCGGCCGTGATGCCCAGATCCTCGGCCTCGGCGGCGAGCGCCCGCTCCGCCAGCTCTGCGGGCGGGAGCGTCCGGCGATGCCAGCGCTCCAGGGCGCGCAGGGCCGCGACGATGATCGCGCTCGACCCCGCCAGCCCCACCTGGCGCGGCACGTCCGTGGTCATCCGCACCACGGCGTCGGGCGGGGGCGCCGGGAAGCGACCCACCGCGGCGCGGAGCAGGCCCACGGCGTCCGGGTCCGCGTCGATCGCGAAGGTCGTTGCCGGCTCGAGGCTCACCCGGGCCGCGAAGTTGCAGATGGACACGGCGATGGCCTTGCCGCCATAGACGTCCGACGGGTTGCCGAGCAGTCCGGCCCGGGCGTGGGCGCGGCCCGAGACGGTCCCGGGGACCTCGGCACGATCGCTCACGCGGCCCTCCTCCCGATCCGCGACCGAGGGATCCGCGGGCGAGGGGACGCCCCCTCGCGCGGACCCGCACGCGGCGGGAATGTGAACCAGATGCCGCGGGAGAGCGAGGCCCGGGGGGTCGTCCGCTATGCTCGGCCCGATGGACCTGCCCGCGGAGATCCTCCAGATCTCGCCGGAAGAGGCCGCGCGACGCATCGCCCTGGGCTTCTTCGACGAGGCCCGCGCGGCCGCCGCCCGCCTGGACGACGCGGACGACGCCGAGGCGCTGCACGACTTCCGGGTCGCGATCCGGCGCCTGCGAAGCGCCCTGCGCGCCTGGCGGGAGGAGCTGCGGGGCAGCGTCGGCAAGCGCGACCGCCGCGCCCTGCGGGCGCTCCAGAACGCGACCGGCGCGGGCCGCGACGCCGAGGTGGCGCTGGCCTGGCTGGGCGGCCGCCGCGATGGCCTGACCCGGGGCCAGCGCTTCGGACACGACTGGCTGGTGAAGCGGCTGGAGGCTCGGCGCGCCGCCTCCATGGACCACGTCTGCGACGAGGTCCGCGAGGGGTTCCACGCCATCGAGGCGGACCTGCGCGCCGAGCTCGAGGTGATGACCGTGGAGATGCACCTGGGGGACGAGCGACGCGGGGCCACCTTCGCGGAGGCGCTGGCCCGCAAGGCGCGGGAGAGCGCCATCGAGCTCGCCGGGCTCCTGGGCCGGGTCCACTCCAGCGAGGACCGCGAGGCTGCCCACCAGACGCGGATCGCCACCAAGCGCCTGCGCTACCTGGTCGAGCCCGTGCGGGGCCATGCCGAGGGCGCCTCGGCGGTGGTCAAGCGCTGCAAGCGCCTCCAGGATCTCCTGGGTGAGCTCAACGACGCCCACGTGATGCGCATCGAGCTCGGCGAGTCCCTCGAGACCGCCGCCGCCGAGCACGCGCGACACCTCCACCAGCTCGTGCGCGAGGCGGACGACGCCCGTCTCGCCCAGGCGGCCCGCCGCAGCGAGCGCCCGGGCCTGATCGAGCTCACGCGCCAGGTGCAGGCGCGGATCGCGGAGCTCTTCGGCCTGCTCGAGGAAGGCTGGATGGAGACGGGCATCCACGCCCTGGCGGAGGACGTGGAGCAGCTGGCCACGCAGCTGGAGGGGGCCTCCCGGGGCAGCCTCGAGATCGAGCGGAAGTATCTGCTGAAGGCCATGCCGGACCTGGCGGAGCTCCGCCCCGAGGTCCTGGAGATCGACCAGGGCTGGCTGCCCGGCGACCGCATCCGCGAGCGGGTGCGGCGGACGCGCTCCCTGGCCGGTGCGTCGTACACGCGCACCCTGAAGTTCGGCCAGGGGGTGCAGCGCACCGAGATCGAGGAGGCCACCACCGAGGCGATCTTCGATCGGCTCTGGCCGCTCACCGAGGGCTGCCGCATCCACAAGCGGCGCTATCGGGTCGCGGTGGAGGGCCATACCTGGGAGATCGACGAGTTCCTCGACCGGGAGCTGGTCCTGGCCGAGGTGGAGCTCGAGAGCCCCGACGAGACCCCCGACCTCCCCTCCTGGCTGGAGGCCCTCGTCGAGCGCGACGTCACCGACGACCCCCGCTACACCAACCTGAAGCTCGCGCGCTGAGCCCGGAGGCCCCTGTGGCGGACGCGACCGTCCTGTACTTCTTCGGATTCCGCTCCCCCTACGCCTATCTCGCCGACACCCGGATCGACGAGGCCGTCGAGGAGGCCGGGGGCCGCCTGGAGCCGCACCCGATCGAGCCGCCCGCGGATCTCACGCCGCCGCTCGAGGGCCTGGCGGCCCAGGTGCAGGCCTTCAAGCAGGAGCACATGTTCCAGGACTGTGCGCGCTGGGCGAAGCGCCTCGGCGTGGCTTGGCAGAGCCCGACGCTGCCGGGCGCCGGGCCCAGCGACACGCGCCTGGCCAGCCTGGGCTGGTACTTCGCCCGCGAGGCCGGAGCCGAGCGGGCCTACCGGGAGGCGGTATTCCGCACCCACTGGGGCGAGGGGCGCGACGTCTCGGACCGCGCCGTGCTGGGCGACTGCGCCGGCCGCGCCGGCCTCGACCGGGAGGCCTTCCTGGACGCGGTGGCCTCGGGGCGGCACCAGCCGGACCTGGACGCCGAGCTGGGCCTGGCCCTGCAGCACCACGTGTTCGGCGTGCCCCTCTTCGTGCTCGGCGACGAGCGCTTCTGGGGCAACGACCGCATCGACTTCCTGGTCGAGGCGCTCCAGAGCAGGTAGCTCGTCGGTGGCGCGCCACAGCCCCAAGGGGAGCACGGACCCGTGGTCCGCTGTGTACAATCGGGACCGAGGGCGTGGACGGAAGCGGACCGAATCCCCCGCCGCGGGTTTCGGCGGAGGGCGGGTTCGAGCGGGAGGAGATGCGCTCATGGGCCAGATCGATCGCGAGGACGTCCAGGACGAGCTCCAGCGGCTGGCGCGGCGGATCCGTCGCTGGCGCGAGGAGGCGGGCTTCACCCTGCAGGAGCTGTCGCGACGCAGCGGCGTGGCGGCGGGGACGATCCAGAAGGTCGAGACCGTGCAGATGATCCCGACCGTGGCCGTGCTCCTGCGCATCGGCCGCGGGCTGGGCCGCCTGCCCAGCGAGCTCGTGCGCGACGACCCGGCCGAGCTCGAGAGCGTGCTGCTGCGCGCCAAGGACCGCGCCGCCATCGGTCTCGGGAGCCGGGGCAACCTGGACCGCATCACCGGCGACCTGTTCGAGCCGGTGCTCGAGGCCTGGCGCGTGGAGCTGCAGCCGGGCGCGAGCCTCAACAACGGGCATCTCGTGCGCTACGAGGGCGAAGAGCTCGTGGTCTGCGAGGCCGGGCACGCCACCATCGCGGTGGGCAACGAGGTCCACCACCTGGAGTCCGGAGACACGCTCCACTTCAAGGCGACCCTGCCCCACGGCTGGCGCAACAGCGGCGACGAGGTGGCCCGCTTCCTGGTGCTCGGCACCGTGCCCCGGGCCCTGCGGGCCGCCCTGCAGACGGGCCGGAAGACCCCGGGCGACGAGAGCGCCTCCGAGACCTGAGCCCCGTTCGGGGACCGCGCCGGCTCCGCCGACGCCACCGGCTCAGCGACCGGGCAGCCGCCGCCGGAAGGTGGCCAGCTCGTAGGACGAGGTGCGGGTGCGCCCGAGCGCCTGCCGCATGGCCTCCACGGCGCGCGGATCCTCGTACTGACCCACCAGCGACTCGAAGACCCCGCGGTAGTGGTGGTCGGGATCCACCTCGACGCGCCCCTGCAGGAAGACCGCGTCCGCATGACGCTCCCGGGTGTAGTCGAGCACGACCGACTCCCCGGGGAGCACCCGCGTATCGAACTGCTCCACCCCGCGGCCGAAGTCGATCTGACGACCCACGGTGGCGCGCATGCGGGTGTCCGGGATCTCCTGGCCCCGGGCGTCGGCCTGGTGGATCGAGAGGAAGACGCGCGGCGTCACGTAGGTGGGGAAGGCGTGGCCGACGTCGCGGTTGGTGAGCACCAGAGAGGCCTCGATCCGTCCGCCCGCAGAGGCCAGCACGAGCTCCGCGTCCACCGCCGCGCGCACCGTGTCCGGATCGTGGATGCCGCGCCAGCGGTGCGCCCGGTCGGGCATGTGGCAGCTCTGGCAGGTGCGGCCCGCCTTCGCCTGGGGGCTCTGCTGCCACTCGACGAAGGTGTTCTGCACGGGCTTGCCGTTGATGCCCGGATCGTTCCAGAACTGGTGGCACTCGGCGCAGAAGCGCGACTCCTGCCACTCGCTCCGGACCTCGAAGCCGCCGTGGGGAACCGGCTCGGGCACCGGCGGCAGCCCCTCGCGCCGCGGCGGTCCGAAGCGCTGGTGGGCGCGGACGTGGCAGCCGGCACAGACCAGGCCCTGCGCCCGCAGGGCGGCGTCGCCGCCGCCGAAGCCGTCGGCGAGGAGCTGCTCGGCGAGCGGGGTGTGACAGGTCTGACAGGCGTGCCGATTGCGCTCGTCGGCCAGCGAGCCCTCGATGAGCTGGCCGTAGAAGCCCGGCGACCAGGCGCCGGCGTGCAGCGATGTGCGCCACTCGGAGAACTGCTTCGGGTGGCAGGCGCCGCAGGTCACCGGGTCGAGGGAGGACTCGGCCTCGCTCCAGCCCTCGGGAGCCGGACCCTGGGCCGGGACCGGGAGGCGCCAGTGCTCGGCCAGGAAGGCGCCGAGCGTCTCCGCCCGGTCGAGGGGCATGGGGCCCTCGGGCGCGTCCTCGCGTTCGGGCGGATCGACCGGAAGCGCGCGCGGCTTCGGGGCCATGGGCAAGGGCTCGGCGGACGCCGCGGGCGGGGGGTCGGGCGGAAGCTCGGTGGCGCGCTCGTCGCCGCAGCCCGACCCGAGGATCGCGAGCACCGCGACCGCGAGGCCTGTGAGCAGCGTCGCCGTCGCTCCCCCGATCCCGCGAAGCCCTGCGTACGCCGCGGCCGGCCCTCCCACGGCGGGGAGGTTAGCCCGCGTCGGGCGCGTTACGATGCGGCGCCGATTGCCCGGCCCGATTCGGCGCGAACCGCGCCGCGAGGAGGAACCGTCGATGATCCTGGATCGCTTCCGTCTGACCGACCGGGTCGCGCTCGTCACCGGCGCGGGCCGGGGCATCGGCCGGGGCATCGCCCAGGCGCTGGCGGAGGCCGGCGCCCATGTCGTGCTCGCGGCGCGCAGCCGCGGCCCGATCGAGGAGGCCGCCGAGGCCATCCGCGGGCTGGGTCGGCGCGCCGAGGCCGTGCCCTGCGACGTCACCGAGGGCGAGCAGCTCGACGCCCTGGTCGCCCGCACCCGCGAGGCCTTCGGCCGGCTCGACGTGCTGGTGAACAACGCGGGCGGCTCGCCGCCGACACCGGTCCTGCAGCTGAGCGACGCGGCGTTCGAGCAGGCCTTCCACTTCAACGTCACCTCGGCGATGCACCTGACCCGGGAGGTGCTGCCGCTCCTGCTCGACGCGGACGCCGGCAACGTAGTCAACATCTCCTCGGGTCTCGGTCACCTGGTGGACTCGGGCTTCGTCGCCTACGGCACCGCCAAGGCCGCCCTCGCCCACATGACCCGCCTGATGGCCTGCGAGTTCGCGCCGCGGGTGCGGGTGAACGCGATCGCCGTCGGGGCCACCCTCACCGACGCCCTTGGCACGTTCGTGAAGGGCGACCTGAAGGCGCAGATGGAGGCGCTCACCCCGCTGGGCCGCCTGGGCGAGGTGGAGGACATCGCCGCCTGCGCGCTGTACCTGGCGTCTCCGGCGGGCCGCTGGGTGACGGGCAAGGTGTTCGAGGTGGACGGGGGCACCGTCGCGTCGAACTGGCCCATCAAGATCCCCGCTGGCTTCTAGCGACCGGCTCGCGAGCGGGTCGGCCCCGAGGCTATGCTGGCGCCATGGACGAGATTCCTCGGGCCCGCTACCGCCTGGGCGAGGTGGTGCGCCACCGCTTCTACCCGTTCCGCGGCGTGGTCTTCGACGTCGATCCCGAGATGAGCAACACCGAAGAGTGGTGGCTCTCGATCCCCGCGGATCGCCGTCCACGCCGCGACCAGCCCTACTACCACGTGCTGGCCGAGAACGCCGAGAGCACCTACGAGGCATACGTCTCGGAGCAGAACCTCGTGGTGGACGAGAGCGACGAGCCGTGTCGCCATCCTCTGATCGACGAGTACTTCGAGATCGACGACGACGGGCGCTACGTGCTCCGGCGTCCCCCCGTGAGCTGAATCGCCCGTGCCCGAGGGTGGCAAGCTCTCCTACGGGCAGGTCCTCACCCGCCTGGCCGCTGCCGACCCCGATCGGCCGGCGGTCTACGCCGAGGACGAGGGACTGACCCGCGCCGAGCTCGAGCGCCGCGCGAACCGGCTGGCGCGCACCTTCGCGGCCCGCGGCGTGAAGGCTGGCGACCGGGTGACCCTCGCCCTCCCGGGCAGCCTCGCCTTCTTCGAGGCCTGCATGGCCGCCTGGAAGCTCGGCGCCGTGCCCAACCCCGTCTCGCCGAGCCTCCCGGCGAACGAGCGCCGCGCCCTCGAGGAGCGCGCCCGCCCCGCTCTGGTGGTGGAGCCCGGCTTCGCGGCGGACCCCCACCGCTCCGACGGCCCGCTTCCCGACGCCGTCCCGCCCCACGAGCGCGCCATGGCGTCGGGCGGCAGCACCGGTCTGCCCAAGCTCATCGTCGCGGCCAACCCCGGGCTCTACGACCCGGAGGCGCCGTCGCGCCTGTTCGCCGCGGAGAACGCCATGCTGGTTCCGGGACCGCTCTACCACGCGGCGCCCTTCAGCGCGGCCTGGCAGGCCCTGTTCGGGGGCGCCACGGCGGTGGTGATGCGGCGCTTCGAAGCCGCCCGCTGCCTGGCCCTGGTGGCTCGCCACCGGGCCGACCGCATGCTCGTGGTACCCACGATGATGCTGCGGATCTGGCGGCTGCCCGCGGCCGAGCGGGCGGCACACGACGTCTCGAGCCTGCGCTTCGTCATGACCGGCGGCGCTCCGTGCCCGCCCTGGCTGATGCGCGCCTGGATCGACTGGCTCGGCGCCGACGTCATGCACGAGGCCTACGGTCCCAGCGAGCGCATCGGCGGCACGTTCATCACGGGACGCGAGTGGCTGGCGCACCCGGGCTCGGTGGGTCGGCCCTCGGTGGGCAGCCGGATCCGCATCCTCGATCCCGAGACCGGCGCCGAACGGCCGGCGGGCCAGCTGGGCGAGATCTACTTCATGCCCGCAGGAGGGCCGGGCTCCACCTACCGCTACGTGGGCGCCGAGGCCCGCGCCACGAGCGACGGCTGGGAGTCGGTGGGCGACATGGGCTGGCTCGACGAAGACGGCTACCTCTACCTGGGCGACCGACGCAGCGACATGATCCTGGTGGGCGGCCGCAACGTGTACCCGGCGGAGGTCGAGGCGGCCCTCGACGCCCATCCCGACGTGCACTCCAGCGCGGTGATCGGGCTGCCCGAGGAGGACGGGGGCCAGCGCGTCCACGCCCTCGTCGAGATCGCGCCCGAGCGGCGCGGTGACCCCGCCCTCGAGGCCGAGCTCGAGGCGCATCTGGCCGCGCACCTGGTGGGCTACAAGCGGCCGCGTAGCCTCGAGTGGGTGGACCATCCCTTGCGCGACGACGCGGGCAAGCTGCGTCGCAGCGCCCTGCGCGCGGCGCGCATCGGATCGCCGGACTGAGGCCCGGCGTCGGCCTCAGCGGGACTGGGCCCGCCGGACCGGCCGGGCATCCAGGAGCGCCCGGACCTTCTCCCCCAGACCCACGGCGCTGAAGGGCTTGGCCAGGAAGGCCTCCTCGTCGGACGCGCTCAGCCGCGCCTCCAGGGTGGTGTCCTCGCTGTAGCCCGAGATGTAGAGCACGCGCAGGTCGGGGTCCCGGGCCCGCATGCGGCGACCGAGCTCCACGCCCGAGACGTTGGGCATCACCACGTCGGTGACGAGCAGGTCCACGGGCTGGCCCCAGTGAGCGGCCACCTCGAAGGCCTCGCCGGCCTCGCGGGCCTCGATCACCCGATAGTCGAGCCGCTCCAGCATGCGGCGCACCAGCCGCCGTACGTCCTCGTCGTCCTCGACCAGCAGGATCGTCTCGTGGCCGCGGGGCGCATCCCGGGGAACCGGCGGCGGCTCCTGCACCTCGGGGCGGCGGTGCACCCGCGGCAGGGCGAGCAGGAAGACCGTGCCCCGCCCCTTGCGGCTCGACACCTTGATGGCGCCGCCGCTCTGGCGGACGATGCCATACACCGTAGAGAGACCCAGGCCCGTGCCCTTGCCCCGCTCCTTGGTGGTGAAGAAGGGCTCGAAGATCCGCTCGCGGGTGATCTCGTCCATGCCGACGCCGTTGTCGGCCACCGCCAGGCTCACGTACTCGCCGGGGGGTAGCGGCAGTCCCAGCTGCGGCGCTCGCTCGTCGAGCTCGAGGTTGGCGGTCTCGACCAGCAGCCGGCCGCCCTCGGGCATCGCGTCCCGGGCGTTGACCGCCAGGTTGAGCAGCACCTGCTCGAGCTGGGAGCGGTCGGCGCGCACGGCGCCGAGGTCCGGGGCCAGCCGGGTCTCGAGCTCGACGTCCGTCCCGATCAGGCGGCGCAGCATCCGGCTCGTGTCCCGGATGAGCTGGTTCGGGTCGATGATCTCCTCGCTGAGCACCTGGCGGCGGCTGAAGGCGAGCAGCTGGCGGGTGAGCGCCGAGGCGCGCTCCGTGGCCCGGCGGATCTCTTCGGCGCACTCGCGGCTGCCGCCCGCCGGCAGCTCGTCGAGGAGCAGCTCCGAGTAGCCCGCCATGGCGGTGAGCAGGTTGTTGAAGTCGTGGGCGATGCCGCCGGCCATGCGGCCGACCGCCTCGAGCTTCTGGGACTGCAGCAGCTCCGCCCCGAGCTGCTCGCGCTCGCTGGCGTCCCGGGCGGTGATCTCCCAGGCCTCGTCGCCGGCGTAGCGCACGCGGCTGGCGGTGAACTCCACCGGCAGGTGGTCGCCGGCGGCGCGGGTCCAGCGGTCGCCGTGGAGACCGCCGGACTCCTCGCCGTCGAGGAGCCGCGCGGTCCGCTCCCGCACCTCGGGATCCACGGGGGGCGGATGGAGCAGGTCGAGGGCCGGACGGTCCTGGAGCACCGCCGGTTCGCCGTAGCCCAGGAGCGAGGCGAAGGCGCGGTTGGCCAGCAGGATGCGCCCCCCTCGCTGGACCCACCGCGCCTCCGCGCTCTCGAGCACCACCTCCCGGTAGCGCGCGTCCGCCAGGGCCTCGGCGTCGGGCTGGGCCTCGCTCCAGCGCGGGCCGGCGCCACCGCGGGCGCCCTGGAATCCACCGGGCATTCGAACGCGCGTCGTCCCCGATTCCATCCGCCTTCCCACCCCCGATGAAAGCGAAAGAACGGGGCCACCTTATCCCAGCCGCCTGCTGACAGCGGGACAAACAAACCCTAGATGGACGCAAGAATGCTCCTACGTCGATGCACCGACACCCGACGGCGTAGGCCGAGTCTCCCCTCGTGTCTTTTGCCCCTTCGGGTTCCGGCGGAGGCCGACCTGCGGGTTTTCCCGAAGAGGACCCGCGGTCAGGACGTCGGGAAGCCGACGCCGCAGCCGCCCAGGCCGCAGTAGCCGGCCGGGTTCTTGGCCAGGTACTGCTGGTGGTAGTCCTCGGCGTAGTAGAACTCGGGGGCCTCGAGGATCTCGGTGGTGACGTCGCCGTAGCCGGCCTGGGCGAGGGCCTTGGCGTAGGCCTCCCGGGAGGTCTCGGCCGCGGCGCGCTGGGCGTCGGTGTACACGTAGATGCCCGAGCGGTACTGGGTGCCCAGGTCGTTGCCCTGGCGCATGCCCTGGGTGGGGTCGTGGCCCTCCCAGAAGCGCCGCAGCAGGGTGTCGTAGCCCGTGCGCTCGGGATCGAAGACCACCCGCACCACCTCGTTGTGACCGGTGCGACCGCTGCACACCTCCTCGTAGGAAGGGTTGGGCGTGAAGCCCGCGGCGTAGCCCACGGCGGTGGAGTGGACGCCCCCGGTCTCCCAGAACAGGCGCTCGGCGCCCCAGAAGCAGCCCAGGCCGAAGAGGGCGAGCTCCAGGCGCGCCGCCTCGGCCGGGTCGTCGCTCCAGGGCGGGGCGAGGGGCGTGCCGAGCACGGCGTGGCGCGGCGCCACCGGCATGGGCCGCTCGCGGCCCGGCAGGGCCTCCTCGGCGGTCGGCATGCGGAGCTTGTGGGAACGCAGGAAGCGCATGGGGAACCCTCCAGACCCCGAGAGTAGCTACTCGAGCAGCCGCGCTCGCAGGGCGTCGAGGCGCTCGGGCGTGAGGCCCAGGGCCTCCTCCAGGTAGGCGTCCACCGAGCCCCAGCGGGCGCGCACCGCCTCCAGGGACAGGGCGAGATATTCGCGCCGGGCCTCGAGCAGGGGCAGCAGGTCTTCGGGCTCGGTCCGGAAGAATGAGTAGAGGGGGACCCAGCGCAGCACGGCCTCGCGCATGGTCTGCTGGTAGGCGTTGGTGGCGAGGTAGTCCTCCACCACGGTCTCCTCGGGCACCCCGAGGGCCAGGAGCACCAGCGCCGCGGCGAAGCCCGTGCGGTCCTTGCCCGCCGTGCAGTGGAAGACCAGGGGATAGCTCTCCTCCTGCTCCAGCTGGTCGAAGAAGGCCCGCCAGACGGGGGCGTGGGTCTCGAACGCGCGATAGGCGTCGAGCATCACCGCCTCGAGCTCGAGGGCCATGATCCCGCCGGTGCGGATCTTGTCGCGCAGGGTGACCGGGTCGAGGCCCACCGCCTCCACCTCCAGCGCCAGCACCGTGTCGGGCGCCAGCTCGAGCACCCGGTCGGGATCCTCGCGGCGCTCGCGCTCGGAGCGGAGGTCGACGATCGTGCGCAGGCGCAGGGGCTGGAGCGCGTCCACGTCGTCGTCGGTGAGGCCGGAGAGGGTGTCCGAGCGATAGAGGCGCTCCCAGCGCAGCTGGCGTCCGTCGGCGGTGCGGTAGCCGCCCAGGTCCCGGAAGTTGTGGGAGCCCTCCAGGGGCACGAGCCGCTCGCCCGCGTCGGGCGCGTAGGCGGACCGGGAGCCGGCGCAGCCCGCGAGGAGCGCTCCGCACAGCAGGAGGGCCGGGATCGGGGCAAGGCGCGCGCGGCGCGAGACGGCGATCACGCCCGGAGTATACTTTCGAGCGGAGGTCCTCCCATGCCCGCCGCTTCCGCTCCCACCACCGACTTCGTCCCGTCCCTCGCGGGCCGCACCTTCGTGGTGACGGGGTCCAACAGCGGCATCGGCTTCGAGGCCGTGCGCGTGCTGGCGCGACGCGGCGGCCGGGTGGTGATGGCCTGCCGCGACCTCCAGAAGGGCGAGACCGCCCGCGACGCCGTCCGGCGCGAGTCGCCCGACGCCGACGTCTCCCTGCGCGAGCTCGACCTCGCGAGCCTGGACTCGGTGCGCAAGTTCGCCGAGGGCCTGCTGGCCGACGAGCCCCGCCTGCACGTGCTGGTCAACAACGCCGGCGTGATGGCCCTGCCCTACCGCAAGACCGCCGACGGCTTCGAGATGCAGATCGGCACCAACCACCTGGGCCACTTCGCGCTGACGGGGCTCCTGCTGGGTCGCCTGCTCGAGACCGGGTCGAGCGACGGCGGCGCGCGGGTCGTCACCGTGAGCAGCACCGCCCACAAGCCGGGTCGCATCCGCTTCGACGACCTCCACTACGAGCGCGGCGGCTACGGGCGCCTGGGCACCTGGCGGGCCTACGCCCAGAGCAAGCTCGCCAACCTGCTCTTCACCTTCGAGCTCCAGCGACGCCTCGGGGCGGCCGGCCGGGCCGAGTGCATCGCGGTCGCCTGCCACCCGGGCTACGCCGCCACCGAGCTCCAGCACCGGGGCCCGCAGATGCTGGGCTCCCGGCTCCAGGGCGGCTTCATGAGCCTGCTGAACCGCGTCGCCGCCCAGAGCGCCGAAGGGGGCGCCCTCCCCACCCTCTACGCGGCCTGCGCCGACGACGTCGAGGGCGGCGAGTACTTCGGCCCGGGCGGCTTCCAGGAGCTGGCGGGGCCGCCGAAGCGCTGCCGGGCCGTGTCCCGGGCCTACGACGCGGGCGACGCCGCGCGGCTGTGGGCGCGCTCCGAGGAGGAGACCGGCGTGCGCTTCTCCGAGCTCGGCGGGGCGCCGTAGACGTGGACGACCTGCAGCGCCTGCTCGCGATCGAGGAGATCCAGCAGCTCAAGTACCGCTACCTCCGCCACCTGGACCACAAGGAGTGGGACGCCCTACGGGCGCTCTTCACCCCCGACGCCACCTCGTCCTACGGCGACGGCCGGTACGCCTTCGAGGGCCGCGACGCGATCCTGGAGTTCCTCGTGGGCGCCCTCGGGCGGGCCACGATCCTGACCGCCCACCAGGTCCACCACCCGGAGATCGAGCTCAGCGGCGAGGGTTCGGCCGCCGGGAGCTGGGCGCTCTGGGACAACGTCATCGACCTGCAGCACGGCGTGAACATCCGCGGCACCGCCTACTACCGCGACACCTACGTGGTCCGGGACGGCGCCTGGCGCATCCGGTCCACGGGCTACGAGCGCATCTACGAGGAGGTGCTGCCGCGGCCCGCCGACGGGCCGATCCGCCTGACGGCCAACCGCTTCGCGGAGGCCGCCGAAACCCCAAGCGAGAACGGAGAGGAATCGGAGTGACCAGCCTGCACGACTTCACCCTGAAGGACATCGACGGCAACGAGCGCTCGCTCGGCGAGTTCCGCGGCAAGGCCTGCCTGGTGGTCAACGTCGCCAGCAAGTGCGGGCTCACGCCCCAGTACACCGAGCTCCAGAAGCTCTACGAAGACCGGCAGGGCGCGGGCGTCGAGGTGCTGGGCTTTCCGTGCAACCAGTTCCTGGGCCAGGAGCCGGGGAGCGAGAGCGAGATCAAGGCGTTCTGCAGCACGAGCTACGGCGTCTCGTTCCCGCTGTTCGCCAAGATCGAGGTGAACGGGGACGGCCGGCATCCCCTCTACGCCTGGCTCACGGCCCAGGACACCCAGCCCGAGGGCCCCGGCGACATCCAGTGGAACTTCGGCAAGTTCGTCGTCGACAAGCAGGGCCAGGTGGTGGCCCGCTTCGAGCCGGCCACCAAGCCCGACGACCCGGCGCTGCTGGAGGCCCTCGACCGCGCCCTCGCCTGAGCAAGTGGAACACGTTCTAGTTCTGGGCTAGAACTTCCGGGTTCCCGATCCGGAGGTGACCCCATGAACACCGAGCTGGCCCGCCGCCTGGGCATCGAGTTCCCGATCTTCGCCTTCACCCACTGCCGCGACGTGGTGGCCGCCGTGAGCAACGCCGGCGGCTTCGGCGTCCTGGGCGCGGTGGGCTTCAGCGCCGAGCAGCTCGCCATCGAGCTCGACTGGCTGGAGGAGCACTGCGACAAGCCCTACGGCGTCGACATCGTGATCCCCGGCAAGTACGAGGGGAAGGGCGACGAGCTCGATGCCGACGCGCTCGAATCCAAGCTCGCCGAGATGATCCCGCCCGAGCACCGTGAGTTCGCCGCCAAGCTGCTGGCGGACCACGGCGTGCCGGAGCTGCCCGAGGGCGAGAAGGCGCGCGAGCTGCTGGGCTGGACCGCGGTCACCGCCGGCCCCCAGGTCGAGACCGCCCTCCGCTACGACAAGGTCAAGCTCATCGCCAACGCCCTGGGAACGCCTCCGGCCGACGTCATCCGGGAGATCCAGCAGGCGGGTCGCCTGGTGGGCGCCCTGTGCGGCAGCGTGAAGCACGCCCTGGCCCACAAAGCCGCGGGCGTGGACTTCCTCATCGCCCAGGGCACCGAGGGCGGCGGCCACACCGGCGAGATCGGGAGCATGGTGCTCTGGCCGCAGGTGATCGAGGCGGTGGCCCCGCTGCCGGTGCTCGCCGCCGGCGGCATCGGCAACGGCCGGCAGATGGCCGCCGCCCTGGCGCTGGGGGCCCAGGGCGTGTGGACCGGGTCGATCTGGCTCGCCGTGGAGGAGGCCGAGGCGGCGCCGGCCCAGAAGGAGTCCTACCTGCGGGCCACCAGCCACGACACCGTGCGGTCGCGCTCCTGGACCGGCAAGCCCTGCCGCATGCTGCGCAACGACTGGACCGACGCCTGGGGACGCGAGGACACGCCGGATCCCCTGGGCATGCCCCTGCAGTTCATGGTCACGGCCGACGCCGTGTCCCGGACCAATCGCTACGCCGCGAAGGCGCAGCCGGTGGCCTTCAACCCCGTCGGCCAGGTCGTCGGCACCATGAACCAGGTGGAGCCGGTCCGGGACGTGATCCAACGGATGGCAGAGGAGTACCTCGACGCCGTCGAGCAGCTGAACGCCCTGCAGCCCGACGTCTGAGCCGTCCGCGTGGAGCTGGCGTCGGCGATCGCCGAGCGCACCCGCGAGGCGATCGCCGAGCGCACTCGCGAGGCGCTCGCCGACGGACGCCTGCAGCCCATCCGGACCGAGTGCGTGGTGGTGCCCGACGGGGGCATCCCCTTCGCGGTGCGCCGGCTCCAGGACCTGGGCCGGAGGGAACAGGAGCGGCGGCAGGCGCTGACGGCCGCCCGGGCCGGGCAGCCGCGCCCCGGACGCAACCCCTTCGAGCCGCCCTACGACCTCCACGTGACCGACCTGTCCGACAGCCACGTGTGTCTGCTGAACAAGTACCCGGTCGTCTCCCACCACGTCCTGGTCGTGACCCGCCGCTTCGAGCCCCAGGAGCGCCCCCTCGGGCTCGAGGACTGCCGGGCCCTGGCCCTGGGCCTGCAGGCGTTCGACGCCCTGGGCTTCTACAACGCCGGCCCCGAGGCCGGCGCGAGCCAGCCCCACAAGCACCTGCAGCTGCTGCCGGTGCCGCTGGGGAGCGGACCGGAGCGGATGCCCGTGGAGGCGGTGCTGCGCGAGAGCGGCGACGGCCTGCCCTTCCGCCACGCCGCCCGACGCCTGGGAGAGGGCGAGCACGCCGACGGCGAGGCGCTGCTCGCCCGCTGGCGCGAGGGGCTCCGGACGGTGGGGCTCGACCCGCACGCCGAGCCTCTCGCCCCCCACAACTGGGTGGTGACGCGGGACTGGTCCCTGGTGGTCCCGCGCAGCCGGGACACGAGCCGCGGCATCTCGGTGAACGCCCTGGGCTTCGCCGGCGCCCTGCTGGTGCGGGACCCGGAGAGCCTGGCCCGGGCCCGGCGGGTCGGTCCCCTGACCGTGCTCCGCGAGGTGACCCTGGCCTAGCCCGCCCGAGGCCCCAGGTCCTGCCTCCAGCCGCGGCGGCGTCGGACCGATGGTCCACCCCGGGGGACCGAATGCAGGAGCTGGGCCGGCTGGACCGTCGCGAGGCGCCGCGCAGCGGCTGGGATCGCGTCTTCGATCTCGGGGCCGACCTGACGCGGCTGGAGACCGAGGAGCGCCGACGCATCCGCCTGGTCACGCTGGGAAGCCTGGCGGTGATGGCGGTGGGGATCCCAGCCGCCGCGCAGTACGCGATCCTCGGCGCGCCGGGGCTCGGCGCGGCACTGGTCGTGGCCATCGCGCTGGCCGGGGCCAACCTGATCGCCCTGCGCCGGACCCTGCGACCGCGGCTCCACGGCCACCTGGGACTGGCCATCATGGCCTGCTGCCTGACGCTGGTCAGCCTGGGCTCGGGTGGCTTCGCGGATCCCAACTTCTCCTGGTTCTACGTGATGCCGGTGGGGGCCGCGGTGGTGGTGGGGCTGGCGGGCGCCTGGGCCTGGACCCTCGTCACCCTCGCCATCGCGCTCGGATTCTGGATGCTGCCCGGGCTCGGGGTCGAGCTGCCCCACGTGGTGCCCGAGGAGATGCTCGTCACCCAGCATCTCATCGACCGGGTCACGGCCATCACCGCCCTCGGCCTGGTCGCGACGGCCTTCGTCACGGCCGAGCGGCGCGCCAACCGGGAGCTGGCCCGGGCGAATCGGGACATCCGCCGCGAGGCGGCCTACGTCCAGATGCTCGAACACGCAGCCGTGTCGGCCAACGAGGCCACCGACTTCGACGAGGCGCTGCGGGATGGCATCCGCCGGATCAGCGAGGCCATGGACTGGCCCGTGGGCCACTGCTTCGTCCGCGCCGACGACGGAAGCCTCGTCAGCTCCGGCTTCCTCCACTTCACAGATCCCGTGTTCCAGCCCCTTGCGGACCTGACCCGCCTCGCCCGCTACCGGGCCCACGAGGGGCTGGTGGGGCAGGCGCTCGCGGCGAGCCGGCCCGTCGCCCATCGCGACCTGCGCGAGCGGCTCCAGGGCCGTGCGCCGACGGCACGACGGCTCGGCCTGCAGGCGGCGGTGGCGGTGCCCGTCCGGGTCCACGGCCGGGTGGCTGCGGTGCTCGAGTTCGCCTGTCGCCAGCCGCTCCCGGACGACCCCCGCCTCTTCGAGGTGCTCGACCACGTGGGGCACCAGCTCGGGCGGGTCGCCGAGCGCACGACCCTCCAGAGCCTGCTCCAGCAGGCCCAGAAGATGGAGGCGGTCGGCCGGCTCGCCGCCGGCATCGCCCACGAGGTCAACAACCCACTCTCCTTCGTGCGCAGCAACCTGAGCCACCTCGACGGCCGCACCCGCGCGCTTCGCACCCACGACGCGCTCTCCCCGGCCCAGGTCTCGGACTTCCTGCGCGACTGCGAGGAGCTGTGCGACGAGTGCATCCAGGGCGTCGACCGGATCGTCGAGATCGTGCGCGAGGTGCGCGATTTCTCCCGGGCGGCGCGGAGCCCGCGCGAGACCGTCGAGCTCGACGCCGAGATCGAGGGCGCGCTGCGGGTAGCCGGGGCCCAGGCGCCCCCGGGCGTGGTCCTCGAGGGCCGCTCCGACTGCCCGCCGCTCCCCGGCTCGGCCGTCCAGCTGCGCCAGGTCCTGGTGAACCTCGTCGTCAACGCCATCCAGGCGGTGGGCGAGACCGGCCGCGTGGTGGTGGACGCCAAGCGGGAGGCGGGCGAGGCGGTGGTCCGGGTGAGCGACGACGGCCCGGGCATCGACCCGGGGGCGCGGGAGCGACTCTTCGAGCCGTTCTTCACCACCAAGGCCGTCGGCCAGGGCACCGGACTCGGCCTCTACATCTCCTACGAGATCGTCCGCAACCACGGGGGCGAGATCCGGGTCGAGTCGGAGCCCGGCGCCGGCGCCACCTTCGAGCTGCGCCTGCCCCTCGAGACTCCGGACGCCGCGCTCCGGACCTGAGCCGGCCCGTCGCCCCGGGACCGGGCGTCGGATCAGGCGACGGGCAGCACCCGCCAGCGCCAGCCCGCGCGGGGCGGGCGCGCCCAGGGCGCCGCGCCTTCGTCGGACAGGCGCGCGGCCTGGCTCCGCACCTCGGCCGCCGCGATGCCCCGGGCCTCCAGCAGATCGGCCAGCCCGTCGAGCAGGCGGCAGTCCAGGGAGCGCTGCAGCATCACCCGATCCGCCTGCTGGAACCAGTGGTTCATCCGCGCCTCGCCGAGGCTCTCGCGCAGGCTCTGGCCCGCCCCGTAGTTGTACCGGGAAGCGGTCTCGATCTCCCGCCGCCGTCCCCGCTCGGCCAGACCGGTCGCGCGGCGCAGCCGGCGCACGGCCCGCGCACCGAGCGCCCAGGCGGCCTGGGCCATCTCGAACGGGACCCGCAGGGCCGTCGCGAAGCCCCAGGCGAAGCCGCCGAGCCAGGTGCGCGGCGGCTGGCGGTCGATGCCCCGGTAGCGACCCGACGGCGGCATCAGCAGGAAGCGCGAAATCTCCACGAACAGGCCGTCTCCGACCCGGGTGCAGCGCAGGAAGTAGGACATGACGAGCTCGCTGCCCCAGCCCTCCACCTGGAGCCACTGGTAGTGACGGACGCGGGCCGAAGGCCGCTCGCGGTAGCTGCGGAGGTCCTCCTCCGCCAGCGTCTGCACGGGCCGCCCGAAGCGATCCGGCAGCAGACGCGACTCGCGGGCGAGGTCGGGGCCGTGGACGAAGAGCGCGTCCCGGGTCTCGACGCGGCCCAGGGAGCAGCCCGCCGCAGCCTTGGCGAAGGCGGCGTACACGTCGTCGAGCGCGAGGGGGACGGGCGCGCCGTCGGGTCCGCGGAGCTCGACGGCCAGCGACGAGGTCCCGAGGCCGAACCCGGTGCCGACGAACGGGGTGAAGCCGCGGTAGACGACCACGTTCCCCCGGGTCCGCAGGATCGCCTCCGCCTCGGCCGGCTCGATCTCCGTCCGGAAGGCCCGGGCCACGCGCTGCGGATCGAAGGGACGCTCGAAGAGCGGGGCCAGCTGGAAGCGCTCCCACCAGCGACGCCGGAAGACCGCGACGCACGCCACCGCGAAGCAGAGGGCCGCGGCGGGAAGACGTCCCGCCGCGGCCGCGGCGACGAATGCCGCCCCGGAGATCCCGATGATCAGCTCGAACGGGAACGAGAGCCGTTCCATGGCCTTGGCGACCCGCACGACCAGCCCGAGGTCGAGACCGATCTCGGGTGCGACGGCCCGATGCGGATCCTGAATGCGCGACAGGATCCGCCCGCGGAAACGCGGCCCGAGCAGGACGGCGCTCGCCGCGGCGAGGCGGGTGGCCTCGGTGGGCTTGCGGCGCGTCCTCCGTCGGATCTCCGGCTCCATGACCCGCAGCGTCGCGCGGCCGCGAGCCGGTGGGTGTGAAGGAGTTCACAGGGGCGAACGCCGGAGACGAAGCCGGGGCTTCGCCCGAGGGGATGCGGCGTTTTTGGCCTTCGGGCGCTTCGGGCAACCCATGCGTCTCAAGTGCGCACTTCCGGAGTCCGACTGCACGCACGTGATGAGTGCATCCGCACGCAAGCGCGGGGAGGGGTCCGTCTTCCTCACCAGCCTGATCCTCCTGGTCTCGATGGCCTTCCTGGGGGGATTGCTGGTGCGCCTCGTCGACCTGGAGTCCGAGGCGACACTCACCCGCGTCGATCGGACCCAGGCGCTCTACCTGGCCCACGCCGGCGTGGCCCTCGCCGTCCACGAGCTCCACCGGGAACGCTACGGCGAGGTGCTGGAGGGCGAGCCCCAGGACGGCAACGTGCCTACCGCGGGCGGCAGCCGCATGCTCGCGGGGGGCCACCTGTGGGCGCGCTTCGACGCCGAGGCCCAGACGCTCTTCGGCACGGGACGCGTGGGCGAGGTGGAGCGCACGGTCGTCGTGCGCCTGGGAGTCACGCCGTGACCCTGGGAACCACCTCCGCCGGGTCGCGCGACGGCTTCACCCTGGTCGAGATCCTGATGGCGCTCCTCCTGCTCGGCCTGGCCATGACCCCGCTGCTGCGGATGTACTCGGAGTCCATGAGCACGCTGCTCGCCGCCGACGACCTCTCCGTCGCCCTCTCCCTGGCGGAGCGGGAGATGGAGCGGGTGCGGGCCGAGGGCCCCGACGAGGCGGCGCTGCGCCGCCACGGCGACGCCTGGATCCCGGAGGCCGGCCGGCCGCCCGAGCAGACTGGCGGCCGCAGCTGGCGGATCCGCCGGCGCGTGGTGCCGGAGCGCGATCCCCTGGAGGTCCACGTCGAGGTGTTCCGCGTCGCGCCCGGGTCGCGGCGCCCGCCGGTCGGCGAGGTGCCGACGGCCCAGCTCGCCACCCTCGTGGAGGGGACGGGGCTGTGAAGTCGATCCTCCAGCGCGCCCGCTCGACCCGCTCCCTGCTGGGAAGGCTGCGCCCCGCGCCGAGCGTCATCGGCCTCGACCTGGGCTCCACCTGCATCCGCGCCGCCTGCATCGACTGGGTGGGCGACGAGCCCCACTGCCAGACCCTGGTCGCGCAGCCGCTCCCGGAGGACGGTGCATCGGACGCCGCCCGCTTCGACGAGGCGGTGGACCAGACCCTCTCGGACATGCTGGCCCGGGGCGTGCTCCCCCACAACCGCGTGACCACCTTCCTGTGGTCGTCGGACGTGCGGGTCCGCGTGCTGAACGTCCCGCCCATGCCCGAGGCCGAGCTCGCCGAGACCCTGCGCTACGAGATCGCGCGCGAGGAGGAGGTGGACCCGGAGGCCATCGTCTTCGACGCCGTGCCCCTCGGCGAGGTGATCCTGCGCGGCACCCCGAAGCTGGCGGTGCTCGCGATGATCGGCTTCCGCGCGGACCTCGAAGCCCACGTGGCCCGGATGCGCCGCATCGGCCTCGAGCCGGTGGCGATCGACGACGTCTCCCTCTCCCTCGCCCGGGTCTGCCGCCTGAACCTGCCGGCCGACGACGCCGAGGCCGTGAGCGTGGTCCACACGGGTCTGTCGATGACGGAGTTCGCGATCCTCGTGGGCGGCGAGGTGCGCTACTGCCGCCCGCTCGCCATCGGCGGTCGCGAGATCCTCGACACGCTCGCCAAGCGCACGGGCGTTCCCATCGAGATGCTGCTCGAGAGCCGCTCGCACCTCGTCGAGGGGAACCTGATCGACCTGGACACCTTCGACGAGGCCGTCACCACCTTCGTCGACCAGCTCATGAGCGAGATCCAGCGGGCGTTCTCCTACTTCTCGTTCCAGCTCTCTCAGTCCAGCGCCGAGCTCACCCGGATCGCCGTCTCGGGGAACTTCCCGACGCCGGACGTGCTCCAGTCCCGCCTCGCCTCGCGCTTCGACGGCATCCGGGTCGAGGTCCTGGATCCGCTCTCGGGACTGAACGGGCTGTCCGCCTCCCAGCGGGCCGAGTTCGAGCATCGCGCGGCGGAGCTCTCGGTGGCGGTCGGCCTGGCCCTGCGGAGGGACTTCTCGTGAAGGAGCTCTCCCTGCTCCGCGCCCTGGACACGTCGGCGGACGACGAGAGCCGTCTGCTGCGGCGTCTTTTCGGGCTCGCCCTCGTCACCGCCCTGGGCCTGGTGCTCTATGCCGCGTACGCGGCCCACGTGGTCTGGCGCCTGCACCGCGCGGAACGCGCCGTCGCCGAGCTCCGCGTCGAGCTCGACGCGCGCGGCCGTTCCCTCGACACCCGCGAGGCCGAGCTCGGCGCGCTGAACGAGGCGATCGACGCTCGCCGACTCCGCCTGAGCGAACTCGACGCCATGGAGGCCCAGCTCGACCGCTTCGCCCGGGCGCGGCGACAGCGGTCGGTGGAGGTGCTGGGAGAGAGCCTGGCGGTGGCCCCGCGCGGCGTGTCCCTCGAGCGGGCCGAGCAGGAGGCCGGAACGCTCACGCTCCGGGGACGCGCGCGCAGCGAGGCCGCGGTCGCCGACTACCTGCTCGCCCTCGAGGCCCTCGCGCCCATCACGGGGGTGCGTCTGGACAGCCTCCAGGAGCGGGCGGGGTCGGCGCCGGGAGACGGACGGGACGGCAAGCGGAGGAGGGACGGGGACTATGTCTTCGGCATCACCTGCCGGACCCTCTAGCACGGCCGCCTCGTCCTTCGAGCGGCTCTACGAGCGCTGGCTGGGGCGCCTGCCCCGCAGCGCCCAGCGCTACGGGCTGCTCGCCTTCCTGCTGCTGGCGGTGCTCGGCTTCCGGCTCCACTTCCTGGGCGCCCACGCGCCGCGCCGGGCCGAGCTCACCCGCGTCCGCGGCGTGGAGCAGACCCTCGTCGAGGAGATCGCCGACTACGACACCGCCCTGGCCGAGGCCGAGGGGAAGCTCGCCCGCGGCCGCGGCGACGAGGCCCGGCTCGAAGCCTCGATCCAGGGCGCCGAGGAAGGCCTCGCCGAGGCGGTGGAGAGCACCCCCAATGCCGAGGGCGTGCATCGGGTGCTCGCCGACCTGCTCGGTGCCGCCCGCGACGCGCGCCTCGAGCCCGTGGAGGTCGCGCGGTTCGAGGCCGACGAGGACACGGATCCCGAGACCCTGGGGAGGGCGGGCGTCATGGGCTGGCGTACGCGCTTCCGCGGCCCGCTGCCCGGCGCCCTGGCCCTGCTCGAAGGCCTGGCCGATGCGGCGGTCCCCGCCGACCTGCGCGCCCTGCGCCTCGAGCGCGCGCGTCGCGGCGGCGTGGAGATCGAGCTCGAGACGGGGCTCCTGGTGGGCCGGGGTCGCTTCGGCACGGCGACGCCGGAGCCGCTCCGGCTGCCCCCGGACGATCGTGTCGCCGCCCGGCCCGGGCTCTTCGACGCGCCCCGGAGCGCGGGCGGATCCAAGACGCCGCGGCTGCGCCTCGACGCCACTCTCGAGGGCGAGCGCGGCCGCGTGGCCGTCATCGGCGGCGAGGTCTTCCGCGAGGGCGAGCAGTTCGGCAATGCCCGCATCCACGCGATCCGCACCGGTGAGGTGGTGCTCGTGCAAGGCGGTCACCGCGAGGTCCTCTCCCTGGCCCAGGGCGACGAGGACCCGAGCGAGGAGGCAGGGCGATGAAGCGGAACGTTCTCGGCCTGGTGCTGGCCGGGCTGCTGGCAGCGCCGGCCGCGGCCGAACCCCCCGCCGACGCTCCGGACGTGCGGGCGCTGCTCGACCAGAAGGTGAGCTGGGTGAGCAAGGACCTGCCCTTGGCCGGGGTCCTACGCGGCATCGCCGACGCCCACGACCTGAACGTGGTCGGCCTGGAAGGCCTCGACCAGGCGATCACGGTGTCGCTCTCGGACGTGCGCCTGGGGGCCGCGCTCGACGCCGTTCTCACCACCCGCGGCATCGGCTGGGAGGTCGTCGACGACATCCTGGTGGTGCACGGCGGTCCCGGGCTGATCAGCAGGGCCTACACGGTCAACTTCGCCGACCTGCAGGAGACCCTCGAGGTGATCCGGGGGCTCCTCTCCGGCGATGGCGACGTGGCCCTGCAGCTCCGCAGCAACCGGCTCGTGGTCACGGACGCCGCCCGGGTCCACGGTCGCGTGGCCGACCTGCTGGCGGCCCTCGACCAGCCCCCGCCCCAGGTCCGCATCGAGGCCCAGCTCGTGAACATCGCGGACAACACGGCCCGGGAGCTCGGCATCGAGTGGAGCGACCAGGAGACCGTGATCCCGCTCCCCGGCGGCGACACCACCCTCGGCGCCGGATCCGCGTTCTCGAGCGAGGACGACGACGGCACGAGCGAGCTCGGAGAGCTGATCGGCGGCGTGGCCCCGGCCCTGGCGGGTATCAACCCGGTCTACGCCCTGGCCCTGCGCTTCTTCGCCAACGGCGACCTCTACCAGATCCGCGCGCGCATCTCGGCCCTGGTGCAGGAGGGCCTCGCCGAGATCATCTCGGCGCCGAGCCTCTCGGTGCTCAATCGCGAGACGGCGTCGATCCTGGTGGGACAGGAGGTCCCCTTCAACACCCGCACCACCCTCACGGCCGGGGGCAACGAGACCTCGGAGACCGAGTTCAAGCGCGTCGGCATCAAGCTCGAGGTCACGCCCACCATCACCGACACCGGCCAGGTGGTGCTGCGGGTCGTGCCCGAGGTCAGCAGCATCGACCCGCTGCTCCTGAACGATCCCGGCGACCTGATCCAGGAGACCAGCGACCTCCCGATCACCACCACCGTGGCCGAGACCACCATCCTGCTCGACGACGGCGAGACCAGCCTGATCGGCGGTCTCATCCAGTCCCGGGCCAGCCGCACCGAGTCGGGCGTGCCCTGGCTGCGGCGGATCCCGCTGCTCGGCCTGCTCTTCCGCGCCGACAGCCAGAACCTGGAGCGAAGCGAGCTGCTGGTGCTGATCACGCCCTTCGTGCTGAAGCCGGGCTCCGGCTCGATGCCGGCGGGCCGGCTGGGCAGCGGGTACCTGGAGCGACAGGGCGACTCGCGCTTCCTGATCCCGCCGCCCTTCCTGGGCGAGACCGTGAGCCCCGAGGCGAAGGCCACTCCGGGCCCGGACGCCGCCGACGGCGCCGAGACGCCGGACGCGGAGGCCGCGGCGAGTCCCGGAGCGGAGGACTAGTGGCGCTCTTCCAGTATCGCGTGCGGGACCCGTCGGGCGCGGCTTTCGCGGGCCAGCTCGAGGCCGAGGCCGCCGGGGAGCTGATCGAGCGCCTCCAGGGCCTGGGCTACAGCGTGGTGTCCGTTCGCGGTGTCAAGCCGGGGATCGGCCGCTGGCTCGGCGACCTCGGCGGCCGCCTGAACCTCGGCCGCGACCGGGTCCACGCCACCCGCCAGCTCGCCTCCCTGATGCGGGCGGGGATCCCCATCGTGAAGGCGCTGGAGAGCGCGTCGCGCAACACCCGCAGCCGGCTGCTGGCCGAGGCGCTCACGGCCGTGCGCGACCAGGTCCGGGCGGGCGACGAGCTCTGGACCTCCATGGCACGGCGGCGGGACCTCTTCCCGGACGTGTACACCCGTCTGATCCAGGCGGGGGAGGCCTCGGGCAGCCTCGAGGAGGTGCTCTTCCGGCTGGCGGCCTACGGCCAGCGCATGCTGCAGCTGCGCGGCCAGCTCGTGTCGGCGCTGGCCTATCCCGTGGTGCTGGTGCTGCTTTCGGGCGGGGTGATGGCGTTCCTGCTCCTGCGCGTGGTGCCCCGCTTCGTCACGGTCTTCGAGAGCGTGGGCGCCGACCTGCCCCTGCTCACGCGCCTGCTGCTCGGCACCGCCGAGCTGGCGGGCCGCACGTTCTGGCTCGTGCCCCTGGTCGGGATCGCGGCTGGGCTGGCCGGCCTGCGCTGGCTGCGGACGCCGCTGGGCCGCCGGCGCGCCGAGACCCTGCTCTTCTCCGTGCCGGCGGTCGGCGCGCTGCTGCGGGTGGGCGTCACGGCGTCCCTGGCCCGAACCCTGGCGACGATGCTCGCCAGCGGCATCCCCCTGCTGCAGGCCCTGGAGCTCACCCGCCAGACCACCTGGAGCGAGGTCTTCGGCGACAGCCTCGACCGCGCGGCGCGCTCGGTGACCAGCGGCGCCGGCCTGGCCGATAGCCTCGCCGTCGGCAGCGTCTTCCCCTCGCTCTTCCTCGACATGCTGCGCACGGGCGAGGAGTCGGGCTCGCTGGAGGAGATGCTCTCGAACACGGCGGACTTCTACGACAACGAGGTGGAGGACACCCTGCGCACGGTCACCTCGCTCATCGAGCCCGCGCTCCTGGTGGCGCTCGGCGGCGTGGTCCTCGTCGTCGCCCTCTCGATCCTGCTCCCGATGTTCAACCTCATCCAGCTCTACCACCGGTAGGGCGCCGGAGGAACGCCATGAACGTGCGTCGCAGCGCCGCCTTCACCCTGATCGAGATCCTGATCGTGCTGGTGATCCTCGGCATCCTCGCCGCCACCCTGGTGCCGCAGCTGGCCGGGCTGGGCGCGGACAAGTCGGCGCGCATCACCGCCACCCGCACCAACCTGCAGACCCTGAACCACGCGGTGAAGCAGTACCGGATCAAGAACGGCCGCTATCCCGAGCGCCTGGAGACCTTGCTCACCGAGACCTACCGCGACGCGGGAACAGTGCAGGCCTATCTCAAGACGATCCCGCCGGAGCTGGTGAGCTCCGGCGAGGGCGGCAACGGCGTGGACAACGTCGAGGGGATGATCCACCTGGAGCTCGACCCCGCGCGCCTTCCCGGCGACGGGGGCTGGGTCTACCTGGTGGACAGCGCGACCGTGCTGGTCGACGTCAACCAACCCCTGGGCTCCGACTGGGGAGACCACGAAGGTGAACAGCCCTGGACCTGGTGAGCGCCCCGGACCGGGTCGGGGCGGCTTCACCCTCGTCGAGGTCGTCCTCGCCGTCGGCCTGACGGGGCTGCTGCTCCTGGCGCTGATGGGACTGCTCGACGTGGCCTTCGAGTCGTTCCGCACGGCCCAGGGGGCGGTGTCGACCCGCTTCTTCCTGCGCGACGCCCTGGAGGCGGTCGCCGAGGGCGGGTTCCGCGCGCCCGGGCTGCGGGACGCCGCCGCCGTGGAGGTGGCCGAGCGCGACCGGGTGCGCTTCCTGGCGCCGCTGCGGGAGCGCTGGTCACCCGACGCCGAGGGCTGGCACACGCTCGGTCGGCCCTTCCTGGCCGGTGCGCCGCGCCCCACCCTCCACGCCCTCCAGGACGGCCGCTGGGAGACCCTGCCCACCCGCCTGCGCCTCGACCTCGAGGAGGGGCGCGTGGCGAGGCCCGGCGCCGCCGACGGCCCCCGCCGCGACGCCGACCGCCTGGCCGTGCGCTACCTGGCCGACCCGCGACGCGGTCCGGCGTCGGTGGTGGAGCTGCGGCTCGAGGCGGGTCGACTGGTGCGGCTGTGGGGCGGCCGCCGCGAGACCCTGCCCGGACGCGACCTGGGCGTGCGCGTGCGCAGCCTGCGCTTCGCCTACTACGACCGGCGCGGCCGCCCCCTGCTGCCGCGCAATGGTCGCCTCACGGAGGCGGAGCGCGCCGCCGTCGCGGCGGTGGCGGTGACCCTGGACGTCGCCCTGGGCGACACCCGCACCGGCGACCTCCGCTTCGTCGACCTGCTGGCGGCCGGGGACCGGGTGCTGCTCGGCGAGCCGGGCCTGGAGATCGCCGACCTGGTGCCGGGGCTGCCCCTGCGCCGGCTCGTGCTCGGGAACCTCCACGGCGCCCGGGAGGGCGACGTGGTGCGCCTCTCGGCGCCGGGCTGGGAGGCCGAGGCGGCCTTCAGCGGGCCCGAGGGCGGCGTCGTGCGCATGCGCGCGGCGCGGCTGGGAGACCCGCCCGCCTTCCTCCCCTTCACCGCCGAGATGGGCATCCCCCTCGCGAGCCCGGACCGCCGCATCGACGCAGCCCGCAGCCCCGACCCGGAACCGGGCGTGGCGCTCACGGCCTTCGCCGAGGCCGACCGGGTCTGGTTCCAGGACGCCGACGACGACGGCGTGTTCGACGCCGGCGACCTCCTCTTCCTGGATCGCCGCGCCGACGGGCGCTTCGAGCCCGGCTCCGACCTGCGCCTGGCCGGATCGGCCCGCGTCGAGGGGTCGCCGCCCACCCGGGACGTGGCGGCCTCCGTGTCGAGCGTCCGCTTCGTGGACGCGGACGAGAGCGGCCGCTTCGAGCCCGGGGAGCCGATCGTCCTCGACCGGGACGGCGACGAGCGCTTCGGCGGCCACTACCTGGACGACGCCGGCCTGCGCAGCCCGTTCGACCTGCGGGTGGACGCCTTCGAGATCGACGGTGCGACGCTCTTCCTGCGCTAGCGCGGCGCTGCTGCTGCTCCTGCTGGGGGTCGCCGCCCAGCGGGCCGGCGCCGCGACCGTGATCGAGCTGGGGCAGGCCTCCGTGGACGCCACCTGGGTCACGGTGAACACGAGCCACAGCTTCGTCTCGCCCGTGGTCGTGGCCCAGCCGCCCACCCGGGTGGAGGGCGACCCGGCCGTGGTCCGCGTCCGCAACGTCACGGCCACGAGCTTCGAGCTCCAGCTCCAGGAGCCCAGCAACGAGGACGGGGTGCACGCGGCGGAGACGGTGAGCTGGGCCGTCTTCGAGGCCGGCGCCTACGTCTTGACCAGCGGCCGCCGCGTGGAGGCCGGGACCTTCCCCAGCAACGCCACGGTGGGCATCGCCCAGGGCAGCGGCTGCAACGCGCCGCCCCTGGCGCAGGTCTCGTTCGCCCAGGCCTTCGGCGCCACGCCCCTGGTGCTCTCCCAGGCCCAGACCGCCGACGACGCGACCTTCGTCCACACGCGCCAGTGCAACGTCGGCAGCGGCGGCTTCCGGGTGGCCCTCGAGCGGGAAGAGGGCGACGCGGGCACCCACGGCACCGAGACCCTGGGCTGGGTGGCCCTGGCGGTGGGCGCGGCCGACGAGGGCGGGATCGATCTCGACGCGCTCCTCACCGGCGACTCGGTCACCGACAGCGACAGCACGGTGACCTTCAACGCGGCCTTCGCGGCGCCGCCCCTGGTGCTGGCGCAGATGCAGACCCGGGACGGCAACAACTCGGGCTGGGTGCGCCGGGACGCCGCCACCGCCGCCAACGTGGTGCTCCACGTCCAGGAGGACACCACCAACGACGCGGAGACCAACCACACCACCGAGCGGGTGGGCGTGCTGGCCGCGTCGGGGCCCGGCACCCTCTCGGCGCCGCCACTCATCACCCTTTCGGCCGGCGCCGCGGTGCCGGCGGGCCCCCTGATCTCCGGCGCCCCCGGCAGCCAGGAGCTATTCCAGATCGACCTCACGGTCTCCGCCGAGGACGTGAGCGGCGTCGTCCTGGACGTGGAGACTGCGGGCACGCTCCCGGCGAGCGCCTTCTCGGGGCTCGCGCTCTACCGCGACGTCGACGACGACGGCGACCTGACCGCCGGCGTGGACACCCTCGTGGCGGCGGGCAGCGCAGTCGGTACCGCGCTGCGCTTCCCTGTCGGCGCCCTCCCGATCGGAAGCACCAGCCTCCTCGTGGTGGGCAGCGTGGCCTCGGGCAGCGGCAGCGTGAGCTTCCGGGTGGAGAACGCGGGCGTCAGCGGCGCGGGCGCCACCAGCGGCGACCTCCTCGCCGCCATCGGCGGACCGGTCGCGGGTCCCGCGCGCACGGTCGCGGCCAACCCGGGCCTGGTGATCGGCGAATCCGGCCGCATCGCCGGTCTCACGAGCGCCTGGGTGACCGTCGACCTGCGCAACAGCTACACCGACCCGGTGATCGTGGTGGGGCCGGCCTTCGCCCGCGAATCCGACCCCGTGGTCACGCGGGTCCGGGGCGTCACGGGCACGAGCTTCCAGGTGCGGCTCCAGGAGCCCGGCAACACGGACGGCGTCCACGGGCCCGAAGAGATCGCCTACCTCGTCATCGACGCCGGCCGCTACGTGCTGCCGGGCAACGTGCTGCTCGAGGCCGGAACCCTCGACACCGACGCCACCCGCAACGGCTCGGGCTCGGCCGACGTCCCGGTGAGCTTCAGCTCCACCTTCCCGGCCACCCCCGCGGTGGTCTCCCAGGTGATGACCGAGAACGACGGCCACTTCGTGGCCAGCCGTCACGAGAACCTCTCGCCCTCGGGCTTCGAGGTCTTCCTGGAGCAGGACGAGGCTTCGCCCGGCCCCCACGGCACCGAGACCGTCGGCTGGATCGCGCTCCAGGCGGGCGTCCACAGCCTGGCGGGCCGCCACGTGGAGGCGGGGCTCACCCCCGATGCGGTGGACGACGCGCCCTACACCCGCACCCTCACGGGTCCCTTCGCCAGCGATCCATTCGGCCTGCTCGGCCTGGCCAGCTTCGACGGCCCCAACGTCGCCCACATGCGCATGGTCGACACCGACGCGGCGACGCCCTTCCTGCGCTTCTTCGTGGAGGAGGAGACCGTCGGCGACGGCGAGACCGACCACACCACCGAGGTGGTGGCCTTCCTGGCCGTCGACGGTCCCGGGGACCTGCACGGCGACACCCAGGGCACCCTCGGCATGGCGGCAGCGGCGACCCAGCCCTCGGGCAACCTGCTGCTCGGCGGCAGCCAGCAGCCCCTCTACAGCTTCGCGGTGTCGGCCGGCGGCCTGGAGGGCGCCACGGGCCTGAGCCTCACGATCCGCGAGACCGGCAGCCACGACCCGGGCAGCATCCAGCAGGTGCGCCTGTTCTCGAACCCGGGCGGCGATCCCACCGTCGGCGCCGGCGACGTGGAGCTTGGCGCCGGGGCCTTCAGCGCCGGCGCGCTGACCTTCTCGCTGCCGGACCTGGCCCGCAACGAGACCCTGAACCTGCTCGTGACCTTCGACCTCGACGACCAGGTGGGCAGCGCCGGCGACACCTACGGTGTGCGCATCGAGAACGCGGACCTCAGCGGCACCGGCGTGCGCTCCGGGGCCGGCCTCGGGGCCACCGGCGGACCGCTCGTCTCGCCCACGCTCTCGCTCTTCGTGGTCACCCTGGGCCAGGAGGTGGGCGTCTACGGCAGCACCGCGGTGGGAACGGGCTGGACCGCCGTCGCCCTGCCCGTGGCCCTCACCAACCCCGTCGTGATCGTGGGACCGGCCAGCGCCACCGAGGCCGACGAGGTGGTGGTGCGGGTCCGCAACGTGACGGCCAGCGGCTTCGAGGCCCGGCTGGTCGAGGCCCCGAACCGGGACGGCGTCCACGGCAGCGAGGAGATCGGCTACCTGGCGGTGGCCGAGGGCGAGCACACCCTGGTGGACGGCACGCGCATCGAGGCCCGGCGCGTGGACACCCAGGCCACGGTGGGCCGCTCGATCTCGAACCTCTGGCTCGCCCAGAGCTTCACGACGGCGTTCGGGGCCACGCCGGCGGTGCTCGCCAGCATCGACAGCGCCAACGACCCGCAGTACGCCGACGTCCGCATGCGCCAGCTCACGGCCTCGGGCTTCCAGTTCGCCATGGAGGACGTGGAGGGCGCGACGGCGCCCCACGGCGCCGTCGAGACCCTGGGCTGGGTGGCGTGGACCGCCGGCGTGGGCAGCCTGGGCGCCTCGCCCTTCGAGGCGGCACTCTCCGCGGATACCGTGGACGAGCGGGACGAGGTCATCGCCTTCACGCCGGCGTTCGCCGCCGCGCCCACCTTCCTCTCCCAGCTCGCCACCTACGACGGACCGGATTCGGCCCACCTGCGCCTGCGCAGCAAGGACGCCAGCCAGGCCCTGATCTTCGTGGAGGAGGACACCGCCAACGACGCGGACACCAACCACACCGACGAGCGGGTCACCTGGCTCGCCCTCGAGGGCGCGGGGGTGCTGAAGAACGACCTGGCCGCGCCGGATCCGGTGGACAACCTCCGCGCCACGCCCGGCGCCGAACAGATCCGCCTCGACTGGACCAACCCGAGCTCCCCGGGCTTCGTCGAGACCGTGATCCGCTTCAACACCACGGGCTTCCCGGCGACGCCCAGCGAGGGCTTCCCGGTGGAGGGCGGGGTCTTCCCGAACGGCCCGGGAACCGACGACGCCGTGGTCCACAACCAGCTCGAGCCGGGAACCACCTACTACTACTCGGTGTGGGCCCGCAGCGCCCAGGGTGTGTACTCGGTGCGCCGCACCGTGGCCGCCCAGCCGGCGGGGCCGGCGGCCTCCTTCCGGATCGAGCTCACGGACGTGGCCAACGACGGCGGCGTGGCCGGGCGCCGCCACGGCCTGCGCATCACGGCGCTCGACGCGAGCGGCGCCGTCGCGGGCAACTACGCGGGTCCCGCCGAGCTGAGCTGGTCGCGGGTCTCCACGGGCGTGGGCGGCGTGCCCCTGGAGCTGGGTGACGCGGCCCTGGGCCCGAACGACGACTTCGACCTGGACTTCGCCGACGCGAACGGCGTGCGCCTGTTCGAGGGCGCCGCCGGCCTGCGCTACGCCGACGTTGGCCTGGTGCGCCTGCGGGTGGCGGACCGGGGCGACGCCGCCATCGCCGGCGAGGCGGTGCTGACCTTCCGGCCCCTGGCCTTCGAGGTGCGCGTCGAAGGCGCGGAGCCGCCCCTGGCCGGCGACGACTTCGCGCTCCAGGTGCGGGCGGTGGCCGAGGACGCCACCGCGGGATCCCTGGCCGACAACCCCACCACGCCGAGCTACGCCACCTCGGGCGGGGCCCTGGTGCTGGCGACCGAGTACGTGAGCCCGAACAGCGGCGCGGTCGCGCTCACCCCCGCGAACGGGGACGTGGGGCCCTCGGGCCGGGGCGAGGCCGACCTGCTCGTGGCCTACGGCGACGCCGGCACGATCCGCGTGCAGGTCACCGACCCGGCCTGGTTCGGGCAGACGGTCACAGGCAGCAGCGACCCCTTCGAGGTCTTCCCGCACCACTTCGACCTGGTCTTCGACGACCCGCCGCCGGAGCGCAGCTTCTTCTACGCCGTGGGCGACGGCGAGCCCTTCGCCGCCACGGTCACCGCGCGCAATGCCGCGGGTGCGACCACGGCCAACTACCGGGGGACGGTGGACTTCGCGCCGGAGGACGCCTCCCTCACCGTGCCGGGTCCGATGGGCTTCGACGCCGCCGACGCCGGCAGCCGCAGGACGGCGGCCGCCTTCCGGGGCCGCACCGACCTGCCCGACGTGGAGGTCGTCGTCGCCGACACCGGGAGCCCCGCCTCCCGAGGCACGGGGCGCGTGTCGGTGCGCTTTCCGCGGGCCGCGATCCGGATCCGCGACACCGAGGGGCCGCTGCCCCGGGTGCCGGTCACCGTGGCGGTGGTCGAGCGGGAGAGCACGGCGCGCACGATCCGCGAGGACATCTCCACCCGCTTCGACATCCGCATCCTCGAGGAGACCGGGGGAAGCGTGGAGAGCAGCGCCCGGCTTTCCCTCGACCCGACCCGGGTGCACAGCCAGGGGGTGCGGGTGCTGCGCGACGTGCGGCTGTCCGCGGGCGGCCGGGTGACGGTCTTCGTGCTGGATTCGGAGCCCGAAACGGTAACGCTGGCGATCGATTCGACCGATCCGCCTCTGGTGCCCGTGCATCGCGGGGGCGTGGAGGCCGGCGAGGTGGTGCTGACCTTCGGCGGCCTGGAGGGGGATTCCTTGCGCGTGCTCGACCGCGAAGAGGAGAACGCGGGCGGTCTGGAGGTGATGCCGTGAGTCGCAAGCGACTCGGCGCCCTCCTGCGCGAGAAGGGCCTGATCGACCAGGCCCAGCTCGACGAGGCGATCCGCGAGCAGCGCCGCACGGGACAGGCCCTGGGCGAGGCCCTGCTGAAGCTCGGCCGCGTGAGCGAGCTGGATCTGGTAGAGGTCCTGAGCGAGCAGCAGGGCATCCCCTTCGTCGACGTGGAGGGCTACGCGCTCTCCCCCGAGCTGGTCCAGGAGCTCTCCCCGGACGCGGCGCGCCGCGCCTGCGCCATCCCCCTCTACCGCATGGGCGGCACGACCACCGTGGCCATGTCCGACCCGCTGGACATGGGCGCCGTGGACGTGGTGGCGCGCTCGCTGGGCGGCCACGTCAACCCGGTCTACGGCACCGCCACCGCCATCCGCCGGGTGGTGGACGAGATGTTCGGCACCACCAACGAGATCCAGGCCGCCATCGAGAAGGTGGAGGCGGAGGGCGGCGCGGAGGACGGGCCCCAGGAAGACGAGGACCTGAATCTGGCCCTGGTCTCCCTGGGCGACGAGCAGAAGCCCGTGGTGCGGCTGGTCCGCGCCATCCTCAACGACGCCATCGACCGCGGCGCCACCGACGTCCACATCGAGCCCGAGGAGGAGGAGCTGGCGGTCCGCTTCCGGATCGACGGCATGCTCGCCGAGCAGGCGCGACCGCCCAAGCGGCTGCAGGGCAAGATCGTCTCGCGGGTGAAGGTGCTCGCCCAGCTCGACATCGCCGAGCGGCGGCTGCCCCAATCGGGGCGCATCCGCTACGAGCGCGACACCGGCCAGGTCTACGACCTGCGGATCTCGTGCTTCCCGACGGTCTACGGCGAGAATCTGGTGATCCGGATCCTCCACCGGGACAGCGCGCTGCTGCAGCTGGACCGGCTGGGCATCCCCGAGACCGACCTCACCCGCATGCGGGACGTGCTGCGGCAGTCGAACGGCATCGTGCTGGTGACGGGCCCGACCGGCAGCGGCAAGACCACCACCCTCTACGCGGCGCTCTCGGACATCAACGAACCGCACCGCAAGATCCACACCCTGGAGGACCCGGTGGAGTACCGCCTGCCCGGCGTCCGCCAGACCCAGGTCAACCCCAAGGTGGACCTCACCTTTGCCAAGAGCCTTCGGGAGCTGGTCCGCCAGGACCCGGACGTGATCCTCGTGGGCGAGATCCGCGACACCGAGACCGCCGAGATCGCCGTACACGCGAGCCTCACGGGTCACCTGGTGCTCTCGACGCTCCACACCAACAGCGCCGCCGCCAGCGTGGCCCGGCTCGTGAACATGGGCGTCGAGCCCTATCTCGTGGCCTCGTCCATGCGAGCCGTGGTCTCCCAGCGCCTGGTGCGGGTCCTGTGCGAGGCTTGCAAGCAGGAGGATCCGGAGAGCGCCCGGGTCGCCGCCCGGCTGGGGCTCCCCGACGACGCCCCGCTCTGGCAGGCCCCCGGCTGCGGCGAGTGCCGCGGGGCCGGCTACCGCGGGCGACGGGCGATCCACGAGGTACTCATCCCGGACCTGAAGATCCAGGATCTGATGATCCAGAAGGCGCCCGCCAGCAAGCTCGAGGCCGCCGCCCGGGAGCAGGGACTCGTGCCGCTTCGGGAGCGGGGGTTCGAGCTGGCCCTGAGCGGCGTCACGAGCGTGACCGAGGTGCTGCGGGTCACCTGAGACCGGAGGAAACCGCCCGATGACCTTGTCGACCGACCGCTACACGAAGATCCTCCTCACGATCATCGCCGGGGCCCTGTGCGTGATCGCCGCCAACGGGGTGCGGAAGCCGCTGGACCTGGTGTCGGAGGCGCACGCCGTGGGGTCGAACCGCGGCGAGCCGGTGCGCCTCGTCGACGTGGACGAGGACCTGGTGGTGGACGTGCGCGTCACCAACGCCGACGAGATCGGCAAGCAGGTGGCCTCGTGGCTGAAGAAGCGCTCCCTCACCTCGCCCGACATCACGGTGCCCCAACGGTCCCGCTGACCGATGGCCGCCGGTAGGTGAGCACCACCTCCAGCCGGTCCTCGTCCAGGGTCAGCTCGATCTCCGCCGCGCCAGGGGGCAGGAAGCCGCCGACGTAGGCCGCCAGCGCGTCCTCCGCCGCGCCCAGGGCGTCGCGCCGGATCAGGTCCAGGACAGCGTCGGGAAGGGGCAGCCAGCGCCGCACCCGGCCGGGGCCGATCGAGCCGGGGCCGATGGACGCCAGGCGCAGTTCCGGCGGCGCAAGCGGGAGCATTCTCGGGCCCAGCACGGGCGCTCGGGTCCTGCGGACTTCGCGCATCGGCTTCCCTCCAGGTAGCCTCCCAAGGTTCGGCCGGGCCCGTGTCGGATCCGGTCACAGGCGGAGGCGAAGGAGAGAGCGTTGCGAGCGTTCGGTGCGGAGACGACGACGGACGAGGTCCTCGCGGGGATCGACCTCCGGGGCAGGGTGGCCCTGGTGACGGGCGCCTCGGGGGGCCTCGGCGCGGAGACCGCCCGGGCGCTGGCCTCGGCGGGCGCGGCGGTGACCCTCACGGCCCGCGACGCTGCCAAGGGGGAGGCCATCGCCTCGGACATCCGCGAGAGCACCGGCAACGACGCCGTCGACGTGGGCGAGCTCCACCTGGAGCAGCCCGAGAGCGTGCGCGCCTTCGTCGACGCCTGGCGCGCCGACCGCGACCGCCTGCACATCCTGGTGAACAACGCGGGCGTGATGGCCTGTCCACTGGCGCGCACCGCCGAGGGCTGGGAGATGCAGTTCGCCACCAATCACCTGGGGCACTTCCTGCTCGCGCTGCTGCTGGCGCCGGCGCTGCAGTCGGCGGGCGCGGCCGACGGCGACCACGCCCGGGTCGTATCGGTGAGCTCCGCCGGCCACCGCATGTCGCCGGTGGTCTTCGACGACGTCCACTTCGAGCGGCGGCCCTACGACAAGTGGTCGTCCTACGGCCAGTCGAAGACCGCCAACGTGCTCTTCGCCTTCGAGCTGGACCGACGCCTGGCACTGCGCGGCGTGCGCGCCAACGCCCTGCACCCGGGCGCCATCCTCACGGACCTGGGCCGACACATGGCGCGGAGCGACCTGGACGAGCTCCAGGCACGCAACCAGGGCCGCCGACTCCAGTTCAAGAGTGTGCCGGCGGGTGCGGCGACCTCGGTCTGGGCGGCCTCGGCGCCGGAGCTCGAGGGCCGCGGCGGCCTCTACCTGGAGGACTGCGGCGTGGCCGGTCCCAAGGCCGATCCGGGCGCGCAGTACGGCTACGAGGCCTACGCGCGCGACCCGGCCGCAGCCCGGGCGCTCTGGGATCTCTCGGAAGAGACCCTGGGCGTGCGGATGGCGTGAGCGGAGCGGGCGGCGGACACCTCGTCCGCGCGCTCGGTGCGGTCGCGGCCGCGGGCGCCACCGCCGACGGGGCCGCTCGCTGGCTCGAGGCCCTGCAGCTGGCCCTGGGCGACAGCGCCTTCGCCGTGGCCGCGCCGGAGATCCAGGTCGGCCCGTTGGCCGACCCCGAGCGCCCCTGGCGGGTGAGCCAGGGCGTCTCCCGAGGATCCGGCGCCGCGCTGCCGGAGGGCGACCCGCTGGCGCCCGAGCGCACCCGCCCGGCCCTGAACGCCGACCTCGAGCGCGGTTGTCGCCAGGCGACGGGGCCGTGCGTGGCAGAACGGGTGGCCACCCCGGCTCTCGACGCCCTCGGCATCGGCGGGGGCGCCTGGATCCTGCCCCTGCTCCAGCCCCGCCGCACCGCCAGCCGCGCCCCTGAGCCGGGCGCGGCCCTGCTGCTGCCCGCGGCGACCGGCGCGGCCCTCGGCCGGGAGGGGCTCGAGCGCCTCTGGCTCGCCGCCAACCTGGGTGCCTCGCTCCTGGCCGGCGCGCGCGAGGCCGCCGGACGTCGCGAGGCCCGGGCCAGCGCCCGCCGGGACCTGCGCGAGGTGGCGCGGCTGCAGCGGCGCCTGCTCCCGAGCACCGACGTGGTGATCCGCGGGGTGGAGGTGGCCGCGCGGCTCGACACGTTCGGCCTGGCCGGCGGCGACTACTACGACTACATGCCCCTCACCCACCTGGTGCGTCCGGGCTTCGCCGAGCAGGACGTCTTCGGCGCCATGGTCGCCGACGTCACCGGCCACGGCCCCGCCGCCGCCGTGGAGGCGGCCATGTTCGACGCCCTGCTGCGCACCTATGCCGGACGGCCGGGGGAAGGCCCGGGGCCCGTCCTCAGCCACGCCAACCGCCACTTCTTCACCCGCCAGGGCCGCTCCCACTTCATCACGGTCTTCGGCGTGAACTTCGATCCCGAGGACGGCCTGCTTCGCTACACCAGCGCAGGACACCCGCCGGCCCTGCTGAAGCGCACCCGCCACCGCGGCCGGGTCGACTGGCTCGACGAGGCCGGCGGCATCCCCATCGGCGTCCTGCCCGACGCCCAGTACGAGAGCGCGACGACCCCCTTCGACGGCGGCGACCTGCTGATCCTCTACACCGACGGCGTCATCGAGGCGGAGGGCCCCGCCGGCGAGCAGTTCGGCATGGAACGCCTCGAGCGCCTGGTGGCCGAGGGGCCCAGCAACGCCGAGGACCTGCTGGCGGAGGTGCGGCGCGCGGTGAAGGAGCACGAGGCGGGCATCCCGCCCCGGGACGACCGCACGGTGATGGTGCTGCGGCGACGCACCGGCTAGGCCGCCTCCCGGCGCCGGCTAGACCGGCCAGGGCCCGAGGATCAGGAGCGTCGCCAGCAGGGTGGCCGCGTAGACCGGGAAGCCCACGGCGCAGACCGCCACCGCCCGCCCGGTTCCGCCGTAGTCCAGGGCCTGGCGCACGGCCACCACCATCGAGGCGAGCATCCAGAGCGTCGCGAGGGCGAAGACCCAGCTGCTGATGGGGCCGATCAGGCAGAGCAGCCGAAGCAGCCCCGGCGCGCTGGAGAAGCCGAGGGTGCGGAGCAGCTCGCCCACGTCGGCCTCGGTCTCCTCGCCGGGGAGCAGTCGGGTGCCGATCACGAAGGTGACCCACGCCCACACCCACCAGCCGACGAGGGCCGCCAGGGTGTACCAGAGGATGCCCAGCACGCCGTGGTTCTGGAGCGTGCCGACACCAGCCGAGACGGCGGCCAGCGCCACTACGCACGCGGCCTGGAGGTTGGCGCCCCGGTCGGCCTCGACCTCCTCGTAGGTATCGGCCCGGAGGAGGGCCGCGCCGATCATGCGGCTCGCAAAGCTCGCCATGGCTCAGGGTCTCCAGCGTCCGTCGGAGTTCACCCAGCGGCGCACCCGCTCCACCAGCTCCGGCACCTTCTGACGGGTGGCGTAGTCCTGGAGATAGCGGGGTACCGAGGCGCCCACATCCACCCGGGTGCCGAAGCGCCCGACGGTCTGCCCGCGGCCCAGGGCGTGGAGGACCCAGTACCCCTCGATGCGCTCCACAGGGTTCTCGTACGACGGGTCGAGCCGCCAGGTGATTCGACAGCGGGGGAAGTCGAAGTGGTAGCGGAGCCGGTAGGCCATGGAGACGAGCATGATCCGGATCAGGTGCTCGTCGAGGCTTCCGTCCTCGAAGAACTGCACGGTCTCGAGCTCGCGCAGGTCGGTGCGGAACTCGCGCTGGCGGCCGGTCTGGGTGAGCAGGCGCATCACCCGATCCCGGGGCCGATCGAACAGGACGAGGGCCCGGACCGTACCCTCGGGGTCGTCGGGCAGCATCATGACCTTGTCGACGAAGAGCTGGCCCACCCGCGCCGGCGGCTGCTCCACCAGGAGCTGGGTGGCGGGCCGACAGCCCGAGGCGGCGGCGGGCGCCGCCCCGTCCGCGGCGCTCATCTCGGGACGGTCCGGAGCCTCTGCGGCGGCCCTTGCCAGGAGGGCGACCGGCGCGACCAGGACGACGACCAGGGAGATCGCGCGCAGCATCGGGAGCAGACCTTAGGTCAGATCCTCAGGAGCACGCCGCGGGCGGGCTCACCGGTGGCGGCGCGCACGGCCCGGACGTAGGCCCGGACCTGGGCCGCATCGCGGCCGTCGCCGCGGCCGGCCAGGCCGGTCTTGTAGTCGACCACGCACCAGTTGCCGCCGGGCTCCTGGTAGGCGAGATCCAGCCGACCCTCGATCAGCGAGCCGTCGGGCTCGCGCAGCAGCACCGGCGCCTCCCGCCGGAGAACGCCCCGGGCCTCGGCAGCGGCCGCCGCTCGCAGCCGGGGATGGGCGAGCGCACGGCGCACGGCCGCGGTGGCGGCGACCACCTCCTCGGATGCGGCGCCGAACAGGCGCCCTCGCACCCGGCTCACGGCCTCGATCTCCGCGGCGTCGGCCTCGAAGGACACGGCCTCCAGCACCGCGTGCACCAGATTCCCGAAGCGTTCTCCCGAGGGCCGCGCGGCGCGCTCCGCCGGATCGAGGTCCACCGACTCCACGGCCACCTCGTCCAGACCCTCCTCCTGCGCGGCCTCGGCGGCCGCCTCCCGCACCGACCGCACCCGCAGCGTGGGCGACGCGGCCGAGGCCCGGGTCTGGGCCCGGGCCGCCTGCCAGCGGGCGTGGGCCTGGGCCCCGCCCGTGGCCTGCACCTCGCCCTCGTCGGCCTCGAGGATGCGCTGCTGGCGCAGGCCCACCTGCTCCTCCACATCGAGGGCGAGGCGCTCCAGGTCCCACCAGCGCACGCTGTCGGTCGGCGTCTCCCGGGCCGCGTAGACGAGCGGATCGAGCACCCGCAGCCAGCCGCCGGCCAGGGCGTGGCCGGGGTCGTTCGGGTCGAGCTCGCGGACGCCGGGGACCACCAGCAGGTCGCGGGCGCGGGTGGCCGCCACGTAGGCCAGGCGCAGCGCCTCGGCCTCGTCGCGGGCGCGCTCGAGCGGCGCGGCGTCGCGCAGGTCCGGCGGCACGGATCCGCACAGGGGCTCCACCCAGAGCCCGCGCGCGGGGTCCACGTGGCGGGTGGGATTGCGGCCGACCGCGTTGCAGGTGGGATCCGCCAGCACCACCACCGGGAACTCGAGGCCCTTGGCGCGGTGCACGGTCATGATGCGCACGCCCTCGGTGCCCTCCTCCACCATGGGGGCGTCCTCGGACTGGCCGCGCTCGGCCTCGGACTCCAGGTGCTCGACGAAGCCCCGGAACGAGACCGCGCCGCGGCGCTCGAAGCGGCGCGCCAGGTCCACGGTGTGGAGCACGTTGGCCAGGGCCTGCTCTCCCGTGGGCCAGTTGGCGAGACCGGCGTGGGCCCGCACGGCGGCCAGCAGCCGCGAGAGGGTCTCGGCGATGGGCCGCCGGTTGCGACGGCCGTGGAGCGCGCCGAGCACGCGTAGCGCCTCGGCCACCTCGCGCTCGGCGTCGCCGAGGGCCGCGCGCTTCTCCGGATCGCGCCAGGCCAGGGGATGCAGCCGCCGGTGGGCCGTGCGGAAGGCCAGCAGGGCGTCGTCGCCCAGGGAGAAGAACGGGCCGCGCAGGCTCGCGAACACCCGCAGCTCGTCGTCCGGCCACTCGATCGCCGCCAGGGCGTTGCGGACCGCCAGCACCTCCTCGCGCTCGTGGAAGGAGCGCCCGCCCACCAGCACGTGGGGGATGCGCCGGGCCTCGAGCGCCCGCACGTAGGGGCGGGTCACGTCCTCGCCGAAGCTCTGGAAGCGCCGCAGGAGCAGGCACACGTCCCGAGCCTCGCGGCCGCCCTCGGTCACCAGCCAGGCCACGAAGGCGCCGACGGCGTCCGGAAACGACTGCTCGATGCGCCACTGCACCACCCGGCCGTAGTCCGAGAGGGGCCTGGGCACCGGCAGCACCACCACCGGCGGCGTCCGGGCGGCGGACTCCGGCGCGCGCACGGGCTCGAGGGGGACGTAGTCGGCCTGGATCGCGCCGCCCTCCCCCGGCTCGCCGCTCGACATCACCGGGGCGAAGGCCTCGTTCACCACGGCCTGGATGCCCGGCACCGCCCGGAAGCTGGCCGAGAGGTGGAGGACGTCCGCGCCGGCCCCGGCGAGCTGCTGCTTGACCTGGCCGTAGAGGGCCACGTCGGCGCGGCGGAAGCGGTAGATCGACTGCTTCGGGTCGCCCACGATGAAGAGCTTGCCGGGCAGCGGACGCGCCCGGCGCCAGTCGCGCTCGGCCGGGTCGTCGGCGGCCAGCAGCAGCAGGATCTCCGCCTGCAGGGGATCCGTGTCCTGGAACTCGTCGACGAAGAAGTGGCTGAACCGCGCCTGGAACTCGCGACGCACCGACGCGTCGTCGCGCACCAGGTCGCGGGCGCGCACCAGCAGGTCCAGGAAGTCCAGGCGGCCGGCCTTGCGCTTGGCCTCCTCGTAGGCCGCGATCACCGGCTGCAGCTCCGCGTGGAGGCGGGGCGCCAGGTCCGCGTCGCAGGCGGCGACCAGGGCGTCGAGGGCGGCCTTGGCCTCGTCGCGGACGGCGCGGGCGTCCTTCCGGGAGAGGTCGGGCCCGTAGGGCTTGCGGGGGCTGCCCGACCAGCGCCAGTGGCGCTCCCGGGCGAAGGTGCGCAGCTCGGCCTCGAGCCCGTCGTGGTCGCGGCCGCGAACCGACTCGCGCAGGGCCACCTCGTCCGTGAAGCGGCCGATGGCGGCGAAGCTCTTGGCCAGCCAGTCGTCGGCGGGGTTGTCGGATCGGGCCTCCAGGGCGGCCGCGGCCACCAGGCGCGCCATCACCGCGTCGATGGCCGGGCCGCGCTCGAAGGGCTCGAGACGCCAGGCGCCCTCGAAGTCGCGATGCTCGACCAGGGCGCCGACGGCGCCGCGCAGCAGCGCCCGGGGCCCGAAGGGCGCCGCCGCGCCGAAGCGACGCTCGGGGCGCCGGCGCAGCACCCGGCGCACGCCCTCGGGCGGGTCCGCCAGCACCGACTCGAACCAGGCGTCGAAGGCGGCGTCGAGCAGCGCCGCGGAGCCGGCCTCGTCGAACACCTCGAACAGGGGATCGACGCCGGCCTCCACCGGCCGCTCGTGGAGCAGGTCGCTGCAGAAGGCGTGGATGGTGCCGATGCGCGCCAGCTCGAGCTGACCCAGGGCGGTGTCGAGGTGGGCGCGCTCCGCCGAGCCCTCCGCCGACGCCGCCCGCGCCGCCTCGATGGCCTCGCGCAGGCGCAGCTTCATCTCGCCGGCGGCCTTCTCGGTGAAGGTCACCGCGGCCAGGCTCTCGAGCCGCGCGCGGCCGGCGCGCAGCAGCGCCACGATGCGGGCCACCAGCGCCGTGGTCTTGCCGGTGCCGGCGGCGGCCTCCACGAACAGGGTGGCGTCCAGGTCCTCGGCGATGCGGCGCCGGGCCTCGGCGTCGGGCAGCGGGGCGGCGGCGCTCACGGCAGCTCCCGCAGGGCCTGGAGGTCGGTCAGGGGCGCCGGCGCGCGCTCGCCGCCCCGGGGCGGCTGGGGCTTGCGCCGGGTGCGCAGCTCCTCGTAGGGCCCGCACACCAGCCGGTAGTCGCAGAAGCGGCAGGCGCCCTCCGCCGGCAGCGCCGGCAGGAAGGCGGCCTCCAGGGCGCCGGAGACGGCCCGGGCCAGGGCCTCGGCGCTGCGACGCGCTGCGGTGTCGAGGGGCACGTCGCGCACCTCGAAGCCCCCGGCCGAGGTGCAGTAGGAGAGCCGCCCGGCGGAGACCGGGTGCTCGGGGAAGAGCTTCTCCAGCGCCAGGGCGTAGAGGACGGGCTGCAGCACCCGACCGCCGCCGAGCACGCCCCCCGGCTCGAGGCGCACCTTGCCGGTCTTGTGGTCGGTCGCGCGCAGGCGGCCCTCGCCGCTGCGCTCCACCAGGTCGATCGAGCCGCGGAGCTGGATCCCGCAGTCGAGCGTCACCGCCTCGCTCTCGGAGTGGGGATCGCGGCCGCGGCGCAGGGGCAGGCCGAAGGCCAGCGCGAAGCGCCAGGGCACCGGGTCGTCGCGATGGGGCGGGTCGTGCACCGCCTCGGCCGTGCGCCGGAGCCACTCGCGGAGGTCCGCGCGCACGTCGGCCACGCCGTCCTCCCAGACCTTGGGGATGGCGGGGGCCAGGTCCTCCCGGTGGCGCTCGGCCACCTCCGTGAGCACCGCGTCGAGCTCGGCGCGGGCGGCGTCGAGGATGCCGGGGGTGACGGGCAGCAGGCCGGCGTCGCGCAGGCGCCCGAAGAGGGCGAACTGGGCGTCGTGCACCAGGCTGCCGCGCTGGAGCGGATCCAGGCTGTCGATGGCCTCGGGCACCTCCCGGGGCGAGAGCCGGTGCACCGCCTGGAGCAGGAAGCGGTAGGGGCAGGCCGCGAAGTGCTCGAGGGCCGTGGGCGAGTAGCTGCGGGCGGCGAGCTGGTGGTTCGCCAGGGCGGCCCGGGCGGCGTCGCTCGGCTTCACCAGGCCGTCGGCGGGCGTCCAGGCCGCCAGCCAGCGGCGCGCCCGGAAGCGCAGCGCGCGGCCCAGGTGCGGATTGGCCTCGAGCAGGTAGCGGGCCGTACCGACGCTCTCGGACGGCGCGCGGCGCAGCAGCCCGTCGAGGAGCGCCAGGTCGTGCTCGGCCTCGTCGATGGCGTCGTCGGGCTCGGCGGGGGCCGGCCAGCCCACCCGGGTGGGCGCGGCCTGCTCGGCCCGGGCCGCCAGGTCCGCGAAGCCGGGCAGGCGCCCCTCCCCCGCCCGCAGCACCTCCAGGCCGTAGAAGGACGGCACCCGCGGGCGCGCCTTCTCCGGGTCGAGCCGCGGGTACGACAGCACCAGGTGTCGCGCGGCCGCGCCGACCGCCAGCCGCAGGGCCAGGCGCTCGCGCTCCACCCGGTCCTCGTTGGTGGGCAGCGACGCGCCGTGGGCGGCGTGGAGCTCCCGGCGCACCCGGTCGAGGAGCAGCGGCGCCTCGCGGATCTCCCTGGGGAAGAGCTTCTCCGCCAGGCCGGGCACGCAGACCACGTCGAAGGCCAGGCCCCGGGCCGACGCCGCGGGCGCCACGAACACGCGCCCGTGCCGGCTCGTCTCGGGCGGGCGCGTCACCTCCAGCAGCCGGCGCGAGAGCACCGACCGCACCTCCTGGAGCGACACCGGGCCGACGTCGGCCATGGGCGCCAGCTCGGCCAGCACCGAGAGCACCCGATCGGGACGGCGCAGGGCGCGGCTGGCCAGGGCGGCCAGGGCGTCGAGCCAGCCGCCCCAGCTGGCCTCCTCGGGCAGAGCGTCGAGCACCGCGAGCAGCGGCAGGGCGTAGGCCCCCAGGGCCTGCAGGTCGGCGAGGTCCCGCTCGAGCAGGGGCAGCCGCGGGTCGTCCGGGCTCTCGGCCTCGCGCTCGGCGCGCTCGAGGCGCAGCGACTCGGCCAGCCCGTCCAGGCGACGCGCCCAGCGCGCGCGACCGCCGATCACCGCGGCGTCCACCAGCAGCTGCTCCCAGCGACGGGGCGCGCGCAGGGCGTCGACGCCGGGGGCGTCGGCCTCCTCGCGCTCGGGGTCGCCCTCCGTGGCCTCGGCCAGGGCCTCGGCCACGAGCTCCGGCACCAGCTCCGCGTCGGGCGCCACCCAGCGCTCGCCGGCGGGCGCGGCGGGCGGCGGCGCGCCCTCGGCCGTCGGGTCCGGCAGCTCGCCCAGGGAGAGGTACTCCGCGAAGCGACGCGCCGAGAGGCCCTCGCCGGCGCAGGCCAGCAGCGCCACGAAGGCCCGGCCGGCCGGATCCGGGCGCACGGCGCCGCGAGCGAAGTGGGCGGGGATGCCGGCGCGGTGGAAGGCCTCCTCCAGGTGCGCGCGATACTCCTCGGGCGAGCGCAGCAGCACCGCCATGCGGTCGAAGGGGATGCCCTCCTTGGCGTGGGCCAGGAGCTGGCGCGCGATCTCCACGCACTCGCGGCTCTCGCCCGGCGCGGAGAGGATGCGGAAGTCCCTTCCGAGGTCGGCGACCTCGCTGGGGTCCGCCTCCGCCGACGCCTCGAAGAGGTGGGCCTGCAGGCGCTCGAGGCCGACGGAGCACGCGGCGCTCGACGGCGCCAGGCCCTTCTCCGCCACGAGCCCCGCCGCGCGCAGGTGCGCCGCCGAGGCGGCGTCGCCGGCCGGCAGCGTGGCCAGCACCTCCGGCGCGCGGGCCACCAGGGCGGCGACGAGCGCGGCCTCCGCCGCGGTCCAGACCGGCAGGTCGAGCAGCAGGAGCGGCACGTCGAGCAGCAGGAGCGGGACGTCGAGCCGCTGCGGCGGCGCGACCTCCGAGTCCGAGTCCGCGGCCGCGCGCACGACCTCCGCCGCCAGCGCGAACACCCGGGCGCGATCGGCCAGCGCGGCCCGCTCCAGCTCGGCCTCGGTGCGGGCCAGGAGCCGGGCCAGGTCCGGGTCCTGGGACGCCAGCGCCTCCGGGCCCACGCCGGCCAGGCGCAGCTCGCCCACGGACTCGGCCACCGCCCGGGGCAGCCCCGGCGCCTCGGCGACCCCGGCCAGGCGACCCAGGTCCTCGCCCGCGGCGGCCACCACCCGCGCCGCGACCGCCTCGGCCGCCAGCGGCCCCACCGGCACCAGCCCGCGCGCCGCCAGCGCCGGCCCGGCCAGCTCCGCGGCCACGCGCCCCAGGCTGGCGCGCTGCCAGCCGAAGAGGCCGCGCTCGTCGCCCGGCGCACCGGACGCATCGGGCGCACCCGAGCCGGTCCCGGCGACCACCGACCGCAGCAGCTCCGCGCCCGCCTCGGCGTTGGCCGCCACGACCCGCAGCGGCTCGGCCCGGCTGCGCTCCGCCAGCCAGGCCCGCGCGGCCTCCAGCCGGGCCCGCGCGGAGGCGGAGACCACCAGAGAAACCCCCATGCCGTCCATCCTACTCGACGAGCATCCGGCAGGCGGATGACCGATGCGGTCACGGCCAGAATGTGGTGTTTGTCACACGCCCCGCTGGGCGCGCCGCCGACAGGAGCAAAATGGCAAACCCGAGACCGACCCCCGCCCCGGCGCCCACGCCCACGCCCGTCGGGCCCAGCAAGAGCCTCGCCGAGCTCGAGTCGCGGCTGCTGCGCATGGGCTACGGCGTGGGCCAGGTGGAGACCCTCACCGGCTCGACGGCGCTGCTCGTCGACCGCGACAGCCTGCGCCGCGCCGTCGTCATCCGAGCCGACACCCCGGCCGAGACCATCCCGCCCACCCTGAAGCAGCTGCAGTCGATGGCGCCGAAGCGGCCCCTGCGCGCCCTGGTCTGGGGGCCGGAGCCGGAGCCCCTCTTCCGCCACGCCCTGCGCCGCGTGGGCGTCGACCTGGCGCTCTACGAGCCCATGGACCCGCTGGCCCTGCGCTTCCAGCTCAACCGCGCCCTCTCGCCGCCCACCATCCCGCCGCGGCGGGCGACCCGCGCCCCCACGAGCTGGGAGGTGCCGGTGCGCACCCGCTGGTCGCGCCTCACCTCGCGGGTCTACAGCATCTCGTCCCGGGGGCTCTTCCTGGCGGCGTCGATCTTCCCGGTGGGGCGCCGGCTCTGGCTGGAGCTCCCGCTCCGGATGGCCGGCCTGGGCCTCGACCTGCCGCGGATCCGCGGCCAGGTGGTGCTGGCCAACCACCGACACGATCCGGAGTACCCGGCGCTGCCGCCGGGCGTGGGCGTGGCGTTCCGGGGGCTCGACGCGGCCTCGGCGGCCGTGGTGGACCGCTACGTCGAGGTGCAGCTGGGCCGTCTGGGCGCGTAGGTCCGGGCGCTCCGGCTACTTTCCGCGCAGCTTGGCGAACAGGCCGCGCCCCTTCTGACCGCGCATCTCCAGCACGCGCAGCTCCTGCAGGGCGGGGTGGAAATCCGGGTCGATCTTCGTGGCCCGGAGGAACATCTTGCGGGCGTTCTCCAGGTCGCCCTGCACCTTGAACATCCGCCCCAGGAAGACGTAGGGCATGGGGCGCGTGGGCGTGAGCTTGATGCCGCGGGCGATCTGCTCCATGGCCTCCTTCATCACCACCTCGTCGTCGGCCCTGGAGAGGTAGAGCGCGTAGCCCAGGTGCGACACGTACTCGCCCTGCTCCGCGTCCAGGTGCGAGGCCATGCCAAAGGCCTCCACGGCGCCGTCGTACTGCTTCGACGCCAGGAGCTTCTCGCCCTTGCGGAACCAGTCCTCGGCCTGGAGGTCGCGCTCGGCCTGGTCGCGGGCGGCCTTGGCCTTTGCCTCCTCGCGACGCGCCGACGCGTAGGCCCGGCGCGAGGCGGCCTCCTTCAGGTGCTCCCAGGCCACGTCGACCCGGGCGCGGATCTGCACCGTGAGCTCGGCCAGGCGCGCGTCGTCGGGCAGGTCGCCGTCCACGCCCAGGGCCTCCAGGCGGCTCTCGTAGGCCGCGCGGGCCTCGTCGTCGGAGGCGCCCTCGGCGATGCCCAGCACCGCGAAGTCGTCCTGCTCCGCCAGGGCCGCGGCCAGGGAGGAGAGCTCCGCCTGGCGCTCCTCGAGCGGGTCGGGCGCCCCGTCGCCCTCGGCGGGGTTGCCGTCTCCGTCGACGACCACCGCCACCTCCTCGAGCAGCAGCAGCACCGGCTCGAGGTTCAGATCCACCAGGTCCGAGAGCAGGAAGGCATAGAGCAGGCGCTCGTCGATGGCCTGGGCCTCCAGCAGCTCGGAGACGGTCTGGGTGCCCTGCAGGCTGGCCAGGCTGCCGCGCTGGGTGGGCGAGAGCTCGACGGCCACCTCCACCTGGGCGCCGGCGCGCTCGGCCACGTAGGACGAGCCGCGCCGCTCGAGCTGGGCCCGCACCTGGCGCCGGGGCGAGTGCTGCAGCACGCCGTCGAAGAGCAGGGACGCCATCCCGCGCTGGAGCGTCACCGCGGTGGCCGCCTTGAGGCGCTTGCCGGGGAGCAGGCGATAGCTGCCGGCCGTCCAGCGGAAGGCGCCCATCAGCGGCGTCTCCGCGTGGTCGCGGATCGCCAGCTCGATCGCCTTCTCCTCCATCACCTCCATGTTGAGGAGGCACTCCTGGGGGCTCCCCAGGCCGAGGAAGAGCTGGTCGGTGAGGGCGTCGTGCTGCTCCGGGGTGATGCGCTCGGTGCGCACCAGGAAGTCCTCGAGGCTCTCGCGGCCGCCGCGGCTCGACACGGCCACGGGCGTGCCGTTGCGCAGCTCCACGCCGATGCGGTCGCGCTCGCGGCTCACCAGCACCACGCCGGTGAAGCCCTTGCGGTGCAGGCGCCGGAGCAGCTCCGGGAGCATCAGGTCGCCGAGGGTGCCCTTCTCGTGGAGGTCGTCCTCGGGCTCCGGGTCGGCGTCGCCGTCGTCGGCAGCCAGGGCGGCCTGGATGGCGTTCAGCAGCTGGGCCGCCGTGGGGCGGGAGAGGAACTCGGCCACGCCCAGCTCGAGGGCGCGGCTGTAGAGGTCGGGGGTGCGGGGCCCCTGGGTCAGCACCAGCACCGGGATGGGCGGGCGGCCGGCGCGGGCGCTCTGGCTGGCGTCGCAGACCCGCTCCAGCACGTCGTTGGCGTCGTCCTCGCCGAGCAGGCGCGGCTCGAGCAGCACGGCCAGGGGCTCGCTCGAGCGCAGGCTCGTGAGGGCCGCCTCCACGTCCGCCGTGTGGACGAGCTCGAGCTCCTCGCGGGCCAGCTGGGCGGACACGCTGCCGGGAACGCGCAGGGATTCGTCGACGACGAGGATGCGGCCGGGCATGGCGCACTTCCCATCGGCACGATGGGGCCGCGGGTTGATCGACTCGGGTCAATCCCCGGCGGAGTTGCCGGCCAGCTGCCGCAGCTCGATGAGCAGCTCGTCGAGCTGCTCCACCTCGCGCCCGAGTTGCCGGCGCATGTAGTCCGCGCGCTTGCCGATCTTCTCCCCGCTCGAGCGGGCCGTCTCGGCCCAGCGCCGGATCTCCTCCAGGCCCTCGGCCTGCTTCTCCACCCCGCGGATCGCCCGGTGCAGGGCGGTCAGGTCCACCTGCTTGCGGGCCTCGGCGTCGCGGGCCGCGCCGGCCCCGGCACACAGCGCCCGGGCCAGGGAGAGCGACGCCCGCAGGTACACGTCCGTGGCCGGCTCCTCCGCGTCCCAGACCGTCACGATGTCCGGCCCGAAGCGCATCATGGGCTCCAGCCCCTCGGGCGCCGCCCGGGCCGAGAACACGAACACCCCCACCTCCGCCTCGCGGTTCTTGCGGGCCGTGTCGAGCTCGGCGCGGGCACGGGCCAGGTCGTAGCCGGCGTCCTGCTTGGCCTCGAGCACCATGCGCGCGCCAGCGGCCGCCGCCTCGGGCCCGAGCTCCAGCACCACGTCCCCTACCTTGCAGTGGCGGATGGCGCCGGTGGTGTTCCCGGTATGGGTGGCCACGTCGCCCCGGCGCGACGCGTCCTCCCGCGCGAAGGCCACCACCGCCTCCTCGAAGTCCACCCCGTGGCGGGTCGAGCGCAGCGACTCCTCCTTGCGCGCCGACATCGCGGCCAGGGCCTCGCGCACCTCGGTCTGGAAGCGCTCCGTGTCCTCCCGGTGGCCCTTCAGCACCTCCGTCAGGTGCCGGTTCATGCGGGCCAGCGCCGAGTCCTCCCGGTCCAGGGAGAACTCGCCCACCACCTGCTGCAGCCGACCGCGGAAGTCCTCGGAGAGCTTCCCGTGGCGCTCCTCCAGCTCCCCGACCAGGCGCGAGAGGGCCCCCTCCTTGTGGTCCAGCGAGAACTCGCGCAGCACCCGCTCGCGCTGGGCCCCGAGCGACTGCTCCAGCCCGCGGGCCAGCTCCGAGTCCTCGGCCCCCACGTGGCGCCGCAGCAGGCTCTCCAGCTCCCCGTCCCGGCGCACCAGCCGCTCCACCCGCTCGGCGAAGCGACCGTCCTCCGGATCGAAGTAGGTCCGCAGCACCTCGGCGAGGTGGCCCTCCACCGCCTGCTGATGGGCCGAGAGCCGCTGCTCGATCCCGCCCATGAGGCGCTCGCCCTCGCGCTTGATGGTCTCCGCGTCGAGCTCCCCCCGGGCCTGGCGCAGCGCCAGCAGCCCCAGCCGCAGGGCCGCCAGGGCGTAATCGTCCCGCGCCACCCCGTGATGGGCCCGCAGCTCCCGGACCAGCTCCGGATCGCGGATCTCGAGCTCGATGCGCAGGAAGTCTTCGTCGAACGAGAGCTGATCGACGGCTTCGGCCATCGTCGGTGTCCCCCCGGCGCTCAGGGTATCAGCCCTCGCGGCCCGCGGCCCGACGGATCCGGGCCGCTGGCCCGGCACGCACGTTCTGTCGGGTTCTGTCGGGCCTGTCCCCCTTGTCGGCCCTGTCCGGTTTGTCCGGTTTGTCGGCAGCAGGGCGCAGGCCGGATCTGGCCGCATGCCCGTTCCTTTCCTGAACCAGCGGAAGGGCCCACCTGGCTATCGCCGGTGGTACTCTCTGATGCCAGTCGAAGCTGCGAGCAGCCCCAGAGCTGTTGCCTTTGAAGCAGCGGGTCGGGGGTTCGAGTCCTCCCCGGGGCGCCAGGACTTACGCGATTCGGGAATCGGCCACGTAAGCACTACGTAAGCAGCAGGAAGACGGTCAACTGCCCAATTCCTGTGCACGTAAGCGGGGGTTCCCCGGCGACTCATTGAACCACCGACCACGAGGCCGTCAGTCGAAGGAACCCGTGTGATGACAGACCAGTGGAGTGATTCCGAGGGTCTCAGCTTCCTCTGCCGGCACCTCGTGGCACTCTGTATCAGCTACCGGGAGCCCGGCCAGGACGAATCGGAGCCGCCTCGCTTCTTCGCTGCGGCTGGAACGATTGTCCGCATCGACGAGGCCTATCACTTCCTTACCGCTGGCCACATCCTTGAGGATCTGATCAAGGCGCTCAACGCCGGCGCCCTCTCCCTCCACACCTACGTGCTCGCCGACACGTTCGGATCCGATGCCAAGACCGACAAGCCGATTCCCTTCGACCTGCCGTCTGCCCCTAAGCTCTACCTCTACGAGGACGGCCTCGACTTCGGCCTCATCGGCCTCGATCCCTATTACGTTCGCCTACTCGCGGAGAACGGTGTCAAGGCGATCTCCCGAGAGAACTGGGAGAGCCAGGATCAGGTCCAGTTCGACGGGTATGCGATGCTCGGGCTCCCCGAGGAGTTCATGTCCTCGACGTTCTCGATCTTGGACGGTGAGCCGGTCGTCCACGGCACTGTTGCACCGACGCTGATTACGGTCTCTCGACTACCTAAACCACCAGCAGACTCAAAGCCGACGAAGTACTCGAGATTCGTTGGCCAGATCGACCCGTCCCTTGAGATAGGCAGCATCAATCACGTTCGGCTGCCCGATCCCGGTCCTGGGTGAGCTCATGCACGCGCTCTTTTCTGCAGGATCGAACGCGTAGACCGGGGCAACGCTTCCGGTTCGACCCTACGGATGACGCTGGCATGCCTGCTGGAGCCGCGAACCGGATTCGGGCTTCGCCGTGTGGGTCCCTCACAGCGGATTCGACTCGAGCGTGCTGGTGAGGAGGCCCTGTCGGCGTGGATGGCGACCCACGCTCGGGTTTGCTGGGCCGTTGTCCGGAGCCTTGGAAAGTCGAGCCGGCCCTCATCGCACGGCTGAATCTTCCCCTGAACCTAAAGGGCAATGAGGCGCACGCCTTCCATGGGCGATTGCGGGCTCTCCGAGGCCGTGGCCGAGAGCGCGCCCGGAGGCTGGCGCCGGTCGAAGGGCAATGTGCGATCGCATTCGGTTGCGCGCTGCGCCCTGGGCGCTGGCCGGAGTATGCTCGGGATCCCACGGAGGCCCCCATGCACATCGGAGTCGTTTCCGGATTCGACGGGCGCACCCCGCCCGAGCTGATCGTTGCCGCCGGCCAGGCCGCCGACAGCCGCGGGCTCCACTCGTTCTTCGTCCCCGAGCACGTGCTCTTCTTCGAGGAGTACGCCTCGCGCTACCCCTACTCCCCGGACGGCCGGCTCCCCGGCGACCCCACCGGGGTGCTCGAGCCCTTCGCGGCGCTCGGCTGGATCGCGGCCCACACCGAGCGGATCCGCCTCGGGACCGGGATCTGCCTCGTTCCGCAGCGGAGCCCCGTCTACACGGCCAAGCAGGTGGCCGACCTCGACTTCCTCTCCGGGGGTCGGGTGGAGTTCGGCGTGGGGATCGGCTGGCTGCGGGAGGAGTTCGAGGCGCTCGGCGTGCCGTTCGCGGGGCGGGCCGAGCGGACGCGGGAGTGCATCGAGGTGATGAAGACGCTCTGGTGCGACGAGGTATCGGAGTATCGGGGGGAGCTCTACACGCTGCCGCCCTGTCTCCAGAATCCGAAGCCGGTGCAGAAGCCGCACCCGCCCATTGTCTTCGGCGGGGACAGCGAGGCGGCGTTCCGGCGCGTGGCCACGCTCGGGCAGGGCTGGTACGGCTTCCAGGTGACGCCGGAGGCGCTGCCCGGCCATCTGGCGCAGCTCGAGAAGGCGCTGGGGGAGGCGGGGCGGAAGCGGTCGGACGTGCGGGTGCACGTGGCGCCGGCGGTGAAGCCCGGTCGGGAGGCCATCGGGCCCTACCTGGACGCCGGCGTCGATCAGCTGATCTTCCCGTTCTACGGGCGGGACCGGGACGGCTTCGAGCGGCGGGCCGACGCGTTCGCGGCGCTCGTGCCCTAGACCGGGCGGCGCGAGCCGGCGCGCCCTCCCCTACCCCAGCACCGGAGCGAGATAGCGCTCCAGCATCCGCTTCAGCTCCGCGACCTGGCGCTTGCGGTCCGCCGGGCCGGCGCAGCGGGCCTCCATGAGGACGCCGGCGGCGGCCTGGACCAGGACGTGGGCCATGGCCCGGAGCTGCTTGCGCTGGGCGCGGGCCTCGGCCGGGGTGGCGTCGCCGCCGGCCGCCCCATCGGCGCCCCCGCCGACGCCCCCATCGACACCCAGGTCGGCCAGGCGGTCGGCCACCAGCTCGGCGGCGGCGGGGATGCCGGCCCACTCGAGCTCGCGGAGGGCCGGGGAGACGCGGATGGCGTCGCTCAGGGCGGCGAAGCCCGGCTCGGTGAGCAGGGCGGCGGTGGTGTCGAGCAGGCGCTCGACGGTCTCGCGGCCCCGCTGCTGGGTGGCGCCTGGCTCGGAGGCTTCCTCGTCGCCCTCGCCGGGCTGTCGATCGCCCTGCTGGTGGGCCTCGCCCGGCTGGAGCGACGCCTCCCCGCCGACCGCAGCCACCACCTGGGCAACGATCCCCAGCGCTGGAACGACCTCGGGCACCTGCTGGCGGGCGCGCTCACGGGCGTGCTCGACGTGCTGGCGCGGTTCGCGGTGGTGTTCGCGCCGCTGGCCCTGGTGGGGGCGCCGCCGCTGCTGCTGCCGGTCTTCACCGCCGCCATCCTGCTCTTCGGCCCGCTCTCCCACGCCAACCTCGATCTGGCCGCGTCCCGCTGGCTCTACCGGCTGGTGCTCACCCCCGACGTCCACGCCCTGCACCACGCGCGGCGGCCGGAGCTCTCGGATGCGAACTTCGCGGTGGTGACGCCGCTCTGGGACGTGGTCTTCGGCACCTTCCGCCACCCGGACGACTGGGGCGGCCGGCCGAAGCGCTACGGCATCGAGGGGGAGCGCTGGCCCCGGGGCTTCGGGGCCCAGCTCCTGGCGCCCTTGCGGGGCCCGGAGCGCGGGGGGCCGGAGCGGGGGGACCTGGAGCCCGGGCGTCCGGAGCCGGCCGCCGGCCTGTGACCGGCCGCATTGCCCTCGCGAGCCGCGGCGTGCGACCCTCTTCGGTGAACGGGGCTACCCCGATCGAGCCGAGGAGGCCGAGCCATGGGATCGCTGCGAAGCCGGGTGGTGCAGATCGCCAAGGAGCACATGGGCACGGCGAGCACCAAGTACCCCACCGTGGCCGACATGGAGTCCTACTTTCGGGACGCGAACGTCGGCTACATCAAGTCGTCGCTCGAGACGTCGGTGCGCACGAAGCGGGTGCCCGTGATGTGGGGCGTGGAGATCCACTGGTGCGGGATCTTCGCCACCGCCCTGCTGAAGCGCGCGGGGCTCAACGTGTTCTGGAAGAGCGGCGCGGGCATCTACGGCCAGGTGGAGCGGGTGAAGTACGAGGCGGGGATGTATCTCGAGCCGGGCGACGTGGGCGCCATCGCCCGCAAGAACCACCACTTCCTGATCCTCGAGCACGTGCCGGAGTACGACTACCTGGAGACCCTGGACGGCAACCAGGAGTACCAGACCGTGAAGCACTACTTCGGGCGCCACGACCCGTCGTCGCTGCTCCTGGTCTACCGCCTGCGCGCCTAGGGGTTCAGGCCTCCTCGTCGCTGAGACCGAGGAGATCCGGGACGGAGCCCTCGACCCACCTCGGCGCACTACGGCGCTGCTTCTTGACCACGACCGCTGGAATATTTCGGATTCGATATTCTCCACAGGCGGGGGATCAGCCGGCGGGGTCGTCCGGGCGGGGGCCGGCGGTCCCGGCCTCGCGCGGCTCTCGCTGCTCGCGCGGCTCTCGCTGCTCTCGCTGCTCGCGCGGTTCGCGCTGCTCGCGCGGCAGGGCGTGGCCGGCCTTGCCCTCGCCCACCACCCGGGCGTGCTCGGGGCCGCGGGGGACGTCGTCTTCGGCGGGCGATCCGGCCGGATCGAAGCCGGGCCCGGAGGAGGCCGGACCGGCGCCGGGCCGGGACGCGCCGTACTCGGACGGGTCGGGCTCGCGGTCGCGCTTCCAGGCGGCCAGGGCCAGGGCGCCCACGGCCAGCAGCGCCTCCTCCACCAGCGGCAGCGGATCGGGCGTCAGCACGGTGAGGACCAGCAGGCCCATGGTGATGGCGCACAGGGTCGGAAAGCGGCGGCGGGCCAGCCACCGCAGGAGGCCGGCCGAGACGCCGGCGCGGGCGAGGAGGCGCAGGACCACGTTCCAGGGGTAGCGCCGCATTCAAGGCGGCGCCCGAGGCGACCGATCGGAGATCGGGAGATCCCCCACCGGGAGGCCTCGTGCTCGGAACCGGACTGCTGCTGGCCGTGCCCTCCCTGGCCCTGCTCGCCCTGGGCGTGCGCCTCTGGCGACGCGGCGAGCCGGGCGGCGCCGAGCGCGTGCTGGGGCTGGCCTTCGCGGTGTTCGGCTGCGGCCTGGTGCCGCGCATGCTGGCCACGAAGATCGCCACCGAGGGAGTCACGCCCCTGGTGCTGGCGCTCAACCTGGTGGCCCATGCGAGCATGGCCGGGTTCGCGATCGGGCTCGCGATGTTCGCGCGGCAGGTGTTCCGGCCCCGCTCCGACGGCGGCCTGCTGCTGCAGGCGACGATGATCGTGGCCATCGTCGGCACCACGGCGGCCTTGCTGCTGCCCGGCACGGGCAGCTCGGAGACCTCGCCCCTGGCCCTGGCGGTGGGCTTCTCGCGCTCCGGCCCGGAGACCTGGGTCTTCGTGGAGTGCGTGCTCTACGCTTCGCGGATGGCGCGCCAGCGCAAGCTCGGCCTCGTGGACCCGCTGGTGGCCAACCGCTTCGTGCTCTGGGCCGTCTGGACCGGCGCCCTGGCGGGCGTGAGCTTCGTGGTGCTCGCGGTGCGCGTCCGCGCCTCCTGGCTGCTGGCCCAGGGCGCGGACGCCGAGGCGCTGCTCGGCGCCTCGGTGCGCTTCGCCGGCACGATGGCCGCCGTGGGCCTGGCCGTCGCGGCAGTCGGGCTCTTCCTGAGCTTCCAGCCGCCGGCCTCCTACGTGCGCTGGGTGCGCCGCCACTCCGCCTGAGCCGAGAGGCTTGAGCGCGGCCCGCGGCTGCGCCAAGCTCGACGGGCCCGGATGCGTCGCGCCCTTCTCATCGTCGCCCTCGTGGTGCTCGCCGCCGTTGTCGGCGGGCTGGCCTACGGCCTGGGCATCGCCGGCCGCGTGGGCGCCGGCATCACCGCTCACGTGGTCTGCTCCCTGCACCACAACACCGGCCTCGAGCCGGAGGCGGCCTTCGAGGGCTACGTCCGCCACATCGTCGGGCCCGGCGGCCCGCTGCTCTCGATCGAGGTCCACCCGGAGGCGTCCGCCGTGGACGCCCGGGCCTTCGGCCTGCTGCGCACCCGCGCCGTGTACACCCCGGGCCGGGGCTGCACCGTGCTGGCGGAGGACGCGGCGCCGCCCCGCGCCCTGCCGGGCCCCCTGGCCGAGCCCCTGCCGCCGCTCCCGCCCGACCTGCCCTGGCCCGAGGGCAGCGCGCCGGCGCCGCCCGCGCCCCCGGCCGTGGCGGCCGCCCTCGACCGCGCCTTCGCCGAGCTGCCGGGCGACGTGCGCCAGACCACGGCGGTGGTGGTGGCCCATCGCGGCCGCCTCGTGGCCGAGCGCTACGCCCCGGGCGTCGGCCCGCGCACGCCGCTCATCTCCTGGTCCATGGCCAAGAGCCTGCTCGCCACGCTGATCGGCCTGGCCGGGCAGGAGCAGCGCCTCGACCTCCGCGCCCCCGCGCCGGTGCCCGAGTGGCAGGGCCCGGGCGACCCCCGCGGCGCCATCACCCTCGACCAGCTGCTGCGGATGTCGAGCGGCCTGGCCTTCGACGAGACCTACGGCCCCACCAACGACGTCTCGCGCATGCTCTTCACCCACGCGGATGCGGGCGCCTTCGCGGCGGCGTTCCCCCTGGCCCACCCGCCCGACGCGGCCTGGTCCTACTCGAGCGGCACCTCCAACCTCCTGGCCCGGGTGCTGCGCGACGAGTTCCGCGACTACGCCTCGATGGCGCGCTGGACGCGGGGACGCCTCTTCCAGGCGGCGGGGATGACCACGGCCTTCTTCGAGGCCGACGCGTCGGGCAGCTTCATCGGCTCGAGCTTCGCCTTCATGAGCGCCCGCGACTGGGCCCGCTTCGGCGAGCTGCACCGCCGCGACGGCCTGTTCCGGGGCCGCCGCGTCCTGCCCGAGGGCTGGGTCCAGTACGTGAGCACGCCCACGCCCGAGGCCCCCGACGGCCGCTACGGGGCCGGCTGGTGGCTGAACGCGGGCGACCCGAGCCGGCCCGAGGGCCGCACGTGGCCCAGCGTCCCGCGCGACGCCTACGCCGCCCGCGGCTTCAGCGGTCAGTACGTGGTGGTGATCCCGTCGGCGGAGCTGGTGGTGGTGCGCACGGGCCTGGCGCGCGCCCACACCGACGAGGCCCACGGCATCGAGGCGCTGCTGCGCGAGGTCATCGCGGCCGTCGGGGAGGACGGCCCGTAGGCCGACCGCTCACTACCCGCGCGCGCGACGCGCGCGCTTGGCGGCGTACATGCGGCGGTCGGCCTCCGCCAGCAGCTCCTCGAGGGAGATCGGCTCGCCGGGATCCCAGGCCACCGCGCCCGTGCTGAAGCGGAGCGGCGCGCCGTGGCCCGCCGCGTTCCAGGCGGCGACCCGCTCGTCCAGGCGCACCAGGGCCGGGGCCGCCGTGCTGGCCACGGTGAGCAGCACGCAGAACTCGTCGCCGCCCATGCGCGCCACCACGTCGCACTCGCGGAAGGTCTCGAGCAGGAGGTGGGAGAGGCCCACCAGGGCGGCGTCGCCCGCGGCGTGGCCGTGCTCGTCGTTGAGCCGCTTGAAGCCGTCGAGGTCCAGGTAGAGCAGCGACACGCGGTGATGGCCCCGGGTGGCCGTGGCCAGGGCGCGCCGCGCGAGCATCTCGAAGCCGCGGCGGTTCGAGAGGCCGGTGAGGGGATCGGTGGTGGCCAGGGCGAGGGTCGCCAGCTCCTGCTCCACCATGCGGGCCAGATCGTCCATGGAGCCGAAGTCGGCGCCGTCGAGCTGTCGCGGCCGGCAATCGATCAGGCACAGGGTCCCCACCCGGGCGCCGTCGGGGGCGCGCAGCGGCCAGCCCGCATAGAAGCGGATGTGCGGCGGGCCGGTCACCAGGGGGTTGTCGGCGAAGCGGGGGTCCTGGAGGGCGTCGGGGATCAGGAGGATGCGGTCGCCGAGGATCGCGTGGCCGCAGAAGGAGACGCTTCGCGGCGTCTCCCGCGCGTCCAGGCCCGTGTTCGACTTGAACCACTGGCGGTCGGTGTCCACCAGGCTGACCAGGGCGATGGGGACCTCGAACAGGCGCCGGGCCAGGCGCGTGATGCGGTCGAAGCGCTCCTCCGGCGGCGTGTCCAGCACGTCGAGGGCGTGGAGCGAGGCGATGCGCGCCCGCTCATCGTGGGGAATCGGCGGCTCGATCACGGGTCCTCTCCTGGGGGACGGAATCGGCCGCGGCGCGCGCCCGCTTGAGGCGGCGCCGGCGGCCCGGCCCGGGGGCCGCCGGCGGGTGATCGGGGGATGGATCGGTCGTATCCTCGGGGCAACCGTGGAGGGATGCTGGTGAGAGGAACGTCTGTGGCCCGCGCGCTGCGCGGGCTGGCCGTGGCCGTCGGGTGCGCGCTCCTGGCCTGCGCCATCAATCCGGTGACCGGCAAGCGCGAGCTGATGCTCGTGAGCGAGGAGCGGGAGATCGAGCTCGGCCGGAGCTACGCCCCGCAGATCGACGCCCAGATGGGCGTGCTGCGCAACTCCTCCCTGCAGGCCTACGTGAGCGAGATCGGCATGCGCATGGCGCGTCGCTCGGAGCGCCCCAACCTGCCCTGGTCGTTCCAGGTGATGGACGACCCGCTGATCAACGCCTTCGCCGTCCCCGGCGGCTACATCTACGTGACCCGCGGCATCCTCGCGCACATGAACACCGAGGCCCAGCTCGCCGGCGTGCTGGGGCACGAGATCGGCCACGTGACCGCCCGCCACTCGGCCCAGCAGATGAGCCGCCAGATGCTGGCCGGCCTGGCCATCGCCCTTCCGGTGGCCGTCGCGCCCGAGCTCGCCGGGCTCGCCCAGGTGGCGGGCGCGGGCCTCGGCGTGCTCTTCCTCAAGTACGGCCGCGACGACGAGCTGCAGTCGGACTCCCTGGGCCTCCGGTACATGACCCAGGACGGCTACGACCCCACCGGCATGGTGGACGTGATGCGCATGCTGGATTCCGCCACCCGCAGCGAGGGCGGCCAGGGTCCGCCGGAGTGGCTCTCCACCCACCCCTCGCCCGGCAACCGCGAGGCCCTGCTGATCGACGAGATCCAGCGTCTGGGCATCCAGCCCGGCGGCAGGGAGGAGCGCGACAGCTTCCTGCGTCGCCTGGACGGCCTGGTGTACGGCGACGACCCCCGCCAGGGCTTCTTCACGAACACCCGCTTCCAGCACCCGGAGATGCGCTTCGAGCTCACCTTCCCCAGCGGCTGGCAGACCCAGAACAGCCGCCAGGCCGTGCTGGGCGCCAGCCCGAACCAGGACGCCATCATCCAGCTGAGCCTCGCCCGGGAGGCCAGCCCCGAGGCGGCGGCCCGAAGCTTCTTCAGCCAGCAGGGGATCCTCTCCGACGGCGCTCGCAGCACCCGGGTGAACGGGCTCTCGGCCGCGGCGGGCCTGTTCACCGCCAGCACCCAGTCGGGGCCGCTGACCGGCTACGTGGTGTTCGTGGCCCTGGGCGGCAACGTCTTCCAGGTGCTGGGCGCCGCCCCGGACAGTGCCTGGCAGACCTATGCCACCGCGATCCGCCGCTCCCTCGAGAGCTTCCGCGAGCTGACCGACCGGCGCGCCCTGAACGTGGAGCCCTGGCGTCTGCGCACCGTGCGGCTCTCGTCGGCGACGACCACCGGCGCCCTGCTCCGCAGCTACCGCTCGCCCATCGACGAGCAGAAGCTGGCGATCCTGAACCAGGTGGGCGTCGGCGAGCGGATTCCCGCCGGCACGCGGGTGAAGTACGTGGAGGGCTCCCCCCGGCCCTAGACGGGCGGGTCAGGCGGCCGACCAGGCGGCGCGCTTGCGGGCGTGGATCAGGCGCTCGTAGGCGCGGGCGACGCGCGCGCAGACGGTGGCCAGGGCGGCGAGCGAGGCGTCGCCCAGGGCCTCCGGCCCGTTGTCCGCGCAGAGCAGGTTCACCACGCGACCGCGGATCGCCACGGGCAGCACCGCCAGCTCCTGGGCCTCGGCACAGCCGAGCACGCGCAGGACCCGGGTGTCGAGGCCGCCGCGCGGGGGCGCACCGCGGTAGAGGGCCGCCCCCTCGGCCACGTCGGCGAAGAGCGTCTCGGCATGGGCCGGGAAGAGCAGGCCCTGCTCCCGCGCCTCTCCCTCCAGGCCCTCGATCATGCCCCGGTGCACCAGCAGCAGCGACACACCCGAGGCGTAGGCGCGGGCCAGGTGCACCGCCAGCCGCGCCACGTGGCGGCGGTCGTCGCAGCGGTCGATCTCGGCCTCCAGGGCCGCCACCTCGCGCGAGCAGCTCGGTGCCGGCGTGCGCCCCGCCTCGGCCGCGCCGGGCGAGCGGGTCGGCATCGGCAGCGTCTCGACCAGCGGGGCCTCGACGAAGATCCGGATCGGGCTCGGGCTCGACCGCGGCATCGACCGCAGGGAGGGCGCGGTGTCCTCGAAGGCGGTCGCCGCCGGGGCGGCGTGGAGCGTGGAGTAGAGGTGCATGAACTCCTGCTGGGCGATCAGCTCCTCGCCGGGGTGCAGGGCCTGGGGACTCAGCGCGCGAGCCATCGACTCATCTCCACCCACTGGCGATAGGCCTGCGGCGGGTCCTGGATGCGCAGCCCGAGCCGGCGGGGCATGATGCGGAACAGGCTGTGGCTTCGCGGATGCGGGTCGGCCACGCGGGTCTCCAGCACGAAGCGCGGGCCGCCCGGCGCGTCGAAGGCGACGATCGCCTCGTCGCACAGCGGGAACGCCTCGGGCACCTCCACCAGCAGACCCGCCCGGGAGAGCAGGCGCACCGTCCCCTCGTAGCCGCGCCCGTCGGCCAGCAGGCGACACGCCACGCCCAGCTGCACCCGTCGTCCCGCTCTCCGCTCCAGACGCTGGTCCAGGCCCGCGCTCGGCTTCGCTTCGACGTGCATCCCGCCGTCCACCCCGTTCCACTCCGTTCGCTTCCGGCTCCCCTGGGTGTAGGTTGCGTCGGCCCGGATCCACGTGACGGATCGCATCGACCGCCGGCAGCCGCGCCCCGGGCGCGCGCAGCCCATGCGCAGGGCGGGCCGCGCACGGCCGTTGCTGGTGTAGGCTGATCGGCGGAGGGACCCGTGGCCGACTTCCTCGCCGACTCCCGCGTCCAGCCCGACCCCGAACACGCCGGTCGCTTCCACGCCGCGCTCTCGCCGGACTGGGCGGTCTGGGGGCCCCACGGCGGCTACCTGGCCGCCGTCGCCCTGCGCGCGATGCTGGACGCGAGCCGCCCCCGCGACCGGCGAGCTTCCAGTGTCACTTCCTCGGGGTCGGGGCCTTCGCACCGGTCGAGATCGAGGTGACGACGTCGGCGGCGGCCTCGGCGTGGATCCGGGCCGTGTCGAACAGGGGCACGGGCGCATCGTCGGGTTGGAGGAGCAGGCCCAGCTCGGTGCAGCCGAGCACCACGCCGTCGGCGCCCCGCGCCACCAGGTCCGACACCAGCCCGCGCAGCGCCGTGCGCGACGCCTCGCGGATCTCGCCCAGGCACAGCTCGTCGTAGATGATCCGGTGCACCGTCTCGCGCCCGGCGTCGTCGGGCACTTGGCACTCGAGCCCGTGGCGCGCGGCGAGCGGCCCCGTGATGAAGTCGTCCTCCAGGGTGAAGCGGGTGCCCAGCAGGCCCGGGCGCTTGCAGCCCGCCGCGGTGGCGGCGGCCCCGGTGGCGTCGGCGATGTGGAGGAGCGGGAGATCCACCGCGGCCTCGATGGCGGGCGCCACCTTGTACATGGTGTTGCAGCAGAGCAGCAGGTGCTCCGCCCCGGCGCGCGCGAGGCGCCGGGCCGCGTCGGCCAGGCCGGCCCCGATCCGGTCCCAGTCGTCCTCCCGCTGCCAGCGGGCGTAGGGATCGAAGTCCACGCTGTAGAGCACGAGCTCCGCGGAGTGGAGCTCGCCCAGGCGCGCCGCCACCACCTCGTTGATCACCCGGTAGTAGGTGGCCGTGGACTCCCAGCTCAGGCCGCCGAGCAGACCCAGGCGCTTCACGCCGCGCCCTTTCCGGAAGCCAGCTCGCGACGGGCCTCTGCCGCGCAGCGGAGGATCGCCTCGAGGGAGCGCTCCACGTCCTCGTCGGTGGTGGCCCAGGACGAGACGCTGATGCGCATGGCCGCCCCGCCCTGCCAGTGGCTCGGGCCGCACCAGCAGGTGCCGTCGCGCTGGATCTTCTCGATGGTGCGCGCGGTCGCGGCGTCGCTGCCGAAGGTCACCACCACCTGGTTCAGCACCACGTCGTTCAGGACCCGGTGGCCGGCCTTGGCGAGGCCCTCGCCGAAACGGCGCGCGTGGCGGCAGCAGCGCTCGACGAGCTCCGCGACCCCCCGGCGGCCGAGGGCCCGAAGCGTCACCCAGGCCTCGACGCCGCGGGCGCGGCGCGAGAGCTCGGGGGTGGTGTGGCAGGGCTCCCGGCGCGCGCCCTCCGGGAGATAGGCCGCCGGCGCGGCGCAGGACGCCCGCAGGCTCTCGCCGTCGCGCACGAAGGCCAGGCCGCCGTCGTAGGGGGCGTTGAGCCACTTGTGGGCGTCGGTGGCCCAGGAGTCGGCGCGCTCGACGCCGTCCACCAGATGGCGCAGCGCTGGGCTCGCCGCGGCCCAGAGGCCGAAGGCGCCGTCCACGTGGAGCCAGCCGCCGGCCTCGGCCACCGCGTCGGCCAGGGCGTGGAAGGGATCACACGCGGCGGTGTTCACGTTGCCCGCCTGGCAGAGCACCAGGGCGCCCTCGGGCAGACGCCCGAGCGCCTCGGGCCGGATGCGTCCCTGGTCGTCGACCGCCAGCTCGCGCACGCGCGTGCGCCCGAGGCCGAGCATGCCGAGCGCCTTGCGCACCGAGGGGTGGATGTCGGCGCTCGTCGCCACCGGGAGGGGCGGGGCGCCGAAGAGGCCCTGCTCGTCCGGGTCCCAGCCCCGGCGCAGCAGCAGCGCGCGGCGCGCGGCCATCAGCGCCGTGAAGTTGGCGAGCGTGGCGCCGGTGCAGAAGCCGCCGGCGCAGTCGGCGGGCAGGCCGAGCAGGGCGAGCAGGTCGCGAAGGGCCGCGGCCTCGAAGGCCGCGCCCGCGGGCGAGACGTTCTCCATACCCGCGTTCTGGTCCCAGGCGCCGATCAGGGCGCTGGTGGCGACGGCGGCCGGGACCGTCCCGCCCACCACCATCCCGAACCAGCGCCCTCCGGCGGTGGCGTGGGTGGCCGGGGAGCCCACCCGGTCGAGGTCGGCCAGGACCTCCGCCGGATCGCGGGGGGCCTCGGCCAGGGGCGTCTCCAGGAAGCGGTGCATGGCGGCGACCGCTTCGGGCGAGGCCGCGACGGGGCGGTCGTCGAGCCCGGCCAGGTAGGCCGCCGCGCGGCGCCCGGCGTCGACCAGGAGCGGCTCGAGGCGGGTCGGGTCGAGGCGGTGATCCACGGTCTGAACCTCCGGAGCCGGGGCGCTGGCGCTCCGATCCTCCGCAATGCGCCCCCAAGTTTATTGACTCAATCAATGGATACAATGTATTTATTGACACCATGACAATATGGACCCCGGTGCTCGGACCGGACGCCGCGCCGCGCTACCGGGCCATCGCCCGCGCCCTGGAGGACGACGTCCGCACGGGACGCCTCCAGCCCGGCGATCGCCTGCCGCCCCAGCGCGAGCTGGCCGACCAGCTGGGCGTCACCGTCGGGACCGTCTCCCGCGCCTATGCCGAGGCCCGCAAGAGCGGCCTGGTGCGGGGCGAGGTGGGACGGGGCACCTATGTCCTCGACCCGAGCGGCCGCGAGGCCCTGGTGCGGACCGCCCCGAGCGCGGCGCCGGGCCTCGTGGACCTGAGCCTGAACGTGCCGGTGGAGACCGGCTCGCCCGACCTGCCCGCGGCGCTGCGGGCGCTGGCCGCGTCGCCCGATGTGGCCGAGCTGCTGCGCTACATGGGCACCGGGGGACGCGCCCCCGATCGCGAGGCCGGCGCCCGGGTGCTGCGGGACCACGGCCTCGCCGTCGACCCGGACGACGTGATCCTGTGTGCGGGCGCGCAGCACGCCACGGGTCTGGCCTTCGAGGCGGCCCTGCGTCCCGGCGACACCTTGCTGGCGGAGCAGCTCACCTCGCCGGCCCTCGCCTCCCTGGCGGAGGCGCGGGGCTTCACCCTGCGGCCGGTGGCGATGGACGCCGAGGGGCTCCTCCCCGAGGCGCTCGAGGCGGCCTGTCGCGCCTGGAACCCGAAGGCCCTCTACACCATCTCCACGCTGCACAATCCCACCACCGCCACGCTCTCGGCGGCGCGGCGCGAGGCGATCGCGGAGGTGGCCCGCCTCCACGATCTGCTGCTGGTGGAGGACGACGTCCACCGCCTGCTGGCGCCCGAGGCGCCGCCGCCGCTGGCGGCCTACGCCCCCGAGCGGACCGTCTACGCGGCCAGCCTGGCCAAGTGCCTCGCCCCGGGGCTGCGGGTGGGCTACGTGACGGCGCCGCCCCACCTGCGCGCGGCGCTGGTGGAGTCGGTCTGGCGCTCCCTCTGGATGGTGTCGCCCGTGACCCTCGCCCTGGCCACGGGCTGGATCGAGGACGGCACCTTCGCGGCGGTGGGGCGGGCCAAGCGACGCGAGGCCGTCGCCCGCCAGGCCCTGGCGGCGGAGCGGCTCCCGGCCGCGCGGCTGCGCGGCGGCGGCGCGGCCTACCACGGCTGGCTCGACGTGGGCCCGGACTGGACCGCGGAGGGCTTCGCCCTGGAGGCGCGCACCCGCGGCGTGGCGGTCACCCCGTCGGGGGCGTTCTTCCTGGGGCCCGGACGACCGCCGGCGGCCGTCCGGATCTCGCTCTCGGCGGCTCGCGACCGCGCGGAGCTGGGTCCCGCCCTCGACGTCCTGGCCCGGCTCCTGGAGGAGCCGGGGACGGTGAGGGCCCGCCTCTGACGCGCCATCCTGGGCGCGCCTTCCGATCCGCGAGGCGCGCGTGGACCTGCGCGTGTTCTGGCGGCAGCTGGCGGAGCGCCTAGCGACGCCTCGGCCGCGGCTACTCCTCGACCGAGGGCTTCTCGGGCGCGGCCTTCTCGAGCTCCGCGCGCCTCTCCTTCATGATCTTGGCCTTGTAGTCGGAGCAGAGCGGGCGGCTGCCCTTCTCCGCCGCGGCCTTGCGCGCCTTCTCGAGGTACCTGGCCTTGAGCGCCTGGCGCTTCTCCCGCTGACCCACCGAGCTGGCCATGGCCTTGCGGTGCGCCCTCACCGCGTCCTCGTCCAGGACCTCCTGGGCGTAGACGCACTCGCGCTGGGCGGCCGGACCGGGCTCCGCGGCCGGCGCCTCGCCCGCGGGCGGGTCGGCGGCGAGCGCCGGGAAGGCGAGCAGGCTCGAGAGCAGGAGCAGGGCGACGGGGCGCGTGGTCTGCATGGCGTCTCCTCGAATGCGCGCGCCGGGCGTGGGGCGAGCCCCCCCCGGCGACAGCCTCGTAGGCTAGGACGTCCGACCCGGGTGCGCTCCAGTCCATTCATGGCAAGCCCGGGACGTTTTCCGGCGGCCGGCCGGGCATTCAGCCGGCCATGAGGCCGCGGCCGGTGACCAGCGGCAGATCCAGGGCCGAGAGCGCCCCCGGGGCGGCGGCGCAGACGGCCGGGATGCTGTTGACCAGCCGGGTCGCCGTGAGCACCACGCCGCCCACCGCGTGGTCGCCGTGCTCGTCCTCCATGTCGAGCTTGCACACCATCCGCGGCACGCCCTCGATGATGACGTGGTAGCCGCCATCGCTGCGGGGCCAGTCCGGGGCCAGGTCGTCGTGCATGCGGGTCACGTGCTCGACCACGAGCCGCGGCTCGCCCCCGACGATGCCCTGCACCTCGAAGCGCAGGGCCGCCCGGGTGCCCTCCCGGATGGTGCCCATGGGGGTCTCCAGGTCGCGCGGCGCGGGGAGCTGCTCGTGCCACTGCCGGATCTCGTCGAGCTCGACCCCGAGCCCCTCCGCCAGCAGCCGGATGGTGCCGCCCCAGGCCACCGTCAGCGCGCCGGGGAGGAGGAGGATGGGCGTCTCGTCCAGGGGCTTGCCGAAGCCCATGGTGCCGAGCACCACCTCGGGCTGGTCGTAGGTGGCGTAGTTCACGATCTCCTGGATGCGGATCTCGGTCCAGCGCTCGCATAGCCCCGAGAGGGTGAGCGGCAGCACGTCGTTGGCGAAGCCGGGATCGATGCCGGAGGTGAAGAACGAGACGCCGCCTTCGGCGCAGGCCGCGTCGATCTTCGCGCGCACGTCGGGGCCCAGGTGGTCGGGGTGGACCAGGCTCACCAGGGAGCTCGACACCACGTTCTTGCCCGCGCGCAGGATCCGGCAGACGTCGTCCACCGCCTCCATCAGGCGCAGGTCGGCGGTGGCGGTGTAGATCACGCAGTCGGCGTCCAGGGCCAGCAGCGCCTCGGCGTCCCGGCTGGCGCGCACGCCGACGGGGCCGAGGCCGCACAGCTCGCCGGCGTCGCGGCCCTCCTTCTTCTCCGAGTGGACCCAGAGGCCCACGAGCTCGATCTCGGGATGCCGCAACGCCGCGCGCAGCGCGTAGCCGCCCACGTTGCCGGTGCTCCACTGGATGACGCGATGAGCCACGAGAGATCCTCCGATTCGGTTCGAAGCGGGGATCGATAGCACGAGGAGCGGGATGCGCGCCGGAGGCCGGCGGAGCGACGCTCAGAGGGCTTCGGCCGGAACGTTGGGCAGGTAGATCGAGAAGGTGGTCCCCTTGCCCGCCTCGCCGTCCACGGCGATGGCGCCGCCGGCCTGCTCGACGATCGAGTAGACGATCGAGAGCCCGAGGCCCGAGCCCTTGCCGGGCTCCTTGGTGGTAAAGAAGGGGTCGAAGATGCGCGCGCGGACCTCCCGGTCCATGCCGCAGCCCGAGTCGCTGACCTCGAGCAGGGCGTAGGCGCCGGGCTCGAGGCCGAGTCGACTCGCGGCGATGCCGACCAGCTGACGGGGCTCGGTGCGGATCGCGAAGCGGCCTCCGTCCGGCATGGCGTCGCGGGCGTTCACGGCGAGGTTCACGAGCACCTGCTCCAGCTGCCCCGTGTGGCCCCGGACCGGCACCAGGCCCGCGTCCAGGTCCGTCACCAGCTCGACGTCCTCCGCCAGCACGCCCCGCAGCAGCATCCGCAGGCCTCCGATCAGGGCGTTGAGGTCGACGGCACCGAGCGCGGGCGGCTGGCGCCGACTGAACTCGAGCAGCTGACGCGTGAGGCCGGCGGCGCGCTGGGCGGCGTCATGGATGGTGGTGAGCTCCTCCCGGAGGGCGTGTCCCTCGCCGATCTCCTTGAGCAGGGGCCCGCTGAAGCCGAGGATCACCGACAGCAGGTTGTTGAAGTCGTGGGCGATGCCGCCGGCCAGTCGGCCCACCGCCTCCATCTTCTGCGACTGGAAGAGCTGGAGCTCGCGCTGGCGCAGGGCGTCCTCGACGCGGCGGCGACGCAGCGCGCTGCTGAACAGATTGCCCACCAAGCGCAGGAGCGTGACCTCGTGCTCCGACCAGCGCCGCGTCCGGCGCGCCTCGAGCCCGAGGAAGGCGCCGATGTGGCCGCGCCGGCGACCGATCGGGACGCCGAGCAGCGACTTCACGCCGCGGCGCGCGAGCTCCTGCCGCTCGCGCTCGGCGCCCTCGGGAAGCTCGTCGAGGCGATGGACGTGGATCACCTCGCCCGCGATCAGCCGGGGCGTGGCCCAGGCCATGGGCGTGAGGGGGCCGGACTCGACCCCGGGGCCGCACCACTCCCAGTGGGCGCTGCGACCGCGGTTCTCGAAGTCCACTGCCAGCAGCCACACCCGGTCGGCGCCCGCCAGCTCGGCGAGCTCGGCCAGGCCGTCGCGGATCGCCTGCTCCACGCGGTCGGCGGGCGCCGAGAGCAGGTGGCTCGAGAGCTCCGTCACCCGCCCCTCGCCCGCCCGCTGCCGGGCGAGCTCCTCCTCGGCCCAGCGACGCTGGATCGCGTAGCCGAAGATCTCGCCCACCAGCCGGAGCAGCACGATCTGGTCGTCGGTCCAGCCGCGCTGCTGGCGGGTGCGCTCGAAGATCTGGTAGCCCATGACCTGGTCGCCCGCGCAGACGGGCACGACCAGGGTGGAGCGCACGCCCCGGCGCTGCAGGTCCTCGCGCTCGGGCGCCGCCGCGTCCGGCATGTCCGCCACCACCGGCACGTGCATGATCCTGCGCTGGGCGAGCAGGGCGGCCCCCCAGCGGAAGCGCTTCGCCCGCAGCGCCGCCGGCTCGAGCAGCGGCGCCGGGTTCGGGGCGTCGCGCGCCTGCCAGTCGAACTGGAACGCCTCCCGCCCGCGCACCAGGATCAGCCGGGTGCGGTCCGCACCGGCCAGGGCGGCGGTCACCGGCAGCTTCTCGCGGATGCCCTCGTCGATGGCGGACGCATCCCGACCGAGGAAGAAGCGCGAGAGATCGGCGATCGTGCGGTGGACGTCGGGGGCGGTCATCTCCGCCCCGGATTTCGGCAGAACGCGGGGGCGGGCGGAGTGCTTTCCCCGAGGTCTCAGCCGCCCCCGAGGGGACCGCGACCACCGGCGGGCGGCTCCGGCGGCGCGAGGCGGTCGCGCAGGTGCCGCAGCCCCCGGCGGATGCGGGACTTGACCGTGCCGAGGGGCAGGTCGAGCCGGGCGGCGATCTCCGGGTGGGTGAGCTCCGAGAAGAACGAGAGCTCGAGGGTGCGGCGGACCGACGGCTCCAGGCAGTCCAGCGCGTCCTCCAGCCAGCGCCGACGCTGGTGGTCGGCCAACGCCCCGAACGGGCCCGCGATCCGGTGGGGCGCCGGCCCGTCGTGCTGCTGTACCCGGATGGCGTGCACCACGTCGGAGTGACGCCGCAGGCGCCGCGCGCGGTCGATGGCGCGGTGCCGGGCCAGGGTGCGCAGGAAGGCGGTGGCGCTGCCGCGGGCGGGATCGAAGCGCGGGGCCATGCGCCAGGCCTGGTAGAAGACGTCGGCCGCCGCCTCGTCGGCCTCGTCCGGGTCCTGCAGCACCGCGGCGCAGACCGAGCGGATCCAGGCCCCATTCCGCCGGCGCAATGCGCGCAGCGCCTCGGCATCGCCCGCCGCCACCCGACGCATCAACTCGTCGTCCGTCCGCGTGTCGCGGCGTCTCGCGTTCTCCATGGCACGCCGTATGGATCCGCGCCGGGCCCGGGTAGGTTCGGTGGCGCGGCGAGAGATCCGGCCGGTCGGGAATCCGGAAGCCGCCCGGCGGACGTATGTGCGGGCGAGTCCCGGACCCGGGAAGGGGAATCGGACCAAACCCACCGAACCGAACAAGAGGAATCCGATGCAGATGCAAGATCCCCGATGGGTCGTGATGTTGCTGGCCAGCCTGCTCGCGGGCCCGGCCGCCGCCACCACGATCTCCACCCAGTTCGACACGTCCGACGGCTTCGTCACCGGCGACTTCAACCCGGTGACGCTCACGAACGGCGCCTTCTCGGCCACGTTCGCCGGCGGTCAGCAGCAGCAGATGTTCGATCTCGCCAGCTACAACGTGAACCCGGCCGGCTATCTCTTCATCAACGGCACCTTCGTCGGCAGCACGGGCAACAGCGCCAGCGGCGACGGCGGCGCCGTCGACGGGATCCCCGACGACGGCGGCTTCATCGACTTCAACCAGGGGGTGGGCGAGGTCTCGTTCTTCGCCGCCAACCGCGGCTTCGGAGCGGGCGTCACCCTGAACGTCTTCGGCGTCGACGACACTACCCTGCTCGACTCGATCCTGATCACCCAGACCAGCAACCAGGCGGCCGACGGCGCCGTGGCCACGGTGATCACCGCCGCCGGCGTCGGCGGCCCGATCGGGCGCATCGAGGTCGACCTGCCGGGGCCGGCGGGCAATCCGCCCTACGTCCTGGCCCTGGACACGTTCTCGGCGACCGTGCCCGCGCCGGGCACCCTGCTGCTCCTCGTGAGCGGCCTGGCCGGCTTCGCGGCGATTCGCCGCCGCTAGACCGGCGATCCGCGCCGCTCGCGCGGCGATCCGCGGGGCTCGCAACGCCGTCCGGTGCCGACCGGGCGGCGTTGCTCGTCCCGGGGGCGGGATCGGCGCCCAGGTGCTCCTCGGCCTGCCACGGAACGTGCCCGAATCGCCACTTCCTCTGCGGATCCAGAGCCCCGCGCCCGGCGTACCTAGAGTGCGCCCGCCCCATGCCGGGGCGACCCGCGCCACCGAGGAGAGGACCCCCATGCGCCTTTGCACCGTCCCGCTCCAGCGGCTTGCCGCCCTGCTGTGGCTGTTGCTGTTGCCCCTCGGCCTCGCCGCCGGTCCCGCCTCGGCGATCAGCATCGACGAGAGCACGTTCGGCGACCTCTCGGACGACCCGGCCAACCCGACGCCCCTCGACTTCGAGGTGGGCGACAACATCATCACCGGCAGCGTGACGAGCGGTCCCGGTGCCGACACCCAGGACTTCCTCACCTTCACGATCGAGCCCGGCGAGGCGCTGACCGCCCTGCTGCTGCTGCAGTACGAGGACCTGGACGTGGGCGGCCCGGCCAACCGGGGCTTTCACGGCATCAACGCCGGCGCCGCGAGCTTCCCCCCCGGAACCGGGACGTACCTGGGCTCCAACCACCTGGACTTCGAGCCCCCGGGCACCGACCTGCTGCCGGTGCTCGCGACGATGCCCATCTCCGGCACGGGCTTCACGGTGCCCCTCGGTCCGGGCACCTACAGCTACGTGATCCAGCAGACGGGGCCGCAGCTCAACGGCTACTCGGTGAACTTCGTGGTGACGCCCGAGCCGACGACGGGCCTGCTGCTGCTCTCGGGCCTGGGGCTGCTGGCCGTCCGTCGGCGCCGCTAGGCAGCGTCGCCCGATCGACGCCGGCCGTCGGCGTGGCCCGCCCGCTCGGCGACCTCGAGGCAGGCCTCGACGAGGGCCGGCACGAAGGCCTCCGAGGCGATGCAGGCGAAGTGGTCCCCGGCCACCTCGTGGAGCGAGGCTTCGGGGATCGCCGCGGCCAGCTCGCGCTGGCGCGTCGGCGGGATGCGGCGGTCGTCGCGGGTCACGAGCACCGCGGTGGGCACATCGATGGCACCCGCCCACGCCCGCGCCGAGTAGCGCCCGCCGGCACCCACGGCCTGGACTACGCTCAGGGGGTCGTGGCCCGCGAACTCCTCCTTCACCCGCGCCCGCAGCGGCGGGTGGTCCACCCGCATCAGCATGCGCCCGAGGATCCGGCGGTGCATGCGGTCGCGGGCGACACGCGCTAGGCCCGAGGCCACCGGCAGCAGCACGCGCGCGGCCCGCATCTCGCCGGGGGTGGCGAACCAGCTCGCCGTGGCGCAGAGCACGAGGCCCGCGGTGCGCTCGCGGTGTCGCTGCCAGAAGAGCTTGGCGACCGGGCCGCCGAGGGAGTAGCCCACCGCCAGGGCCCGCTCGACGCCCCGGGCCTCGAGCACCGCGGCCGCGTCGTCGGCGCAGTCCTCCAGGGTGAAGCGCCGGGTGCGCAGCCCCCGGCCGTGGCCCCGCAGGTCGAACGCCAGCACCCGGAAGTGTCGCGAGAGCGGCCGGAAGCTCGGGCCCCAGTTGAGCCGGGCCGTGGCGCCGAGACCATGGAGCAGGACCACGGCCGGCGCGTCCGGCGAGGGCCCCGGGATGTCGCGCACCACCAGCCGCCCGCCGGGGACGTCCACCGGATGCTCGATGGACGGCTGTCCGAGGCTCGGGGCCGCCACTAGCGGGCGGCCCCTCCGGCCGCGGCCAGCACCTCCGGCGGGGCTGCCCCGCGGTGACCCACGTAGATGGGGGACGACCAGGCCCGCTCCTCGATCGTGGACAGGCAGTCGTCGTCCGCCGGCGTGCGGTAGTCGCCGTAGCAGAGGTTCACTTCGAGGCAGGTGCCATCCTCGTCGGTCTTGCAGCGCAGCGGGTCTCCATTCACGGCGGGGCTCGGCTCCTCGATGGCGCGTACGTAATAGGTAGCGTCGCGCCCGGATCCGGCGAACTCGGAGTCCTCGAACTGCACCACGCAGCCGGCCTGGCTGGGCGGGCACTCGAAGACCCGCCAGGGGTCCTCGATCAGACCCGCGACGGGCTCGTCGGCGCGCGCCTGGGGCCGGATCCGCACCACCTCGATGCGGGTGATCTGCTTGCGGCGGTCCGTCGGGTGAAAACACTGGCCGCGGCACAGCAGCTCCAGCCGCTCGGGGTCGAGGCTGCGCACGCTGTAGTCGGGACAGCCGTCCTCCTGCTCGAAGGCACCGATGGCCCGCACCTCGAAGCGGGGCGCCCCGCGGACCGCCGCCTCGCCGCCCATGGGCACGGCGCCGAAGCGGCCGTCCGGGCGCTCGGCATTGAGGAGATGGAACCAGAGCAGGATCCGGTCGCCGCTGGTGCCGTACACCTCGCGGCGCTCGAAGGCGGCCCAGACGGCCTCGCGATCCCGGCCGTCGGCGTGCACCGCGGCCAGGCCGCCGGTCATGAAGAAGCTCGACTGGCGCTCGGCCTCCAGGGCCCGCAGGCCGTACCGCAGGGCGTCCTCGCGCTCGACCCGGCGCGAGAAGGGCTCGGGCTCCTCGTCCGCGCCCCGGGTCAACCGACGGTGCCAGGTCTCGGTGGCGGCGCCGGTGGCGTCGCTCTGGGTGCGCCGCGAGTGCTCCTTGTAGCCCGTGCCCGGGCGGGCGGTGTGGTTGTCGCTGGACGCGATGAAGCCCCAGCGGAAGCGCTTCGGCTCCGGGCCGTCGAAGTTGGAGATCGCCAGCCCGTACTGGGCCGAGCCGGCGGGTCGGTAGTTGAACGAGGGCAGGAAGCAGTCGCGACACTGGCCCGCGTCGAGCCAGTCGGCCGGCTGCACCCCGGGCACGGTCACGTGTCCCGCCTGGCCCATCCAGGCGTGGTTGGCCCGGGCCTCGGCGGCGCGCCCGGCGCAGGTCTCGGCGCTCTCGCCGGCGTCGAGGCAGCGGGTCTCGATGATCTCGCCGGCGCGCCAGCAGGACGGCAGGTAGCCGTCGCCGGGCTCGGGGCAGCTCACGTTGCCCTCGCCGTCCTGGTAGGCGGCCCGCCAGTCCCGGTACTCCTCGCTGTTGCCGTGGCCGGACATGATCTCGAAGAGGTACTGGCGGTCGGGATCGTTCTGGGCGGCGGTGAGCTGCTTGTCGAGGCTGATCCCCGGCGGCGAGTAGAATCCCCAGGTGTTGCCGTGGGGGATCACGATCGCGTCGAGGCCCCACTGGTCGAGCTTCTCGAACAGCTCCCGCGGCGTGTCGGCCGCCTCGTAGCAGTCGTCCGGGAGCTCGGGGCTCGGGACGCCCTCGGGACACACGGGCGTCTCGGCCACCTCGTCCATGAACTCGATGAAGTCGTAGTACTCCTGGCGGTTGCCGAGGTCGAGCAGCGGCAGCAGGGAGGGGATCGCGGCCGCCTGGCCGCGCAGGGCCAGGGTGGCCAGGCCGCCGGCACCGATGGCCCGGGCCGGCACCTCGTCGTCGGCAGTGCCCTTGAAGATCACGTTCTTGTGGCCGTAGTGGTCCTCGGGCAGGAGGCCCACCTGGCTCCACTCCCAGCCCAGGAAGGCCACCACGTCGGGCTGCGCCGGATCCGACACGGCGTTGCAGGCCCGGATGCCTTCGCGGGTCTCCTTCCAGCGCCGGGGCGTGCTGGCCTCCGCGTGGTCGTTGATGGACCAGAAGTCCAGGGCGGAGCAGAAGCGGGCGTAGTCGCAGGCGTCGGCCACCGGGTGGGCGCCCTCGCCGCCCATCATGGGGAGGCTGCGCAGGAAGGCATCGGTGGAGAAGGTGGTGTGGACGTGGAGGTCTCCGAAGAGGATCTGCTTGGTGGGGGCCAGGGTGAGGGCGGCGGAGGCCCGCCCCTGCTGGGTATCGCGCGCCTGGCGGACGTCGGCCGGGATTGGCGTGGCGGTGGGCGTCCCGGGGCCGCGGTGACGCCCGTACCAGTGCTGCGTCATGCCGAAGACGTAGAGCCCGACCAATGCCAGCAGCAGGACGACCACGCCGACGGTCCGCAGAATCATGCTCCCTCCTCGCCCCACCCCGGGCGGGCAGCATAGCCCCTGACGATCGGAGAAGGCGAAGCGGGAGCCGGCGTGGCCGGCGGGACTAGCCCAGGAAGCCGTCGAGCTCGCGGTTGCCCAGGCGCAGGGTGCGACGCACGCGGTGGAGCCGCGCCTTCACGGCGCGCTCGGAGGCGCCCAGGGCTTCGGCCAGGGAGGCGGTCGTCTGCTTGTTGAGGTCGGCCAGCAGGACGATCCGCTGCATGGGCGAGAGCTGCTCCGCGATGGCCCGCTCGCACTGGTGGAGGGCGCGACGGGCGTCGGTCACCTCCTCGATGCAGGGCTCCCGGCCGGGCAGGGCGGAGATCTCGGCGTCGTCGGCGACGCCGGCCTCGAAGCGGCGGCGGCGCAGGCGGGCGGAGACCCGGTTGCGGGCGATCCCGAAGAGCCAGGCCAGCAGGCTCGAGCGGTTGTCGAAGCGCTCCGCGCCGAGCACGAGCACCAGGAAGACCTCCTGGGTCACGTCTTCGGCCTCGAAGCCGTCGCCCAGTCGACGCGACGCGTAACGGAAGATCCGCGGCGCTGCGCGGTTGTAGACCTGGTCGAAGGCGTCGTGGCTGCCGGTCAGAATCGCCTGAACGACGCCACGATCGTCGCTCTGAGGCGTCAGCGCATCCATCTCTTCCCCCCGGGCGCCCGCGAGCAGAACTCTCGAGCGGGGAAGAACCCTACGCGGGCTCGGGGGCGTTTGACTGACTTGACGGCGTCGCTTCGGGGGCGTCTTGGGGACCCCTGCGTGGCAAAAAGACGACAAGGGTTCGGGGAATCTTCACACGGGTGCAATCCCCGTCGGGGCGGCGAGGGATTTGCGGACCGGCGTCGGCGGATTTCCTGCTAAGGTGTGGAGCGTCGGGGTGACTCACAGTCACGCGAGACTCGCGCTCCGTCGCGCTGCGGGGAGTCGCGCTCTCTGGGGGATGTCTTGCGGGCGGCGAACGGCGCCACATGGCGTCCGGTGGCGCGCGGGCGCGGGCTCCGCGCGAGCCGGTTCCGCGCGACCCGTGTGGCGCAGTCGTGGGAGGGGGGATGAGCGAGCGCAGCGGCTCGGATGCAGGACTTCGCGGGGCGGACCTCTCCACCACCCGTCGCATCGTGCCGGAGCCGGTCGAGACCCGACCGGGCGACGAGGAGGCACTCGACGTCTGGGGCTTCCGGGACACCCGCTTCGTCGCGCGCGAGGACGGCGTGGTGGTGCTCACGGGCGACCGCTATCCGCTCTCGGGCCAGGAGCTGCCGGACCTGCTGCCCTGGGCCCAGGTCCAGTTCCACCCGGACGTGGTCCCCCACGACCTCAACACCCCGCACTACCCGCCGGAGATCCCGGAGCCCCGCCGCCACCCGGACTTCCTGGAGGAGCTCCGCAAGACCCTCGCCGACGACCAGCTCTCCGAGGACGGCGAGGCGCGCCTGCGCCACGGCCACGGCCACACCCAGACCGAGATGTACGCGATCAAGTACGGCCGCATTCCGCGGATCCCGGATCTGGTGCTCTACCCGGCCGACGACGAGCAGGTGCGGCGCATCGTCGAGGCGGCGACCCGCCACGACGTGGTGCTCGTGCCCTTCGGCGGCGGCACCAACGTCACCGACGCCCTGCGCTGCAACGAGTCCGAGGCGCGGACGATCGCCAGCGTCGACATGAGCCGCATGAACCGGGTCCTGTGGATCGACCCGACGAACCACATGGCCTGCATCCAGGCGGGCGCCGTCGGCCGACACATCGCGGAGACCCTGGCCCGCCACGGCTTCACCATCGGCCACGAGCCCGACAGCGTCGAGTTCTCCACCCTGGGCGGCTGGGTCGCCACCCACGCCTCGGGCATGAAGAAGAACCGCTACGGGAACATCGAGGACCTGGTGCTCGACGTCACCGTGGTCACCCCCCACGGCACGCTCGAGCGGCCCCAGGTGCACCCCCGCGAGTCCGTGGGCGCTGCCGACGCCCGGCGCCTGATCTTCGGCTCCGAGGGCTGTCTGGGCATCGTGACCCAGGCGGTGGTGAAGATCTTCCCGCTGCCCGAGAAGCAGGTCTACGGATCCGTCGTCTTCCCGGACTTCGAGTCGGGCGTGCGCTTCCTGTTCGAGCTGCAGCGCGGCGGCGAGGTGCCCGCCAGCGTGCGGCTGGTGGACAACCTCCAGTTCCAGCTCTCCCAGATGCTCAAGCCACGCAAGCAGGGCGTGGCGCAGCTGAAGAGCCTGGTGGAGAAGCTCTTCGTCACCCGGGTGAAGGGCTTCGACGTCGAGCGCATGACCGCGTGCACCCTGCTCTTCGAGGGCTCGGAGGCCGAGGTGGCGCGGCAGGAGAAGGCCACCTACGCCCTGGCCGCCAGGCACGGCGGCCTCAAGGGCGGCGCCGAGAACGGCGAGCGCGGCTACCAGCTCACCTTCAGCATCGCCTACCTCCGCGACTGGATCATGAACCACTACCTGATCGCGGAGTCGTTCGAGACCTCGGTGCCGTGGAGCCAGGTGCTGCCCCTGTGCGAGAAGGTGAAGCAGCGCATCCGCGACGAGCACGCCGCGCGGAACATCCCCGGGAAGTGCTTCGTCACCTGCCGGGTCACCCAGGTTTATCCCACGGGGGCGGCGGTCTACTTCTACTTCGCGTTCTACTTCAAGGGCCTCGAGGGCGATCCCAGCGAGGTCTACGCGGAGATCGAGCACGCGGCCCGGGACGAGATCCTGAAGCAGGGCGGGTCCCTCTCCCACCATCACGGCATCGGCAAGATCCGCCAGGGCTTCGTCGACCGGATCGGCTCCGACGCGCTGCGGCACGTGGCGAGCCGGATGAAGCAGGCCGTCGATCCGTCCAACGTCTTCGCGGCGGGGAACCAGTTCCTGACGGCCAGTGTCCGTGCCAGCGGGGACGGCGATGCGAGCGAGGCCTCCACGGACCTCGGGGAAGGGACTCAGCGATCGTGATCCAGGCATCGGGGGGGTGGTCCGGAGCGGGCGCGCGCGTCCTGCTCACGGGCGCCACGGGCTTTCTCGGCAAGGTGGTGCTCCACGAGCTGCTGCGTCGGCGCGACGAGCTGGGCGTGCAGCACGTGTACGTGCTCATTCGCGGGCGCAAGGGCGTGGCCGCGGCGGACCGCTTCCGCAAGGAGATCCTCGGCTCGCCGTGCTTCTCCCGGCTCCCCGAGGGCTGGCCGGCCTGGGTGTCGCCGGTGGAGGGCGAGCTGACCACCGAGGCCTGCGGTCTCGCGCCGGAGGACCGCGAGGCCCTGGTCGGTGAGCTCACCCACGTGGTGCACTGCGCCGCGTCGGTGGAGTTCAACCTGCCCATCGCCGAGGCCACCGAGGCCAACGTGACCAGCGCCCTGCGCGTGCTCGAGCTGGCCCGGGACTGCGGACGGCTGCGCTCCATGGTGGACGTGTCCACCGCCTACGTGCGCCCCCACCCGGGCAACCGCATGCCGGTGGAGGAGCGGCTCGCGCCCCTGCGCTGGCCGCCCGAGGCCCTCTACAGCGCCCTGCGCAACGGGCGCTACGCCCACCCCGACGACCAGGCCGGCCTGCTCGCCGAGACGGGACACCCGAACACCTACACCTTCACCAAGTGCCTGGCGGAGCACCTGCTCACCCGGCGCCGGGGCCAGGTGCCCCTGGTGCTGGTGCGGCCGAGCATCATCGCCGCCAGCTTCCGGCATCCCTTCCCGGGCTGGATCGACAGCGCCGCGGCCTTCGCGCTGTTCGCCGTGGCGATCGGCAGCGGTCGCATGCGGGCGGTCATGGCCCGGCCGAAGTCGCGCCTGGACCTCGTGCCCGTCGACGTGGTGGCCGAGCGGGTGGTGAACGCCGCCTTCGACGGCACCGCCCAGCGCGGCACGGGCACGGCGGAGCCGCCGATCCGCCACGCCGTGGCCGGCCACGACCGCAGCCCCAGCCTGCGGCTGTGCGCGGAGCGCGTGGGGCCCTACTTCGAGCGCACGCCGCTCCCCGACGGCCCGGCGCCGCGCCTGCACTACCTGGGTCCCGACGGCCTCCGCTACCGCTTCTGGCACCGCGTGGCCCACGAGCGCCGCGCCGAGTCGGCGCCGATCGCCCGACGCATCGCCGAGACCAACCGGCTCTTCGCCTACTTCACCCACAACACCTTCCGCTTCCGCTCGTCGGTTCCCCTGGAGGACCCGGAGTTCGACCCGGGCGACTACCTGGAGATCGTCTGCCGCGGCGTCTATCGCCACCTGCTCGGCGGCGACGAGACCGCCGTCACCGTGGCGGGACGCCGCCACCGGCGCGGCCAGTCGACCCTCGGCTGGGTGCTGCGGCGGTCCGGAGCGAACCCGTTCCTGCGCAGCGCCGCCTTCGCCGTCGACCGCACCCTGTCGCGCTGCCTGGATCGCGTGACCGTGGACGTGGCCTCCTTCCGCGAGGCCCTGGCCGAGGCGCCCGCGGGCGCGGTGCCGGTGCTGGTGCCGTCCCACCGCAGCTACCTGGACTTCGTGCTCTGCTCCTACGTGTGCTTCTCGCGACCGGACCTGGGCGTGGCGATCCCCCACGTGGCCGCCGCCGTGGAGTTCGCGCGCATCCCGCTGCTGGGCTGGCTCTTCCGCCGCATGCACGCCTTCTACCTGGAGCGCGGGCGCGGTCGCGAGGACAAGCGCCTGACCCAGGCGGTGCACGGGCTGGTGCGCAACGGCCACGCCCTCGAGTTCTTCCCGGAGGGCCGGCGCAGCCGCTCGCGCCAGTTCCTGCCGCCGCGCCGGGGCCTGCTGCGCAGCCTGCAGTCGACCGGACACACCTGCGTGATGCTCCCGATCGCGATCAGCTACGACCACGTGCCCGAGGAGGAGACCTTCGTCCGCGAGCTGCAGGGCGGCGAGAAGCCGCCCATGCGCCTGCTGGACCTCCTGAGCTGGACCCGGCGCATGCTGCGGGGCGACGTCGAGCTGGGCCGCGCGCATCTGGCCTGCGGCCGGCCCCGGGTGCTCGACCTGGGGAGCGACGTGCACGAGGTGGCCCGCGAGATCATCGGCGAGCTGCAGGCCCGCACGGTCGCCACCACCCACCACCTGCGCGCCTTCCTGGAGGCGAGCACTCCGGCCGACGTCGACGTGGACTGGCTGGTGGCCGCGGTGCACGAGCGGGGCGGACGCGTTCTCGACGTCCCGCGGCGCGAGCACCCGGTGCATCCCGTCACCGAGCGCTGCATGCGCTACCAGTTCCTTCACCTCTTCTACCCCGAGGCGTCCCTGGCCTTCGCCGGCAACCCGGCGGTGGAGCACCACATCCGCCGCAACGCCTGGGCGCCGGCCGCCAGCGCCCGGGATCCGGAGACCGCCCTGGGCGAGCCGCGCACGCGCGCGCTTCTCGCGGCGCTGTTCGAGCCGGTCGCCCGCGGCTATGCCGCGACGGCCCGCAGCCTGGGTGTGCCCGCGCCCGGCGAGCCCGTGCCCGGGCCGGAGGCGGTGGTGGCGTCGCTCGAGGACGTGGCCCTGCCCGACGTCGAGGGCGCCTTCGACGACCTCGGCGAGCGGGGCGTGCTGCTCCGCGACGAGAGCGCCGGCCGCTGGCTCTGGGGGCCGCGCGCCGACGACGTGGTCCCGTACGCCGAGGCCTGCGAGCGCATCAGCCTGGGCGGGGAGGAGTCGTGAGCGCGCGCCCCCTGCTCGTGACGGGCGCCTCGGGCTTCGTGGGTCGTCACCTGCTCGAAGCCAACGCCGCCCGGCCCGCGCCGCGTCCCGTGCTCGGCCTCGTGCGCGATCCGGAGGCCTGGCGCGCCGAGCCCTGGACCGCCGACCTGGACGAGGTGGGGCTGGTGGCGGGCTCGGTCACCGAGCCCGACGCCTGGCGCGACGCGCTCCCGCCCCTGGGCGGCATCGCCCACCTGGCCGCCCTGGTGCGCCACAGCCGCCACGCCCCCGAGGAGATGCTGCGGACCAACGTCGAGGGCGCCCTCGCCATGGTGCGGCTGGCGGCCGAGCACGGCTGCCGACTCGTGGTGGTGTCGACCACCGGCACCGTCGGATCCTTCCACAGCCCCGACGAGCACGCCGACGAGAAGTCGCCCTTCTGCGACACGGCGGTCGCGGGCTGGCCCTACTACTGCTCGAAGATCGAGATGGAGCGCAAGTCCCGCGCCCTGGCCGAGGCGCTCGGCGTGGAGCTCGTGTTCGTGCGCCCGCCCATCCTGCTCGGACCGGGAGACCACCGCTTCCGCTCCACCTCCAACGTGCTGAAGGTGCTCCGGGGTCGGCTTCCCTTCGTGGTGCGGGGCGGCATGGCCTTCGCCGACGTCCGCGACGCCGCCCAGGCGCTGCTGGTGGCGCTCGAGCGCCAGGACGTACAGCCGGTCTACCACCTGCCCGGCCACGAGTGCAGCGTGGTCGAGTTCTTCGAGATGCTCGAGGAGGTCTCCGGCGCGCCTCAACCGCGTTTCGTGCTGCCGTTCGCGCCGGCCTGGGCCCTGGCGTCGCTGGTGGAAGGCCTCGGGGCGCGGCTCCAGGGCGAGCCGCCCCACCTGCTGCCCGACCCGGTCGTCGTCGAGATGGCGTCGCGCTACTGGGGCACCCGCTCCCTCTACGCCCGGGCCGAGCTGGGCTTCCGCTCCCGGGATCCCCGGGAGACGCTGCGGGACACCGCGGACTGGCTCCGCGCCCACCACGAGGCGCTGCGCGTAGACGCCTGAGGACCGGCCTGCCGGTCTCCCCAGCAACGTCGCGTTGCTCCCGTGGGCCCCATGGCCCAGCGGAGGGTGCGGTGACGCTAAGCTCGCCCCGTGAGCGGCCCGTCGGCGGCACGGATCAAGGAGGTCTTCGCCCGGGTCTTCGAGCTGTCGGCGTCGGAGCGACCCGACGCGCTCGCCGAGGCCTGCGGCGATGACGCGGCGCTGCGCCAGCGGGTGGAGGCCCTGCTCGCCAGCCACGACGAGCTCGCCGGCGAGGCGACCCTCGTCCGTCCCGCCGTGGCCCTGGACCGAGGTCCCCGGCACGGGCCGGGCACCCGGATCGGCGAGCGCTACCGGATCGTCGAGATCCTGGGCTGGGGCGGCATGGGCGAGGTCTACCGCGCCGAGGACCAGCTCCTGGGCGAGACCGTCGCCCTCAAGTTCCTGCGCTCGCCCCACCCGGCCTTCCTCGAGGCCCTGCGCAGCGAGGTCCGCCTGGCGCGCCAGGTCAGCCACCCGGCGGTCTGCCGCATCCACGACATCGGCGAGGCCGACGGCCAGCTCTTCCTCAGCATGGAGCACGTGGCGGGCGAGGACCTCCACGCGCTCCTCGCCCGGCTCGGCCGCCTGCCCGCCGAGAAGGTGCTGCAGCTGGCGCGCGAGCTCTGCGACGGGCTCGCCGCCGCCCACGCCCGCGGCGTGCTCCACCGGGACCTCAAGCCCTCCAACGTCATGCTCGACGCCGACGGACACGCGCGGATCCTCGACTTCGGCATCGCCGTGGGGCCCCAGAGCGCGGCCGACCCGGCCGCCGGCACCCCGGACTACATGGCGCCGGAGCTGACGAGCGGGGGCGTCCCCAGCGAGCGCAGCGACGTCTACAGCCTGGGCGTGCTCCTGTACGAGGCCCTCACCGGCAGGCGCCCCCGTCCGGGCACCGCCGAGCCCATCCGCGCGCGGGCGCCGGACGTGCCGGCCATGCTCGAGCAGGCGGTGCTGGCCGCCCTCGAAGCCGATCCCCGGGCGCGCCCCGAGTCCGCCCGGGCCCTGCGCGCGCGTATCGATGCGACGGCGCGGGACGCGTCCGCCGAGGCCGGGCCGGCCTTCCTGCGCGCGTCGGAGACGCCGTTCTTCGGGCGCGACGGCGAGCTCGAGATCGGCCTGCGCGCCCTGGAGACGGCCCAGGCCGGACGTGCCCAGACCCTGCTGATCGGCGGCGAGCCGGGGATCGGCAAGACGCGCCTGGCCGAGCAGCTCTGCCGCCGGGCCGATGCCGAGGGCGCATGGGTGCTCTGGGGCCGGGGCCTCGAGGGCGACCACGAGCCGGCCTACTGGCCGTGGGTCCAGATGCTTCGCGACTACGCCGCGCGGCGCGCGCCGGAAGATCTCGAGCGCGATCTCGGCCCCTTCGCAAGCGACGTCGCCGAGGCGGTGCCGGAACTTCGGGTACGCCTCGGGGTGTCTCCCTCGGAGTCGCCACTCCCGCCGGAGCAGGCGCGCTTCCGCTTCTTCGAGGCCGTGACCGCCCTCTTCCGCAACGGCTCCCGCGACCACGCCCTCGTGCTGGTGCTCGACGACGTGCACTGGGCGGACGACTCCTCGCTGCTGCTGCTCGAGTTCTTCGCCGAGGAGATCGGCGACGCCCGGGTCCTGGTCATCGCCACCTACCGGGAGGTCGAGGCGGCGGCGAGCGCGATGCCCGAGCGGGTCCTGGCCTCCCTGGCGCGGGCACCGCGGGGCAGCCACAGCCTTCCGCTGCGGGGCCTGGCGCGCCCGGACATCCTCCGCCTGGTGGAGGGGGAGGTGGGCGCCGCGTCGCCCGAGGTGGTGGACGCCATCTTCACGCGCACCGAGGGCAACCCCTTCTTCGCCCGCGAGCTGGCCCGGCTGGTGGACCGGGATGTCGCGGCGGGCACCTTCCGGGACGAGGTGCCGCCCGGCGTCGAGCAGGTGATCCGCCGGCGTGTCGCCGACCTGCCCGAAGACGCCCGCAGGCTGCTCTCGGTGGCCGCGGTGATCGGGCGCGAGTTCCGGGTGTCGCTGCTCTCCCGGGTGGGCGAGCGCGACCCCGAGACCGTGCTCGAGTCCCTGGAGTCGGCCGAGCGCGCCGGCGTGATCCTCCCGCTGCCCGGCGCGACCGGGACGCTGCGCTTCTCCCATGCCCTGGTCCAGGAGACCCTCTACACCGGCCTCTCGACCCGGGAGCGCCTGGTGCTGCACCGCCAGGTGGGCGAGGCGCTCGAGGAGCAGCACGCCCTCTCCCTGGATCCGCGGCTGGCCGAGCTGGCCTTCCACTTCGCGGCGGCCCTGCCCGCCGGCGACGCCCGGAAGGCCTTCGACTACGCCCTGCGGGCCGCCGCCCGCGACGAGCGCTCCCTGGCCTTCGAGGAGGCCGTCGGCCACGCCGAGCTCGGGCTGCGGGTGCTCGAGGAGGGCGGACTTCCCGACGCCCTCCGCTGCGAGGCCCTGCGCGTGCTCGGCGAGGCCCAGTTCCGCGCGGGCCGGCGCGAGGACGCGACGGCGACCTGGCGCGCGCTGGTGGAGGTCGCGCGCAGGACGGGCCAGCACCGGGCCTTTGCCGAGGCGTGCATCGCCATGGCGCTGCCCAACCAGTTCAGCGCCGATCCCCACGACGAGGCCACGCCGCTCCTGCGCGAGGCCCTGGCGCGGATCGGTCCCGCGGACAGTCCGCTGCGGGCGCGCCTCCTCGCCTGGCTCGCCCGCCGGCTCACCTGGACGAGCGAGAACCGCCAGCGCGAGGCCATGACTCGGGAGGCCGTGGAGGTGGCGCGGCGGGTGGGCGACGAGCAGACCCTCTTCGAGGTCCTGGCGGCGCGGGGCTCGATCCTGGAGCAGATCGGCGACGACGCCAGCCGCCGGGGTACCTACGAGGAGCTGCTCCGGGTGGCCCAGGAGCACGGCTCGAAGCTCTACGCGGCCGATGCCCTCACGCTTCGCCTCCAGCACGCCATCGAGCGGGCCGACGCCCGGCGCATCGAGCAGGACCTGGCGGCCTGCGGCCAGCTCGCCGACGAGCTCCGTCACCCGCTCTACGTGGCCCAGGTGGCGCGCGCCCGGGCGGCCCGGGCGCTCTGGCGGGGCGAGCTCGACGAGGCGGAGCGGCGCATCCAGGAGGCGGGGCGGCTCGGACAGCGATCCGATGCCAGCTACGCCTCGGTCGTGCTGACGGCCCAGCTCGGCGCCCTGCGCCGGCTGCAGGGCCGCAGCGGCGAGATCGTCGACGCCGCCCGCGCCATGGCCGAGCAGTACCCGGCCCTCGTCGGCTTCCGCTGCGGCCTCGTGATCCTGTTCCTGGACCTGGGTCGGCTCGACGAGGCCCGGGCCGTGTTCGAGGGCTTCGCGCGCACCGAGTTCGACGAGATCCGGCCCGGCGACCCCAACTACCTCTTCAACCTGGCGCTGCTGGCCGAAGCCTGCGCCTGCCTCGGCGATGCCGCGCGCGCCGCGCCCCTGTACGAGGCCCTGGCGCCCCGGGCCGGCCGCTATCTGGTGCCGCCGGACTCGCTCACCGCCGGCTGCGCCTCGCGCTACCTGGGCATGCTCGCGGCGACCCGCAGGGACTGGGAGGTCGCCGACGCCCACTTCGAGGAGGCCATCCGGGTGGAGCGGCGCATGGAGGCGCGGCCGTGGCTCGCCTCGGCGCTGCTGGAGCGGGCGAGGATGCACCTGGCCCGCGACGGGGCGGCGGCGCGACCGGCGGCCGCACCGTGGATCGACGAGGCGCAGGGGCTGGCCGGGGAGGCCGGCGTCGTGCCCCTGGTCGCGGCCGCGGAGGCCCTGGGCCGTGCCGCCTAGAAAACTTCACTGTTCCCGAGGAGAAGCCCCCGTGTACGATGCCGTCGCGAGGGGTGGATCCGGGTGCGGAGGACCGCCATGTTTCGCTGGATGATCGCCCCCCTGCTGGCCGTCACGCTCGTCGGTTCTCTCCTCGGCTCGGCCGGCCCGGCCGCGGCGCAGACGTGCACCAACCGGGTCACCGCGCCCCCCGGCGGGGCCAACGGCGCGAGCGTCCGCATCCTCGACAGCAGCACGACCTTCAACTCCTCGAGCGGGGTGTACGAGGAGACGGTCTGCTTCGTGCTCGCCAACGCGGGGCCGAGCCAACTCATCGAGATCCAGTTCGGCATCATCAACGACCTCGGCCCGGGGATCCGCATCCCCCGCTGCTTCGGCGCTGTCACCACCCAGCCGCTCTCGGGCGGCCTCCCGGCGACCTGCATCCCCGTCGGGAGTGGCTGTCGGACGGGGGAGTTCCCGACGCTGCTGATGCTCGGCGCCGGCGGCACGCTCCCAGCGGACAGCTACACGGACCAGTGCTGCGTCACCTATCGATCGACCGGCTGTCTGGGGCTGCCAGAGGAGGGCGACGTCCTGAACGTCGAGCCCCTGGTGCCGTTCGCGCCGGCACAGGACCTGATCATCCAGAACCACAACCCGACCGGGAGCTGCAACGACGACGGCGGCGGCCAGGGCGCGCTGCTGCTGATGCCCGTCTGGCTCTGGATGTATCTCGGCAGCGCCCGGCGCCGCGGCAGACTCGGTCCGGGACGCATCGGGCTGCCGCTGCTCCTCGCCGTCGGGATCGTCGGCCTGGCCGCCTCGGCCGCGGCCCAGACCGTGACCCTGAACGTGGACCCGGCGGCCACGTCGCTCACCGGCACCCTCAACTGCGGCGGCCAGCAGACGCTCGCGGTGACGCCGACCGGCTCCATCAACGTCTCGCTGACCATCCAGAACGACCGGGCCACCCAGCTCCAGGTGAGCTCCGGCGCGATCCAGGACTCGTTCAGCTTCCCGATCTGCAGCTTCGGCGGAGGCGGCGTGACGCTCACCCAGGCCTCGGTGACCAACGCCGTGGCCACGGTGGAGAGCGGCCAGGTGACGACGACGGCCGCGGGCGCCAACACGGCCACCTTCGACCCGCCCCTGCTCGACGTGGAGCTCGTATCGGGCAACCTGGACGTCACGGGCAACGTCTTCGGCGGGCCGGTGCTGACCGCCGAGGACTTCTCGGCGTCCCAGGAGCCGAACATCATCGCCAACGTGACCGACCAGGACGCCACCATCGCGACGGTCCCCAACGGCTCCGGGGGCTACGACGTGACGCTGACGATCCCCGTCGAAGCGGCCAACCAGCCGGTCGACGAGTGCAGCTTCGTCTGGCTCTTCCTCGACGGCACGCTGGTCCTCACCGGCACCCTCGCCGGGGGGACCCCGACGCCGGTGGGGACCGCGAGCCCGCGCAGCCTGCTGCTGGCGGCCCTGGGCCTGCTCGGCGTCGGGATCCTCCTCAGCTGGCGCCTGCGACGGGCGCGGTCCGGAAGCGTCTGAGGAGACGGACGCTCGCCACGCTGGCGGTGCTCGCGGTGCCGGCCGTGCTCGCCGTGGTCGGGCTGCACCGGCTGCGCGACGAGGCCCTGGGTCTGCCCGTCCCGTCCATCCCCTTCCAGCGGGATCCTACGCTCGCGGGCGTCACCCTCGTGGAGCCGGGCGCGTCGCGCCGCCCCGGGCGAACGCTGCACCTCCGGGACGGCCGGATCCTCGACGAAGGGGTGACGGGCGATCGGCTCGCCGGCGAGGACGGGTTCGCGGGCCGCTTCGTGCTCCCGGGCCTGGTGGACCTCCACGTGCATCTGCCGCCGCCGGGCACGCCGGACGAGCGCGCCTTCTACGGCCTCCTCTTCCTCCTGCACGGCGTCACCGCGGTGCGCGACACCGGAAGCTTTCGCGGGGCCTCCCTGGCGCTGGCGGAGCAGGTCGAGGACGGGGGCGCCGCGCATCCGCGGGTCTTCGCCTGCGGGCCGTTCCTCGACGGGGAGGAGCCACGCTGGCCGGGCTCGCGCGCGGTCTCCGGGCCGGGCGATGCCGAGGCCGCCGTCGACACGCTGGTCCGCCGCGGCGCCCACTGCGCCAAGCTCTACAACGGACTCGACGCAGCGACGGCGGAGGCCCTGCAGGCGGCCGCTCGGGAACGGGGGCTCCCCGTGGTCGCCCACGTCCCCGGCGCGCTGCCCCTGGCGAGCCTGGCGGGAAGCGAGGTGCAGCACCTGATGGGCGGGCCGAACTGCTGGGCCTGGCTGGGCCCGGCGGAGATCCAGCTCTACGTGGACCGCTCGCGAGCCCACGGGATCACCCACACGCCGACCCTGGTGCTGTTCTCGGCGGCGGCGCGCTCGCAGGCCGGGTACCCGACGCCCGCCCTGCCCTTCGCGGGCCTGGCGCGGCACTGGCGGCCGCCCCCGGCGAGACGCTGTCCCGACGACGCCCTGCTGCAGCTCGCGGCCATGCGGCGACTGGTCGGAGCACTGCATCGGGCCGGCGTCCCGATCCGGGTCGGCACCGACACGCCCCTGAGTGGGCTCGTGCCGGGCGCCGCACTGCACGCCGAGCTGGCGGAGCTGGTGGCGGCCGGACTCACCCCCGAGGCGGCCTGGCGCGCCGCCACCCGCGGCGCCGGCGAAGCGCTGGGCCAGGAAGGAATCGGGCGCCTCGTGCCAGGGGCGGCGGCCGACCTGGCGATCTTCCGCGAGGACCCGACCGTGGATCTCGCCGCCCTGGCGACGCTCGAGGCCGTCGTGGTCCGCGGGCGCCTGTACCGACGGGACGACCTCGTTGGGGCGGTCTCCTCGGTTGCCTGGCGTTTCGAAGGTACCTGGTCCCGCCTCTACACAGCGGCAGTCCACGCCCTGGCGGCGCTGGCGGGCTACGGCGCCTAGCGCGCCGCTTCGGCGGGCGGTGCGAAGACGAGCCCGGCCGCGATGGCGTCGAAGGTGTCGCGCAGGGCCGCCCGCTCCTCGGGCGTGGTGGTGAACGTCACCACCCCGAGCTGGCGGCCGCGCCGCACGTACCACTGCTCCTGGATCAGCGCGATGCCCGCCCGCGCGTAGCGGATCTCGACGCCGAGCCCCTCCTCCGCGCCCTCGACCGGCGGTGCCGGAACCTGGCGGAGCTCCGGACGCAGGAGGATCTGGCCGAGCAGGTCGATCTGGCGGTCGCGGTAGTCCGGCAGGGACGCCTCCGCCTCGAGCGCGCCCTGGGCGAACACCACGTTGGCGGGCGGCGTCTCGTCGCCCGCGCGCCGCAGGCCCTCGGCGCCGAGGCGCTCCCAGCCCTCGGGCAGGTGGCTGGCGTGCCAGAACGTCGGCGGCGGGGTCGGCAGCGTGGGATCACTCGGGGGCGTCATCGGCAGCCTGGGCTCGCTCGGGGGCGTCGTCGTCTCGGACACGATTCACTCCTTGGCGTATTCCACGTCTCCCTCGCTGTCGAAGGTGAGGACGTGGAGGTCGAGGAAGTAGTCGACGAGGAAGTGGCGCGCGGGCGCGCCACGCGGCGCCCGGGCCTCGAGCGACACCAGACGATGCTCGGTCCGGGGCTCGTGCTTGAAGGGCCGGTGCACCTGGAACAGCTGGAGGCCGCCCCGGGCGTCGCTCACGATGCGGCTCAGCAGCGGGTAGCGGGCCGCGGGACCGAGGTCGCGCGGGCCCTCGAGGAGCTCGCCCTCCGGGTCGTGTACGGCGTGGAGGACCCGCTCTCCCTTCCCGTCCTCGGAGGGCGCGTCGTAGGTGGTGTGGATCCGGCCCTCGGCGTCGACGGCCACGGCGTAGTCCACCGGCGAGCTGCCGCGGCGCTCCGTCCCGGGGAGCGGCACCGCGAACTGGAGCGAGCCCGCGGCGTCCACGTGGGCGAGGAAGAGGCGACGGGCGGCGGGATCGACCCGGCGGTCCACCCACGGCCGGAAGACCAGGAGGCTGCCGCCGGCGGGCGCGGGCGCCATCGCCACACGGAACGCCGCGCGACCCAGCAACGCGACGGGCCCCGCGACCTCGCCGCCCCGGATGGACATCCCGTAGAGCGCCGCCGGTGCCCCCTGGTAGGCCGCGTCCGGTCCGTCGGGATGGGCCTGGAAGCCGACCTCGAGACCGGCCTCGGTCCGCGCGAGCGTCGGGAAGCCGGGCGCGGCGAGCTTGTCCGCGAGCTCCTGCCAGGGGAGATCCAGCGAGGTGGGCAGGTCCGGGCCCGACACCCGGGCGATGCGCAGCCGCCAGTCCTGGGGATCCTCCACCGGCGGCGAGCCCTCCCGTCCCGGGTTGTAGACCTGGGCGACGATCACCTCGCCCTCGGGGGTCACCTCCACACAGAGCCGCTGTGGCGTCAACGCGGGACTGTAGAAGCGCTGGCGCGGCTCGAGCGCCGAGAGCAGGCGCACGAAGCGCGCGATGCGCACCCGCTGCAGGACGGCTTCCACCATGGGCTTCTCCTCCACGCGCTCAATCGACATAGGGATTCTTCTCGGATTGGGACTTCCACGGATCCGTCCACTCCGCGTTGCCATTGCCACCGCCCTCGGCCATCACGTTGTCCGGATCGCTGGCGTGCATGCCGTCCTCCGCCACGCCGTCCCCACTCACGGGACCGGCGAGCAGGTGGCCCAGCTCGTGGGCGGGCACGTGGCTCGGACCGCCCTCGCCGATGAAGACGCCCTCGTTGCCGCCGTCGTTGCGCGGGTAGTGTCCCCCGTGGATCTTGCCGTAGGCCGGATCCGACATGTCGTCGGTGAAGAACATGGTGGGCTGATCGCCACTCCCGTGCTCGTCCAGGGCCCGGATGGCCTTGTCCCGGCTGTCCACGTGCAGCAGGTCCGAGTCCTTCACGGTGGAGACGTCGACCACCTCGACGCGGATTCCGGTGATCTCCTCGAAGCGGCCCAGCTCGGCCAGGATCCGCTCCCGCCCCGCGTCCGAGTCCCAGCTGCTCCCCTCGATGATGACGACCTGCAGCTTCAGGGTCGGGGGATGGAGCATCAGCCCCGCCAGGGAGGCGCCCAGCGCCGCGCCGAAGACCCCCAGCGCCCCGGCGCTGGGCCCGCCCATGAGGACGGTGCGCGTGGCCGCGAGCTTGGGGTCGCCGAGGAAGGCGCCGCAGGCGGAGGCGTCCCCGCTCAGCACCCAGCGCGCGACCGGCATGGCATAGGCCACCACGGTCGGGTTGAGCAGCACGGCCAGGACGGGCTGCGGCAGCGGCGGCGGAATCGGCGGATGGACGATGCCGGTGCTCACCGCGCCGGTACACACCGCCTGGCAGCCGGCAAAGGCGATGGGCTGGCCCTCCACGATGACCGGCTTGTGCGGGACCACCCCGGGCGGCAGGGCGATCACCCCGCACGGCGTCAGCAGGTCGTGGGTGATCGGATCGAGGATGCGGGCGACCGGGAACATCGCGGCTAGCAGCCCTTCTCCGCCGCCGCGGGGGACTTCGGGGGATCCGGATCCGAGCCGGCCCCCTCCTTGGGCGAGCCCCCGCTGTTCAGGTGCACGAAGGGCCCGTTGATGAAGATCCCGTCCGGGCGGATGTCGATGAAGCTCGGGCCGCACTTCAGCGAGAGCTGCGTGTGGGCATCGATGACCACGTAGTGGGCCGACTCGAGATGGATCTCCTGGCCCGCCAGCAGGGCGTACTTCAGGCCGACCATCTCGTCGCGGTTGTAGACCACGTGGTGGGACATGTCCTCGCCGATCTTCTCGCGGTGGCTCTTCATCACCTCCACGTCCCGGTCGCCACCCACCTTCTCGCGGCGCCCCCCGCCGACGCTCAGGTTGTCGCCCCCGCCCACGCTGGTCTTGCGGCTGCCCTTCGAGCGCACGTCCAGCGCCTTCTCGGCGTGGACGAAGAGCATCTCGTCGCCCTTCTTGTCCTCGAAGCGGATCTCGTTGAAGTTGCAGGGAGCGCCGCCCTCGGTGCTGCGCGTCTTGATGGTGCTGCGGGTCTTGTGCTTGTCGAGCGCGTAGGGCGGCATCCGCTCGGCGTTGTAGACCCGTCCGGTGATGATCGGGCGGTCGGGATCGCCCTCCAGGAACTCGACCAGCACCTCCTGGCCGATGCGCGGGAGGAACATGGCGCCGAAGCCGGAGCCGGCCAGGAATTGGGAGACGCGGATGAAGCAGGACGACCGCTGATCGCGCGGATTGTGGCGATCCCAGGGGAAGTGGACCTTCACGCGCCCGTACTTGTCGGTGTAGATCTCCTGGTCGGGGGGCCCGGTGACCACGGCGGTCTGGATGCCCTGGATCGTCGGCTTGGGAGTCCGCCGCGGCGGCCGGAAGTGGACGTCGGCGGGCACGCACGAGAGGAGGTTGCTGTAAACCTCGCCCGAGGAGCTCTCGAAGCCGACGCCCTGCTGGAGGCTGTGGCGGACCGAGGTCACGAGGAACGACTTGCCGTTGTGGGCGGGCAGCTCGTCGAAGTCCGTCAGGCGGAACACGTGGCCGGGCAGCAGGCCCAGGGCGTCGCCCTGGGCCGCCACGTGCAGCGCCGAGGTCTCCTCCTGCTCCATGCGCAGCCGCACCCGGTCGTCGCCCTCGGCGCGGGTCGCGTGAGGACCCGGGAAGTCGAAGGTCTCGAGCCCCCGATCCCGGCCGGCCAGCAGCGTGGACGTCGTCGTCGTGAGGTCCGTCGACGGCGTCTCGAAGTTGTAGTCGGTGACCGTGTGGCGCCCCGTGCTGAAGTGCTCCTCGACGTCCCAGCTCGTGATGCGTCCCTCGGGCAGGGCCAGGTCGAAGGGAACCGACGCCTGGGGGCACAGCGGGTGCTGGGCCGCGTCGGTGATCGTCATCAGGTGGCGGCCGTCGACGATGCGGAAGAAGTACCGGAGGCCCTCCTCCTCCATCAGGCGCGAGACGAAGTGGAAGTCGGTCTCCCGGTACTGGACGCAGTACTCGCGGGCCGCGCGACCGGTGGCGTGGATCTCGAAGTCGAGGCCCTCGTGGAAGCCGCGGCGCGCGAAGACGTCCCGAAGGATCTCGGGGACCGTCTTCTCCTGGAAGATCCGGCAGTCCGAGTGGTAGAGCAGGCAGCGGAGCCACGGCCCCAGGTCGATGTCGTAGTGGACGAAGCGCTCGTTGGTGCCCGCGCGGAGCAGCCCGAACACCAGCCCGTCGATCACCCGCTGCTTCTGGTCGGGGAGATCGATCTCCACGGTCAGGCGCTGGCCCAGGAGCTGCTCGGCCGCGATGTGCTCCAGGTGGGAGAGCACCTCCAGGCGGTAGGCGAAGGGCTTGGAGATGGCCTCTTCCCCCTTCAGGGAGTCGAGGATCAGGGCATCGTCCCCGAGCGGGCTCCGGATCTGGGCGATGCGCGCGTCGTCGCTGAACTCTCGGGGTCGGTCGGCCATCGGGTCCTCCTGGGAGCCACGCTCCCTCCCTCAACGCGACGTCGGTCCGGGCTCCGGCAATCCCGCGGCGAGGCTGCCGCCGGCGCGTCGGACGTCGCGTTGCTCGTGGCGGGCAAGGGATGGAAGCCCCCGGAGGGACTCCATGGCGACGACCTATCGCGGGATCGAGGTGGACGGCAGCGACATGAGCGCCATGGCGCGCGCGGCGATGCCCTTCGACGCCGGAGACGCGGGCTCCGGCGACATCCGGCCCGCCCTGCTGGCCTTCATCAAGCGCATGGGGCGGATCGGGGACGGATACGAGCGGTCGATCCTCCGACTGCTCAAGCAGCTGGACGGCTCGACGACGGGCCAGGCCCTGCTCCACGAGATCCAGCGTCGGACCTCGGGGGAGCGCCGCATGAAGATCCGGCCCTGGTTCGGCGAATTCTTCGACCCGCTCGACCCCGAGAGTGCCGAGCACTGGTCGCTCCCGGCCCAGGCGGGTGCACGAGGAATCCGCTCCGTGGAGAAGCTGACCTGGCGGAGGCGCCGGGAGCGGCAGCCCCGGGCCGTGGAGATCCTGTTCACCCCCGCCCTGTTCAGCCGGGAGAGCCACGAGATCAACGAGGTGCTCGGCCTGGGCGACTACCGGACCAACCGGGAGCTGAGCCTCGATTACTACGCGCGCCGGCGTCCCTGGCTGTCCCGCGCCCGGCTCGAGAAGCGGATCTTCGGCGGTCCGTCGATGCCGGGCTCGGAGATGGACGAGGTGCTCCTCCACGAGATGGTCCACGGGGTGCGCAAGCTGTCGGGCCACAGCAACAGCTGGTCCGAGAAGCACAAGCTCCGCTTCGGGAACTACGACGACATCGAAGAGGTCTTCGCGATCCTCGTGGCGAACATCTATCGCTCGGAGATCGGAAGGAAGGGGCTCCGCAAGGACCACCACGGCTTCGTCAAGATCGAAACCACCGACCGGCGCTTCCTGGCCAATGCGGCCAACCGGGCGCGGCTCGCGCGGCTCCGCCGGGAGCAGCCCGAGTTCTTCGACGCGCTGCAGGACGTGGAGGCCGACTTCAACCCCACCCGCCGGATGCGCTCGGCCGCCTGACCCGCCTCGAAAAGCGTCCGGGCCGCAAGTACCATGGCCCCCCGCCATGGAACGCGACGCGATCACCGGGCTGCTGACGGACCTGGCCAGCGGCAGGCGCGAGGCCGGCGCCAGCGCCGAGGAGCTGATGCCCGCCGTCTACGCCGAGCTGCGGCGACTGGCGGGGGCCTACATGCAGCGCGAGTCGGCGGGGCACACGCTGCAGCCCACGGCCCTGGTCCACGAGGCCTACGAGCGGCTGGTGGACCAGTCCCGGGTGGACTGGAAGGGGCGCACCCACTTCCTGGCCGTCGGCGCCCAGGTGATGCGGCGGCTGCTCATCGACCACGCCCGCGGCCGCAACCGCCAGAAGCGCGGCGCCGGCCGCCAGCGCGTGACGCTCTCCAACCTGGGCGAGGCGGGCGCGGAGGCCATCGGCCCCGAGGACCTGCTGGCCCTGGACCGGGCCCTGACCCGGCTCGCCGAGGAGGACGCCCGGGCGGCGACGGTGCTCGAGCTGCGGGCCTTCGGCGGGCTCTCCGCGACGGAGGTCGCGGCCCACCTGGACGTCTCGGAGCGCACGGCCCGCAGCGACTGGGCCTTCGCCCGGGCCTGGCTCCAGGAGGCCCTCACGGGCGAGCGCGGTCCGGACGAGTAAGGCGGTGCGGCCCCCCGGCCGCACCGCCCCCCGCTGCATCCGCCCCCCGGCGATGCATCGGGACCCTCCGGCTACTCCCAGATGCGCTCCCACCAGGGCCGGGTGTCGGCGGCCTCGGCTCGCGGGCGGTCCAGGTCCATGCGCCGGCGGATGTCGGCCAGGGACCAGCCGGTGAGCTGGGCCAGGCGACGCGCCTGGGCCTCCTCGCGCTCGCGCACCTGCTCGTAGTAGGCCTCGGCCGCCTTGCAGGTGGCGCCCTCGAAGGCGTGGCGCATGACGTAGCGGCCCTGGAAGTTGCTGCGGTCGCCCGTCTCCTGGAAGACCAGGTCGGCCGGGAAGGTCTGCGCGTCGTAGCGGACGTGAAGCCGGGTGACGAAGACGTCCCGGGCGGCCGACTTGCCGCCGCGACCGCGCGGGCCGTCCACCCAGAAGACGCCCAGGCCCCGGAGCTCCTCGTCGGAGAGCGGGTCCGCGGCGCAGGGGTCGCACCAGTTCATGTCCCAGGCGTACTCGGTGAAGACCGTGCTCATGGCGTGGCGCCGCACCTGCTCGCCGAACAGGGCCCGGTAGAACTCGCCGAACTCGGCCTTCACGTAGCTCGGGATCTCCGCGTCCGAGGGGAGCTTGACGGTGCGGTAGTTGACCGTCTCGACCCGGCCCGTGCGGGTCAGGGTGTAGACCAGCAGGTCCTGGGGCCCGTTCGCGTTGAGCGTGCCCAGGCGGATGGGCAGCATGAACTTGGGCGACTCGTAGGCGATCTGCAGCGGGCGCAGGAAGGCGAAGCCGCCCCGCTGGTGGCGCTCGAGATTGACCTTGGCCACGAAGAAGCGCATGCCCTGGCGCACGTAGCTGCGCAGCACCGGCTCGGCGCCGGTGGGGAGCCTGTAGCCGTTGCGGCGCAGCCAGCGGGCCAGCCCCCGGCTCTCGTCCGCCGAGAGGATCAGGATGTCGTACTCGCCCACGGCGTAGCGGGCCTCCACCCGCACGCCCTCGGCCCGGCCCACGCTCTCCCGCTCGGCGACGGCGGCCTCGGGCAGGGCCGTGTCGAAGGCGAAGCGCTTGCTGGCCCGCGCCACCGCGCACGGATCCGGGTCGTGGTACTCCACCAGCCGCGGCGCGGTGTAGGCGTCGAGGTGGTCGATGACCGCCCGGTCGCCCACGTGGATCTGGCGCCGCTCGAGGAAGGTGGGCACGGGGACCACCACGGCGAACTCCTTCGGGTCGCCCTGGAAGTCGTTGGCCATGGTGACCACGGTGCGGTCGCCGTCGCGGACGAGCACCACCTGGGAGGCGCGGTTGTAGAGCTTGGCGTCGGCCTTGGCGACGTAGAAGCCGCAGAAGGCCAGGGCCTCGCCCGCCGCCAGCACGAGGCCGAGGGCGAGGAGCGGGGCGAACGGTCGTCGGATCGGGATCTGCATGGGTTTCTCCTGGGTTCCGGGCCGACGGCCTGCGTCCCTCCAGACGTAGGGCCGACCCGGGAGGCAGCGATCGATCAGGGGCACGAGCGGCGCGCAGGCCGCCAGGCTCCAGAGCAGTCCGTTGCGGGCATGGAGGCCGAACTCGACCCAGGCCGCGCCGAGGGCGACGGCGGCGGCGAAGACCAGCCGACCCGCGCGGGTGTCGGGGACGGTCTTCGGGTCGGAGATCATGAAGAAGGCGAAGATGAGCAGCGCGCCGGAGCGCAGGCCGTGGAGGGGCACGGCCAGGGGGTCGCCCAGCCAGGCCGCGCGCCCGAGGACCAGGGCCGCGAAGCAGGCCAGGAAGCCGAGGGTCACGTCCCAGCGGGCGGCGCGGTAGAGGACGAGTCCCCCCGCGCCGGCCACCGCCAGGCCGAAGAGCGCCGGGTTGCCCCACTGGCCCGCCGACACCCAGGCGTTGTCGGTGGTGGCCAGGAGGGCCACGATGGCGAAGCACGACGGGTTGAAGACGTGCTTGCCCCGCAGCCGCAGCACGAACTTGGAGGCCACGGCCAGGGCCGCGGCGACGGCCAGCAGCGGCAGGCCCGGGGTGCGCAGGAGCAGGGCCAGGGACAGGCCGCTGATGGCGGCGCTGCGGCCGTCGAAGCGGGGGTGTCCGAAGAGGCGGCCGCAGACCGCCTGGGCCAGCAGCGCGGTGCCGACCGAGGTGGCGACCCGGGCCGGGCTCACCTCGAAGTCCAGGGCGAGGGCGCCGTACACCAGGAGGCTCCCGAGCACGGCGATCTGGTAGATCCGGGGGTCGCTTCGTCCGCTCATGCCCCGTAGGTCTGTGGGGCGCGGCGGATCGGATCACCCGGGCGACCGGAATGGCGGATCGGTGTTCTCCCGGATCCGCACCTCCATCCTCAATCCCGGCGAGGCGTCGGCCGATACGAGGATCGGGACCCGGCCGGACGGGGCCGCGGCCCCCGGGAGGATTTCGTGGCCGACGCGCCGGCGTTCGAGTGGATGTGCGAGCAGCTGGACGCCCGCACGTCGCTCTCCCGTCTGGAGGCGCGGGGCACCCTGCGCCTCACCCTCAAGGGCGCCGGCCTCGACGCCACCCGCGTGACCCCGAGCCAGATGCAGGCCGCGGTGTCCAAGATCCTCCCCGACGAGCTCGCCGCGCGCGGGGTCGAGGATCCGCAGACTCTCTGCCGCGACCTCTCGGCCGGCGTGCTCTCCGTCGGGGTCGGCGGCTCGGGCGCCGAGTCGCCCGAGGACGTCTTCCGACGCCTCGGCTCGGGCTGAGCCACCGCCGAAGCCTCCGGCGGGGCCCATCCTGGCCCTTCGGTCGGCCCCTCGGGGAAGACACGCCGCCCCCGTGCCCGGGCGGGGTGGTACGATCCTCGTCGGGTCGGCTCTCGGAGGTTCCCATGACGCGCCCGGAGCGGCTCGGGCTGGCGGCGGACCGTCTCGCCCGCATCGATGCCCACCTGAAGCGACGCTACCTCGACCCGGGCAAGGTCCCGGGCGCCCTCAGCCTGGTCTGGCGCCGCGGCGAGATCGCCTGGCTCTCCCCGCTCGGGCTCGCCGACCGGGAGCGCGGGGCCCCGATGCGCGAGGACACCCTCTTCCGCATCTACTCCATGAGCAAGCCCATCACGTCCGTGGCACTCATGACCCTCTACGAGCAGGGCCACTTCCAGCTCGACGACCCGGTCTCGAAGTTCATCCCGGCGTGGCGCGACCTGCGGGTGTACCGGGCCGGCAACCATCCCCTGTTCATGACCGAGCCGGCGGGCCAGCCCATGACCGTGCGCCACCTGCTCACCCACCAGGCGGGGCTCACCTACGGCTTCATGGAGCGGACCAACGTCGATCGCGCCTACCGCAAGCTCGGCATCGGGAGCTTCGGCAAGAGCCATGGCGGCGACCTGCGCCACCTCGTCGAGCTGCTCGCGACCCTGCCGCTCGAGTTCTCGCCGGGCGCGGCCTGGAACTACTCCGTCGCCACCGACGTCTGCGGCTACCTGGTGGAGCACTTCTCCGGCGAGACGTTCGACACCTACCTGCGTCGACACCTGTTCGAGCCGCTCGGCATGGTGGACACGGGCTTCCACGTGCCCGAGGACCAGGTGGAGCGCTTCGCCGCCTGCTACGAGCGCGGCCCCGGCAAGCAGCTGCGCCTGCAGGACGACCCGCGCCAGAGCCCCTACCTGTCGCCGCCGAAGTTCCTGGGCGGTGGCGGCGGCCTGGTGTCCACGGCCCACGACTACCTGCGCTTCTGCCGGATGCTCCTGGGCGGCGGCCAGCTCGAGGGCGTCCGGATCCTGGGCCGCAAGACCGTAGAGCTCATGACCACGAATCACCTGCCCGACGGCCAGGACCTCACCCAGGCCTCGGTGGGCATGTTCAGCGAGGACCAGCAGGCGGGGATCGGCTTCGGACTCGGCTTCTCGGTGATCCTCGACGAGGCCCGGGCCATGGCCTCGAAGGGCACCTACGCCTGGGGCGGGGCGGCCAGCACGATCTTCTGGGTCGACCCGGCGGAGGAGCTGATCGTGCTCTTCCTGACCCAGTTCCTGCCGTCGCGGACCTTCGACTTCCGCGGGCAGCTCAAGGCGATCGTGTACGGCGCCCTGGAGGACTGAGCCCCGGGGCGGCCCGGATCAATCGCCGGCGTCGAGCAGGGGCTGGGCGGCGCCGGAGCCGCCGACCACGGTGAGGGCCGGACTCGACTCCTCGCCGATGACGATGCAGCCGCGCAGGTTCGCGCCGGGCTCCACCACGATCCCCGCGGTGTGGATGTCGCCGTGGACGCTCGCGCTCTTGTACACCGTCACCTGGCGGCGGGCCGCGATCTCGCCCTCCACCTGGCCGAGGACCACCACGGTGTCGGCCAGGATGCTGGCCTCCACCACGGCCCCCTCGCCCACCACCACGGTGCCGCCGGCGCGGATCTCGCCCTCGACGGAGCCGTCCACCCGGACGCTGTCCGGGAAGTGCAGCTGGCCCGACAGGGCCGAGCCCGCCTCGATGAAGGTGGCGGCGGCCGGCACGGCCGGGAGGGCGAGGGCGGGCGGACGGCGGCGACGGAACATGGCATCCCCCTGTAGGCGCTTCCAGGGAGGGGATCGGCGTCCGCGCGGGCCGGGTTGAGAAGCCGCATCCGCACCGCAGCCCGACGGCAGTCGGTCCGCAGTCCGTGCGCGTGGCTACGCCTTCGGCGTGCCGAGGGCGCCCGCCGTGCGCAGGGCGGCGATGCGCTCGGCGTCGTAGCCGAGCACGTCGCGGAGCACGATCTCGCTGTGCTCGCCCGCGCCGGGCGCCAGCGACGGCTCGGGCAGCGTCTCGCCCGGGAACTTCACCGGGAAGGGCAGCATGTCGGCCCCGTGGCGCTCGTGGGGATAGAGCGGGAAGCGATCCCGGAACTGGGGGTCATCGACGACGGTCTTCGGCGAGTTGACCGGGGCGACCGGGAAGTTCTGCTCCTCGCCCAGGCGGATCCACTCGGCCGAAGTCCGGGTGGCGAAGATCTGCTTCAGCTCGGCCTGCAGCTCGCGGTTGCCGCGGGCGTGGTCGGCGTAGCGCGACCCGGGCCAGCGCTCGAAGAGCTCCATGCGACCGACGCAGGCGCAGAAGTTCTTCCAGAAGGCCTGCTCGCTGGCCATGAACAGGACGTAGCCGTCGCTCGAGGCGTAGATCTGGTAGCGGACGCCCTCGCGCATGCCCTTGGTGCCGGGCTCGCGCCGCACGTAGTCGTCGGCCTTGTTGCCGGTCACCTCGTCCTCGGGGCGCCGGTAGGCCAGCCAGGACTCGCTCCGGTACCAGTCCATGTAGGCCGCGGCGTCGCTCTGGCCGATCTCGAGCATGCAGCCCTCGCCGCTCTCCCGGGCGCGGATGACCGCCGCCAGGATCCCCAGCGCGCCGAACAGGGGCCCGGCGTGCATGCCGATGGAGGCGTGCTCCGGGATGACGCTGAAGCCCTCCTCGTCGACCTCCGGGTTCAGGATGCCGGCCCAGGTGTCGAAGGCGATGCCGTGGGCCGGGAGATCCCGGTAGGGGCCGGTCATCCCATAGCCGGAGATGTTGCAGAAGACGATCTTCGGCTGGATCGCGCGCAGGTCCTCGTAGCCCAAGCCGCGCCGGGCCAGGGAGCCGGGTCGCATGGCCTCCACGACCACGTCGGCGCCGCGCACCAGGTCCTTGTAGACCGCCACGGCCTCGGGCTGCTTCAGGTCGAGGGTCAGGCTCTGCTTGCCGCGGTTGACGTGCAGGTGCAGGAGCGAGACGCCGCGGATGATCGGCCAGGTCATCTCGCGCACGTAGTCGCCCGCGGGCGACTCCACCTTGATCACCTCGGCACCGAGGTCGGCCAGGTGGGTCGTGATGGCCGCCGGTCCGAGGAGCGAGCTCTCCACCACCCGCAGGCCGGCGAGGGGCGCCGGGCGGGTCACGGACGGGCCTCTTCGACGGGGTCTGCCGGCGCCTCCGCCCCGCCGCCGACCAGCGACGCCCACTCGCCCGGATCCAGGCGACCCAGGTAGGTGGGGCGGTGGATCGGGAGGCCGCTCGGCTCGAACACGTGGGCCAGGCCCTCGGGCTTCGCGTCGAGCCCGTAGCTCCACAGCAGATTGCCGGTGTGGGTGATGAGCAGCGTGTTGATGCCCGGTTTCGCCGGTGCCGTGTCGAGCATCTTCCGGATCTCCACGCCCTTGGCGGTCTTCTCTTCCATGGAGAGTCGGTCCCAGATCGAGAGCGTGGGCGAGACCACACCCTCGCGCCCGAAGGCCAGGCGGGCGGTCTCGCGGCAGCGGCAGTAGGGGCTCACGAAGATCTTCCCGACCTGGATCCCGAGCTTCCCGAAGGCCTCCCCCAACCGGCGCGCCTGGACGCGACCCTCCTCCGAGAGCTCGCGCTGGGTGCCGCAGTCCCCGAGGTCGACGCCCTCCCAGCGGTCGGCCTCGGGCGTCGTGGCCATGTGGCGCATCAGGATGACCTTGCCCCCGGCCTTCAGCTTCTCGACGAGGGCGGCGCCCCGGAAGCGGGGCACGAGCTCCTGCCGCGGATCCTCCGCCGCGGCAGGAGCCGCGATCCCGAGCAGGAGCACGCCGAGGGCGCTGACGAGGGCGGGGAGGGCCATGGCGACGCGGAGCGACCATAGAACATGTTCTATCACCGGGCCATGCGACCCCGTAGAATGCCCGGATGCAGCTGGACCTCGGCGGACACCCCCTGCACACCCGCACGCTGACGGTCCGCGTGGACCGTGTCGAGCCGGGGAGCCTGCGCGCCCGCGGCGAGCTGGTGGACCTGCGCAAGCGCGGCTTCGTGCCGGTCGCGGGCGACCTGCAGCCCTCCGGTCCGGTCCATCACATGCGGGTGGAGGCCCGGGTCGACACCGCCTCCGGACACATCGAGCGGATCGGCTCGGAGCAGCCGCGGGTCGCCTTCGAGCCCTCGCCGATGACCCGGGGCGAGAGCTGCCGGGATCCCGCCGGCGCCCTGGCGTCGCTGGCCGGCACGCCGCTCGACGACGGCTGGCTCACCCGCCTGGGCGAGGCGATCGGCGGGCCCCGGGGCTGCAGCCACGTGCTGGTGCTGGCCCGCCTCGTGGGATCGACCCTGCGCCTCGCCCGGGCCCGGCTGGACGGGACCCAGGAGCTCCACCGCGCGCTCTGCCTCGACGGCCACGACGCCGAGGACGGAACCACCCGGGTGGCCGCGCAGCTCTCGGACCTGGTGCTCGAGCGCACGTCCCCGGGTGCGCCCGCCATGGATCGCTTCGGCGCCCAGCACGAGGTGCGGCTCCAGGTCGCCATCGACCTCGAGGCCGGCACCCTGGGCGCGCTGCGGGGCGCCGAGCGCCGGCGCACCGCTGCCGAGCTGGCCTCCGCCGGCTGGACCCCGCTCGACGCGCGCCTGGCGCCCCTGGCCGGCACAAAGATGCTGTCGGCCTACGGCCGCAACGTGCGGGAGCGCCTGGGCGAGGACGACGGCCCGCTCCTCGACGCGCTCCTCCACGTGGGGCCCACCTTCCTGCAGTGCATGGGCGCCATGTCCGAGAGCTGGCCCGCCGAGGCCCAGCGGCGGCGTGCGGTGGTGGCCACCGGGGGCATGCCGGACGCCTGCTGGATGTGGCGCCGCGACGGTCCGCTCTCCCGGGCCCTCGCGGCGGAGCTCGGCGGGGAGCCCCCCCTGGCGGCGCGGCGGCGCTACGGGGCGGCCGGCGGGGCGGACGCCACGAGCAACACGAAAGCGCGTCCCCAGGGCGGCCAGTCGGGCGGCCGATAGGAGCCCACGCCCACCGCCACCCGCGTCCAGCGGCCCGCGAAGAGCTCCTCGGGCAGGGCCATCTCGTCGAAGGAGCTGCCCGTCAGCAGCCAGCCCCGGGCGTCGGCGACCCGGCGGGTGGAGGTGCGGGACACCATGGCATCGAGCGCCTCGTCGGGCCCCAGCTCGCCCCGGGCCACGCGTTCGAGGACGCGGACGGCCACGTCCTCCGCGTCGCCGTCGCGCCCGGGCGGGGTGCCCCCCCGCCGCTGCCATTCGCGATGGAGCCGGGCGTAGAAGCGCTCGCGCTCGGCCCGCGGGTCCCAGTCGTCGAACAGCGCGTAGGTGGCAACCAGCACGCCGAAGGCGGTTTCCGGCTGCGCCTCCGACGCGACCCCGGCACGGGACACCTCGCCCAGCGGACCGATGGCGATCTGGTCGACCTCCTCTTCCAGCAGCAGGCTTCGCAGCCCCGGCGCCGTCAGGGCGGCGGCGACCCAGTCCTCCGGTCCGCCGCCCCCGAAGAGCAGCATGCCGCCAACGCCCCCGTCGCGAATCACGCCGTCGACGTCCCAGCCGGCGAGCAGGGCCAGGGGCACGTCGTCGAAGAGGTCGGGCGCGCCCTGCTCGAGCTCGCTCGCGAAGAAGCGCCGGGCCAGCCCGCGCGCCACCGCGCTCTGGGCCGGCGCCGCCGCGAGCGGTCGGAGGCCGGCCCGGTCCCGCAGCCGGTTGACGAGACGCAGGATGCGCGCCTCGGTCTGGGCTGGCAGCGCCTCCGCGATCGGCGGCAGCGCGGGGCGGCGCCAGAGGCGGGCCTCGGCGTCCGAAGGCCGCGCGAGCACGTGCAGCACCCCGCGCCCGAGAAGCTTTCCCGGCGGGATGGCCACCAGGCTGATCGCGGCCGTCTCGTCGCCCCGGTCCACGGGGCAGCGGAAGGCGAAGCGCGGCAGGGCCAGGGCCCGGTCCGGCTCGCAGTCGGCGCTGCCCAGGGACCCGAGGTTCACGCGGGCGGCCAGGACCTCCGCCGGGACCAGGATCTCGCCGCGCAGGCGGACGACGCCGTCGGCGTCGGGCGTGGCCCGCACGGGCTCGAGCAGCACCTCCCGCTCGGCGGTCACCAGCACCACCACGCCCTCGTCGCCCCGGCGGGCGAACGCGATGCCGGCGGTCTGGTGCTTCGATCCGAGGCTCTCCGCCGTCGAGCTGCGGAGGTCCTCCTGCCAGGCCTCGAAGACCCGGGCCTCGTCCGCATCCGGGGGCAGGCGGCCACCCACGTAGCGCATGGCCAGCCTCTGACCGGTCGCCCCGCAGCGGCTCGCCAGGTACTGCTGGAGCAGCGAGGCGGGCCAGGCCCCCTGCGCCAGCCGGAACCGGGCCAGCTCCCCGGCCAGGCAGCGCATAGCGCCCGAGACCCGCACCCGACCCGAGGCGACGGCGTCGGTCTCGAGCAGGAGCGACTCCCAGGGCGTGGGTCGCTCGACCGGCAGGTCGCCGATCCGCTCCGGGAACGGCCCCTGGAGCTCCCAGCGGTCGACGCTGCGATAGCCGGGCCGCCCGAGGTCCGGGGCGACCGCGCTCTCGACCAGGCGCGCGACCTCGTTCCGCGCGGGAAAGGGGCTCGGCTCGTGGGCGTAGGCCTCGGAGCGCACCGCAGCCCGTGGGGCCTGGCCGGGCGATGCGCCCGGTGAGGCCGGACCGCCCCGCGTGCAAGCCAGGGCGACCGCGGCTGCGAGCCCCGCGACCGCGGCCGCAGCCCATGCGATCCCGCGCCTCATGGCGGCGGAGTCTGCGCACGGGGGCGGCGATGCGCAACTCCCGGAGGCCGGGTGGGGCGGCCGGGCTCAGTTCCCGGGCTTGGCGGCGGCGCTCCCCGGCTCGGCGAAGCTGACCGTCTCGAGCAGGTTTCCGCGCTCGTCCCAGTAGCGCCAGCGACCGATCTTCACGCCCTGGTGGCGTTCGCCCTCCTCCTTGAGCCGGCCGTTGGGATGGCGGAGCCGCTGGGGTCCGTGGAGCAGGCCGTCCCGCCACGACTCCTCCTGCAGCGCGTGGCCGTCGGCGTGGTAGGTGGCCCGGTAGCGCAGGCGGCCCCGATCGTCGCGCCGCTCCTCGTCGACGAGCCGCCCGGCGGCGTCGTAGCTGCGGCTCACGCCGACCCAGGCGTCGTCGCGCCATTCCGCCTCGCTCCGCTTCGTGCCGTGGCGATCCCAGCGGACCTCGGTGCCGTGGCGTCGCCCGTGGCGCCAGCGGGTCAGGCGGTGGCGCCGACCCCCGGGATGCCAGTCGGTCCAGGCGCCGTGCCGGGCACCGCGCTCGTAGCGGCCCTGCTCCCAGAGCCCTCCGTCGGAGTACCAGCGCAGCCAGGGTCCGTGCTTGCGGCCGCGGGCGTCCTCACACCAGAAGGCGTCCCCCGCCGGCGGCGCGGCGCCCAGGGGCTGCGTGCCCCGCGGGCACTCCTGCGGGTCGGCGGCCGCCGGGGGCTCGGCGCGCGCCGGCGGCGCCGCGAGCGCCGCGAGCGCCGCGGTCAGGCAGCCCAGGGCGAGGGCCGAAGGCCATCCGGGGGCGCGGAGCACGTTCTCTCCTCCGTCTCCCCCATCGGCCGAACGGAGCCCCGGCTCGAGTGCCTGCCGCGATCTGCGATCCGCACCCCCCTCCCCCTGTTATGCTGTGGCGGTCCGGGCGCTCCGCAGCGCTCGCTCCCCACGGGCACGAGTAGACGTGTGACCGCTGCGATCCGCTGGCTTCGGCCCCCGCGCTACGCCGATGAGGTCGAGCAGGCCCGTGCGCGGCTGCTGCACACGGCGCTCCTCACCTTCGTGGCGCTCGTCAGCGGGAGCCTGGCCCTGAGCCTGGCGCGCCCCGGCCACCACCTCCCGAGCGTGGTCTGGATCTACGGATCGGGATACGCGATCCACCTCGGCGCCCTCGTCCTGCTGCACTCGGGCTACCTGCGCACGGCGGCCCTCGCCTACGCCGGCCTGGTCTGGCTGATGCTCTCGATCGTCACCTGGCTCCACGGCGGCGTCTCCGGCCCCCACGGCGCCACGTTCGTGGTCTGCATCCTGATCGCGGGCTTCTGCGCGGGCGCGCGCTGGGCCCTCGTGCTCACCCTGCTCAGCCTCGCCAACGCGGCGTTGCTGATGGTCGCGGAACGGGACGGCTGGCTGCCGGCGCCCATCCAGGTGGCGACCCCCTACGACCGGGCCCAGGCGCTGGGCGTCGCCGTCCTGCTCTCGGGCGTGCTGGTGGCCGCGGCGATGACGGGGCTCTACCGGGCGCTGCGCCAGGCGAGCGACCGCGAGGAGGCCCGTCGCCGCAGCCTCGAGGAGCTGCAGGCCAGCCAGCGCCTGCACGAGATCCGGGCGCGCCAGGGCAGCGCCCTCGGCTCGCTCGGCCGGACCCTGGCCGAGGCGGAGGACCCGGACGCCCTGTTCGCCGACGCGGCCCGCGTGCTCGTCGAGAGCGAGGGCTTCGAGCTCGCGGCGGTCTTCGCCGCCCGCGACGGGAAGCTCGTGCGCCGGGCGACCTTCGGCCGCACGGCGATCTGCGAGCAGGTGCCGGAGACCCTGGACGAGCGGAGCGTGAACGCGCTCGAGACCGAGGCCGACGGGCCGGGGGGCCAGCCTCGCCTGCTCCGCGGCGGGGCGTCTCTGCGCCGGAGCAGCCTGCTCCACACCGGAGGCGACGACCTCATCCTCGTGGTGCCCGGCCCGGAGAAGGCCCGCGGCTACATCTGGGTGGTGCGGGCGCCCGGGCGCGCCGTGGCGGCCCTCGACGCGCTCTTCCTGGAGACCGTCGCGGGCATGCTGGGCGCGGCGCTGCAGCGCGAGGAGATGGAGCACGAGCGACGTCAGGCCCAGAAGATGGAGGCCGTGGGGCGCCTGGCCTCGGCCATCGCCCACGACTTCAACAACCTCCTGACCGGGCTGATCGGCGCCGCGGACCTGCTGGCCGAGGAGCTCGAGCCGGGCGATCCCCGCCTCGACCTGGTGCGCGACATCCTCTTCGCGAGCGACCGCGCCTCCCTCCTGACCAAGCGCCTGCTCTCGTTCAACAGCCGGCCCACGGCCAAGGGCCTGGTGGACCTGGGCGCGGCCGTCCGCGACTTCGAGCCCATGCTGCGCCGCCTGCTCGGCGAGGGCGTCGACCTGGAGGTGGCGGTGGCCGACGGCGCCCTGCCCGTGCTCGCCGATCGCGGCTCCCTCGACCAGGTGCTCCTGAACCTCGCCGTCAACGCGCGGGACGCGGTCGTCGCCGCCGGCCGCAGCGGCGTGCGGGTGAAGGTGGCCCGGGAGCGCGGCACCGAGGGTCCCCGGGCGCGGCTCTCCGTCTCCGACGAGGGGCTCGGGATGGAGCCCCGCACCCTCGAGCGGATCTTCGAGCCGTTCTTCACCACCAAGGAGCCGGGCAAGGGCACGGGGATCGGCCTGTCCACCGTGCGCACGATCGTGCGCGAGCTCGGCGGCCACATCGAGGCGACGAGCGCGCCGGGCGAGGGCGCCACGTTCACGGTGCACCTGCCCCTGGCCCCGTCGACGCCCGCGGCGCGGGTCCCGGGCGAGCCGGACGCGCCGGACGCGGCGACCGACGCGCGCGTGCTCCTCGTGGAGGACAACGAGATCGTCCGCAAGGCGACGGCGAATGCCCTGCGCTTCGGGGGCTACCGGGTGGAGACCGCGGCCAACGGCCGCCAGGCCCTGGAGCGACTGGACCGGGCGGGCCAGCGGATCGACCTGGTGCTCTCGGACGTGGTCATGCCGGAGATGGGCGGAGTGGAGCTGCGCGACGCCATCGCGCGGCGCGCCGAAGCGCCGCCGGTGCTGCTGATGAGCGGCTTCCACCGCGAGGACTTCGACGCGGGGGATGCGGCCGGCGCCGGGGCCGTGATCGAGAAGCCCTTCACGCCCGCCCAGCTGCTGGCGCGGGTGCGCGAGCGCCTCGCCCTGGCGGGCGGCCCCCGCCGCGCCGAGCCTACGCCAGCAGCGCCAGCACCCGATCCGTGAGCAGCCCGAGGGCGAACAGCAGCCCCAGGGCCACGGCCCAGGCCAGCACCTCGCGCTCCTTGCCGAGGCGCTCCTGGAGGCGGCGCCGGAAGGGGATCACGAAGGCGAACACGCCCAGGATCCAGGCGTGGAGCGCCAGCCGCGCCACGAGGCCCATCTCGCCGCCCGCGGCCTCCCAGTGCGCGCCGGCGGCGCTGATGCCCACGACCCCGCCCAGGAAGAGCACCCGCCGCAACCACACGGGCAGGCCTCGCCAGCGCCGCGCGAGACCCGAGAGCGGGCGGCGCTCGCCCGCCTGGGCGCGGGCGAGCGCCTCCAGGGCCTCGGTCCCGCCGACGGGCGTCGGGAAGGGACCGAGCCCGCGCTCGCCGAGCTCGATCGCCATGCGCCGCTGGTACTCGCGGTTGTCGATCATCAGCAGGTCGACGGTGCCCACGTAGCCGTGGGGGAGCAGGGGCGCCTCCTGCCAGACCCGCAGCTGCTGGAAGGGCCGCATCGGGAACGCGTGGTGGTCCGCGTGGCGGGTGAGCCCGATCAGCGCGTAGAAGGTGAAGCGCGAGTGGGTGTCCCAGGAGTCGGCGGGCGCCACCTTGCGGCCGCGGCGCACCAGGCCCCAGTGCTCGAAGTAGTTCACCGCCTCGAGCAGGCGCACCGCGGAGAAGGCCTGGAGCACGAAGGCGGCAAAGGCGGCCGGTCCGAAGGCGAGCAGGATGCCCCCGGCCACGCCCCACTCGAGGACCAGCCCGTGGAGCACCCGGTGACGCAGCATGCGCGGGTCCCAGAGGCGCAGGTTCTCGTCGCCCAGGCGACGGCTCTCCAGGCGCCAGGCGCTGCGGAACTGCGCCGGCACCGTGCGCGTGAAGAAGCGCTCGTAGCTCTCCCCGAAGCGCGCCGTGGCCGGGTCCTCCGGCGTGCCGACCTTCACGTGATGACCGCGGAGGTGCTCGGTGTAGAAGTGCTCGTAGAGCACCGAGCACAGGAGCAGGCGACCGAGCTGCTGCTCCCAGACCTTGGGGCGGTGGATCAGCTCGTGGGCCGTCACGATGGAGAAGCCCGAGGCCGCCCCCACCACGCTGAAGGTCATCACGAAGTCCAGGGAGAAGATGCCCTGGGCGCCGGCGAACAGGCGCACCGTCTCCGCCACCACGAGGATCTGGGCGGCGGCGAGGGCGTAGACCAGCAGGTCGAAGGGCCACGCCGGCAGGTCGGCGCTCGGCTGGCGCGTCACCGTATCGCCCCGGCAGTCGAGCCAGTGGGCGGTGACCAGCGGCAGCATGAAGGCGGGCGCCACGTACCAGGGATGGGGACCCGTCCACAGGAAGGTGAGGCTCACCGCGGGGAAGAAGAACGCCAGCAGGTGACGCCCCCACAGGAGCGTGAGCGAGCGCGGTCCGGTGGGCACGGCGTCGAGGGGGGAGGTCGTCGCAGCCATGGGTCGGACCGTACCGAGGAGCAGGTGGTCGGACCAGTGCCAGCTAGTCCTTGCAGGCCAGGACCCGGGCCAGCAGGGCCGGGTCGACGTTGCCGCCCGAGAGCAGCACGCCGCAGCGCCCCCGCCCCTCGCGCAGGGCCACGGCGAGGCTGGCGGCGCCCGAGGGCTCGAGCACGAGCCGCAGCTCCTTCGCCGCCCAGCGCATGGCCGCCTCCAGCTCGGCGTCGGAGACCAGGGCCACCCGCGCGACGTGGGCGCGGACCACCGGCCAGGTGAGCGCCCCGGGCGTCCGCACCCGGAGCCCGTCGGCCAGGGTGCGCGGCGGCGGCACCGAGCGGCGCTCTCCCGCCGCCAGACTCAGGTAGGTGTCGTTGGCATCCTCCGGCTCGACGCCGACGATCTCGCAGTCGGGCGCCTGGGCGCGCAGCACCACCGCGCAGCCGGCCATGAGGCCACCGCCGCTGATGGGCGCGTAGAAGCGGTCGAGGGTCCCCGCCTCCTCCAGGAGCTCGAGGGCCGCCGTCCCCTGGCCGGCCGCCACCTCGGGATCGTCGAAGGGAGGCACCGGGACCAGGCCCCGCGCCGCCGCCAGCGCCGCGGCCCGCTGCTCGCGCTCTGCGGAGTCGGGACCCACCAGCACGACCTCGGCGCCGTCGGCCTCGGTGCGACGGCGCTTCACCGCGGGGGCGTCCTCGTTCATCACCACCACCGCCGGAATGCCCAGGACCCGAGCCGCGCGCGCCACCGCCTGGGCGTGGTTGCCCGAGCTGTGGGCCACCACGCCCCGCGTGCCCTCGGGCAGGGTCAGCAGCTTGTTGAAGGCGCCCCGCAGCTTGAAGGCGCCCGTGGGCTGGAGCGACTCGGCCTTGCACAGCAGCTCGCAGCCGGGCCTCGGCGTCCGCCGGAGCACCGGCGTGCGGACCACGTGCGCCTGGATCCGCGCGTGGGCTGCGCGGACCCGGTCGAGGCTCAGCGCCTCGAGCACGCCCGCTGCCTCCGGAGGGCGTCGGCCCCGCTCAGGGTTGCCGGAGCGACTCCAGCGACTCGCGGAACTTCTCGCACGGATCCTCGTCGTCGACCGCCGTCGTCCACCACACGGCATCGTAGGGAACGTCCGCGAGACCGCGCGCGGCCAGCGCCGCCACGGGATCGCGCTCGTCGGGACGGGCCTCGAGCAGGCCCAGCGCGAAGACCCGGCCGGCGACGGGCTGCCGCGCCAGGAAGCGCGGGACGGCCGTGTGGCGCACGTGGCCGTTGCCGGCCACGAGCACGCCAGTGCCGTCGCCTGCGGCGTCGACCAGGGAGCGCGCCAGGTGGGCGTCGCGGGCGAGCTGCACGTCGACCATGAGCGGGAGGACCTGGGCCGGCAGCACGCCGCAGTGGGCCGCGTCGATCTCCTCCGCCAGGGCGTCGCGCAGCGCCGGCCCGACGGGCCGGTCCAGGGCGAGACGCACCCGATCCTCGGTCGAGAGACCCGCGAGGCCGCCCCGGCGCAGGTCCGCCAGCAGGGCCCTCGGGAGATCGGCCGTCGCCAGGGGCAGCCCGGCGCCCAGGGCCGCCTCGAAGACCGGCGCGTACAGCGGCCAGGCGGGCCAGCCGCTCTCGTCCCACGCCACGGCGCGGCGAACGCCCTCGGCGCTGGGCGAGGACTCGGCCAGGGCGCGCGCCAGCGCGGGTGCCGCGTCCGCCGAGAGCATCTCGAATGCCACCACCGGCCGCCGACCGCGGGCCGCCAGGGCCTCGATCAGGCGCCCCTGGATGCGGTGGTGCTCCGGGCTGTCGTGCTTCTCGCCGAGCAGCACCCAGCGCGCCTCGGCCAGGCGCGCCACCAGCGCCTCCTCGCTCAGGGACTGGCCGCGCTGCGGGTCCCAGATGCGGCCGGCCAGGGAGGCCAGCGGCTCGGACGGGCGCGGGCGGGCGCACGCGATCGGCCCGATCGCCAGCACGAAGGCCAGGGCGAGCGCCAGGGGACCGGGGCGCGCGGTGCGGAGGAAGCGACCCACGCCGCGAGGCCTAGCAGCCCGCCTCCCGGCGGTCGAGTCGCGCGGGGGCTGGTGTCGCGGACCCGCGCCCGGGGACCGCGGGCCTACGCGCCGGCGGGCAGGGCGATCTGCGCGGGCGGCCGGAAGGGCGCGTCCGGGACGACCGGCCCCTCCGCCTGCAGCCGCTCGCGGATCCAGCTCTCGCAGTGCTCGCGGAGCAGCTTCTCGTCGTCGCTGCGGAGCAGCGGACCGAACTGGACCGACGCGTCGACCCGTCGCTTGCGGAAGGTGCGGCTCACGTGGGGCAGGAACTCCTCCTGCACCCAGTGGGCGCTGCGGTACGCGTAGCGCAGGGCCACCGGGACGACCGGGAGGCCGTGCTCCGCCGCCACCATGAACAGGCCCGGGAAGAACGGCAGCACGTCGGGACCGTGGGAGGTCGTGCCCTCGGGAAAGGCGGCGAAGTGGACGCCGCGCTGCACGCGGTCCAGCGCCGCCATGCGCGCCCGACGTCGGCTGTCGCGGCAGTCCCGGCGCACGAAGGCCGTCTCGATCAGCTCCGCCGCCGTGCCGAACAGCGGCCAGTTTCCCATCTCCTCCTTCGCCAGGAAGGTGCACGGCGCCTGGGCGAGCAGGATGGGGATGTCGAGATAGGAGCGGTGGTTGGCGAGCAGCAGCGCCGGCTCGCCCGGGATCTCGCCGCGCACGTCGAGGCGCAGACCGAGCGTCTTCACCAGCACCCGCGCGTAGCGATGGCCCTCGCGCGTGGCGCGTCGGACGCAGGGTCCCTGCAGCTTCTGCTGCAGGCGCATTTGACCGACTCCGGTGTAGGCAACGGCGGCGCTCGACGCGAGTCGGGCACCGAGGCGAAGCGAGGAAACGGGCATGGATCGGGCTCCTCCATCCAGTGAACGGGATGGGGGGTCGACGCTGCGCCGCGAGAGTCCCGCGGGCGCGGCAGGAGGGTCTCGCAGGCGCTTGACGAATGCGTGAGGGAAACGCGAAAGGACGACGACGAAACCCCTGCGAGGTCGCGCGAGGGAACTGGGCTATCTTGCCGGGATCGACGCGCAAACGCGTCGCCGCAGGATCGTCACCCAACCGCCATCGAGGAAGCCGCGGCCATGGCCAGGGAACTCAAGCTCGGATTGCAGCTCGGCTACTGGGGCGCGCAGCCGCCCGAGGACTTCGTCAGCGCGGCCCAGGAGGCCGAGCGGCTCGGCTACGACTCGGTCTGGACGGCCGAGGCCTGGGGCTCGGACTGCTTCACGCCCCTGGCGTGGATCGGTGCCCACACGGCGAAGATCCGGCTCGGCACCGCGGTCTGCCAGATGTCCGCGCGGACTCCCGCCGCCACCGCCATGGCCACGCTCACCCTCGACCACCTCAGCCGCGGCCGCATGGTGCTCGGGCTCGGCGTGTCGGGTCCCCAGGTGGTGGAGGGCTGGTACGGCCAGCCGTTCGCCAAGCCGCTCTCCCGCACCCGCGAGTACATCGACATCATCCGCCAGGTGCTGCGCCGCGAGAAGCCGGTCCACAACGACGGGCCCCACTACCCCCTCCCCTACCACGGCGAGGGCGCCTGGAACCTGGGCAAGCCCCTGCGCTCCATCACCCATCCCCTGCGGGCCGACGTCCCGATCTTCCTGGGCGCCGAAGGGCCGAAGAACGTGGCCCTCGCCTGCGAGATCGCCGACGGCTGGCTTCCGCTCTACTACTCACCCTTCCGGCCCGAGGTGTACCGCGACTCGCTCGAGGGCATGCGGCCGGACTTCGAGATCGCCCAGTTCGTGGTGGTCAACATCCACGACGACCTCGAGCAGGCCCTGATGCCGGTGAAGGCCATGCTGGGCTTCTACATCGGGGGCATGGGCGCCAAGAAGCGGAACTTCCACATGGAGCTCATGGCTCGCATGGGCTTCGAGGCGGAGGCCCACCGCATCCAGGACCTCTTCTTCGAGGGCAAGCGCGCGGAGGCGGTGGCGATGGTGCCGGACAGCTTCGCCGACGAGATCTCCCTGTGCGGTCCCCTCGACCGCATCCGCGAGCGAATCCAGGCCTGGCGGGACACGCCGGTGACCAGCCTGCTCGTCACCAACCGCGACGCCGAGAGCCTGCGCACCCTGGCCGAGCTCGTCCTGGGCTAGGCGGCGGAGCGGGTCTCCGGGGTGAAGCGGACCTTCATCTCGGTGCAGGAGCGGACGAGCGCCGACGGTCGGATCACGGGGCCGTCGGCCGCGTACTCCATGTCCGGAAAGCGGCGCAGGATCTCGTCGAAGGCCACCCGCATCTCCATCCGCGCGAGGTTCGCACCCAGGCAGAAGTGGCTGCCGATGCCGAAGGCCACGTGGTGCGGGTTGCGGTCGATGTCGAAGCGGTCCGGGTCCGGGAACTGCGCGGCGTCGCGGTTGGCCGAGGGGTAGACCAGCAGCACCTGCTGCCCCTCCCGCAACGGCTTGCCGTGCAGCTCCGTATCCCGGGTGACCGTGCGCGAGAAGGTGTGCACCGGCGAGACCAGGCGCAGCATCTCCTCCACCGCCGCCGGAACCCGGCTGCGGTCGCGAGCCAGGGCGTCGCGGGCCTCGGGGTGCTCGATCAGGAGCTGCATGCCGCCGGAGATGGCGTTGCGGGTGGTCTCGTTGCCGGCCACCAGCAGCACCACGCACAGCTTGATGAGCTCGTCGTTGTGGAGCGCCAGGTACTCCTCGTCCACCTCCATGTGGTCCGGGAGCTCCCCCTGCTCGAACTCCATCAGGAGCCCCTCGTCCTTGGCGCCCACCAGGATGCTGACGAGGTCGTCCCTGGGCTGCTTGCGGCGATCCTCGATGATCTCGGTGACGTAGGTGGAGTACTCCATGTAGGCCTGGCCGGCCTTGGCCATGATCTCCGGGTGATGGAAGTTGCCGTCGCCGGCGATCATGTCGTCGGACCAGCGGTGGAAGCGATCGCGATCCTCGCGCCGGATGCCGAGCATCTCGGCGATGAGCAGCAGCGGCAGCGGCACAGCGATGGCGTCGACGAAGTCGCACTCGCCCCGGTTCGCCACCGCGTCCAGCCGCTCGTCGACGATCTGCCGGAAGAGCTCTTCGAGCTTGGCGACCATGCGCGGCGTGAAGCCGCGGTTGATCAGCTTGCGGAGCTGGGTGTGGCGCGGCTCGGCCTCGTCGATCAGGCCGAGCTTGAGGTCGCGGCCGGGACGCACGCCCCGGGCGGAGGTGAACACCGCCTGGTTCTTCGACACGGCCTCGACGTCCGCGAAGCGGCTGATGACCCAGAGGTTGCAGGCGTCGGACCAGTACACCGGCTCGTTGTGCCGGAGCCAGCGCAGGCGCTCGGTCATCTCCGGGCCCCAGTTGTCCGAGTCGGTGTAGTCGACGTTCACTTCCATGGCGATCTCCTCGTCAAGGGGCGCCGCCGGGGAGCAGCCGCTCCACCAGCGTCACGAAGAAGCGTTCGTGGCGGCGCAGGGCCTCCTCGTCGAGGAGCTCCTCGCCGCCCAGGGCGGACCACATCGGCGCGATCGTGAAGTAGCCGACGAAGGCGTGATAGAGCGCGAGCACCACCAGGGGCAGCTCGTCCTCGCGCCAGGTACGCGCGCCCGGCATCGCGGCCACGCTCTCCTGGGCGCGGGAGAGCACCGCGCGGAACCAGGTGGCCAGCAGCGGCGAGAGCCGCTCGCCGCCGGTGAGGGCCTCCTGCTGCACCAGGCGCGCCAGATTCGGCCGGCGCACCAGGAGCTCCATCAGCTCGCCGATGAACGGGGCGGCCTCGCGGGGCGCCTGGCCCGAGGCCCGGTCGGCCAGCCCGCGGAGCACCGGGCCGAGGCCGCGGCGCAGCACCGCCGCGTAGAGTGATTCCTTGCTCTCGAAGTGGTTGTAGAGGCTCGGGATGCGCAGCCCCACCGCCGTCGCGACGTCGCGGAGCGTCGTCCCGGCGAAGCCCTTCTCGGCGAACAGGGCCTCCGCCGCGTCGAGGATCCGCTCGGCGGTCAGCTCTCCCCTGCGCGTCCGGACCGGGGCCGCTGCGGACAAGTTCGGGCCTCCTGAAAACTAACGAGCGCTAGTTTGTTGATGGCGCCGCCCGACGTCAAGGGGCATCGGTGCTCCCGCCGGCTCAGTCGAGGTCTTCTGCGGGGTCCTTCGGGGGCGGCCCGAGGGCGGCGCGCACGGCCTCGGCCGTGGTCAGGTGCTCGATGGCCGTCAGGCGGCGGTCGTCGAGCCGGAGCAGGGTGGCCCGGCCTTCGGCGCTGGGAAGTCGCGCGGTGGGCTCCCCGGACTCGTCGAGCCACATCGGGTAGCCCCGGCGGCGCATGCTGGGCTTGGCCATGGTGGCGCGGATGATGCCCGGCATGCGGTGGACGTCGGCGATCACGATCGCATCCGCCCGCTCGAGCCGGGCCTTCCCGTCCTCGGCCAGGGCCTCGCGGATCAGGCGGCCGCCGTCCATGTCGCGGGTGAAGAGCACCCGCTCGACGGCGGCGCCGAGGGTGTGGACCTCGCCGTACTGGTCCTCGAGGGTGAGCGCGGGGAGCGACTCGCCGACCCGAAACGGGGGCGGCGGCTCCTCGTCGGCGAGGACGGGGACGGCGGCGCCGAGCAGGAGCGCGGCAAGCGCCGTCAGGAGGCTGGATCGAAGCATGGGGACTCCTCGAGGACCCGGGAAGGGCCCCTGGTGAGGGTGCCAGAGGCCCCTCCCGCTGCAACGCGGGCTGCGGCAGGGCTAGAGGGCCTCGATGGGGAGCCGTCGCCCGCTCGCGTCCCAGGCCTCGACCGGCGGCGCTCGGCGGGGGCGCGCCCGCAGGCCGAGGACCAGCCCCGCCGCCCCGAGGGCCCACGCGCCGAAGGCCGGGCCCGCGAGGGCCGTGGCCAGCGCCAGGCTCGCAGCCGCCACCATCCAGCGGGCGCGGCGCAGGCGCGCCCGCGGCGCGCGGAGCCCTGGCGGCCAGATCCGGGCGGCGTCGCTGCGGACGAGGCCGCCCCAGGGGCCGGGCGCGGGCGAGCGCTCCCGGGCCGCGCGGGCCTCGCGGATCAGATCCTCGCCCCCGCAGCCACCGCACACCTTGCGGCGGGTCGTGTGGCGCCACCAGCAGTAGGCCAGCCCCGGGAGACCGCCGACGCACCAGGCCAGGCGCTCGAGTCGATCCGAGCCGTCGATGCGGGTGTCCGGACGGGTCGTCCGCCAGCACCGGGTGCACAGCATTCGCACGGCCATGGCGCCCCTCCGGCCTCGTCCATCGGCAGGGAGGTCCCGGAGCTTTCGGCGCGGCCGCGGCTTTCGGGGCCCGATCCCCACGGGGGAATCGACGGATCGCACCCGTGCGGGTGAAACCGGAATCCAACCCCGGACGTATTGCCAACCAGAACGTCCGGTCCAGAAGCCGTTGGCCGGAGGAGGTCCATCGCCGCGTGATCCATCACTTCGAGAACTTCGAGCTGAGCGAGGCGGAGTTCGAGCTCCGCACCGCGGGGCGCCGCGTAGCGATCCAGCCCAAGCCCCTGCGCCTGCTGATCCACCTGGTCCGCAACCGGCACCGCCTGGTCTCCCGGGACGAGCTCATGGAGACCGTGTGGCGGGGGGAGAACGTCTCCCGCGACTCCCTCGACCGCGCCGTACGCGCCGTGCGTCGCTCCCTGGGTGACGACCGGCGCAGCGAGCGTTTCGTGCGCACGGTTCGGGGGGTCGGCTACCGCTTCGTGGCCGAGGTCGGCACCCGAGCGGCGTCGCCGCCGCCGCCAGGCGGGCTCGAGGTCGCCGCGCTCAACTGAGCCGACGATCGCACGCCTGGCAGGAAAGACACCGCTCGGTTTCATCCGAAGTCCGTAGCGCCCCACCGGGCGATCTCGCCAGGATCGCGGCAGAGCCGTCCGGCGACACCAAGGGTGCATCAAGAACGGTCCGTGCGGCACCGATTCCCGTCGGTGGAGCAAGCCGGCCACCGCCGCTCGCCCGGACCGACCATGGAACTGGTTCGACGCTGGATCGACGCGGGCTTCGACCCGGAGACGACGGAGCCCGACACGCTCCGTCGGGTGCGCACCATCAGCATCGCCACCTCGGCGATGACGCTGATCGCGGCTCCGTTCGTGCCGGTGCTGTGGGCCCTGGGCTCGCCGGCGATGGGCCTCGCCCTGCTCGCCCTCATGGCCGCCTGCGGCGCGAACCTGATGGCGCTACGGCGCTGGCGGCGCCTGGAGATCTGCGGCCACGTGGGCGTGGGCTGCTTCTTCACCTACCTCGCCGTCTCCAACGCGGTGTGGGGCGGTTTCTACGATCCCGGCTTCGCCTTCCTCTACGTGATCCCGCTGACCGCGGCGCTGCTGGTGAACGTGCGCGCGGGCTGGATCTGGTCCGGCCTCTGCGCCGCCTGCGCGGCGGGGTTCTGGCTGCTGGCGGAGATGGGCGTCGAGGCCTGGTACGAGATCCCGGCCGACAACCTGCGCCGGATCCACCTGGCCAGCCGCATCGCCGCCTTCCTCGCCGTGGGCGTGATCGCCTCGAGCTTCGCCGGGGCCCAGCGCCAGCTCGAGCTCGCCCTGCGCCGGACCAACCGCCGCATCGAGGAGCTGGCCTTCTACGACCCGCTCACCGGGCTGGCCAACCGGCGGCTCTTCCACGCGCGACTCTCCCAGGCCCTCGAGCTCGCCGACCGCCACGGGCGCCGCCTGGCCCTGCTCTTCGTCGACCTCGACGGCTTCAAGGACATCAACGACTCCCTGGGACACGACGCCGGCGACCGCCTGCTCGCGGCGGTGGCCGCCCGGCTCACCCAGGCCCTGCGCACGAGCGACGTGGTGGCGCGCCCCGAGTGCGACTCCGAGGCCGCCGTCTCGCGGCTGGGCGGCGACGAGTTCACGATCCTGCTGAGCGAGGTCCACGACGCCAGCGGAGCGGCCGTCGCCGCCCGGCGGGTGCTCGGTGCGCTCCGCGAGCCCATCCGGCTGGACGACCGGCCCCTGTTCGTGAGCGCGAGCATCGGCATCGCCCTGTTCCCCGAGGACGGCGTCGAGGCGGACGGCCTGCTGCGCAGCGCGGACCTGGCCATGTACCACGCCAAGGAACGCGGTCGGAACCACTTCCAGTTCTTCACGGAGCTGCTCAGCGACGAGGGCCGCCGGCGTCTCGAGCTGGAGGGGCGTCTGCGCGCCGCCCTGGAGGCGGGCACGGACCTCTCGCTCGCCTATCAGCCGCTCCGCAACCTGGTGAGCGGGCGGCTGATCGGTGCGGAGGCGCTGCTGCGCTGGACCGATCCCGAGCTCGGCCCGGTCGGCCCCGACGAGTTCATCCCGGTGGCGGAGCAGTGCGGGCTGATCGTCCCGCTGGGCGCCTGGGTGTTCGAGACCGCCTGCCGCCAGTGGCAGGTCTGGAACGCCGCCGGCTACGTCCTGCCCCGACTGGCGGTGAACGTGTCGGGCCACCAGATCCGGCACCCGGACTTCATCCCCCAGGTGCGCCGTGTGCTCAAGGAGACCGGGGTTCCGCCGAGCCGTCTCGAGCTCGAGATCACCGAGAGCACCATCGTGCGCGACGACCGGATTACCCACGGCGCGTTGGCGGCCCTCCACGCCACCGGCGTGGGCCTCGCCCTCGACGACTTCGGCACGGGGTACTCGTCGCTCACGAGCCTGCGGCGCTATCCGATCGACCGCCTCAAGATCGACCGCAGCTTCGTGGCCGAGCTGCCGGACAACCGGGACGACGCCGCCATCGCGTCGGCCATCATCGCCATGGCGCACCGGCTCCGGATGGGCGTGGTCGGCGAGGGCGTGGAGACCGAGGAGCAGCTCGCCTTCCTGCGCGAGCTCGGCTGCGACGAGGTCCAGGGCTATCTGCTCAGCCGCCCGCTGGCGCCCGGGGTCTTCCTGGGCTTCCTGGAGCAGGAGAAGGAGCTCGCCGCGGCGGCCTCAGTCCAGCTCCGAGACGCGTAGCCAGCCCGAGGCGCGCCCGCTCGCGCCGGCGCAGGCGCGCGTGCGCCAGACGCGGGTCCAGCCGGCGCGGGCGGCGAGCATCGCCACCGGACAGGCCTCCGGCAGCCGGCCGACCGTCGCTGCGGACGCCTGCGGCTCGGCCCGCAGCGCAACCGCCGCTCGGGTCGCGCTCGAGGGCAGGGGACCGGGGGCGGGTCGCCGCGCGGCGGGCAGGGGCAGTGCCACCGCGAGCAGGAGCGCCGCCGCAGCCAGGGCCCAGGCCCGTCGCGGGGTGACGGCGACCCCGCGCTCGGCACCCGGGGGCACGAGGCGCAGCACGGGACGCGTGGGCAGCGCCGGCGGGCCGCGACGCTCGCGGCGCGCCCACCCGAGGGCGACTGCCCAGCCGACGAGCGTCCAGCCGGCGAGCAGATTCAGGGCCAGGATGCGGCCCGCGCGGGGATGGCGGCGGGACTCCGCCACGAGCCAGGGCGCGAGGTAGATCGCGAACGCGACGAAGAACGCGTACTCCACGTGAGCTGCTCCGAACGCCCCTCCCCGCCGCCCAACGCCGCGCTCCGAGGAGCCTAGCGCGAGGACGTCGCCCTCCGCCCCTCGACACCGAAGTCGGTCACACGGACAGCGCGGGGACCTCCCGATGCAGGAACCAGCGGTCCACCACGACCGGTCCCGCGAACCTCGGGGAGGCCAGCAGGCGGGCGGCAGCCCGTCGCCGCAGGGGGAACGGGATGCGCTCCCGCCAGGTGATGCGCTTGCGACCGCGGCGCGGTCCGAAGCGCCTTCCCATGCGGCGCACGTACTCCGATTCGGCCCGGACCTCGCGGTGGCTCCCGTGCAGGGCGTCAGAGAGCACCCGCGCGGCCAGCAGACCCGACTCCACCGCAGGACGGATCCCCTCGCCGCTGCGGCCGTAGGCGAGCCCGGCCGCATCCCCCACGAGCAGCGCGTCGTCGCCGACGAGCGGCCGCGCGGCCTCGCCGTAGAGCAGGTAGGCGTGGCCCTTCAGACGCCGCGGCGTACCCGGGGGCACGTGGCCCTCGGCGTCCAGCCAGTCGAGGAAACGCTCCACCCGCTCCGGAAAACGCGCCGCATCCTGGCGGCCGAGGCCCACGTTGAGCCAGTCGCCCTTGCGCACCACCCAGCCGTAGCCCCGGAGGTCGCGCTCGAAGTAGAGCGCGGGCAGCTCGGGCCGGGCCGAGCAGCGGGCCCGCTGCTCCGGCCCGAGGGCGAACTCAACCTCTCGCGCGACCACCGTGGTGGGCTCGCCCTCGCCCGGCCGCACCCCGAGGTGACGCGCCACGGGGCAGAAGTGTCCTCCCGCGCCGACGAGCCACGGCGCCGAGAGCTCGCCGTCGAGGATCCAGCGCCCGGCCTCGCGGCGCAGGTCGCGCAGCGGCTCCCCCAGCCGCTGGCGGGCCCCCGAGCGGCGCAGCAGGTAGTCGTCGAACTCGCAGCGCCGGATGCCGTAGCTGACCACGCCGCCCCGGTGGCAGGCGCTGGCGGCCCCGCCGCGCAGGGAGACGGCGAATCCCTCGATGGGCTGGAGCACGCGGTCCTTGCGGTAGTCCGCCAGGTCGAGCTGGAGACACTTGGCGACGGGGGGCGTGATCCAGCCCGCGCAGATCTTGTCGCGCGGAAACTGCGCGCGGTCCACCACCACCACATCGAGCCCATGCCGGACCAGGCTCCACGCCGTCGACGATCCCGCAGGCCCACCCCCCACCACGAGCACGTCACATCGGTCCACGCCACCCTCCTCCTCGTCTATGCTATCGGACTGAGATGGGCCTCGACGCGAGGAGACGCCTCCGCGCGGTCTTCCGCGCGACGAGCTGGGGGATCGCCCTCGTCCTCGGCCTCGGGGGGACGGCGCGCGCCGATCGCGTGGCGCTGCCGGAGCAGCCGCCTGGGGTGCCCTGGCCCACGGCGCGTTGGACCGAGGGGCCGCTCCCGGCGGGTGTCGACGAGCCGGCGCTCGCCGGGGCCGTCGACGCGCTCTTCGCGGCGCAAGGCCCGTCGGGCGTGCCCAACACGCGAGCGCTGCTCCTGGTCCACGATGGCCGTCTGGTCCTCGAGCGCTACGCCGACGGCTTCGGACGCGACAGCCGCTTCCTGTCCTGGTCCATGGCCAAGACCGTCACCCAGGCGGCCGTGGGCGTGCTCGTCGGGGAGGGCCGCCTGGCCCTGGACGCGCCGGCCCCGATTCCCGCCTGGTCCGGCGCCGACGATCCCCGCCGCGACATCACCCTGCGTCACATGCTCCAGATGACCACGGGCCTGGCCAACGCGGATCGCGCGGGGAACGGCGACATCTCCCTCTCCTTCGTGGCGCGCATGCTCTTCGCCGAGGGCTCCCGCGACGTGGTGGCCTTCGCGGCGGACGCGCCCTCCGAGCACCCGGCCGGCTCCCACTGGGCCTACTCCACCGCCACCAGCATGCTGCTGGCCCACCTGGTGAGCGAGGCCGTCGGCGGCGGGCGCGAGGCGACCCTGGCCTTCCTGCGCCGCGCGCTCTTCGATCGGATCGGGATGGCGAGCGCGGTGCCGGAGTTCGACGCGGCGGGGAACTTCCTGGGCGGCGGCTTCGTCTGGGCGCGGGCCCGGGACTGGGCCCGCTTCGGCCTGCTCTACCTGCGCGACGGCGTCTGGGAGGGCGAGCGCGTGCTGCCCGAGGGCTGGGTGGACCTGGCGCGCGCCCCCGGCGACGCCGAGAACAGCGGCGTCTACGGCGGCCACGTCTGGCTCTCCGGCGACGCCTCGGAGGGTCAGCCCGACGAGGTGCCGGACGCGGCGCCGACGGCCTTCGCCGCCCTGGGCAACGGCGGCCAGTACGTGCTGGTGGATCCGGCCCGCAACCTGGTGCTGGTGCGCCTGGGGGAGCTGCACGGGCAGACCTGGCCCGAGCTGACCGGGCGGGTGGGGGCGGCGCTCGCCGCCTTCCCGTCGGGAGACGCGCCGTGAGGTGGGTGCGCCGGGCCGCCCTCGCCCTGGCGGCGGTCCTCGCCGTGGCCGCCCTGATGGGGGTGCCGCCCCTGGCCGCTCGGGTCCAGGTCGGGCTGGGCTACGCGGCCCGCCACATGTGCTCGTGTCAGTTCGTGGGCGGGCGCAGCGCCGCGAGCTGCGCCGACGACCTCGCCCTGCCCGGCATGGACCGGATCGCCCACCGCCTCCTCGACGCCGGCGATGGCGTGGAGGCGAGCCTGTTCGGCGGCCTGGTGAGCCGCGTGGCCCGCCACCGCGAGGGCAGCGGCTGCTTCCTGGAGTGAGCCGAGCGGGGCGGCGTCCCGCCTCCTGGAGTGAGCCGAGCGGCTTCCCGCCAGCGCTAGCCGGCGTAGAGCTCCGCGCGCGTCCAGGGCAGGCCCCGGGCGGCCTCGCGGGCGAAGGTCACCTGCCAGAGCTGGCAGGTCCCCGACAGGAAGGCGCCGCGCGACGACGCCAGGTACAGCCGCCACATCCGCGCGAAGCGCTCGTCGTACATCCTCGCCACCCGCTCGTAGACCCGCTCGTAGCGCTCGAGCCAGTGCTGCAGGGTGAGGGCGTAGTGGAGGCGCAGGTTCTCCACGTCGAGGACGGCCAGGCCCTGGGGCTCGAGCACCGGAAGCATCTCCGACAGGGCCGGGATGTAGGCGCCCGGGAAGATGTTGCGCTCCAGCCAGGGGCTCATGGGCTGGACCCGAGGGTGCCCGATGAAGTGCAGCAGGCCCCGGCCGTCCGGCGGGAGACAGCGGTCGATCACCCTCCCGAGGCTCCGGTAGTGGGCCCGGCCCACGTGCTCGAGCATGCCGACGGAGACGAACACGTCGCAGGTCCCGCGGATGTTGCGGTAGTCGTCCTCCAGGAACTCCACCTGCTTCTCGAGGCCCCGCTCCCGGGCCCGCTCCCGGGCCCAGGCCACCTGCTCCGACGACACGTTGAAGGCCCGGACGGAGACGCCGTAGTGCTCGGCCATGTGCAGGGCGAGGGCGCCCCAGCCGCACCCGGCCTCCACCACCTGCTCGCCCGGGCGCAGGGACAGCTTGCGGCAGACGTGGTCGAGCTTGGCGCGCTGGGCCGCTTCGAGGGTCGACTCGGGCGTGGGGAAGTACGCGCAGGTGTAGACCATGTCCGCGTCGAGCCAGAGGGCGTAGAAGTCGTTGCCCAGGTCGTAGTGGTGGTGGACGTTCCCGCGCGCACGCCGCCGCGTGTTCCGCTGGGGGCGCCAGGTGGCAAGGCGCGTGAGCGCGCGCGCCCAGCGCGGAGCGGAGCGTCCCGCCCGGAACACCGAGGCCAGCGACTCGGCGATGTCCCCTTCCGCCTCGATCCGCCCGTCGCAGTAGGCGTCGCCGAAGGCGATCTGCGGGCTCCGCAGCAGGGCCCGCAGCACCGAGGCGTCGCGCAGCTGGATGCGGCCCACGGGATCGGGGGTCTCGGGATTCACGTCCCGACCGTCCCACAGGGCGAAGCGGACCGGCGGGCGGCCGAGAGCAGCGTGGGTGCGGCGCAGGAGGAAGCGCTGGAACCGGGTGGGCGGCGGCGGCGCGACGGCGGTCATCGCATCCCCTCCCTGGATGGGCCTCGCCCCCATCCTAGACCCGTTCCCGTCGCGATCAAGACCGCCGTTCCGGCGGTGTCAGGTCGCCAGCAGCTCGAGCAGGGAGTCGGCCTGGGCCCGGGCGTCCTCCCGCCCCATCTCGACCAGCTGACCGGTGAAGCAGCGGTCGAAGTAGAGGTAGGAGAGGAGGTCGCCCTCGTCCGACGGGAGCCCGCGCAGCGCGAGCCCGGTCACGAGCCGGGAGAGCACCCCGAGCGACTGGCGGCCCTCCTGACCGCGGAAGCAGTCGGCGGCCGTACGGCCGAGGTCCCGGCTGGGGCGGATCACCGCGGTGCGCACGGCGCGGTAGTCGGCTCCCCGCTGCTGTCGCACGGCCACGTTGATCTGCTCGAGGAACTCGTCCCCGAAGACCTTGCCGCCCTGCTCGATCCAGGCGTTCACGAGACCGATCCGCTGCAGCTCGTATTCGAGCTGGTCGAGCATCAGCGCGTCCAGGACCTTGCCCAGCAGGAAGGCCGGCTGGGTGATCACATCCTCGGGATAGCTGGGGGCGTCGTCCGCCACGCCCGGTGTGTGCTTGAGGGCGACCACCAGCACCCGCTCGGCGCCGAGACGCAGGGCCGGCGAGATGGGCGTGTTCATGCGGAGGCCGCCGTCCACGTAGTAGCGATCGCCGATGCGCACGGCGGGGAAGAGGAAGGGGATGGCGGCCGACGCCCGCACGTGTCGGGCGGTGATCTCGTGATGCACGGCCCTGGCGTTCGGGTCGAAGCGCCAGGGCTCGGGGTTCGCGTCGGGACCGTCCATGAAGACGGTGACCCGCCCCGTGCGGATCTCGGTGCACGACACGCACAGGGCCCCGGGCCGCCTTCCGGCCAGGTTGCCCCGCAGTCCCTCCCAGGGGATGCGGGTGGAGACGATCGTCTCCAGGGGCGCGAGGTCCACGAGGCCGCCCACGACGAAGGTCCCCGTGTCGCCCCCCGACTGCCGCTCGAGGCGCGAGAAGCCCAGGGCCCGCAGGGGGATGCCCAGCAGGTCGCGGCCGCTGAGCCGCAGGACCTTCCCGACCTCCATGTCCTGCCAGGTGTCCAGCAGCCGCCTGGAGCGCTCGGCGGGCCGGAGGTTCGCGCTCGCCGCGCCGTAGGCGGCGTGGATCGCGCCCACGGAGGTTCCGCTGATGACGTCGAACTCGAAGCCCGGCTCGAGCTGGGGATAGACGGACTCGTACAGGAAGGAGAGCACGCCCGCCTCGTAGGCGCCGCGCGCGCCGCCGCCCGCAAGCACCAGCGCCGCTCTCCGCGGCGTCGCCATTGCGCTGCTCCTCCTCGCGCCGCCCACCGACCCGGAAGAGAGTAGCTCCGGCTAGGGCCCCAGCAGCTTCTGCTGGAACAGCCGGTTCATCCAGTCGACCAGCGGCGGCACCGCCTCGTTGTCCGCGGCGGTGAGCGGGTCCACGTGGGCGTAGCCCTCGAGGATCAGGATGGTCACGTCGGTGCTGGCGATCGATCCCAGGTAGCTCGCGAAGGACTGCTCGGTGGGGGCGAGGCCGTTGGAGCCGCCCACCGCGAAGACCGGAACGTCCACGTTGGCGTTCTGGGTCGTGTTCAGCAGATCGGGCCGGCCCAGGCCCGACGCGTCGCGGCCCCAGGCCAGGTCGATCCCCGGCCGGCCGCTCACGAAGTACCACTCGGAGGCGTTGCCGGTCTCGTAGAGGGTCCGGATCAGGACGTCGATGTCGGTGACCTCGCGCTCGAGGCCCCAGCGGCTCGGCGGATCACCCGGGCCGGGCCTCGGCCCGTTGTCGAGGATGGCGCAGCCGGTCTCGCCCACGTCGACGTTCGCCACCGGGAAGGGCGGCGGCGGGATGGGCGGGCAGGTCAGCGGGTCGGGATCCCCGGGATCGAAGCGCGGGCTGTCGTAGTTGATCCAGGTCCGGCGCACACCCAGGTCGACCGCCAGCAACGCGTCGAACAGGGGGGTGAACGCGTTGTCGCTGTTGGCGCTGAAGCCCAGCGAGGCCGAGAAGGCGGCGCTGACGCTGAACTCGTCGTCCAGGAAGAAGCCGACCAGGGAACGGTTGGTGAACGGCGCCGCCAGCAGCAGGCTGATGACGCCCCCGCCGAAGACCGGCGTGGTCTGGACCAGGGAGGGCCCGTCGGGGTCGAAGGCACCGGCGACACCGTTGAGCTCGCCGGCGGTCCCCACCTCGACGGCGTCCACGAGGCCGAAGAGATCCGAGAGGTAGACGTCGTCGGGCCCTGTCTCCAGGGCCGCGATGGCCGCCAGGTAGTCGGGCTCCGGCAGCGCCGAGCCCGAGGGCGCGCCGGGCCCGCCCCCCTCCAGGAGCACGAGGCCGTCGACCAGCTGGTAGCCGGCCTCCACCCCCGGCCCCGGATCGAAGTCGTAGGCCGCGAAGACGCCGGTCCAGGTCGTCCCCATGGAGTGGCCGCCGAAGAGCACCAGGCCCTCCGATCCGACGATGGAGCGCGCCTGCAGGACCAGCTCACGCCAGTCGCGGGCGTAGGTGTCGACGCCCCAGTGGGCCGCGAAGGGGCGCACCTCGTCCTGGCTGAGGCGCTGGAAGCCCGAGTCCCCGTCGGCGGCCACCTGGTCGGGCAGCGTGAACGGGGGGTCGGGGTTGCCGTCCATGTCGGCGTCGGAGCCGGGGAAGTAGAAGCGGATGCCCTCACGCAGGGCCCGCAGGACGCCGTCGGCGTCGCCCGCCGCCGCCGCGGTCTCCGCCCCGACGCGGGCGTGCAGCCCACCGCGGCGGTCCTCGAGCTGGTTGGGGCGGCGATCGACGGCCCACACCTCGAGCTGCCCGGCGAACTCGCGCACCAGGTCCCGGGCCAGGGGGTCGAAGGTGCCCGCGCCGCCCAGGAAGCCGGGAATCAGGATCAGGATGATCCGCGGCGAGGAGCCCGCGCCCGCCACGTGGGTGCGCACGTAGTCGACCCGGTTGAGGTCGATCGTCTCGCCGAGGATCTGCTCGAGCGTGCCGTCGTCGGGCGGCACGAACGCCTCGGGGGCGCCGGATCCCGGCGTGTGGACCTCGACGAAGCCGGCGATCTGCTCCCGCTCCTGGAGGATCACCAGGGCGGTCTTGCATTGGGTCGGGGCGAGCAGACCCGTCGCGAGGAGCAGGAGCGCCAGTCCCGAGGCTGCGGCGGTGGTGCGCTTCACGAGCTCTCCTCCGTGCCCCGCAGCCAGCCGGCGAGGCCGACGGCGCCGAGCGCCAGCAGCAGCGGGACCGCGGGCTCCGGCGTCGCGTTCGCCACCAGGGCCACATCGAGGATCCCCTGCGGCCCCAGGGAATCGATCTGGAAGCTCGTCTCCAGACAGGGTCCGCCGCCACAGGCCGCGCTGGGACCGAAGCTGCCGGCCACGTTCGACACGGTGAGGTCGAACGCGACCAGGCCGTCGTCGATGCGGAGCAGCAGCGTAGGAATCAGGAAGGTCTGGTCCGGTCGCAGCACGCCCAGGCCCGGATTCGCGAAGTCGCCGTCGAGGGTGATGGTGAGGCCGCCGCCGGTCACCGCGAGATCGACCGCATCGAAGGTCGTGTTCGCGGCCAGGGGCGGCACCTGCCCCAGCTGGAGCTGGCCCGTGCCCGAGAGCGCGGCGCTCCCGAGGTTGCCGCCCAGACTGCTCTGGCCCGCGTCGAGGATGAAGTCGAAGGTCACCGCCGCAGCCGGCCCGGTCAGGAGCAGTGTGGCAGCCACCGCCCCGGCCAGGGCGGACGTGGGTCGTCCCAGGCTCATGTCGCACCTCTTGCCCCGCGGCGGAGGTGCCGCCGGGGGTCGTTCCCCCACGCCTCGACTTTCATACGAGATTCCTCCGGCCCGGGTCAACTGATTTGTCCTAACATCCGGACAATGAAGGCCGCGCTGGAGCGCCACTCGGGACTCCCGCTCTATCTGCAGCTCAAGGCGTCCCTGGCCGCCGAGATCGAGGCCGGACGCCTCGCCCCGGGCGACCCGGTCCCCGGCGACCATGCGCTCATGGGGCGCTTCCAGGTCTCCCGGGCCACCGTGCGGGAGGCGTTCCGGGAGCTCGAGCGTGCGGGCCTGGTCGAGCGTTTCCGCGGACGCGGGACCTTCGTGAGCCGACCGGTGCTTGGCCACGCGCCGGAGCCCTCCTACCGCCTCTCGGACTCCTTGCGCGCCCACGGGCTCGAGCCGGGCTGGCGGCTGCTGGAGTGTCGCTGGGACCCCGCGCCCCGGGAGGCGGCGAGCGCGCTGGGTGTGGCAGCGGGGCGACCGGTCTGTCTCCTGCGGCGACTGCGCCTGGCCCAGGGCGAGCCGATCGGCATCCACACGGCCCGCACCGCCGTCCTCGGGCCGAACGCGCTGATCCCCGCCAAGCGGGCGGTCGGCGAGTCGCTCGACTACCTGGTGTCGGCCTCGGCGCGAAGCGGGCTTCGCCAGGAGCGCATCATCGAGGCCGTCGCGGCCGGCGAGCAGGAGGCCGACCTCCTCGAGGTGGAGGCGGGCGCGCCCCTGCTGCAGGTGCGACGGCTGACCCGCGAGGCCGGCGGATCGCCCCTCGAGCACCTGACGGCGCTCTACCGGGGCGATCGCTTCCACTACACCGCGCGCTCCTCCACCGGGATCGACCAGATCGACTAGTCTGGGCCGCCATGCCGCGCTGGCTCGCACCGGTCCTGCTGGCTGTCCTCGCCGGGTTCGTGCTGCTTCGACTGCTGCTCCCGGTCCCCGACCGGGGGCCGGGCACGGTGGCGGGTGCCGCCCTCGCGCCCGAGCTCGTCGCCGCGCGCGACGCGGCCCGCGCGGCCGCGGCCGAGGCCGTCACCGCGCCAGGTGCCGGAGGCATCCTCTTCGGCGACCTCCACGTCCACTCCACCTACTCGATCGACGCCCTGGTCTACGCCCTGCCGGTCTTCGGCGGCGAGGGCGCCCATCCGCCGTCGGACGCCTGCGACTTCGCCCGCTACTGCGCCGCCCTGGACTTCTACTCGATGAACGACCACGCCGAGGGCCTCACCCCCGAGCGCTGGCGGGAGACCATCGAGAGCGTGCGCCAGTGCAACGCCACCTCCGGCTCCGCCCTCGATCCCGACCTGGTGGCCTTCGTGGGCTGGGAGTGGACCCAGGTGGGCCGTACCCCGGAGACCCATTACGGGCACCGCAACGTGATCTTCCGCGACCTCCGGGACGACGCCCTCCCGACGCGGCCCATCACCGCCATGGAGCCGGGCGCCGCCCGGGCGCCGGCCATGGTGCTCGCGGGCGCCTTCGAGGCGGCGGCGCGCCCCTGGCTGGGACGCTACGGGGACTTCCTCTGGCTCGGCACCCAGCTCGCCGACCTCCCCGACTGCCCGGAGGGCGTACCGGTGCGCGAGCTGCCCGACGACTGCCGCGAGAACGCGAGCACGCCGGCGGCGCTCTTCGAGAAGCTCGCCCAGTGGGGCTTCGAGACCCTCGTCATCCCCCACGGACTGGCCTGGGGCCTCCACGCGCCCCCCGGCGCCCACCTCGACGCCTCGCTGGCCGGCGACAACCACGTTCCCGAGCAGGAGCGGCTGCTCGAGGTCTTCTCGGGTCACGGCAACAGCGAGGAGTACCGCGATCTCCCCGAGGCCGTCGTCGGCGCCGACGGCGAGCGGATCTGCCCCGCACCGACGCCCGACTACCTGCCCTGCTGCTGGCGCGCCGGCGAGCTCATCCGGGCGCGCTGCGGCGACCTACCGGCGGCGGAGTGCGCGGCGCGGGTGGCCGAGGCGCGGCGCCTGGCCCTCGAGGCCGGCAACGAGCCCCACCTGGTGGTGCCCGACGCCCTCCCCGAGGACTGGCTCGACTGCGATCAGTGTCGCGACTGCTTCAAGCCGGCCATGAGCCTTCGCCCGCGGGAGACGGCCCAGTACAGCCTCGCCCTGTCGGACTTCGATCGAACCGAGGCCGACGGCCGGCCGCGCCGCTTCCGCTGGGGCTTCATCGCCTCCACGGACAGCCACAAGGCGCGTCCCGGCACCGGCTACAAGCAGTACGACCGCAAGCGCATGACCGATTCGCGCGGCTTCACCAGCGAGCGCGCCGACGGCTGGCTGCGTCCCTATGCGATCGGGAGACAACAGGACCCGCAGCGGGCACAGCCGGATCCGGATCGGGCGCGCAGCTTCCGCGGCCTGCTCGACGTGGAGCGCGTGGCCAGCTTCATGTATCCGGGCGGCATCGTGGCCGTCCACGCCGGGGGCCGGGATCGCCACGCCATCTGGGACGCCCTGCAGCGGCGGGAGGTCTACGGAACCAGCGGGCCGCGGATCCTGCTCTGGTTCCATCTCGCGAACGGGCCCGACGGCGCCGCTCCCATGGGTGCGCGGGTGGCGCTCGGCGAGGCCCCCGTGTTCGAGGTCCGCGCGGTGGGCGACTTCGTTCAGCAGCCGGGCTGCCCGGCCCACGGGCTGCGCGGACTCCCCGGCGAGCACCTCGAGCGGCTGTGTCGGGGAGAGTGCTACCACCCGAGCGACGCGCGACACCGCATCGAGGCGATCGAGGTGGTCCGCGTGCGGCCCCAGGTGCGGCCGGACGAGCCCGTCGGCCCGCTGATCGAGGATCCCTGGCGCCGCCTCCCCTGCCCCCCCGACCCCGCCGGCTGCACGGTGCGCTTCGAGGACCCGGAGTTCGCCGGCGCCGGCCGCGACGCCGTCTACTACGTGCGCGCGCTCCAGGAGGCCACCCCCGCCGTCAACGGGGCCAACCTGCGGCCGCGGCGCGACGCTCGCGGCGCCGTGGCGGAGGTCTCGCCCTGCCACGGCAGCTGGCGCACCCCGTTCGACGAGGACTGCCTGGCTCCGGTGCAGGAGCGCGCCTGGTCCTCCCCGATCTGGGTCGACCACGCCCGCGGCGGATCGGGCTGAGCGAGGCCCCACGCCCATCAGCGTCCGGGGCCGGGGTCGCCTTCGATCGCGAACACCGGGGGGTCGATCCGGCGCCCGCGGCAGCGCGGGCAGCTCCCCGGCGTCGAGAGGCGCTGCCGACCGGGATAACGGTAGTCGCAGCCGTGGCAGGCGGGCGGCTCGACCACGAGCCGCTCGGGTCCCCGCCGCAGCGAGCGCTGCAGGTGCTCCAGGTGACCGATCACGTCGCGCTCGCGCAGGAGCAGGGCGGCGGCCAGCTGCCGGGCCGTCATGGGCTCCGAGGCGAGGAGGCGGGCCATGGACTGGCGCGGGGTGTGGTCGCGCTCCACCGGCGCGTTCGGACGTTGGGGTCGCACGCCGCCATGGTGGCGCAGGGCCGCGCCCGCGGCCGGTGCGGCGCGAGTCTGCTAGAGGTCGGCGGTCCGGGGCGACCCGGCCCGACGCGGAGGACGCATGGCCCTGCTCGACCTCGATCCCGATGCGCTGCTGTCCACCACCCGCGCCGTGCGCAAGCGCCTCGACCTGGAGCGCCCCGTGCCCGAGGCGCTGATCCGCGAGTGTCTCGAGCTGGCGCTGCAGGCGCCCTCGGGCTCGAACGCCCAGGGCTGGCACTTCGTCGTGGTCACCGACGCCGAGAAGCGTCGCCAGCTCGGCGACTGGTACCGCCAGGTCTTCGACGACGTGTACCGCGGCTCGGATTTCTCGGCCCACGCCGCCGCCGCCGCCCAGACCGACCCGGCCGACCAGAAGCAGATGGAGCGGGTGGTGAGCTCCGCCGAGTACCTGGCCGAGCACCTCGGCGAGGTTCCGGTCCACCTGATCCCGTGCGTCGAGGGTCGCGCGGCGGGCGGCGCCGAGCCCTTCGCGACGCTCGCCGCCGCCAGCCTCTTCGGGTCGATCCTGCCCGCGGCCTGGAGCTTCATGCTGGCGGCCCGGGCCCGCGGCCTCGGGACGGCCTGGACGACCCTCCACCTCCTGCACGAGAAGGCGGCCGCGGAGCTGCTCGGGATCCCCTACGAGCGCGTCATGCAGTGCGCCCTGATCCCGGTGGCCTTCACCCGTGGCACGGACTTCAAGCCGGCCCGGCGCCGCCCGCTCGACGGGGTCCTCCACCACAACACCTGGTAGACCTGCGCGGTCTGGAGAGAGCATCCATGGCAGTCCGAACGATCCTGGTGGCCCACGACTTCTCGCCCCACGCGGAGGCCGCCCTGGACTGGGCAATCGGAGCGGCGCGGGCCTTCGACGCCGCGCTGCACCTGGTCCACGTGGTGCACCCCCAGCTGGAGGTGCTCTCGCCCTACGACCTCCACCTGCCAGAGCCCATCGTGCGCGAGCTGGAGAACGAGTCCCAGCAGCGCCTGCAGGCGTCGCTCGACAGGCTGCGCGGCCACGGCCTGGAGGCGAAGGTCCACGTGGTCCAGGGCTCTCCCGCCGAGGGGGTCGCCGCCACCGCCGAGCAGATCGGGGCCGATCTGGTGGTGACGGGCACCCGCGGCAACACGGGGCTCAAGCACGTGGTGTTCGGGAGCGTCGCGGAACGGATCCACCGCCTCACGCCGGGCGCGGTCGTGAGCGTCAAAGCGGACGACGCGTGAGGACCCTGGCCCTGCTGCGCCACGCCAAGGCCGTCCGCGACGGGCACCACGCCGACGAGGATCGCCCCCTGGATCCCCGCGGTCAGCGGGCGGCCCGGCTGGTCGGGGCCTTCCTCGGCCAGCAGCCCTGGGCCTTCACGCGGGTGCTCTGCTCCAGCGCCGAGCGCACGCGCCAGACCCTCGACGGACTGCGCGAAGGGCTTCCCGCCACGGTCCGGGTGAGCGTGGAGTCCGACCTCTACCTGGCCAGCGCCGGCGCGCTCCTCGGCCGGGTGAACGCCCTCGACGACGCGGAGGCGGGCGTCCTGCTGGTGGGCCACAACCCGGGCATCGCCGACCTGGCCCTCGCCCTGGCGGGCGGCGGCGACGCCGCGGCCTACGCGCGCATGCGCGACAAGTTCCCGACGGCCGCCCTCGCCGTGCTCGAGTTCGACCTCGAGCACTGGCACGACGTCGTGCCGGGCGGCGGGCGCCTGGCGGCCTACTCGATCCCGAAGGACCTGGTCTAGGCGCGGAGCGCGTCCGCGTCGCGCGGCTCGGCGTCCGCGTCGCGCGGCTCGGCGTCCGCGTCGC
>CAYTZH010000001.1:0-25691 GCA_964442285.1 uncultured Spirochaetales bacterium | reverse complement strand
TCCGCGTCGCGCGGCTCGGCGTCCGCGTCGCGCGGCTCGGCGTCCGCGTCGCGCGGCTCGGCCGATCCGGCCTCGTCGACACCGGCCCCCACCGAGCGGGCTTCCTCCGCCTCGGGCAAGGCCGACTCGGCTGCGTCGAGCGGCGCTTCGTCGTCCTCGGGCTCATCGCCGGCCTCGTCCTCGGCCGCCGAGGCGCGGGCGTCCTCGGCCCAGGCGGCCGCCAGCGGCTCGAGCGCCGGCGCCAGGTCGGCCGGAAGGCCCGGGAAGCCCTCGGAGCAGAGCTCGCTGGCGCCCTCCGCCAGATGGTCGTAGACCGCCCGGTACTGCAGGGTCAGGTCGCGCAGCAGCGAGGAGGTCCCCGAGAAGTGTTGGGCGACCTGACCGCGGTACTGCTCGAGCTCCTGGCGGGTCTGGTCGAGCGCCTCCACGCCGGCGTTCACCTCGGACCGCGCCCGATCGAGTTCCTTGGCGAGCGCCTCGCGCTGCCCCTCGAGCGCGGCGACCTGGGCGCGGGACGCTCCGCCGGTGCGCCGGCCGAGCAGCACCCCGATCACGAACGTCACCACCGGCGCCGCGTAGAGCGCGATCTGCGTGAGCTGCTGCGGATCCATGGCTTGCCCTCCCGGCGGCAGGCTAGCGCCGGTCGCGGACGCACGAGCGTGGGGCACTGGCCCCACCGTGACCCGACGCGGGCCTCGGAGAGGGCCACCCCGAGGGGAGTGATCCGAATCACACGGGGAATGCCCACAGTGCGGATAGGCTGACCTATCCTGAGGGGGTCGATCGGGGGGTCTCGTTGCAGCAGGTGTGGATCTCGCGCCCGGGTCCGCCGGAGGTACTCGCGCTCCGGACGGCCGAGGAGCCCGTGCCCGGACCGGGCGAGCTTCGCATCCGCGCCGAGGCCTGCGGCGTCAACTTCGCCGACGTCCTCATCCGCTGGGGCGTCTACCCCGAGCAGCCCCCCTTGCCCCTGGTCCCGGGCTTCGAGGTCGCCGGCCGCGTCGACGCCGTGGGCGAGGGCGTCGACTCCGCCCTGGTGGGTCGCGACGTGCTCGCCCTGACCCCCTACGGCGGCTACGCCGAGGTGGTCTGCGTCGCCCAGCACCTGGCCCTGCCCCGGCCCGCTGGCATGAACGCCGCGGAAGGCGCCGCCTTCCCGGTGAACTACCTGACCGCCCACGTCCTCGTGGAGCGGATGGGCGGGCTGCGAGCGGACGAGACCGTGCTGGTGCACTCCGCGGGGGGCGGCGTGGGGGTCGCCGCGGTACAGCTGGCCCGGCGCACGGGCGCCCGCATCCTCGCCACGGCCTCGGCCCACAAGCACGACTTCCTGAAGTCGCTCGGGGTGGACGCCTGCGTCGACTACCACCGCGAGGACTTCGAGAAGCGGGTGCGGGAGCTGACCGGGGGGCACGGCGTGGAGCTCGTCCTCGACTCCCAGGGCGGCCGCTCCTTCGCCAAGAGCTGCCGCGTGCTGGCGCCCACCGGGCGACTCGGGATGTTCGGCATGACGGCGTCGGCGGCGAAGAAGTCCCGCAGCTGGGTGTCGTCGCTGCGGGCCGCGTGGACCACGCCCTGGCTGCGCTTCACGCCGCCGGGGCTCATGCGCGAGACCAAGGGCGTCTTCGGAATGGACCTTTCGAGCCTGTGGCGCGAGACCGAGCGGGTTCGCGCGTGGCTCGCCGAGCTTCTCCGCGCCTACGAGGACGGATCCGTCGCGCCAGTCATCGCCGCGGAGGTGCCCTTCGAGCGCGCCTCCGAGGCACACCACATCATCGAGGATCGGCGCAACCTCGGAAAAGTGATCCTCCGCCCGGAATCGGGCTGATCCTCCGCCCGGGATCCGAGCCTCAGGAGTCTTCCGCGCCCGTCCGATAGGGGCGACGTGGAGACCTCGCCCGGAGCCGCCCCCCCGCAGACCCCGGACGTGCTCGTGGTACACGCGGACCTGCACGAGGCGGCCCGGCTGGCCGGTCGGATCGAGAAGGCCGGACAGGGGTTCACCGCCACGCCCGCGCAGGACCTGGAGACGTCGCTGCCCGACCTCGCGGCCGGGCGACATGCTGCCGTGCTGGTCGACGTCCCGGCCGACGATCCGGAGCCCCTCTCCCGTCTGACGGCCGCCGCGCTGGACGTGCCGGTGGTGGCGCTGCTCGCGAAGACCGACGAGGAGGCGGTGCTCGAAGCACTCCGCCTCGGCGCCCAGGAGTGCGTGGCGGGTCCCCTCGGCGAGGACGACCGGAGCCACCGCCGGCTCCACGCCGCCCTGCGCCGGGCGGCCGTGCGCCAGCAGCCCCTCACGGCGTTGCGGCGGACGGCCCGTCACCACCGCCACCGCGCGAGCCGCGACGTCGTGACCGGACTGCCCCATCGCGGCCAGCTGCTGGAGCAGCTGCAGCGCAGCGTCGCGGCCGCGGAGCAGACCGGCGTCCCCATCGGCGTGCTCGCCGTCGACCTCGACCGCTTCGAGCAGATCAACCAGGCCCTGGGCACCCGCGTGGGGGACGCCCTCCTGCGCAACACCGCGCGGCGTCTCGAGCGTCTGCTTCGATCCAGCGACATGGTGGCGCGCGTGGGCGACGACGAGTTCGCCGTGGTGCTGCCGGGGGCCGGAGGGGACCGCGAGCTGGCGCGCGTGGCCGAGAAGGTCCTCGCCAACCTGGCCGAGCCCCAGATCCTGGACGATCGCGAGTACTGGCTCACCGCCACCCTCGGGATCGCCGTCTTCCCGCGCGACGCCCCCGACGCCGAGGGCGTGCTGCGGCGCGCCCAGACGGCCATGGCCGAGGCCAAGCGCGGCCAGGGCAACCACTACCGCTTCTCCTCCGAGCCGATCGACAGCGAGGCGCGACGCCGCCTGGGCATCGAGCGCCGGCTGCGCAAGGCCTTCGCCGAGAAGCGGCTCCAGATCCACTACCAGCCCCGGGTCGACCTGCGGAGCGGACTGATCCTGGGCGCCGAGGCCCTCATGCGCTGGACCGACCCCGAGCTGGGGCCGATCGCGCCCGCCGACTTCATCCCGATCGCCGAGGACGCGGGCATGATCGGCGACATCAGCCGCTACACCCTGCGGGCGGCCTGCGAGCAGGCGGCGGACTGGAAGCACCTGGGGTTCACCGACCTGCGGGTGTCGGTCAACGTGTCCCCGGCCGAGGTGCGCCAGGACGTGCTCCGGGAAGAGATCGTGCGGGCGCTCTGGGACTCGGGGCTCTCCCCGAAGCAGCTCGAGCTCGAGATCACCGAGTACACCCTGATGCGTCCCGAGAGCGTGGCGGTCCTGCAGGACCTGAAGCAGATGGGAATCGGCGTCTCTCTCGACGACTTCGGCACGGGCTTCTCGTCGCTGTCCCACCTCAAGCAGGTCCCGGTCGACACGGTCAAGATCGACCGCTCCTTCGTCAGCGAGCTCACCCTCGACCCCGACGACGAGGCCATCGTGGAGGCGATCCTCTCGATCGCCGAGAAGCTCGACCTCCGGGTCGTGGCCGAGGGCGTGGAGACCGAGGGGCAGCGGGGCTTCCTCTCGGCCCGGGGCTGCGACGAGATGCAGGGCTTCCTGCTGAGCCCCGCGGTCCCGCCCGAGCGCTTCCTGGCCCTGCTCCGGCGCGGACCGGGGCGCGGTGACCCCTAGCCGGGCCGCCTCTCAAGGGCGGCCCCCGAGGGGATGCCCGCGCGTCACCGGGCCACGGCGGATCCGGGTCGCTCGCTTGACGAAACGACCCGACTTCGCCATCGATACGACATGGTTTTGAAACGGGAAGAGCCGGCAGGAATCGTGCAGGATCGGGGGCCTACCCCTGGTCCGGACTCCGTTCGCAAGCCCGCGCCGGAGACCGCCGCGCCGGGGGGCGCGGAGGCCCCGGTGAGCAGCGACAGCAGACTGCGGGTGGTCGAAGGCGAGCGCCCCAAGCGCCAGACCAAGCGCCCGGCCGATCTGGGCTCGCCCGAGTTCTACCTCAACCGCGAGCTGACCTGGCTCGCCTTCAACCAGCGGGTGCTCCACGAGGCGGAGGACGAGCGCACGCCGCTGCTCGAACGGGTGAAGTTCCTGGCCATCGCCAGCGGCAACCTCGACGAGTTCTTCATGAAGCGGATCGGCGGCCTCAAGGAGCAGATCGAGGCCGGTGTCACCGAAAAGACCATCGACGGGCGCACGCCTCGGGAGCAGCTCGCCGCCTGTCACGCGGTGATCCGCGAGCTGGAGCAGCGCAAGCGCGACGCCATGACGGTGCTGGTGCGCGCACTCACCCGCAACGGCATCCGCCTGGCCCGCTGGCGCGACCTCGAGGAGCCCCAGCGCGTGGAGCTCCGCGAGCACTACCTGCGCAACATCTTCCCGCTGGTCACGCCCCAGGGCATCGACCCGGCGCACCCGTTCCCCTTCGTCTCGAACCTCTCCCTGAACCTGCTCGTGACCCTGCACCATCCGAAGGACCCGGTGCCCCTCCTGGCCCGGGTGAAGGTGCCGGTGGGCTCCGGGATTCCGCGCTTCCAGCAGGTGGGCGACGAGGACACCTTCGTGGCCCTCGAGGACGTGATGGCCGCGAACCTCGACCTGCTCTTCCCCGGCATGGAGGTCGACCGGGTCGAGCTCTTCCGGCTCACCCGCAACGCCCACGTGGAGCGGGACGAGGAGGAAGCCGACGACCTGCTGGCGCTGATCGAGTCGGAGCTGCGCGACCGCAAGTTCGCACCCATCGTGCGCCTGCAGGTGGAGCGGGGCATGACCGACCTCCACCGGGGCATGCTCGCTGCCGAGCTCGGCCTCGACGAGGCCAGCGACGTATTCGAGGTGGAAGGGCGCCTGGGCCTCGTCGACCTCTGGGAGCTGACCAGGCTCGACGTCCAGGAGCTCCACGACCCGCCCCTTCGGCCCGTGGACGCGCCCCGCCTCCTGGACGACCGCAGCATCTTCCACACGATCCGCGACCGCGGCTCCATCCTGCTGCACCACCCGTACGAGTCGTTCCAGTCTTCGGTGCTGCGCTTCCTGCGCGAGGCGGCTCGCGACCCGAAGGTGCGCGCCATCAAGATGACCCTCTACCGGGTCTCCCCGGAGAGCCAGGTCATCGATCTGCTCATGGAGGCCGCCAGCAACGGCAAGCAGGTGGCGGTGGTGGTGGAGCTGAAGGCCCGCTTCGACGAGCACGCCAACATCCAGTTCGCCAACAAGCTGGAAGAGGTGGGCATCCACGTCACCTACGGCGTGGTGGGCCTCAAGACCCACTGCAAGACCATCCTCGTGGTGCGCCAGGACTACAACGGCCTGCGCCGCTACGCCCATCTCGGGACGGGCAACTACCACGAGGACACGGCCCGCGTCTACGCCGACCTCGGCCTGCTCACCAGCGACGACGGCATCGGCGCCGACCTGACCGAGCTCTTCAACTACCTGACCACGGGCTACAAGCCCAAGCGTCGCTACCAGAAGATCCTGCCGGCGCCGGCGATCCTGAAGGCCGCGCTGCTGGAGAAGATCCAACGGGAGATCCAGCTCCACGACGAGAGCACGCCGGGCCTGATCCAGATGAAGATGAACGCCCTGGAGGACCCGGACATCACCCGCGCCCTCTACCGCGCTGCGGAGGCGGGGGTGCAGGTGGACCTGATCGTCCGCGACACCTGTCGGCTGCGCCCGGGGCTGCCTGGCATCTCCGAGAGCGTGCGGGTGGTGAGCATCGTGGGCCGCTTCCTCGAGCACGCGCGACTGTGCCACTTCCGCAACGGCGGCAACGACGAGTACTACATCGGCTCGGCCGACTGCATGAGCCGCAACCTGCAGAGCCGGGTCGAGGTGCTGGTCCCCATCGAGGAGGCCGCGCTCCAGGGCGAGCTCCAGGCGCTGCTCGACATCCAGCTCGAGGACCAGCGCTGCGCCTGGGACATGCAGCCCGACGGCAGCTACGTCCAGCGGCGGCCCGCGCGCGGGCGGGCGGCGCAGGGCTGCCACCAGCGGCTGGCGGAGCGCGCCCTGCGCGCCCACAGCAAGGCCATCCGCATGCGCCGCCGCAAGCCCCAGGGCATCGGAGCCCGCCGCTCGCCAGCACGGTAGACTCCTTCCCTGGCGGGAGGAGACCCGACATGCACGACCTGGTGATTCGCGGCGGCACCCTCGTCGACGGCAGCGGCGCCCCGGCCCGCACGGGCGACGTGGCCATCGACGGAGACCGCATCGCCGCCGTCGGCGACGTCTCCGCCCCGGGGCGGCGCGAGCTGGACGCCGACGGCCTCCTGGTCACGCCCGGCTTCGTCGACATCCACACCCACTACGACGGCCAGGTCACCTGGGACCCGTGGCTCACCCCCTCGTGCTGGCATGGCGTCACCACGGTCGTGATGGGCAACTGCGGCGTGGGCTTCGCCCCCGCGCGCCCCGACCGCCACGACTGGCTGATCGGCCTGATGGAGGGCGTGGAGGACATCCCGGGCACGGCCCTCTCCGAGGGCATCCGCTGGAGCTGGGAGACCTTCCCCGAGTACCTGGACGCCCTCGAGGGCATGGGCCGGGCCCTCGACGTGGCCGCCCAGGTGCCCCACGGCGCGGTGCGCGCCTACGTCATGGGCGAGCGCGGCGCCAAGAACGAGAAGCCCACGCCCGAGGACATCGAGGCCATGGCCGCCATCGTGCGCGAGGGGATCGCCGCGGGCGCCCTGGGCTTCACCACCTCGCGCACCCTGCTGCACCGGGCCGTGGACGGCGAGCCGGTGCCCGGCACCTTCGCCGCCGAGGACGAGCTGCTGGGCATCGGCCGGGTGCTGGGCGAGCTCGGCCAGGGCGTGTTCGAGATGGCGTCGGACCTGGCCCCCGAGGACCGGGAGTTCGCCTGGATGGCCCAGCTGTCCAAGGACACCGGGCGGCCCGTCACCTTTGCGTGTCTGCAGAACGACGTGGACCCGGGCCAGTGGCGCAGGCTCCTCGACGCGTCCTCCCGCGCGGCCGAGGAGGGCGCGCGCATCGTGCCCCAGGTGGCGGTGCGACCGACGGGCATCCTGATGGGCCTCGAGGGCACGGCCCACCCGTTCCTCTACCACCAGACCTACCGGGCGCTGGCGCACCTGCCCCTGGCAGAGCGGGTGGCGCGCCTGCGCGACCCGGAGGTGCGCCGGCGAATGCTCGCGGAGCAGCCCCAGGTGGCGAACCCCCTGGCCGCCTTCGTGGCCCAGAGCTTCCACAAGCTCTTCCCGCTGGGCGACCCGCCGGACTACGAGCCGACGCCCGACCAGAGCGTGAAGGCCATGGCCGAGCGCCGGGGCTGCACGCCCCAGGAGGTGGCCTACGAGCTGCTGCTGCAGCGCGACGGCCGCGAGCTGCTCTACTTCCCGATCCTGAACTTCGCCGACGGCGACTTCGCGCCGATCCGCGAGATGCTGCAGCACCCCGAGACGGTCCTCGGCCTCTCCGACGGCGGCGCCCACTGCGGGCTGATCTGCGACGCCAGCGCCCCCACCTACCTGCTCACCTACTGGGTGCGGGACCGGGAGCGCGGCGAACGCCTGCCCCTGGAGTGGGCCGTCCACGGCCAGACCCGTCGCACCGCCGAGCTCTACGGGCTGCGCGACCGGGGCCTGCTCGCGCCGGGCCTGCGCGCCGACGTGAACCTCGTCGACTGGGAGAACCTGGCCATCGACCCGCCGGAGATGGTCCACGACCTGCCCGCCGACAGCCGCCGCCTGGTGCAGAGGGCCCGCGGCTACCGCGCCACGATCCAGGCCGGCGAGGTCACCTTCGAGAACGGCGAGCCCACCGGCGCCCTGCCGGGCCGGCTGGTGCGGGGGCCCCAGGCGGCGTAGGGCCCGCGATGGGAAGCCTCCGCCCCCTCGTCGCCTGGCTCGCGCTGCTCGCGCTGGCCGCCCCGACCCCGGCAGAGCGCCTCCCCGAGGAGCCCGAGGGCTTCACGGCGCAGCTGGTCGCGGCGGCCAAGGAGCGCACCCGACACTGGATCTGGTACAGCAGCAAGTACCGGAAGATCCCGTACCCGGGCGGGGACGTCCCCAGGCACATCGGGGTCTGCACCGACGTGGTGATCCGGGCCTACCGGGCCCTCGGCATCGATCTCCAGGTGCTGGTCCACGAGGACATGAAGGCGGACTTCGCGGCCTATCCCGACGATTGGGGCCTGACGGGACCGGACCCGAACATCGACCACCGCCGGGTACCCAACCTGGAGACGTTCTTCCGGCGACACGGCGTGGTGCTGCCGGTCAGCCGCGATCCCGGCGACTACCGGCCCGGCGACCTGGTCACCTGGACCATCCGCTGGGGCCGGCCCCACATCGGCATCGTCGTCGACGAGCGGTCGCGGGACGGCGAGCGTTTCAAGGTCGTCCACAACATCGGCCTCGGGCCGCGCACCGAGGACATGCTGTTCGACTACCCGATCCGCGGCCACTTCCGTTTCTACGGCCTCGCTCCCGAGACGGCGGACGCCAGTTGACGAGAGGCCGTCGAGGGCCTACGCGACCGCGCGACGCGACGGCCTAGGGGAAGGGGCGGGACGCGACGGGGGTTGCGGCGCCGACGACCCGTGCCCGCGCGACCCGGTAGAACTCGTGGCCCCGCATGCGCCGGGCCGCATCGCCGTAGCAGCCCCGGCGGTAGTCCGCGGCCCCGAGGTCGCGCTCCACCGCGAAGCCGCGCGCCGAAAGGAAGCCCGGCAGCGCGTCGGGCTCGATCCCGAACCGGAGCTGCTCGCCCACCTTGTCCAGGGCGGCGAGCACCCGGTGCGATCCGGCGAAGACCTCCGGGCGGGTGAGCACGTCGCGGTGCAGATACGTGAAGATCAGCAGGCTTCCGGCCGCCGCCTGGGCGCACCAGCCGAGGGTGGCGTCGACGGCATCGGCCGTGAGGTAGCCCGTCACGCCCTCCCACAGGATCAGCGATCGCGCCGACGCCGAATGACCCGCGGCGGCCATCGCGGCCGCGAGGTCTCCGAGGCTGAAGTCGCTGGCCACGAAGCGCACGTGCTTCGGCGGCGCGGTCAAGGCCCGGGGCGCCTTCTACTCGAACTTCACCAGCAAGGAGGAGCTGCTGATCGCCATGCTCGAAGACCACCTCCAGCAGAGCGTGAGCCACAACCTCGGCATGCTCGCCGAGAACCCGGACCCCGAACGCTTCGTCGCCGCCCTCGCCCGCAACCTCGGACGGGAGGACGACCCTCTCCACCACTCGCCCCTGCTCGAGCTCGAGCTGATCCTGCACGTGGCGCGCAAGCCGGGACACCGCACCGTGTTGGCGGAGCGGCTCCGCACCATGCGGACCCTCGCGGGCGAGATCGGTGTGAGCACCCTGCGCGCAGCGGGCGTGGAGCGCCACCTCGACCCCGAGCAGATCGGGAGCCTGCTCGTCGCGCTCGAGGACGGGCTGCGGCTGCACCGCATGCTGGATCCCGAATCGACGCCGAGCGACGCCTTCCTGAACGCCGTGCGCCTGCTCGCCGAGCTCGTGACGGCGGCGGTGGTCGGAGAGGATCCGGGCCGGGCCTAGCGGGACGCCCGATCCCCGGCCGCCGGCGCACTCCCTCGGCGGTCGCCTCCCTGGCTCAGCGCCAGGAGCGCCGGGAGCGCCAGCGCCCAGCCGATGGCGAGCACCCCGAAGCCGAACGCGTCGCCCGGTAGCGACACCGCACCGAGTCGCTGCCCGGAGGCGTAGGCGAGCGGGCCTCCCGCGGCACCGAGCAGCGCCGCCAGGAACAGCCGCGCCCGCAGCCAGCCGAAGGCCCGGGGCACGGTCAGGGCGAAAGCCATCCACAGGGCGGGGATCCAGGCCGGCCCGAGGCCGGCGGCGAGACCAGGGGTCGGGTAGACGACCGCCCCCGAGGCCACGAAAGCCGCGTCGAGCCCCGCGCCCAGGACGAGGCCCGCGGTGGCCAGGCGCAGGCCCTCGAGCCGCGGAAGCGGCCCGCGGATCAGCAACGTCCCGGCGAAGGCACCCGCAGCACCGACACCGACTCCGGGCCGATCCGCGGCGGCGCCCAAGGCGCAGGCGAGCCAGACGAGCTGGAAGCCGAGCTGCTGCAGGGCGAGAGTCCACACGCAGGAGGGTTCGCACCCGGCGCGCCTCCGGATGCGCTGGCGCGGCGCCGCCCAGCTGGCAACCTCGGGCCATGACGAGAACGGTGTCGCTCGCGGGCTTCTTCGCCCTCACCCTCGCCTGCGCCTGCGCGGGCTCGCCCTCGGCGCCCCTGCCGCGGGGTCTCCCCGCCGACGCGGGCGGCGTGGATCTCGACCGCTTCATGGGCACCTGGTACGTGGTGGCCCACCTGCCGACCCGCACCGAGCGCGACGCCTACGACGCGATCGAGGAGTACGCACTGCGCGACGACGGCGAGATCGACGTCCGCTTCCGCTTCTGCGACGGCAGCGCCGACGGACCCCTCGAAGAGGTGACCATGCTCGGCTGGGTCCACGAGCCGGAGTTCCGGGCCGAGTGGCGCGTGCGTCCCTTCTGGCCGCTGACCTTCCGCTACCAGATCCTCGAGCTCGACCCGGGCTACACCACGACCGTGGTGGGACATCCCTCCGGGAGCTACGCGTGGGTGATGACGCGCGAGCCGCGCATCGACGAGGCGGAGCTCGCCGCCATCGTCGAGCGCCTGGCCGCGCGCGGCTACGAGACCGAGCGACTGCGCCGCGTGCCCCACTCGGCCGCGAACTGTCTCGGGCGGGGAGCGACCTAGGAGCCGGTGTAGGCCGTCTCCGAGTGAACCGAGAGGTCGAGGCCCATGGACTCGTCCTCCTCGTGCACCCGCAATCCCACCAGGGCGCGCACGATCGAGAGCAGCACGAAGGTTCCGGCGCCCGCGAAGAGGTAGGTGGCCAAGACCCCGACCACCTGCTCGAAGAGCTGACCGGCGCTCCCGGCGGTGCCGCCCACCGCCTCGCTGGCCAGCACGCCCGTGGCGAGCGCGCCCCAGGTGCCGCCCACGCCGTGCACGCCCACCACGTCGAGGGAGTCGTCGTAGCCGAGACGCGACTTCAGGTTGCAGGCGTTGTAGCAGAGGAAGCCGGCACCCAGGCCGATGACGATGGCGCCGAGCGGGGTCACGAAGCCGGCGGCCGGGGTGACGCCCACCAGACCGGCCACGGCGCCGGTGGCCGCGCCCAGGGCCGTGGGCTTGCCGCGGGCGATCCACTCCGTGGCCATCCAGCCCAGGACCGCCGCGCCGGTGGCCGTATTGGTGTTGACGAAGGCGATCACCGCCGAGCCGTTGGCCGCCAGGGCGCTGCCGGCGTTGAAGCCGAACCAGCCCACCCAGAGCAGGCCCGCCCCCATCACGGTGAAGGGAAGGTTGTGGGGCGGCATGGGCTCGCGGCCGTGGCCGTGGCGCTGGCCGAGCATCAGGCAGGCCACCAGGGCGGAGATGCCGGAGGAGATGTGCACCACGGTGCCGCCGGCGAAGTCCAGCGCCCCGCGCTCCAGCAGCCAGCCGCCGTCGCCCCACACCCAGTGGGCCAGGGGGGCGTAGATCAGGGTCGACCAGAGCAGCACGAAGAGGACGAAGGCCGAGAACTTCATGCGCTCGGCGATCGCGCCGGCGATCAGGGCCGGCGTGATGATCGCGAACATCAGCTGGAAGACCATGAAGAGCTGCTCGGGGATGTTCTCGTCGGGCCCCGCCTCCCAGGGCACGCCGATCAGCCCGAGCTTGGAGAGCCCTCCCCAGTAGGCACCTTCGCCGCCAAAGGCGATGGAGTAGCCCCAGAGCACCCAGGTCACGCTGATCATGCCGGCGCACACGAAGCAGTGCATGAGCACCGAGAGCACGTTCTTGCCGCGCACCAGCCCGCCGTAGAAGAAGGCCAGCCCGGGCAGGGTCATCATCAGCACGATGAGCGAGCTGGTGAGGATCCAGGCCACGTCGCCGCTGTTCAGGCCGCTGGCGACCTCGGCCTCCTGGGCGAGCGCCGTGCCCGGAACGAGCAGGGCGAGGGCGAAGAGCGCGGCTCGGACGAGCCGCCGCGCGAGCGGATCGGGACGGGACATGGGCGCCTCCTGGATGACGACCCGGTGGGCGCAGCAAGGCACGTGCCAGTTCCTGCCCATCGGCGGCGGTGTCTGGGCGTCTCCTGACCCGCTCCGGAGCCCGCTCGGAGACGACTTGCCGCGTTCCTCGGCATCCGACTGCCTGCTCCCTGGGCAGGTGACCGCGCCGTGGGCAGGCCTGCGGACCCGCTGCCGTCCGGAGGCGCTCGCGGTGTGGCGGCGACGGCCCCGATCGCGGTACCCATTGCCCCTCGGCGGGCGGTCTTTACGCCAAGGAGATTCGATCGATGCAGGCTCGAAACGTCGTTCTGGTGGATGGGGTTCGCTCGGCTTTCGCCCGGGGTGCCCGGGGCAAGCTGGTAGCGACCCGGCTGGACGAGGCGGGGGCCCAGGTGCTCCGCGCCCTGCTCGACCGCCAGCCCAAGGTGAGCGACGCCATGATCGAGGACGTGGGCCTCGGCAACGTGTCGGGCCGCGGCGAGTTCGTGGGCCTCGGCAACATCGTGCGCCTCGCCGGCCTGCCCATGGAGGTCTGCACCTTCAACAGCAACCGCCAGTGCGGCTCGAGCATGGAGACCCTGCACCGGATCGCCATGGGCATCGCCCTGGGCACCCTCGAATGCGGCGTGGCCATGGGCGCCGAGCGCATGGGCCGCGGCCTCGGCCTGGGCGGCGGCGGGGCCCAGACCCGCATCACCAAGCTGAACGAGCGCCTGTTCCAGATGAACGAGGCGCAGATCGCCCAGGCCCACGACCACGACGAGTACTTCTCGGTGCCGTTCCCGGAGGCCATCCGGAAGTCGCCGCCCCTGGTGGGCATGACCCAGACGGCCCAGAACGTGGCCGACACCTACGGGCTGAGCCGCCAGGAGCTCGATGAGTTCGCCCTGCGCAGCCACCAGAAGACCCACGCCGCCTACGAGGCCGGCGTCTACAAGGACGAGGTGGTGCCCCTCGAGGTGGAGGACCCGGCCTTCGACGATCAGGGCAACTGGGTCGAGGGCGAGACCGGCCCGAAGATCACCTTCGATCGCGACGAGGGCATCCGCCCGAACACGACCCTCGACAAGCTCGGCTCGCTGGCGCCGCTCAAGGGCGTGGTGTCCTTCGTGAACGGCGAGATCGTGATCACGGCCGGCAACTCCTGCCCGACCAACGACGGTGTCTCGGCGGCCCTGCTGATGAGCGAGGAGAAGGCCCTGGCCCTGGGTCTCGAGCCCCTGGCCCGGATCGTCGGCCTCGGCGTGGGCGGCGTGAAGCCCCAGCTCATGGGCATCGGCCCGATCGTGTCCACCAAGAAGGCGCTGGCCCATGCGGGCATCAGCGCGGACCAGATCGACCGGGTGGAGTTCAACGAGGCCTTCGCCGCTCAGGTGCTCCCGTCGGTGCGCGACCTGGGGATTCCCCTGGAGAAGGTGAACGTCAACGGCGGCTCCATCGCCATCGGCCACCCGCTCGGCGCCACCGGCGCCCGGCTCGTGACCACCGTGGCCAAGGAGCTCCGCCGCAGCGGCACCCGCTACGCGCTGGCCACCCAGTGCATCGGCGCCGGCATGGGCATCTCGACGATCCTCGAGCGCCTCGACTGAGCGGACGACCGGCCTACATCACGCCCGAGGGCGCCCGGCGGCTGCAGGACGAGCTCGACCACCTCTGGAAGGTGGAGCGGCCCCGGGTGACCCGGGAGGTGTCGGACGCGGCGGCCCAGGGGGACCGCTCCGAGAACGCCGAGTACATCTACGGCAAGAAGCGGCTGCGGGAGATCGACCGCCGTATCCGCTTCCTGTCGAAGCGCCTCGACGAGCTCACCGTCGTGCCGCCCCGGGCCGAGAGCGACGGCGTGGTGTACTTCGGCGCCTGGGTGCGCCTCGAGGACGAGGCGGGCGACGAGGTCGTCTACCAGCTGGTCGGGCCCGACGAGTTCGACGTGAAGACGGGACGGATCAGCGTGGACTCGCCCGTCGGCAAGGCGCTCCTGCGCCGCCGCGAGGGCGACGAGGTGGTGGTGCGGCGTCCCCGCGGCGACCTGGCGCTGACCGTGCTCGAAGTCCGCTACACGCCCTTCGACGCCTGATCCGTTCGCCGGCGCGCGGAACGATCCTTCCACCCGCGCGGAACGCGGGTTCCACATTGCGGATTCAACGCCGATCGGTGTCTCGCGCCGGGATCCGCAACCCCGCGTCCTCGCTGCATTCCGCGTCGCGGGAACCCGAGCCACGCCGGGGCACGGAGCTTGCTTCGGCTCCGCGCCGGGAAAGGGGGTCTCCATGACTCGCCACGCGTCGCGCGTTCTCGCTCCGCTGCTCCTTGCGCTGGGGTCTCTCGGCGCCGCCGCGCCGGCAGGCGCTGCCCCCTTCGCGTTCTCCGGTCCGGGCAACTGCCCCGATCCGGCCGGCTCGATCACCGATCCGGTGGCGGCCTGCGTGCGGATCTTCGGCTTCAACACGGGACCGCTCGTCGACACCGAGGTGGGGGCGCCGCTGGCCGGCGTGGCCGCCGACACCCAGGGCACCTCGGGCCCGACCGCCGCGGGCAACACCACGGTGAGCTCCGCCGTGGGCATCGGCAGCGTGGTCTCCCACGCCGAGAAGTCCGGCGCGTCGAGCTTCGGCGCCTCCGACGTCACGGGCTGGGTGAATTGGGAGGACTCGGTGACCCTCTCGGCGCCCGGGCTGGCCGGCCAGTCCGGCACCTTCCAGGCCGCCATCCGGGTCGACCTGGACCACACCCTCAGCCTGGACCTGCAGACCGCCCTCGGCGTCAACGCCAACGCCGCCTACTCCCTGATCGTCACCACCGACGACACGGGCTGGCAGTTCGTCGGGAACACCCAGGTCAGCGACAGCCAGGCCCAGGGCCCGCAGACCACCGTCACGGGGGATCCCGCGGGCGTCCTGATCACCGGCAACCTCGGCTTCCAGTTCGGCACCCCCTTCGAACTGAGCAGCGAGGCGAGCCTGAACATCGAGGCCGGCGCCAACGGGCCCGTGGGCTTCGCCACCGCCGACGCCAGCCTGGACGTGCGCTGGCTCGGCATCACCCAGGTGCTCGACGCCGGCGGCAGCCCGGTCTCGGGCTTCAGCGTGACCTCGGGATCGGGCGTCGACTTCTCGAACGCCGTCCCCGAGCCCGCCGTCGCGGTGCTCGGGCTGGTGCTGCTGACGGCCGGGGGCTGGGCGCGACGCCGCCGGGCCTAGGGACGGTCACTCGATCGACCGGGTCCGGACCTCGTCGGAGCCCAGCGGCAGCTCCACCAGCAGGCCGTCGTCCCCCAGGATCCAGCCGTCGGGCCGCACGTCGGAGACCCCGCGCAGGAAGATCGTCTCCACCAGCCTGAGCGGGGGCGGCGGCGTCAGGTGGTAGAAGACCACGAGACGGACGCCCGCCTCGTTGGCCACCTCGGCGGCCTCCACCGGCGACGTGTGGTAGTCGGGAATGTCGCTCATGATCTTGGCGATGCGGGGCCGGTCGAAGCGCTCGGCGGCCTGGCGGATGCGGTGGACGATGTGCTGGGCCTGGGCCTCGTGGAAGAGCACGTCGGCGCCGCGGGCCGCCTCCACCGTCGACGCCGTCTTGATGGTATCGCCGCTGACCACCACCGAGCGCCCCTTGTAGTCGAAGCGGTAGCCGTAGGCGGGGCGCACCGGGGCGTGCTCCACGGAGAAGGCGGTGATCGTGAGGTCGCCCTGCACCCACGCGGGCGTGGGCCCCTCCTGGCGGGCGGGGCCGGGCACCACCTGGGCCCGCATGGGAGCAACCTCGGGCGCGAGCAGCTCCGCGCCGTGGTGCGCGATGCGGTAGCCGACGTCCAGGGCGTAGGCCTCCTCGAAGCCGGCCACGACGCGATCGACTCCGGGCGGACCCAGCACCGGGAGCGGTCCCGGGCGGCCCGCCACCCAGGTCTGGAGGTCCCACTCACCGAGCTCGCCGATGTGGTCGGAGTGGAAGTGGGTGAGCAGCACGGCGCCGATGCGGCTGCCGTCGATGCGCCAGCGGGCCATGTTGTTCCAGGAGCGCGGGCCCACGTCGACGGCGTAGAAGCGGCCGCCGGCGATCACCACCACGCAGGGGCCGGCGCGGGTCGGGTGCGGCAGGGGCGAGGCCGAGCCGCAGAGCAGCACGCGCAGCGCGTCGTCCTCGAAGATCTCGTCCGGACCGGACGAGACCAGGCGATCCATGGCGCGGTCCATGACCCGGTCCTGCACCGCGGGGATGCGGAGCGCGACGAACCCCAGCAGACCCAGGACGAGGACGGCGCCCAGGACCATCGCGAGCGCCCGCCTCATCGCTGGAGCAGCTTCTGGGCGTTGGCGGCGAAGGCCTTCGCCGCATCGGGATCGTCGGCCTTCAGCAGGTTCGGCACCTTGACCGGCACGGCCACGCCGCGTTCGCAGGCCGGCCGTGCGCGCATGGCGTCGAGCCAGCGGCTCAGATGCTCGAGCCCTTCGATGGAGACGCCCGACCACTTGTGGGTGCGCGCCCAGCACCAGTTGGCGATGTCGGCGAGGGAGAAGTCGTCCGCCAGCCACTCGCTCTCGGCGAGGCGGCCGTCCAGGACCTCGAGCAGGCGCCGCGACTCGTTCTGGTAGCGGTCGATGGCGGGCTGGATCTTCTCCGGGAAGTAGCGGAAGAAGACGTTGGCCTGACCCATCATCGGCCCGAGGCCGCCCATCTGGAACATCAGCCAGGAGAGGACCCGGGCGCGCCCGGCCGCATCGGAGGGCAGCAGGCGCCCGGTCTTCTCCGCCAGGTGGACCATGATCGCACCGGACTCGAAGACCGGGAGATCGTCCAGGTCGTGGTCGACGATGGCCGGGATGCGCCCGTTGGGATTGATCGCGAGGAACGCGGGCTGCTTCTGGTCGCCCTTGCCCAGGTCCACGGCGCGGGTCTCGTAGGGCAGGCCCAGCTCCTCCAGGGTGACCGAGGCCTTCCAGCCGTTCGGGGTCGGCGCCGTGTAGAGCGTGATCACGGATTCCTCCACAGGTCCTCCACAGGAATTGGCAGATAGGCTGCCAAAGCCTAGGCCGCAGCTTGGAACGCGGCAACTCGGCGACGTCGATCGCCCGGCCGGGGCTCCCGGGCTAGAGTGGAACGCGTTGCAGCGCCCGCCCGGGAGGCCCGCCGTGCCCGACCCCTCGCAGATCGATCTCCTCGACGGTCGTTTCTACGCCGACGACCCCCACCCCTTCTTCACCTGGATGCGCGCCGAGGCGCCCGTGTTCTGGGACGCGAAGAACGAGCTCTGGGGGGTGGCGCGCCACGCCGACGTCATGGCCGTCTCGAAGTCGCCGGGAGTCTTCTGCAGCCGCCACAGCTCGCGGCCGGACGCCCCGGCGATCCCGTCGATGATCAACCTGGATGACCCCGAGCACATGCGCCGCCGCAACCTGGTGAACCGGGGCTTCACCCCGCGGCGGGTCGCCGACCACGAGCCCGCGATCCGCGAGATCTGCGCGGACCTGATCGCGCGGGCCCGGGCGCGCGGGCGCTTCGACTTCGTGCGCGACGTGGCCGCACCCCTGCCGATGATCGTGATCGGCGACCTGCTGGGCGTGGCCCCGGAGGACCGCGACGCGCTCCTGCGCTGGTCCGACGACCTGATCCTGGGGACTTCGTCGAGCGCGACCCCCGAGGCGGCGGCCGCCGCGACGCGGGCCTTCCAGGAGTACGCGGCCTACCACGCCGAGGTGGTGGCCGACCGCCGCAAGCGTCCGCCCGGGCCGGACCTGATGAGCGTGCTGGTCCACGCAGAGATCGACGGGCGCGGGCTCGCCGACGAGGAGCTGCTGCAGGAGTCGCTGCTCATCCTGGTGGGTGGCGACGAGACCACGCGGCACGTGATCAGCGGCGGCATGTACGAGCTGCTGCAGCGTCCCGAGGCCTGGCAGCAGCTCTGCCGCGAGCCGGCGCGCATCCCGACCGCGGTGGAGGAGATGCTCCGCTGGGTGACGCCCATCCAGAACATGAACCGCACCGCGACCGAGGACGTCGAGCTGCGCGGCCAGCGCATTCGCGAGGGGCACCGCGTGCTGCTGCTCTATCCCTCGGCCAACCGCGACGAGGCGGTCTTCGACGAGCCCTTCCGCTTCGACATCGGCCGGCAGCCCAACGACCACGTGGCCTTCGGCGGCTACGGCGCCCACTTCTGCCTGGGCGCGAGCCTGGCCCGGCTCGAGCTCCAGGTGATGTTCGAGGAGCTGGCCCGGTCCCTGCCGGACCTGGTCCTCGACGGGGAGGAGCCCCCGCCGCGGCGGCCCTCCAACTTCATCGTCGGCCTCGAGGCGCTGTCGGTGCGCGTGGCCTGAGGCGGCTCCGCACCTTCCAGCGCGACGCCTCCCGCCGGCCGCTGCTCCATCTCGAGCAGGGCGCGCTTGCGGACGAGGCCGTAGCGGTACCCGGTGAGGCGGCCGTCGCTTCCCACCACCCGATGACACGGGACCGCGACGGGTACGGGGTTCGTGGCGCAGGCCCGCGCCACCGCCCGGGCCGCGGTGGGCCGACCGAGGGAGCGCGCCACGGCGGCGTAGGAGCGGGTGCTGCCGCGGGGGATCGCGGCCAGGGCCTCCCAGACCCGCCGCTGGAAGCGGCTGCCGGCCACGTCCAGGGGAAGCTCGAGGACTGCGGTGCGTCCGTCCACGTAGGCGACCAGGCGCTCGCGCCACGCGGCCAGCGCGGCGTCGTCGCGGAGCGGGCTGGCGAAGGGGAGCTCGTCGGCCAGGCCGGCCAGGGCCTCGGCCTCGCTGTCGGCGAAGCGCACCTGGCAGACCCCGCGGCGGGTAGCGGCCAGGAGCAGCCAGCCGAGGCGGCAGGGCGCGACGCTGTAGCGGATCGGATCGACGGGCGACATGGCGGCTCCTCCACGGGTGTCGGGGGAGAATGGGACAGCCCGACCCACGGGCTGGCCGTTTCCGGACCCGGACCGCGGGGCGGCCATGTCCGAAAACGGCTAGTCGGCGTCGGTCCGGGACGGGATACTGCCCGCATGCTCGATCCCGGCGTCTGCTACCGCGCCCTCGGCAGCCGCGACGCCCGCTTCGACGGACGCTTCTTCGTGGGCGTGGTCACCACCGGCATCTACTGCCGTCCGATCTGCCCGGCGCCCACGCCGAAGCGCCGCAACGTGCGCTTCTTCCCGTGCGCCGCCGCCGCTGCCGAGGCGGGCTTCCGGCCCTGCCTGCGCTGCCGCCCGGAGGCCTCGCCCTGGACGCCCGCCTGGCAGGGAACGTCGGCGACGGTGTCCCGCGCCCTGCGCCTGATCGACGAGGGCGCGCTGGATGCGGAGGACGTGGAGAGCCTGGCGGCGCGGCTGGGCCTCGGCAGCCGCCACCTGCGCCGGCTCTTCGAAGAACACGTCGGTGCGTCTCCTCTGGCCGTGGCCCAGACCCGTCGGATCCACTTCGCCAAGAAGCTCCTCGACGAGACCGACCTCCCGGTGACCCGCGTCGCCCTCGCCGCGGGCTTCGCCAGCGTGCGTCGCTTCAACACCGCCCTGCGCGAGACCTACGGGCGACCGCCCCGGGAGCTCCGGGCGTCGGCCCGCCACGGCCGACCCGCCGCTGGCGGCGTGCTCGAGCTGCGCCTCGCCTGGCGACCGCCCTTCGACGCCGCGGCCCTCACCCGCTTCCTGGAGCCCCGGGCCATTCCCGGCGTGGAGTGCGTGCGCGACGGCGTCTACCGGCGCGTGCTCGCGGCGAACGGGGACGCCGGCAGCGTCGAGGTGGTGACGGACCCGGATGCGCGGGCGCTGCGACTCCGCGTGCCGGCCTTCGCGGCGCCCGCCCTCGTGGATCTGGCGGCGCGCGCGCGCAGGCTCTTCGACCTGGACGCCGACCCGGGACGGATCCAGGCCCACCTGGGGCGCGACCGCCGCCTCGCGGCGCGGCTCCGCCGCCTTCCCGGCCTACGGGTGCCCGGGGCCTGGGACCCCTTCGAGCTGGCGGTGCGGATCGTGCTCGGCCAGCAGGTCTCGGTGCGCCACGCGACGGCCCTGACCGGAGGCCTGGTGGAGCGGCTCGGCGAGCCCCTGCAGGCGCCCCTGCCGGAGGGGCTCGGGGCGCGCTTCCCGGGACCGGAGCGGCTGGCGGAGGCGTCGCCGGCCGCCCTGGGCGGCATGCCGCGGCAGCGGGCCGAGGCGATCCGCGCCCTGGCCCAGGCGGTCGCGGAGGGGCGGCTGGACCTGGAGACCTCGCCCGGCCTCGACCCGGCGCTCGAGCAGCTCCTGGCCCTGCCCGGGATCGGACCCTGGACGGCCCAGGTGATCGCCATGCGGGCGCTGCGCGAGCCCGACGCCTTCCCGGCCGGCGACCTGGGTCTGCGCAGGGCGGCCGCCCCCCGAGGTGCGCCCCCCTTGCCGGCGGGTGAGCTGGAACGGCGCGCGGAGACCTGGCGGCCCTGGCGCGCCTACGCCGCGATGGCGCTGTGGGCTTCTCCGGACGGGGACTAAGTGACTCACCTCCTCATGTAAACGCCGCAGCCGGCCGATGTTCCGTGCGTGCCGGTCGACTCCGGAACTCCGCGCGTGCTGCTCGCCCACGATGGCGAGCTCGCCGACGTCCGCGCCCAGCTCGAGACCCTCGAGGTGGAGCTGCTCGAGCAGGCCCCCGAGCGGGTCGAGGTCGGCGACTGCGCCCTGGTGGTGACCACCGCGCGCGCCGCCCTGCGCGTGGGACGCCCCCTCGCCCCCCACATCGCCGTCGTGCAGCAGGACTCGCCCGGCCTCCGGGACGAGCTGCGCCGCGCCGGGGTCGACCTGGTGGTGCGGCCGGACTGCCATCCGACCGCGCTGCGGCTGCTGCTCCTCCACGCCCTCTACCGGGGTCCGGAGCGACGCCGCCGGGCCCGGGTGCTGGTGGGCGCCGCCGTCTCCTACCGGGCCGGCCTGCGTCGCCGCACGGCGATCCTGGCCGACCTGTCGACGGATGGATGTCGCCTGCTGGTGTCGCAGCCACTGGGCTACGACCAGCGGGTCACCGTGCACCTGCCCGGCGACGTGGCGGGCGGCGAGGGCCTGCGCATGCGCGGCCGGGTGGCCCGGACCGGGCCGGCCCCCGGGCTGGCCTCGGCCCACGCCGTGGCCGTGGCCTTCGAGTCCGTCTCGAGCGACGAGCGCGAGCGCCTGCGCGCGGTCGTGTCGGCCGCCGCAGGGCCCGTCCCGCTGCTCTCCGACGCCTGCGCCGTGCCGGCGACCCGCCCCGATCCGCCGCCGTCGACCGACGCCGCGAAGGGGCAGCTCCCGGAGCGGCGCTCGGAGCCGCGACGCGCCTACGAGCGGCGGGTGGTCGCCGAGGGCGAGGACGCGGCCCGGGTGCTGCTCGGTCGCGATCTCTCGTCCGGCGGGATGCGCGTGGAGCTCGAGCCCGACCTCCGGATCGGCGAGCGTCTGCGCCTCGCCCTCCACGTGGAGCCGGGCCGGCCGCCCCTGGAGGTGGAGGGCTGGGTCGCGCGCGACGACGGCCGCCTGGGCCTGCTGGTGCGCTTCGTCGGCCTCGACGCCGGGCGGGCGGACTATCTCGAGCAGATGCTCGACCGGCTGCCGGTCCTCGACACCGGCCACGCCCCCGACGACGCCGAGGGCGTGGTGGTCTCCGAGATTCTCGAGCGCGTCTCCGCCTAGTCCGACGCCGCGCCGCCCGCCCGCCCGCCGGCGTGGTAGCGTGGGCGGCCATGGCTCTCGCCCTCACCGTCGGCGCCACCCTGCTCTCGCTCCTGGGCCTCGCAGCCTTCGGACTGGCGGGCTGGCCCGGCGCCGCCAACCACTGCATCGCCGCCGGCACCTGCTTCTGCGAGGCCTTCCGCGAGGGCCTGGTGCGCCAGCCGGCCAACACCTGGTCGAACCTGGGCTTCGTGGCGGTGGGCCTCTCCATCGCCGCCCACGTGGACCGGCGTCCGGCCCTCGCCCCGCGCCGCACCAACCCGATGACCACCACCCGCTTCTACCCCACCTCCTACGCCCTGGTCATCGCCCTGCTCGGGCCGGGCAGCATGGCGCTGCACGCGTCGATGACCCGCTGGGGCGGCCAGGTGGACGTGCTCTCGATGTACCTGTTCGCCAGCTTCGTGCTGGCCTACGGCGTGCTGCGCTGGCGCCGCCTCTCGCGCGCCGGCTTTCTCGGGGTGTTCGCGACCCTGACCCTGCTGCTCGGCGCCAGCAAGCTCTGGAACCCGGTCTCGAGCGACCTGATCTTCGGCCTGCTGCTGGCGTCCATCGGCGCGGTGGAGATGGCCGTCAGCCGGGCCCGGCCCGAGCTGCGGATCGAGCGCGGCTGGCTGCTCGGCGCGCTCGTGGTCTTCCTGGCGGCCTTCGCGGTCTGGCTGCCCTCCCGGACCACGAACGGACTCCTGTGCATGCCCGACTCGTTGCTCCAGGGCCACGCCCTCTGGCACCTGAAGTGCGCCCTCGCGACCGCGGCGATCTTCCTCTACTACCGCTCCGAGCGGGTGGAGGCGTCGTGAGCCTGCGCACCGGGACCGCCGTGCTGCTCGTGGCGTGGCTCGGCAGCGCCTGCGACGAGCCGACCCCGTCCGGTGTCGCCGGATCCCGCCTGGTGGACCTCAGCCACGCCTTCGACGCGGACACGATCTTCTGGCCCACCGAGACGGGCTTCGTGCTCGAGCCGGGGCCGGCCGGCGAGACCGAGGCCGGCTACTGGTACGCGGCCAACCGCTTCCGCACCGCCGAGCACGGCGGGACCCATCTGGATGCGCCCATCCACTTCTCGGCCTCGGGCCGCGGGGTGGATGCCATCCCCCTGCAGGACCTGGTCGGGCCGGGCATCGTGGTCGACGTGCGGGAGGCGACGGCGGCGGATCGCGACCTCGCGGTCGGCGTCGGTGCCTTCACCGCCTGGGAGACCCGGCACGGCGCGATCCCCGACGGCGCGATCGTCCTGATCCGGACGGGGGTCGGCGCGGCCTGGCCGGACCGCCAGGCCGTGCTCGGCACCGCCCGCCGGGGTGCCGAGGCCGTGGCGGAGCTGCACTTCCCCGGCCTCCACGCCGACGCGGCTCGCTGGCTGGTCGGGCGGGACATCCGGGCCGTGGGCATCGACACCCCGAGCATCGACCCGGGTCCCTCCCAGGACTTCGCCGCGCATCGGGTGCTGGCGGCGGCCCAGATCCCCGTCTTCGAGAACGTGGCCCGGCTCGAGCAGCTCCCGCCGCGCGCGTTCGAGGTGGTGGCCCTGCCCATGAAGATCCGCGGCGGCACCGGCGCGCCGCTGCGCATCGTCGCGATCGTGCCCTAGAGGGATGGGGGTCGGGCGGACCTAGCGGACGTCCCGGATGGCGCGTCCCAGGATCATGGCGAACACGTCCACGTCCCGGTGGAACTCGAGGAACACGTTGGGCGCGTCGTTGAGCTCGAGCTCCACCCCGTTGCGGTAGGCGGTGAAATCGCGCACCGCGGCCAGCCGCACCGGGCGGTCCTCCTTCGCGCCCTGGAACAGCAGCCGCTTGCTCGTGATGAAGACCTTCCCCGAGTCGCCGAGCTGCATCGCGTCCCCGGCGGCGCGCTGCACCCCCAGATCGCCCATGCGCCAGTAGCTGCCCGTGCCGAGCTTGATGCGGAGGGTGCGCTCCTCGGAGCGGACGCGCCGGGTGATGGGCCGGGGCTCGAGCCAGTCCACCACCTGGGCATGGTAGCCGCGCTCCCCGCGCTGCAGCGGCATCGGGGTCTCGATGGAAGGCAGCTCGCCGTTCTCGATCTGCCAGTAGAGCCGGAAGCGCTCGAGCTTGCGGCGGGTGCGCTCGCCGTAGTGGACCTCCACCTCCAGGCTGCGAGCCAGGGTCCAGAGCTCGGCCTCCTCGTCGGGGGAGAGCCGCTCGCCCACGGAGGCGGCCTCGACGACGCGCTCCACCTGGGCCCGCGCCGCGTCGGCGCGGATGCGAGCCGCCGCCGGAGCGGACAGCCGCAGCGCCTCCCGAAGCTGCTCCAGGGCTTGGCGCTCCTCGGGGTCGAAGCGGCGGTCGGCGACCGCCCGGGCCACGGCCTCGGCATAGACGCGTCCGACCGCCTCGTCGTGGATCCGCTCGGCGCCGGCGTCGTCGAGCCCGAGCACCGCCTTCAGATGGGCCAGCTCCTCCACCTGCTCCGCGGACAGGCTCCGATCCCGCAGGCAGTGCTCCAGGTGCCGTCGGTACAGACTGAGGAGGGCGTCCCCGAAGCGTCGCGGGAGGTCGACGCCGTAGGCGTTGGCGATGGACGCCACCTCCTGGGCCGTCACCTCCTGGAGCTTGGAGGCGCGGGCCAGGCGATTCTCGATCTCGACCAGGACGTTGGACATCCGATCGCGGCGGCGCAGACGATCGAGGAGCGTGGGCGGCTCCAGGGCGCGGACTCGAAAATGGCTCTGCATCTCTCTCGTGAGTGCCCGCAGGCGTGACGGCTGGGGGAAGAAAATCCACCGTCCGCAGAAGCTCCCGATGCGCGTTGGACGGAGGCGCAGCCGATCTGCTTCAGCGTTGCGCTTCCATGTCGGAAACGCTCCCCCGGAGGGACTTTGCGTCGGCACCGCCCTGACGACGGGTGGTGTATCACAGGTGGTCCAGCCTGTTTCGGGACGAGGCGTTGACATCTCGGGGCGGCTTTCCAACACTGCATCCGAATAAACGGATCCAGCCGATGCGAAGGAGCGCCCGTGTCCGAACGCCTTCCCTTCAAGGTCGCCGACCTGTCCCTGGCCGAGCTCGGCCGCCACGAGATCCGCCTCGCCGAGCAGGAGATGCCGGGCCTGATGGCCCTGCGCGCCCAGCACGGGCCGGCTCGCCCCCTCGACGGCGTGAAGGTCATGGGCAGCCTGCACATGACCGTGCAGACCGCCGTGCTGATCGAGACCCTCACCGCCCTCGGCGCCGACGTGCGCTGGGTCTCGTGCAACATCTTCTCCACCCAGGACTCGGCCGCCGCGGCGGTGGCGGTGGGTCCGGAGGGGACGCCGGAGAAGCCGGCCGGCGTGGCCGTCTTCGCCTGGAAGGGCGAAACCCTGCCGGAGTACTGGTGGTGCACCCGCGAGGCCGTGGTCTGGCCCGACGGCAGCGGCCCCGACCTCATCGTCGACGACGGCGGCGACGCCACCCTGCTCCTCCACAAGGCCGCCGAGTTCGAGCAGAAGGGTTCCATCCCCGAGTTCGATCCGAAGGAGGACCCGGAGGAGTGGGGTGTCATCCTGGACCTGATCCGGAAGGAGCTTGCCGAGCATCCCGGCCTGTGGACCCGGATCGCCCACGGCGTGCGCGGCGTCTCCGAGGAGACCACCACGGGCGTCCACCGGCTCTACCAGATGGAGCGCGACGGCACGCTGCTCTTCCCGGCCATCAACGTCAACGACTCGGCCACCAAGAGCAAGTTCGACAACTTCTACGGCTGCCGGCACTCGCTCATCGACGGCATCAACCGCGCCACCGACGTGATGCTCGGCGGCAAGGTCGCCGTGGTCTGCGGCTTCGGCGAGGTGGGCAAGGGCTGCGCCCAGTCGCTCCGCGGCCAGGGCTGCCGGGTGATCGTGACCGAGATCGATCCCATCTGCGCGCTGCAGGCCGTGATGGAGGGCTACGAGGTCACCACCCTCGACGAGGTGCTCGAGACCGCGGACCTCTTCATCACCGCCACGGGCAACTTCAACATCATCTCCTCCGAGGACATGTCCCGCATGAAGGACAAGGCCATCGTCGGCAACATCGGCCACTTCGACAACGAGATCGACATGGC